>NZ_SLVD01000004.1:0-436106 GCF_004345345.1 Rathayibacter sp. PhB179 | reverse complement strand
GACAACGCCCTCCGAACCCTCGCGACCCTCGGCTACGACGTCACCCTCACCCCCAGAACCGCGTGAAAGGTCACCATCCCTTTCCAAGTAGATCCACCGTGTCTGAGACGGTGGGTCTCGATACGCCCCTTCGGGGCTGCTCGACCAGCATGAACGCGGGGCCGCTCCGGGGCGGGGTCAGAGGGCGGAGCCCGCGACGGCGAAGGTGTCGCAGGCGGTGGCGTCGGCGTCGAAGCCGGCCTGGAACCAGCGCTGGCGCTGCTCGGCGGAGCCGTGGGTCCAGCCCTCGGGGTCGACGGTGCCGGTCGCCTGCTCCTGGATGCGGTCGTCACCGACGGCCGCGGCGGCACTCAGGGCGTCGCGGTACTGCTCCTGCGTCACGGGCTTGAGGTAGGGGGTGCCGGTCTCGTCGGGCACGGTGGAGGCGTCGCCGACCCAGGCTCCGGCGTAGCAGTCGGCCTGCAGCTCGAGGCGCACGGAGTCGGAGTCGGGGCCGGTGCCGCTGCGGTCGGCCGACTCCATCGCGCCGGTCAGGCTCTGGATGTGGTGGCCCCACTCGTGGGCCAGGATGTACATCTGCGCGAGCGAGCCGCCCGAGGTGTCGAAGCGGGTGCGCAGCTCGTCGAAGAAGTCGGTGTCGAGGTAGATCGTCCGATCCGGCGGGCAGTAGAACGGGCCCACCGCGGCGGTGGCGTTGCCGCAGCCGGTGCTGGTCTGGTCCTCGAAGACGATCACTCCGCCGGTCGTCGTGTAGGTCGCCCCGACGGAGCCCGCCGCGCCGGCCCAGTAGCGGTCGAGCGACTCCGCCGCGCCCTCGAGCCGGCAGTCGACCTCGGCGTTGGCATCGGCGCCGCTGTCGCAGGCGACGGCCGTGCTGGTGATCTGCTCCGGCGAGGATCCGCCGCCACCGCCGACGAGACCGCCGAGCCCGGACAGGTCGACCCCGAGCAGCTGCGAGAGCAGGGCGAGGACGACGACGCCCACGGCGCCTCCGCCGACCGCGATGCCGGTGGTGCGGCCGCGCCGGCGGACCTTGCCACCGCTGAGCTGGGAGTCGTCGTTGAAGGTCATGCGGTCAAACTAGCGCCGACCGAGGACACGCTGCCCGGGGTTGCGGACGGCCCGGGCGGCTCGGGCGGATCAGCCCCAGCGCGACTCGCTGGCGTCGCGGATGATGTCGAGCAGCGCCTCGCGCAGCGGACCGTGGTCGAGGGTCCCGGGCAGCATGTCGACCTCGAGCCGGTGCGCGCGCTGCCAGGCCTCGCGGCCCTTGTCGGTCAGCGACACCAGCTGCCGGCGGCGGTCGGCGGAGTCGCTCACGCGGGAGACGTGCCCCTCGCGCTCGAGGCGCTCGATCGTGCGCGACATGGTCTGCACCTCGACGTGGGCGGAGGCGGCCAGCTCCTTCTGCGCGGCCGGCCCGGCCTGCAGCAGGTGCAGCACGACCAGGCCCGCGTGGGTGAGGCCGATCTCGGCGAGCGCGCCGTGCCAGGCGTGCTCGACCATCCGGGACGCCGTGGCGAGGAGGCGGCCGGTGGGCCAGCCGTCCATCCCCTTGTCGTCGTCCGCGCGCATCCGCCCAGGCTAGTCCGCCCCGCCGGCCGGGCGGGACGGAGCCGCTGATCGCCTCAGGAGGCGAAGCGGTCGGTCGCCTCGATCAGGGCGTCGAGGATGCCCGGCTCGTCGAACGCGTGGCCGGCGTCCGGGATCAGGTGGAAGTCCGCCTCGGGCCAGGCCCGGTGCAGGTCCCACGCGGTGAACGCGGGCGTGCACATGTCGTAACGGCCCTGGACGATGACGGCCGGGATGCCGCGGAGCACGCCGACGTCGCGGATCAGCTGCCCCTCCTCCAGCCAGCCCTTGTGCACGAAGTAGTGGTTCTCGATCCGCGCGAAGGCCAGGGCGAAGGCGGGGTCGGACCAGGCCTCGATCATCTCCGGCTTCTGCAGGAGCGTGATGGTCGAGGACTCCCAGGTGGTCCAGGCGACGCCGGCGGGGCCGTGCACGGCCGGGTCGGCGTCGTGCAGCAGCCGGTAGTAGGCCTCGATCAGACTGCCGCTCGTGCCCGCCGGGATCACCGAGGTGTAGCCCTCCCAGAGGTCCGGGTAGACCGCGGCGGCGCCGCCCTCGTAGAACCACTCGAGCTCGGCCCGGCGGAGGGTGAAGATCCCGCGGAGGACGATCTCGGTGACGCGCTCGGGGTGCGACTCGGCGTAGGCGAGGGCCAGCGTGGAGCCCCAGGAGCCGCCGAAGACCTGCCAGCGCTCGATGTCGAGGTGCTCGCGGAGCTTCTCGAGATCGGAGACCAGGTACCAGGTGGTGTTGGTGGAGAGGTCGGCGTCCGGCTCGCTCGCGTGCGGGGTGGAGCGGCCGCACATCCGCTGGTCGAGGAGCACGATCCGGTACTTCTCCGGGTCGAACAGGCGGCGGTGGGTGGCCGAGGCGCCGGCGCCCGGTCCGCCGTGCAGGAAGACGACGGGCTTGCCCTCGGGGTTGCCCGAGGCCTCCCAGTAGATCTCGTGGCCGTCGCCGACGTCGAGCATCCCGGTGTGGAAGGGCTCGATCTCGGGGTACAGAGTGCGCATGGGCCGCACACTACTGACGATCAGGGTCGGGGGAGGCGATTTCACGCGGCCCGGCCCCGGATGCGCCCGGGGGTTGCGCATCCGGGGCGCCGTCAGGCCTGCTCGAGGACCGCCTCGGCGCGCTCGGCGTCGCCCTCGGCCAGGCCGCGATCGATCGCACGCCGGGAGGCGAGCCAGAGCACGGCTCCGGCGACGAGGACGAGCACCTCGGTGGCGGTCAGCGCCCAGATGATGCCGCCGAGACCGAACCAGAGGTTCCCGAGCAGCACGACCGGGACGAAGAGCACGCCCTGGGTGAGCGACATGGTCGTCGCGGCGAGCGCGCGGCCGGTGGCCTGGAACAGCGAGGTGAGCAGCCCCGCGAAGCCGTTCGCGATCATCGCCACGAGCTGCGCCGCGAGCACCACGGCGCCGAGGGTCAGCACGGCGGGGTCGTCGGCGAAGACCGCGAGCACCGGCTCGTGCAGCAGCCAGAGGGCGGCGGCCGCGAGCACGGTGATCGTCCCGACCGCGACGGCGGCCCCGCGGACCGCCGCGCGCAGGCGCTCGCGGTCGCCCTTGCCGTAGGAGTAGGCGAGCAGCGGCAGCACGCCGAGGGTGATGCCCATCACCAGGAACTCGGGGACCTGGGCGATGCGGACCGCGACGCCCATGGCCGCGAGCGGTCCGTCGCCGTAGGCCGCGGCGAGGTTGTTGAGCACGAGCGCGGTCACGATCAGGAAGCCCGACTGCAGCAGCTCGCCGGCGCCGACGCCGAAGACGGGCTTCAGCACGCTCGCGCGCAGGGTGAACCAGCGCGGCGAGAGGTCGATGTGCTCGCTCCGGCGCTGGAGCCAGAGGGCGAAGTAGCCGACGACGAGCAGGTTGGCGAGGCCCACGGCGAGCGCCGCCCCGGCGACGCCGAGGTGCAGCACCAGGATGAAGAGGACGTCGAGGACGAGGTTCGCGACGGTCGAGAGGAGCAGGCCGATCATGACCTGGCGGGCCGCGCCCTCCGCCCGCACCAGCTGCTCGAGGCAGAACGAGGCGGCGAGCACGGGCACGAAGGCGAGGGTGACCGCGGTGAAGGCGCCGGTCGCGGCCGCCGTGGTCGGGTCGGCGCCGAGGAGCGCGACCAGCGGGCCGAGCAGGAGCAGGCCGAGGCCGCCGAGGACCGCGCCGGTCAGGATCGAGCCCCAGAGCGCGAAGGAGGCGACGTGCTTGATCTCGCCGGCCTGCGCGGGGTCGCGCTCGGAGGCGCCGAGCAGGCGCGAGATGAGCGCGCTGCCGCCGACCCCGAAGACTCCGCCGACGGCCATCACCAGCCCGAGCAGCGGGGAGCCGAGGGTGATCGCGGCGAGCAGGGTCGCATCGTGCAGCGAGCCGACGACGCCGGCGTTGATGACGCTGTAGACGGCGGAGACGATCATCGCGGCGGCCATCGGCACGCAGAGGTGCACGAGCGCGCGGACGATCGGGGCGGAGGAGAGGTACCAGCGGTCGGAGCCGGGGGCGGCGGGGCGCGGGGCGGGGGTGGCGGATGTGTGGGTTCGGGGGTCGTCGGTGCTGGGGGTGTCGGTGCTGGACACGGGTGGGCTTCTTCCGGGCAGGGTCGAGCGCGCGCCGAGGGTCGCCGGCACGGCGCGAGGAGGGAGGGCGCGCCGAGGAGGGCGCGGTCGGGGCACCGCGGAGGGCGCGGTGAGGAGGCGCGCGAGGGAGCGGCGCGCGAGGAAGGGCGGAACGGGAGGCGGGGGCGGAGCGCCCGATCGCCTAGCGGGTGGGGGGCGGGAGGACCGCGGTGATCTTGGTCAGGAGCGCCTGCAGGGTGGCGCGCTCCCCGGGGTCGAGGGGTGCGAGGAGGGTCTCGTCGGCGGCGAGCATGGCCTCCTCGAACCCGGCGATGAGCTCGGCGCCCGCGGGAGTCGCGTAGACGCGCTTGCGGCGGTCGTCGCCACCCTCGGTGCGCCGCTCGACAAGGCCGCGTCGCTCGAGCCCCTGCAGGAGGCTCGTGACGCTCGCGGGACTCGTCCGGCTGACCTCGGCGATCTCGCGCTGGATGACGCCGGGCGTCTGCGCGAGGTAGCCGAGGACGAAGGCCTGCTCGTGGCTGAGCTCGCGGGCGCGGATCCAGTCCTCGCCGGCCTTGCGCTGCGCCCACGCCAGCCAGCGGACGAGCTCGAGTCCGGAGGTGGGGCGGTCGCGGGGTTCCTGCATGCTCAGAACTCTAATGGTTAGAGGTCTAACGGTCAAGGATCGAAGGGGTGGGGTCTCGATACACCGCATGCCGCGGCTACTCGACCAGCATGCACGGGAGCGCGGCGGCGAGGGAGAGCGACAGCATGCGCGGGCACGAGAGGAGAGCGCGGCGACAGCCGCTCCTTGCGCGGGTCGAGCAACGCGCAGCGCGTCTCGGGACCCCGCTTCCGATGCGGCGCGCAGGCGGCCGGACTAGCGTCGGCCGCATGAGCATGCAGCGCACCCCCGTCACCGTCGCCGTCACGGGAGCGGGAGGCGCGATCGGCTACGCGCTCCTGTTCCGCATCGCCTCCGGGCAGCTCCTCGGGCCCGACGTCCCGGTCCGGCTGAGCCTCCTCGAGATCCCCGCCGGCCTGCGCTCCGCGGCCGGCACCGCGCTCGAGCTGCAGGACGGCGCGTTCGGGCTGCTGCGCGGCATCGAGGTCACCGACGACCCGGCCGCCGCGTTCGACGGCGCGAGCGTCGCCCTGCTCGTCGGCGCCCGCCCGCGCTCGGCAGGCATGGAGCGCGCCGACCTCCTCGCGGCGAACGCCGGCATCTTCGGTCCGCAGGGCGCCGCGCTGAACGAGCACGCCGCCGACGACATCCGCGTGCTCGTGGTCGGCAACCCGGCCAACACCAACGCCTGGATCGCCCGCGCGAGCGCCCCGGACATCCCGGCCGGGCGCTTCACCGCGATGACCCGCCTCGACCACAACCGCGCCGTCGCGCAGCTCGCCGCGAAGCTCGACGCTCCGGTCGACGCCGTCTCCGGCGTCACGATCTGGGGCAACCACTCCGCCTCGCAGTACCCGGACGTCAGCCACGCGGTCGTCGACGGCCGGCCCGTCACCGACCTCGTCGACGCCGCCTGGCTGCACGAGGAGTTCGAGCCGCGGGTCGCCAAGCGCGGCGCCGAGATCATCGAGGTGCGCGGAGCCTCTTCCGCCGCCTCGGCCGCGTCTGCCGCGATCGACCACGTGCACGACTGGGTCACCGGCACCGAGTGGACCTCCGCGGCGGTCGAGTCGGACGGCTCCTACGGTGTGGAGGAGGGCCTGATCTCCTCGTTCCCCGTCCGCTCGGTCGATGGCGAGTGGCGCATCATCCCGGGCCTGGAGATCGACGCCCACTCGCGCGCCAAGATCGACGAGTCCGTCCTCGAGCTCCGCGCCGAGCGCGACGCCGCCCTGGCCTTCCTGGAGCGCTGACGCAGGCCGCGAGATGCCACTTGTGCACGCTTCTCACGGCGTGTCGCGTGCACAAGTGGCATCTCGCGGAGGGGGTCAGCGCTTGGGCGACTTCTCGGGGGTGGGGAGGGTGCCGTCCGCGCGGGCGGCCTCGTACCAGGCGTGCGCCTCCTCCTGGCGGGTCGCCTCGGCGCCGCTCGCGATCGACGCGCGGATGTGCTCGGGGCGGTAGCCGAACGCGGCGACCAGATCGCCGGCGTGCGGGCGGAGGCGCGCGAGCAGGCGGTCGATGTAGGAGGTCACCGCGAGCGCCCGCTGCGACGAGAGCCGGCCGTGCAGCAGGTACCAGGCGAGGTGCTTCTCGATCAGCTCGAGGCCGAAGAGGTCGCGGAGCCAGGTCAGCACCGTGCGCGTCCCGTCGTCCTCGATCGTGGCGAGCGCCTCGGTGAACGCCTCCCACTGCAGAAGCTCGGCATGCGCACGCGCCGCCTCGATCAGCTCGCTCTGGTGCGCGTTGAAGAGGCGGGCGGCCTCGTCGGCGGGCAGCTTCGACGCCGAGCGCAGGTGGGACGCGACTCCTGAGACCATGCTCTCGACGCGGTCCGTGAGCAGCTCGCGCTGCTCGTCGCGGAGCTGGCCGACGGAGCGGGCGGTCGAGCCGCGGTCGGCGACGACCTGCGCGAGCCGCCGCAGTCCGGAGTTGTTGACCGTCGCTCCGGCGACCTGGCCGACCGCGTAGCGGGCCAGCTCCCCCGGCTGCGCGTTCTTGAAGCGGCGGCCGACGTCGGTCAGCAATCGCTTGGCGACGAGCTGCAGCAGCACGGTGTTGTCGCCCTCGAACGTCGCGTAGACGTCGAGGTCGGCGCGGAGCTGAGTGAGCCGGTTCTCGGCGAGGAAGCCGGCGCCGCCGCAGGCCTCGCGCGCCTCCTGCAGGGTGTCGAGGGCGTGCCAGGTGGACAGCGCCTTGAGACCCGCGGCGAGCGTCTCGAGATCCTGGCGCGACTCGTCGGTGTCGTTCCTGCCGGAGAAGACGTCGTCGAAGGCGCGCAGCAGCCTGTCGTGCGCGAAGCCCGCCGCGTAGGTCGTCGCCAGGCGCGGCAGCAGTCGGCGCTGGTGCCGCTGGTAGTCGAGCAGCACCTCCTCGCGGTCGCCGCCGCCGGTGAACTGCCGGCGCTGGTCGCCGTAGGTGATCGCGATCGTCAGCGCGATCTTCGACGCGGCGACCGAGGCGCCGTCGAGCGAGACGCGGCCCTGCACGAGCGTGCCGAGCATGGTGAAGAAGCGGCGGCCCGGGCTCGCGATCGGCGAGGAGTAGCTGCCGTCCGCCGCGACGTCGCCGTAGCGGTTGAGCAGGTTCTCGCGCGGCACGCGGACGTGGTCGAAGTGCAGGCGGCCGTTGTCGATGCCGTTCAGCCCGCCCTTGAGGCCGTCGTCCTCGCCGCCGACGCCGGGGAGGAACGCGCCCTCCTCGTCGCGGATCGGCACGTAGAACGCGTGCACACCGTGGTTCACGCCGCGGGTGACGAGCTGCGCGAAGACGACGGCGGCCCGGCCGTCGACGGCGGCGTTTCCGAGGTAGTCCTTCCATGCGGCGCGGAACGGGGTGGTCAGGACGAAGTCGCCGGCCTCCTCGTCGAAGGTCGCCGAGGTCGCGATCGAGGCGACGTCGGAGCCGTGCCCGGTCTCGGTCATCGCGAAGGCGCCGGGGATCTCGAGGCTCATGATGCCCGGCAGCCACTTCTCGTGGTGCGGCTGCGTGCCGAGGTGCAGGACGGCGGCGCCGAAGAGCCCCCACTGCACGCCCGACTTGATCTGCAGCGACGGGTCGGCGGTGACCAGCTCCTCGAAGCCGGCGATGTTGCCGCCGTGATCGGCGTCGCCGCCGAGCGCGACCGGGAAGGCGCGGTGCACGCCGCCCTCCGCCGCGAGGATGCTCATCTGCTGCGTGACCCGGGCGCGGTGCTCGGCCATCGGGAGGCCGTCGGTCCGGTGCAGCTCGGGGCGGGAGGTGAGGGCGCGGGTGGCGAGGCGCTGCTCGCGCCACTCGCCGAGCAGCAGCTCGCCGAGGGCCGCGACGTCGACGCCGGGGGCGCCGTCCTCGTCGAGCCGGGCGTCGACCTCGCTGCCGAGCACGTCGACGGGCGGCGGCGGGGTGATCGGGCCGGAGCGGGAGCGGCGGACCCGGGGGCGCGATCCGGCGCGGTCGGCGGCGTCGGCGGCGGAGTGGGGGCGGGGCGCTGTGGTGCTCATGAGGAGGATCCCTTCGACCGTCTTCGGCTCGGACCGCTCGCGATCGGCCGGAGCGGAGGATCGAGCGGTCGATCCCGTCGCTGCAGTGCGTCGGGAGGCGGTGCTCCTGCACGCTAGGTCGGGTCGGCGGATCGCGGAAACGTTCCGTCGCGCGGCCACAAAGGGCGGCGGGAGCGGGCGGGGGCGGGTTGTCGGAACCGGCCAGCGGAGCGGGAGGCGGATCCGCCGGTGGTGAGGCTCGGGTCTGCGGACGCGTCGTGCCTGGGAGGGCGGGTCTCGATACGCCCTGCGGGGCTGCTCGACCAGCATGGAAGCGGACACATGCGCCGAGACGTGCTGATCGAGTAGCCCGCGGAGCGGGCGTATCGAGATCCACCATCGTCGAACGGCTGGCTTGCAGACCCGGCCTGCTGAGGAGGGTGGGTCTCGATACGCCGCCTGCGGCGGCTACTCGACCAGCATGTCGGAGCCCTGGGGTGGCGGGTGGGGCGTGGCTAGGCTCGGGGCATGAGCGAGCCGCAGCTGCCTCCGCCCCCGCCGCCCCGTCGCGAGAGCCGGCCGGACTGGCGGCCGCCCACCTCGATGGAGGCGGTGCAGGCACTGGAGTCGGCGCGGCCCTCGGGGCCCGGCACACCGTGGACTGCGGCCCGGCAGCGGCGCCCGGTGCGGGTCTGGGACCTCGTGCTGACGATGGTGCTGATCCTGTGCGCGCTCGGGGCGACGCTTCTGCTGTCCTACTTCGGACTGTTCTTCGCGATGGCGAGCGACGCCTGCGGGGGCTCGAACGACTGCGACACCGACCTGATCGGCTGGGGCGTGCTCGTCGCGGCCGGCGGGGTGTGGGTGCCGTTCCTCGCGGCTGTCGCAGTCTCCATCGTGCTGCTGGTGCGGCGGCGGATCGCGTTCTGGGTGCCCATCGCGGGGCTCGCGCTGTCGTTCGGCTGCACCGTGATCGGCGGCTGGATGGCGACGGTCGGCTCGGGGACCTGAGCGGCGCAGCTCGGCCCGACAGCCGACCAAGCGTCGACGCGGGGAGGCCTCGCGGAGTCGGCGACGACGCGGGGTCGGCGACGCGAGGTCAGCCCGTTCACGAGATCAGCGTCGCCTCGAGCTCAGCTCCGGCGCGGGCTCAATAGGTGTCCCAGCCGGGGTCCTCGTCGGGCTCCTCCGGCGGGACCCAGTCGTCCTCCGGCGGGGCCGAGGACACGGGCGGGCCGGACCGCTCGCCGCCGAAGGACGGGCGGGCGCCGGACGACCGGCCGGCCGTCGACCGCGCCGCGGGCTGACGCCTCGCGGGGGCCGCCTCCTGGTTCTCGTCGGGCTCGGCGATCGCGGGAGTCTCGCCCGCGACGACGGCGAGCACCGCCGCGCCGTAGGTGATCAGCTTCTTCTGGCCGACGCCGCCGATGACGCTGAGGGCGTCGATGGTGGTCGGCTCGACCGTGGCGATCTCGCGGAGGGTCGCGTCGTTGAAGACGACGTAGGCCGGGACCGACTGCGCGCGGGCCTGGGCGACGCGCCACTCCCGGAGCCGCTCGAACAGGGGCTGCGCCTCGGCGGAGAGGTCGGACACGGTGGAGCGGCCGGAGCGCGACGAGCCGCTCGAGCGCGCGGGGCGCTCGGGCTCCTGCCGCAGCTCGACCTTGCGCTCGCCGCTCAGCACGGACGACGACTCGGGGGTCAGCACGAGCGTGCCGAAGCCGTCGTCGTTCACGCCGAGCAGGCTCTGCGCGAGGAGCTGCCGGGCGACTCCGCGCCACTGGGTGTCGCTGAGGTCGGCGCCGATCCCCCAGGTCGCGATCGAGTCGTGCTTGTGCTGGGTCGTGCGCGGGGTGGTCTTGCCGCGCAGGATGTCGATGATGTGGCCGGCGCCGAACTGCTGGTTGCGCTCGCGCTTGAGCCGCACCACCGTCGAGAGGAACTTCTGCGCGGCGACCGTGCCGTCCCACGAGGCCGGCGGCTCGAGGCAGGTGTCGCAGTTGCCGCAGGGGGTGCTCTCCTGGCCGAAGTAGGCGAGGAGGTTCATCCGGCGGCACTGCACCGTCTCGGAGAGGGCGAGCATCGCGTCGAGGTGCGCGGACATCCGCCGCCGGTGCGCGAGGTCGCCCGGGGACTCGTCGATCATCCGGCGCTGCTGGACGACGTCCTGCAGGCCGTAGGCGAGCCAGGCGGTGGAGGGCAGGCCGTCGCGGCCGGCGCGACCCGTCTCCTGGTAGTAGCCCTCGACCGACTTCGGCAGGTCGATGTGCGCCACGAAGCGGACGTCCGGCTTGTCGATGCCCATGCCGAAGGCGATGGTGGCGCAGACGATGACGCCCTCCTCGCGGAGGAAGCGCGACTGCGCGGCGGCCCGGACCCGGGCGTCGAGACCCGCGTGGTACGCGACCGCGTCGAAGCCGGCCGCGCGCAGGGCCTCGGCCGTCGCCTCCACGCTCTTGCGGGAGAGCGCGTAGACGATGCCCGCGTCGTCGGCGTGCTCGCGCTTGAGGAAGTCGATCAGCTGCTTGCGCGGCTCGACCTTGTTGACGATCCGATACTGGATGTTGGGACGGTCGAAGCTGGAGATGAAGTGGCGGGCCGCGCCGAGGTGCAGGCGGGTGGTGATCTCGCGGTGGGTCGCCTCGGTGGCGGTCGCGGTGAGGGCGATGCGCGGGACGTCGGGCCAGCGCTCGGCCAGCTCGCCGAGGGCGAGGTAGTCGGGGCGGAAGTCGTGGCCCCACTGGCTCACGCAGTGCGCCTCGTCGATCGCGAACAGGGCGATGCGGCCGCGGGCGAGGAACTGCTTGGTGCCCTCGTTGCCGAGGCGCTCGGGGGCGACGTAGAGGAGGTCGAGCTCGCCGTCGAGGTAGGCGCGCTCGACGCGCTGGCGCTCGCCCATGTCCTGGGTGGAGTTGAGGAACTCGGCGCGCACGCCGTTCGCGCGCAGGGCGTCGACCTGATCCTGCATCAGGGCGATCAGCGGCGAGACGACGACGCCGGTGCCCGGCCGGACGATCGAGGGGATCTGGTAGCAGAGCGACTTGCCGCCGCCGGTGGGCATCAGGACGACCGCGTCGCCGCCGCCGATGACCTGCTCGACGATGGCCTGCTGCTCGCCGCGGAACGAGCCGTAGCCGAAGACCCGCTCGAGGATCTCCTGGGCCGCGGCGGAGGAGCCTTCCAGGGCGTCCGCGGTGGGGCGCTCGGCGGTCGAGAGGGCGGTCGCGGTCGGCTCAGTCACCCGTGGAACTCTACCCGCCGCCTCCGACGCGGCCCCGGGCGAGCGGCGTTCTGGGGAGGGTCGCCGCAGGTGCGGGGCTGGGGAGGAGGGGCGGGCGGGCGGAATGGCGGGCGCCGGGGTGCCTTCGGCTCGCGGAACGGCCTCGGGCACGCGGGAATCGGTCGATTCCGCGAGCCGGAGGTGGAATCACGAGCCGGAGATGGGCGGTACGCGGCTTCGGCACGCGGAAGCACCTTCGGCACGCAGGAACCGGTCGATCCCGCGAGCCGGAGGTCGAATCACGAGCCGGAGATGGGCGGTACGCGGCTTCGGCACGCGGAAGCACCTTCGGCACGCAGGAACCGGTCGATCCCGCGAGCCGGAGGTCGAATCACGAGCCGGAGATGGGCGGTACGCGGCTTCGGCACGCGGAAGCACCTTCGGCACGCAGGAACCGATCGATTCCACGAGCCGGAGGTGGAATCACGAGCCGGAGGTCGACGGGAAGCGGGCGGGCGGGGCGAGGGGTCGGCGGGAGACCGGCGGGGTCAGAGGTCGGTGATGGTCTTGGTGTCGCCGTCCCAGAAGCGGATGCTCGCGAGGCCGACGGGGAAGGGCTCGCCGAGGAGGGGGACGGCCTGGCCGAGCTGCTCGGCGCGGAGGCGGCGGGAGACGCTGATGTGCGGGGTCCAGGACTCGGGCAGCGAGGTGGGCACGGCGCCGGGCATCAGCTCGGTCGCGCGGGCGTGCAGGGCGTCGAAGGCGGGCGAGCGGACGGCTCCCCAGGCGAGCACGAACCGACCGGCGTGCGGGAACAGCAGCACGGCGCCGAGCTCGACGGTCGCCGGGAGCTCGCCGAGCGCGCCGGGCGGCGGCGGTGCCAGCTCGGGGCCGGCGAGGAGGGTGAGGTGCGGGCGGTTGCTGGCGGACCTGTGCAGCGCGAGGCTCGGGATGCCGGCCGCCTCGAGCGCCTCCCACTGGCCGCGGATCCGGGCCTCCGACTCCGGGTCGAGGAGGACTTCGAGGCTGCGCATGCCCCCATCCTGCCGCGCCGGCCGGGCCGCTCTCGGCCGCCCGCCCGGTCCGCGCCCGCGCGTCCGCGCGACCCTCCAGAAGTTGCGGTGGTGGACGCCGACTACCGCAACTACTGCGTACTCGACGCGTCTCCATGGTCCCGGGCGCCCGCCCGGCTTCGCGCCCCTCCACAAGTTGCGGTAGTCGACGGCGAGTACCGCAACTTTTGCGTACTCGACCGACTCGCAGCGCGCGGGCCTCGGGAGGTCGGCGAGTGCGCAGAAGTCGTCGTACTGGGCGCGCGAGTACGACAACTTCTGGAGGGCGGGAGGGCCGCGGCCCTCTGTCCGTGCCCGCGGACGCGCGACACTCCGGAAGTTGCGGTAGTCGACGCCGAGTACCGCAACTTTCGCGTACTCGACCGAATACACGGCGCGCGGGCCACGGAAGGTCGGCGGGTGCTCGGAAGTCGTCGTACAGGGCGCGCGAGTACGACAACTTCGGGAGGGCGGGAGAGGTGAGAGGGGTGGTCCATGCCCGCGGGGCCGCGCGAACCTCCAGAAGTTGCGGTAGTCGACGGCGGCTACCGCAACTTTCGCGTAGTCGACGCGTCCCCGCCCGGTCCGGAGCGCGGAGGGCCGCGCGACTCTCCAGAAGTCGCGGTAGTCGGGCGCGACTACCGCAACTTTTGGAGAGTGGCGAGGGGGGTGGGCGGCGACGGGGCGGGGGCGGCGACGGGGCGCTGGTCAGCCGATGGTCACCAGGGCGGACAGCAGTTCCGGGGCGCGACGGTCGAGGATGCGGCCGCCGACGCGGACGCCGACCAGGGCGAGCACGGCGCCGAGGACCACGGCGGCGGCGAGCGCGCCGAGACCGAAGCCGAGGCTGCCGCCGACCAGCGAGATCGTGCCGAGGATCAGCGAGGGCAGCGAGAGCAGGGCGGTCGCACCCATGCTGCCGAGCATCACGACGCTCGAGATCATCCCGGAGCCGGGCGGCGTCTTCAGCGGGCTGTCGCCGGGGGCCGGCACGGGGTAGACGACCAGCGCGGACGCGACGCTCGAGACGCCGAAGCCGCTGAGCACCAGCGCGAGCGACATCCCGAGGACCGCGGGGATCGACTCCGCCCGCCCGGCGTAGAGGCAGGTGCCGACGGTGACGATCAGCACGGCCGGCACGCCGATGAGGCCGGCGGCGATGACGCGGCCGGCGCGGTCGGCCGAGCCGGCGACTCCGGAGCTGACGTGCGCGGCCCAGGCGGTGCCGTCGTAGGAGACGTCGGCGCAGAGGGTCACGCCGAAGATCAGCGCGATGAAGAGGGAGGAGAGGACGACCAGCATCGAGCCGCCGCCCTGCAGCGCGCTGTAGAAGACGGCCAGCACGACGACCGCGGGGATCACCAGCAGGCCGCGGCTGTAGCGCGGGTCGCGCCACCAGTAGCCGAGGGCCCGCGCGGCGATCGCGCCGGTCGGGGTGCCGGGGAAGCGGCCGAGGAGACCGATGCCCTGCGCGCCCGAGGCAGCCTGCGAGGAGGACGCGGCCGGCTCGGCCAGCGCGTGCCGCAGCGCGCGGGCCCAGAGCCAGATCACGACGGCGAGGGTGGCGACGCCGATCGCGAAGCGGCCGAGGGCGACCGCCCACTCCCCCGCGACGATCGCGCCGGGGACGCCCCAGATCGCGCCGAGCGGCGACCAGCCGAGGGCCGAGGCGACGACGGGGAGCGTGTCGAGGCCGTCGCTGATCACGTTCGTCAGTCCGATGAACAGCGGTCCGAGCAGGATCACGACGACCAGGATGACGCCGCCGATCACCTCGCGGTAGCGGCGGCTCGAGCCGAGGCCGGTGGTCAGCGCGCCGATGAGGCGCGAGGCGACCACGCAGGTGGCGACGCCGACGACCACCGAGACGAGGCCGGGGAGGATGCCGACGGGGTTGCTCCACCAGGCCGCCGCGGAGGCGAGCGCGCCCAGCGAGGTGACGATCCCGGGGAAGCCCGCGAGGCCCGCGGCGGCGAGGCCGAGCATCAGGGTGCGCAGCGGGATCGGGAAGGTCGCCAGGGTCGGCAGGTCCAGGCTCTGGTCCGAGCCGGAGACGAAGATCGGACCGAGGACCCAGCCCAGCAGCAGCGCGGAGCCGCCGAGGATCAGGGCGACGTTCGCGAACGCCGGGTCGGAGGCGCCGAGCGCGATCAGCCCGACGACCACGAGGCCGAGCACGCCGACCGCGTAGAGCCCGCCGAAGATCACACCGATCAGCTGCCAGACGTTGCGGGTGAGCGTATTGCGCAGCAGCAGCAGGCGCAGCCTCAGGAGATGCGCAACCATGCCGGGCCCTCCTGGTGGGTGCGGCCGCCCACGAGGTCGACGAACCGCTCCTCGAGGCTGGAGCCGGCGCGGACCTCCTCGAGCGTTCCGGCGGCGAGGACGCGGCCGTCGGCGATGACGGCGACACGGTCGCACATCCGCTCGACGAGGTCCATCGAGTGGCTGGAGACGATGACGGTGCCGCCGGAGGCGACGTAGCCGGTGAGGATGTCGCGGATGTTCGCGGCGGAGACCGGGTCGACGGACTCGAAGGGCTCGTCGAGCACCAGCAGCCGCGGGGCGCGGACGAGGGCGCAGGCGAGCGCGATCTTCTTGGTCATGCCGGCGGAGTAGTCGACGACGAGGGTGCGGTCGGCGGGGTCGAGGCCGAGCAGGGCGAGCAGGTCGCCGGCGCGCTCGAGGACGGTCGGGCGGTCGATGCCACAGAGCAGGCCGTAGTAGGTGATCAGCTGCAGGCCGGTGAGGCGGTCGAAGAGCTTGACGCCGTCGGCGAGCACGCCGATCAGCCGCTTGGCCTCGAGGGTGTCCTGCCAGACGTCGACGTCGTGGATGGTGACGGTGCCCGCGTCGGGGCGGAGCAGGGCGGTCGCCATCGAGAGGGTGGTCGTCTTGCCTGCGCCGTTGGGGCCGACGAGGCCGAAGAAGGAGCCGGCCGGCACGTCGAGGTCGATGCCGGCGACGGCCTCCTTGTCGCCGAAGCGCTTGCGGAGGCCGCGGATGCGGAGGGCGATCTCGTCCTGGCGGCCGGTGGCGTCCGGGGCCGCCCAGGCGGGGGCGGGGGTCGCGGTGCTCGGGGTCGCGGTGCTCGGGCTCGCGACGGCCGCGGTCGCGTCGTGCCGATCGACGCCGTCCTGCGGGGAGTCGGTCGCGTGCTGCGGGGTGCCGGTCGCGTGCTGCGGGGTGCCAATGGGCGTCGTGCCGTTCGTCCCGTCCATGGGAGTCCCTTCGGTGCCTGTGTTCACGGGGCCGCGGTGGGCGGCCGCTCCTCAACGGTAGCGAGGGTCCGGTTGCGCGGCATCAATCGCGGGGAGGAGTGGCCGGCAGCCGGGCGGAGGACCTTCGGCTCGTAGGTACCCGCCGGGCTCGCTGGAATCGGCGGATTCGGCGAGCCGAAGCGGTGATCGCGAGCCGGAGGTGACTCCGGGTGGGTCGGGCTCGTCGAACCGCGCTCGGCTCGCTCGAACCGGCGGGTTCCGCGAGCCGGGGGTGGAACCGCGAGCCGTAGGTCAGGGCTCGGCACCTCCGGCTCGTCGATTCGACTCCGGCTCGCGGGGATGAGCCGAATCTGCGAGCCGGAGACGGATCACGAGCCGGAGGTGGTTCGCGGGGGCCTTCGGCTCGTCGGAACGCGCTCGGCTCGCGGGAATCGGCGGAGTCGGCGAGCCGGAGGTGGAATGGCGAGCCGGAGGTGGGACAGCGAGCCGGAGGTGGGACGGGCTCCGGAGGAGGGGCGGAGGGGGCGTGTCTAGGCTGAGCCGCATGCCCACGCTCCTTCTCGTCCGTCACGGGCGCACCACGGCCAACACCGCCGGGATCCTCGCCGGACGCACTGCCGGTGTCCGGCTCGACGACGTCGGGCGCACGCAGGCCGCGCGCACCGGGGAGCGGCTGGCCGCGGTCCCGCTCGCCGCGGTCGTGTCGAGTCCGCTCGAGCGCTGCCGGCAGACGGCGCGGTACCTGCTCGAGCGCCAGGACGGCTCGCCGGCGACGCCGATCGAGAAGGGGATCACCGAGTGCGACTACGGCGACTGGCAGGGGCGCTCGCTCCGGGACCTCGCCAAGGAGCCGATGTGGGCGGTCGTGCAGAACCAGCCGTCGGCGGCGGTGTTCCCGGGGGGTGAGGGGCTCGCGGGGATGCAGGCTCGGGCGGTCGCGGCGATCCGACGGCACGACGCGGCGGTCACGGCGGAGCACGGGGCGAACGCGGTGTGGGCGGCGGTCAGCCACGGCGACATCATCAAGGCGGTGCTGGCCGACGCGCTCGGCATGCACCTCGATCTCTTCCAGCGGTTGTCGGTCGGGCCGGCGTCGGTGTCGATCATCCGCTACGGCGCGGGGCGGCCGGACGTGATCGCGATGAACACGGAGGCCGGCGACCTGGGCTGGCTGCGGGCGCCGGCGCCGGCCGAGGCCGAGGCGCCGGTCGGGGGCGGGGCGGGGCACGAGTAGCGGCGCAGAACATCAGCTGAGAGGGGCGGGCCTCGGCTGTGGGGGGAGGGACACCGCTCTCAGCTGATGTTGTGCGGGGTGGATCTCGATACGCCCGCTGCGCGGGCTACTCGATCAGCATGCAGGTGCCCGCGTAGGCGCGGCGCGGCGTATCGAGATCCAGCACTGTCGGAACGCGAGTCTGCAGAACCGCCCTGCTGACGGTGGTGGGTCTCGATACGCCCCTGCGGGGCTACTCGACCAGCATGGAAGGGGCGCCTCGCGTCCTCTCCCTCACCACCGAGACGCGAAACGGCTTCGCTGCGCGATCAGTGAGAAGGGGCGGCGCCCGCAAGGGCGGCTGCGGCGGCGTGCAGGGGTGGGTCAGGCGGGCGCTCGTAGACTGGGGGCATGCCCATCGTGCACGGATTCGACTGGCCGGACCGCGTCGTCGTGGGGACGATCGGCTCCCCCGGCTCCCGCTCCTTCTACCTGCAGGCCCGGACCGGGCCGCGCGTCGTCAGCGTCGGGCTGGAGAAGCAGCAGTCGGCGCTGCTCGCGGAGAAGATCGACGAGATCCTCGACCAGCTGATGTCCGCGGAGGGCAACCCGGCGAGCGTGCCGCCCGGCACTCCGCCCGAGCTCGTCGACAACGAGCCGCTCGACCAGCCGGTCGCGGCCGAGTTCCGCGTCGGCAGCCTCAGCCTCGGCTGGGATCCGTCGACGGCGCAGGTCGTCATCGAGGCGTACCCGGTGGTCGAGGGCGACGACGAGGACGACCTCAGCATCGACGACTCCCCCACGCTGCCCGACGAGATGCTGCAGGTGCGCATCCCGGTCGGCACCGCCCGCGCCTTCGCCAAGCGCACGCTCGAGATCGTCGGCGCCGGCCGTCCGCTCTGCCCGCGCTGCGGCGAGCCGATGGACCCCGACGGGCACGACTGCCCGCTCACATGACCGACGCGTCCGAGCCGGCCGCCGAGCACGAGCTGCCCGGCGCCGAGCAGCCCGGCATCGAGCTGCCCGCCGACACCGAGCTGCAGAGCGGCGAGCTGGAGCTGACCGGCCGGATCACGGTCGCCTCGAACGCGACGTTCCTCGGCAGCATCGGCGGCACCTCCGTCGTCTACAAGCCGGTGGCCGGGGAGAAGCCGCTCTGGGACTTCCCGGACGGGCAGCTCGCGGGCCGCGAGGTCTCGGCCTACCTCGCCTCCCAGGCGCTGGGCTGGAACGTCGTGCCGCGCACCTGGCTCCGCGAGGGTCCGCTGGGCGTCGGCATGGTGCAGCTCTGGCAGGACATCGATCCGGAGCAGGACGCCGTCGACCTGGTGCCGGCGGACGCGGTGCCCGAGGGCTGGCGGCACGTCCTCGACGGCAGCGACGCCGAGGACCGCGACATCTCGCTCGTGCACGAGGACTCGGCGGCGCTGCGGCGGATGGCCGTCTTCGACGTCGTGGTCAACAACGCGGACCGCAAGGGCGGGCACGTGCTCGAGATGCCGGGCGGGCACCGCTACGGCGTCGACCACGGGCTGACCTTCCACGTGGAGCACAAGCTGCGGACGGTGCTCTGGGGCTGGGTCGGCGAGCCGCTGACCGGCGACGAGCTCTCGGCGCTGAAGCGGCTGCGCTCGGCGATCGACGGGCCGCTCGGCGCGGCGCTGTCCGAGCTGCTGCTGGACGAGGAGATCGCGACGTTCGCGAAGCGCTGCGACCGGCTCCGCTCCTCCGGCCGCTTCCCGGCACCGCGCGGCAGCATGCCCGCCGTGCCGTGGCCGCTGTTCTAGCCGCGGACGGCGATCCGGGCGCCCGGGAGCACCGGGCGTCCGGACACCCGACCCTCTAGAAGCCCCAGCCGCGGCCGAACAGCTCGTCGCCGGGCGGTCGCCCGCCGGGAGCCGCCCCGCGCGCACCGAGGTAGGACGACACGACGGCCGTACCGAGGTCGTCCGCCTCCGGGTTCACGACCGAGCCGCCGACGCGCCGCGCCAGCGAGTCGATGAAGCGGGCGAGCCCCGGGTCGTCGCCCAGCCGGAAGAACGTGGTGTGCGCGCCGAGGCGGGTGGAGGCGTCGAGCTCGCGGACGGAGACGGCGACCGTCACCGGGTCCGGCGGGTAGTCGAAGAAGATCTGCCCGTCGGGCTCGAGGTGCGCGGTCGGCTCGCCGTCGGTGACGATCAGCAGCACCGGCTGCGCGCTGGGGTGCTTGCGGAAGTGCCGGTTGGCCAGCAGCAGGGCGTGGTGCAGGTTGGTGCCCTTCTCCCACTCCGCGTCGAGGCCGACGAGCTGCTCGACCTCCATCACCTCGGCCTGGCGGCCGAACGCGATCAGCTGCAGCTCGTCGCCGCGGAACCGGCTCGAGATCAGGGTGTGCAGGGCGAGCGCGGTGCGCTTCATCGGCACCCAGCGGCCGTCCATCGCCATCGAGAACGAGGTGTCGACGAGGAGGGCGACGCACGCCTGGGTCCGCGCCTCCGTCTCCTGCACCTCGACGTCGCCGATCTCGATCCGGACGCCGGCGCCGGTCTCGCGGCCCTCGCCCGCGGCGCGGGTGAGCGCGTTGGTGAGGGTGCGGGTGACGTCCCAGGCCTCGGTGTCGCCGAACTCCCACTGCCGGGTCGCGCCGGAGCGCTCGCCCGCGGCGCCCGCCCGGCGCACGTCGCGCGCGCCCTGCCGGCCGGAGATCGTGTCGGCGATGTCGCGCAGCAGCGCCTTGCCGAGCTGGCGCATGGCCTTCGGAGTGAGAGTGAGCGCGCCGTCCGAGCCGCGGCGCAGGGTGCCGGAGTCGCGCAGCGCCTTCTCGAGGCGCTTGAGGGTCTGCGCGTCGACCGCCGCGTCGTCGCCGAGGCGGCGGGCGAGCAGGTCGAGGTCGAGGTCGTCGAGGTTCGAGCGCTCGTGCGGCTGCGCGAGCTGGTCGGCGAGCGCGTCGAGGTCGGCGAGCTCCTGGAAGACGCCGGTGCCGTCGCCGAGGCCGAGGCCCTGCTCGCCGTCCATCCGCTCGGAGCCGCCCCAGTCCTCGCCGGGGCGCAGGCCCCGCAGGGTCTCGTCCAGCTGCCCGAGCGACTGCATCAGCTCGGGGGTGCCGAAGGCCTGCTGGGCGAGGGCGTCGAGCTCGTCGCGCTGCTGCTGGGTCATCGAGTTGCGCATCCGCTGGGCCGCGGCGGCGCGGGCGGCCAGGGCGTCGATCAGCTCGTCGACGGTCTCGGGCCGCTCGGGGAAGTACTCGCCGTGCTGCGCCATGAAGGCGTCGAACTGCTCGGGGGTGTCCTCGCCGCGGGCGTGCGCCTCGAGGAGCGTGTTGAGGTCGCGGAGCATCGCGTCGATCGCCGCGCGGTCCTCGTCGCTCGCGTTCTCGAGGGCCTGCTTCATGCCCTCGAAGCGCTGCTCGAGCATCTCGGCGCCGAGCAGCTCCTTGATCTTCTCGAAGTCGGCGCGCGCCTCCGGGCTCTGCCAGCGGTAGTCGGAGAGCTCGGACACCGCGGCGGCGGGCGAGGGCGGCAGGCTGTCGAGCTGGATCTCGGCGAGGGCGCGGTCGCCGTCGTCCATCTGCGTGTCGCGGGCGAGCTGCTTGCGCTCGGCGAGGACGGCGCGGTCGAGCAGCTCGCGGACCTCGCGGAGGGTGCCGTCGAGTCCGTGCTTCTGCGTCAGCTCGCGCCGGCGATCGGCGACACGGGCGGCGAGGTCGTCGAGACCCTGGCCGTCGCGACCGCCGCGGCGGAGGAACTCGCGCATCGCGCGCTCGGGCGAGGTGCCCGCCATGACGTCCTCGCCGATGGCGTCGAGCGCCTCGGCCAGGTCGACGGGCGGGGCGAGCGGGTCGGGACCGCCGTCGTAGCGGGAGTAGCGGGCGTCGCGCCCCAGCCGGCGGTTGCCCCTAGGCACGGGAGCGCCCTCCGGGCAGCGGGAGTCCGGCGGACAGCGGGAGTCCGGCGGACAGCGGGAGGCCGATGACCAGTGGCTCAGCCATAGACGGCCTCGCCCCCGCCCGTCTCCTTGCTGAGCTTGCGGGAGAGGTAGAGGCCCTCGAGCGCGAGCTCGACGGCGCCCGCGCGACGGCCGGCGCCGACGGCCTCGAGGCGGTCGGCGATGTCGTCGTAGAGGGTCGACTCGCCGAGGACGGGCAGGGCCGCGAGGAACTCCTCGGCCGTCACCTGCTCGCCGGTGGTGATCATCGCGCCGTTCTCGATGGCGGTGACGAGCGGGGTCAGGTCCAGCCCGCGGAGGTGCGCGCGGACCGTCTCGGCGGTGGCCTGCCGGAGGAGGTGATCGAGGATCTCGTCCTCGCGGCCCTCCTCGCCGGACTCGAACTCGATCTTGCCGCCGAGCACGTCGACCGCGGTCTCGAGGTCGATCGGGCGGGCGACCGCCTCCTCCTCACCGCGGCGGGTGGCCCGGTGCAGGGCGGCGGCGGCGATGGTCTCAGCGCCGGCGATGGCGAAGCGGGCGCTCACGCCGCTGCGCTGGTCGACCGAGGGCGACTCGCGCAGGGCCCGCGTGAAGCGCGCGAGGATCTCGATCAGCGCGTCCGGGACGATGGCGACGAGGTCGGCCTCCTGGCGGATCACGGCGACCTCGTCGACGAGCGCGGTCGGGTAGTGGGTGCGGATCTCGGCGCCGAAGCGGTCCTTCAGCGGGGTGATGATCCGGCCGCGGTTCGTGTAGTCCTCGGGGTTGGCGCTGGCGACGACGAGGACGTCGAGCGGGAGCCGCAGGACGTAGCCGCGGATCTGGATGTCGCGCTCCTCCATCACGTTGAGCATCGCGACCTGGATGCGCTCGGCGAGGTCGGGCAGCTCGTTGATCGCGACGATGCCGCGGTGGCTGCGCGGGATGAGGCCGAAGTGGATGGTCTCCGGGTCGCCGAGGCTGCGACCCTCGGCCACCTTCATCGGGTCGACGTCGCCGATGAGGTCGGCGACGCTCGTGTCCGGCGTGGCCAGCTTCTCGACGTAGCGCTCCTCGCGACTGCGCCAGGCGACGGGCAGCTCGTCGCCGAGCTCCTCCGCCCGGCGCCTGCTGATCGAGGTGATCGGCTCGTACGGGTGCTCGCCGAGCTCGGAGCCGTCGATGACGGGGGTCCACTCGTCGAGCAGGCCGTTGAGCGTGCGGAGGAGGCGGGTCTTGCCCTGGCCGCGCTCGCCGAGGAGCACGATGTCGTGCCCGGCGATCACCGCCCGCTCGACCTGGGGGATGACGGTGTCCTGGAAGCCGTGCAGGCCGGGCCAGGGGTCGCGGCCCTCGCGGAGGGCGTCGAGGAGGTTGTCGCGGATCTCGGTGCGGAGGGTCTTCTGCGCGTGCCCGGAGGCGCGCAGCTGGCCGAGGGTGCTGATCTGGGGGCGCATCACCTCTGCAACGCTACGCCGCGGGTCCGACATGCGGTGGGGGTGTGCGGGATCCGTCGGGGTGCTAGCGGTGGCGGTGGATCGGGGCGATCATGCGGCCACCGTCCGGCGGAGCGCGGGTCTCGATACGCCCCTTCGGGGCTGATCGACCAGCAGGAAAGTGAGAAGGCTCGAAGGTTCGGCGGGCAGCCTGGGGGGATGACCGGTCCCGTCCTCCGCTCGGCCCTCGTCGGCGCGACGCTCGCGCTCGGCGTGGGGCTCGCCTCCTGCAGCACGACTCCCGCCGCTCCCGGCCCCGAGGCGCGCGAGCTCGTCGGCGCGAGCAGTGTCGCGGAGGGGCTCGAGGCGCCGTGGTCGGTCGCGTTCGTCGACGACGGTACGGCGCTCGTCAGCGAGCGGGACAGCGGACGGATCCTCGAGCTGGCGGACGACGGCGGGGCCCGCGAGGTGGGCGTCGTCGAGGGCGTGGTCGCCGAGGGCGAGAGCGGGCTGCTCGGGCTGGCCGTCGACGGACGGACGCTGTTCGCCTACTCGACCGCGGCCGACGGCAACCGGATCCAGCGGTTCGCGCTCGAGGGCGAGGCCGGGTCGTACGCGCTCGGCGAGCCGGAGACGATCCTCGACGGCATCCCGGCCGCTCGCACCCATGACGGCGGGCGGATCGCGATCGGCCCCGACGGCATGCTCTACGCGACCGTCGGCGACGCCGGGCGGCGCGAGGCGGCGCAGGACCTGGGCGAGCTCTCGGGCAAGATCCTCCGGATGACGCTCGACGGCGCCGTGCCCGACGACAACCCGCACCCGGGGTCGCTCGTCTGGAGCAGCGGGCACCGCAATCCGCAGGGCCTGGCCTGGGCGGAGGACGGCACGCTCTTCGCGAGCGAGTTCGGGCAGGACACCTGGGACGAGCTGAACGTGATCGAGCCGGGCGCGAACTACGGCTGGCCCGAGGTCGAGGGGATCGCCGGCGAGGACGGCTTCGTCGATCCGGTGCAGCAGTGGGAGCCGGGCGAGGCCAGCCCGAGCGGGATGACCGAGCTGGACGGCGTGCTCTATCTGGCGAATCTGCGCGGCGAGGTGCTGCGCGCGGTGCCGGTCGCGGATCCGTCGGTCTCGACCGACTACGCCGTCGGCGAGTACGGCCGGCTGCGCGACGCTGTGGCGGCTCCGGACGGCGACCTGTGGTTCGTGACGAGCAACACGGACGGCCGCGGGTCGCCGGGCGAGGCGGACGACCGCATCGTGAGCGTGCCGCCTCCGGCGTGACGCGCGCGCGAGACGTCCCGCTCCCGTCGAGGCGTCCCGGTGCTGCGGGACGCCTCGACGGTTCGAGGACGCCTCGGCGCGCGCATCAGGCGCCGGGGGTCAGCAGGCCGCTCTCGTAGGCGGCGATCACGAGCTGGGCGCGGTCGTGGGCCGAGAGCTTGGTCATGATGCGGTTGACGTGGGTCTTGGCGGTGTGCGGGGAGATGACGAGGTCGTCCGCGATCTCCTGGTTGGAGCGGCCGCGCGCGACGAGCAGCAGGACCTCGCGCTCGCGGTCGGTCAGCTGAGCGAACTCCGGCGGCTCGACGAGCGGCGGCGACGCCTGCGGGGCGAGGACGTAGCGGGTGATCAGGCTGCGGGTCGCAGCGGGCGAGAGGAGGCTGTCGCCGGCGTGCACGGCGCGGACGGCGGCGGCGATCTCCTCCGGCTCGGCGCCCTTGCCGAGGAAGCCGCCGGCGCCCGCGCGCAGGGCGGCGATCAGGTACTCGTCCTCCTCGAAGGTCGTGAGGATGAGGACCTTCGTCGCCGCGAGCTCCGGGTCGGCGCAGATCAGGGCGGTGGCGCCGATGCCGTCGAGCTCGGGCATGCGGATGTCCATCAGGACGACGTCCGGGCGCAGGCGGGTCGCGAGGTCGACCGCCTCGCGGCCGGTGCGCGCCTCGCCGACGACCTCGATGCCGCTCTCGCTGCTCAGGATGTCGGTGACGGCCTGGCGGATCAGGGGCTGGTCGTCGACGACGAGGACGGTGGTCATCGCGGGTCCTCCTCCGGAGACGGCATCGACGGGGACGGCATCGGCGCGGTCGGGGATGCCGGCGGGAGCGACGCCGACGGAACGACCGCGGACTGCGGCAGCGGCAGCGACGCAGCCACCCGGTAGCCGCCCGGTGTCGCTCCCGTCGCCACCGTGCCGCGGACGGAGGCCACGCGCTCCCGGAGTCCGAGCAGTCCGTGCCCGCTACCGCGCTCGGGGTCCGGACCCGCGACGGCCGCGACCGGATTCGCCACGACGATCTCGACGCGCTCGTCCGACACCGCGACGAGGACGTGCGCGCGGTGCTCGGCGCCGTGCTTGTGGGCGTTGGTGAGTCCCTCCTGGACCACGCGGTACGCGACGAGATCGGCCGCCCCCTGGACGCGGCCGAGCGCGCCCTCGGTGCGCACGGTGACCTGCAGGCCGTCCTCGCCGAAGCGGCGGACGAGCTCGTCGAGGCGGTCGAGGCCGGGCTGGGGCGCTGTGCCGGCCGCCTCGTCGGTGCGGAGGACCTCGAGGAGGTCGCCGATCTCGCCGAGGACTGATCGCGCCGCGCTGCGGATCGTGCTGAGCGCCTCGCGCGCCTTCTCGGGCCGGGAGTCGAGGGCGGAGCTCGCGACCCCGGCGTTGAGGCTGATCACCGAGATCTGGTGCGCGACGGCGTCGTGCAGGTCGCGGGCGATGCGCAGCCGCTCCTCGCTGACGCGGCGCCGCGCCTCCGACTCCCGGGTCTGCTCGGCCCGCTCGGCACGCTCCGTCACCGCGACGATGTACTCCCGGCGCGAGCGCGTCGCGTCGCCGGCGGCCGCGGCGAAGAGGACCGTGACGGCGTACTGCACCGCCCGGGCGTCGAGCGGGCTCACCGCCGCGCCGACGACGCTCAGGAGCACCACCGCGACCACCGTGACCCCGGTCACGACGAGACCGACCCGGCGGGAGCTGCGGTTCGTCACCGCGAACATCGCGATCGCCGTCGCGAGGACGACGCCCGGCGCGAGCAGGCCGAGGACCGCCGCGGCGGCGGACAGCACGACGATCGCCGCGAGCACCGGGATCGGTCGGCGCCGCCGCAGCGGCAGCAGGACCGCCGGCGCGAGCACGATCGCGAACTCGAGCAGACCCGAGGGCCGCTGAGCGGACCCCTGGAACGGCGCGAACGCCGCGGCGACGATGATCGCGGCCGCGAGGGCGTCGCCGAGCCACGACCGCAGCCGCGGGTGGGCCTGCATCCGCGGCGTCATCCCCACATCCTGGCGGAGTGCGCGCGCGGCGGCGTCACCCCGCCGCGGTGCTCCGCCTACTGCGACCGCGGTACGGCGGGGACACCCTGCGAGGGACGCGCGATCGGGCGGCGCCGCCCAGGCTGGAGGGGCCGCTCCGGAACCCGCCGGGCGGCGGAGGGAGTCCCATGAGCACGCCCATCATCTCGGTGAGAGACGTCCGCAGGTCGTACGGCCGAGGCCAGAACCGCTTCGAGGCGCTGAAGGGCGTGAGCTTCGACATCCAGGAGGGCGAGAGCGTCGCCATCGTCGGCAAGAGCGGCTCGGGCAAGTCGACCCTGATGCACCTGCTCGCGCTGCTCGACGCCCCCAGCACCGGCGTGGTCGAGCTCGAGGGAGTGGACACGAGCACGCTCAAGGGGCGCCGGCTCGACGTCACCCGCAACCGCACCTTCGGCTTCGTGTTCCAGCAGTTCTTCCTCACGCCGAACGCGTCGGTGCTCGACAACGTGGTGCTGCCGATGAAGATCGCCGGGATCGGCCGGGCGGAGCGCAAGCGCCGCGGCCTCGCCGCGCTGGCCCAGCTCGAGCTCGACGACAAGGCCGGCAGCAGGGCCGTCGACCTCTCCGGCGGACAGAAGCAGCGGACGGTCATCGCCCGCGCGCTCGTCAACAACCCGCGCATCCTGTTCGCGGACGAGCCGACCGGCAATCTGGACACGACGACCGGCGGGGTGGTCGAGGACATCCTCTTCGCGCTCAACCGCGAGAACGGCATCACCCTGATCGTGGTCACCCACGACGAGGAGCTGGCGGCGCGCTGCGACCGGCGTTTGATGATCCGCGACGGCCTGCTGGTCGAGGACTCCGCGGCGGTGGCCGCATGAAGGCCGTCGACCTGATCGGGACCGCGATCGCCAACACCTTCCGCTCCCGGACGCGCACGCTCCTGACGATCCTCGCGATCTTCGTCGGCGCGTTCACACTGACCCTCACCAACGGGCTCGGCACCGGCATCAACGCCTACATCGACGACACGGTCGACGGAGTCGGCGCCTCGGACGTGATGACCGTGTCGAAGACCTCCGAGTCGGCGACGGGCCTGGGCTCCGGGCCGGTCGCGTACGACCCCGACGCGGTCGCGAGCGGGGCGGCGGGGCCTCCCGGGCAGACCGTCGTCGCGCTGACCCCGGCCGACCTCGACACGCTCGCCGGAGTCGACGGCGTGCTCGACGTGCAGGCGGTGAAGTCGATCTCGGCCGACTACGTGGCGGCCGGCGACGACGGCGCGAAGTACGTGATCGGGATCGGGAGCCTCGTGGAGGGGCAGACCGTCCAGCTCGCCGCGGGGGCCGGCCTCGACGACGCGTCGACGCAGCTCCAGGCGGTGCTGCCGGTGTCGTACGTCGAGCCGCTCGGCTTCGCGGACGACGCGGCGGCCGTCGGGACGACGCTGTCGATCGGCATCACCGACGCGCAGCGGACGCCGCACGTGGTCGAGGCGACGATCGTCGGCGTCGCGGAGGAGAGCATCGCGGGAGCGGGCGGGGGCCTCGTCACGAACGACGCGCTCACCGACGCGCTGTTCACGACGCAGAGCGTCGGCGTGCCGGCGGATCAGGTCGACCGCTTCGCCCAGGCGAGCGTGCGCTTCGACGCGGCGGCGGACGACGAGCAGGTCACCGCGCTGAAGGACCGCCTCGCGGACGCCGGCTACACCGGCACCACGGTCGCGGACCAGCTGGGCACGATCAAGGCCGTCGTCGACGGGATCGTGCTGGTGCTCAACGCCTTCGCGGTGATCGCGCTGCTGGCGGCGAGCTTCGGCATCGTCAACACGCTGCTGATGAGCGTGCAGGAGCGGACCCGCGAGATCGGTCTGATGAAGGCGATGGGGATGGGCAGCGGGCGGGTGTTCGCGCTCTTCAGCATCGAGGCGGCGTTCATCGGCTTCCTCGGCAGCGCGATCGGCGCGCTGCTGGCGGTGGCGGCGGGGACCGGGCTGAGCGGGGTGCTCTCGGGCTCGCTGCTCTCCGACCTGCCGGGGCTGACCCTGATCGCGTTCGACCCGGTGTCGATCCTGACGGTGGTGCTCGTGGTGATGGTGATCGCGTTCGTGGCGGGGACGCTGCCGGCCGCGCGGGCGGCACGGGCGGATCCGGTGCAGTCGCTGCGCTACGAGTAGCACCCCGGGGCCTGCCGCTGCAGAGCATCGGCTGAGCGTGCGGCTCATCGCTCATGGGCGATGAAGAGGCGTCTCAGCTGATGTTCTGCGGGCGTCAGCGGCCTCCGGCTGCGCTGCCCTCGTACTCCGCGTCGGTGATGTGCTCGGCCCAGGCCGTCGTCGTGGCGGGGTCGTCGGCGGCCTCGAGCACGGCCAGGTGCTCCATGAAGACACCGGGCGCGGAGGCGTGCCAGTGCTCCTCGCCGGGCGGGGTGTAGAGGGTCTGGCCGGCGTGCACCTCGAGGATCGTGCCGTCGCGGCCGCCGAAGCGGGCGACGCCCGAGGTCACGTGCAGGTACTGGCCGCGGGCGTGCGAGTGCCAGGCGGTGCGGGCGCCGGGGGCGAAGCGCACCCGGGCCATCGTGGTGCGCTGGTCGGCGTCGTGCGGCACGACGATGGTGTCGAGCCAGACGTCGCCGGCGAACTGCTCGGGCGGGTTCTTTGCGGTGGGGGTCGTCGGTTCGATGTTCACGGGGGTCCTTCTTCCGCGGTGGCGGCGGGCCGGGCGTCCGCCTCCGTCGCCACGCTAGGCCGGGGCCGGGACGCGGGACAGGCCCTGGCGGTACACGTTCCGGCAGGGCCTCGCTCGCGCGGCGGCCACGCGCCGGGTGGTGCCGGTCCGACCTCGACGAGCGGAGACGACGAGGCGTACCGGCTGGGCTGAGACGCCCACGGGATCGAGGGTCCGACCGCCGCGCTCAGACCGCCGGCTGCGCCGCGGGGAGCACCAGGGCCGAACGGCGGCCGAGCAGCCAGACCGTGAGCGCGAAGCCGCTCAGCACGGCGCCGGCGATGCAGACCGCACCCCAGCCGCCGTGGGTCCAGAGGAAGGACGCGAGGGCCGAGCCGAGCGCGCCGCAGACGAAGTTGGTCGTGACGAACGCGGTGTTCAGCCGGCTGCGCGCCGACGGGTCGACCTGGAACATCCGCGACTGGACCAGGATGTTGTGGCCCTGGATCGCGACGTCGAGCACCAGGATCGCGACGATCACGGCCACGATCGAGCCGCCTCCGACGCCCGCGATCACGAAGGACAGCAGCACCGCTGCCCAGGCGACGCCGATCGCCGGGAGCGCCAGGCCGCGGTCGTGCAGGTGCCCGGCGCGCTGCGCGGCGATCGCGCCGGCGAGGCCGATCAGGCCGAAGAGGCCGATCGTGCCGACGTCGAAGGAGAACGGCGGGGCGCTGAGCAGGAAGGTCAGGGACGTCCAGAACATCGTGAAGACCGCGAAGGACGTGCCGCCGAGGGCGAGGCTCCAGCGCACCGAGCGCTCGCGGCGGACGATCGCGAAGACGGAGGCGATCAGGGCCGGGTAGCGCAGGCGGGTGCGCGGCGGGAGCGACGGGATCGCCCGGGCGAGCAGGACCGCGAGCACGACGCCCGCGACCGCCGCGACCACGTAGACGGTGCGCCAGCCGGCGGCCTGGGCGATGAGGCCGCTGATCGTGCGTGAGACGAGGATGCCGGTCAGGATGCCCGAGACGACGGTGCCGACGACCCTGCCGCGGGTGGCGTCGTCGGCGAGGTCGCCCGCGAGCGGGGCGAGGATCTGGCCGGCGACGGTGGTCAGGCCGACGAGCGCGAGGGTCGCGACGAGCACGGCGAAGGTCGGGGCGAGCGCGCAGGCGAGCAGGGCGAGAGAGGCGCAGAGCATCGCGGCGGGGACGAGGACGCGGCGGTCGAGCACGTCGCCGAGCGGGACGAAGAGGAGCACGCCGAGGGCGTAGCCGAGCTGCGTCGCGGTGACGAGCCAGCCCGCGGATCCGGTGCTCGTGCCGAGGTCGGTGGCGAGGAAGTCGAGCAGCGGCTGGGCCCAGTAGAGGTTGCCGACGGCGACGCCGCCCGCGATCGCGAAGAGGAGGGTGGTGCGGCGGTTCACTCGGCGGTCCTGTCGGCGGGGGCGGGGTGCGCGGTCGGAGCGGTCCGGGTCGTCTGCGCGCTCTGGGTCGCCGACCAGCTCGCGAGCAGCTTCAGGGCGTCGTCGCTCGGCGAGCCCGGCTCGGCGCTGTAGATGAGGAAGTCGAGGCCGGGGTCGCCGAGCGGCTCGAACGCCTCGTAGCTGAGGTGCAGGTCGCCGACGATCGGGTGGTGGAAGAACTTGCTGCCGCTGGCGTGGTGCCGCACCTCGTGGGCGCCCCAGCGGGTGCGGAACTCGTCGCTCCGTGTGGACAGCTCGCCGACGAGCGCCTGGAGCTCGGCGTCGTGCGGGGCGCGGCCGGCCTCGGTGCGGAGGATGCCGACGGTGATGTCGGCGGCGGTGCTCCAGACCGGGTAGAACGCCTCCGCCAGCTCGCGCTGCAGGAAGGCGAAGCGGGCGAGGTTGACCGGGCGCTCCGGGAGCGCGTAGAGGTCGGCGTAGAGCGCGCGGAAGAGGTCGTTCTCGACGAGGACGTCGAGCCGGCCGTTGCGGACGAAGGCGGGGGCCGAGGTGATCGACTCGACCGCGAGCCGCATGCTCGGCCGGACGGCGGCGGGCGCGCGCCGGCGGGAGCGCAGCGGCGAGCGCTCGGCGGTGCGGGCGAGATCGAAGAGGTGCTCGCGCTCGGCGCGGTCGAGGCGCAGGGCGTCGGCGAGCGCCGTCAGGACCGACTCGGACGCGCCGCGCAGGTCGCCGCGCTCGAGCCGGGAGTAGTACTCGATGCTCACGCCGGCCAGCTGGGCCACCTCGCTGCGGCGCAGGCCCGGCACCCGGCGGTGGCCGCCGGCGGGCAGCTCGACCTGCTCGGGGGTCAGCCGGGCCCGGCGGGAGGTCAGGAAGTCGCGCGCCTCGGGGTCGTTCGTCATGCCAGTCACGCTACGGCGCCGGGGCCTGGGGAGGGATGCCCTGCGGGGGCACCGGTGCGGCGGGCGGGGGCGGCGGAGGCGACCTGGGGAGCGGCGGGCGGGCGACCCATGCTGATCGAGTAGCCCGCGCAGCGGGCGTATCGAGCGGAGGGGGCGCCTCCGGCGCCATCGCAGGGCGGGGAAGAGGCCGACGTCCTTGGGGTGCGCGGGTCTCGATACGCCCCTGCGGGGCTACTCGACCAGCATGTCTGCGGGCGTCTCTTCCAAGTAGATCCGCCCGCATGCAGCACCACTGCCGGAGGACGTGGGTCTCGATACGCCCCTGCGGGGCTACTCGACCAGCATGTGTGCGGGCGTCTCTTCCAAGCAGACCCACCGTCGGCAGAACTCCAGCACGCAGACCCACTCCGCTGGTGACGGCGGGTCGCGCTGCGCCCCTGCGGGCTCCTCGACCGGCAGTCGGTGCGCACAACATCAGCTGAGAGCAGGGTCCCTCCCCTGACAGCGGAGGCCACCCCTTCTCAGCTGATGTTCTGCAGCGCCCGAGCGCTCCCCACCGTTCGACCGCCTCTCTGCTGATCGAGCAGCCCGCGGAGCGGGCCCTATCGAGCGGAGGGGGCGCCTCCGGCGCCATCGCAGGGCGGGGAAGAGGCCGACGTCCTTGGGGTGCGCGGGTCTCGATACTCCCCTGCGGGGCTACTCGACCAGTATGTCTGCGGGCGTCTCTTCCAAGTAGATCCACCAGCGTCGGAAGGCGAGTCTGCAGAGTCAGCCCTGCTGATGACGGCGGGTCTCGATACGCCCCTGCGGGGCTACTCGACCAGCATGCAAGGGGGCATGTACGGCCACCGCCGACGTCGTGCGCGGGCGAAGGGGTCAGCCGCGGTCGAGGCGGGGGGCGGCGGCCAGGAGGCGGCGGGTGTAGTCCTCGCGCGGGGCGCCGAGGACGGCGGCGGCCGGGCCGGACTCGACGAGGCGGCCGTCGCGCATGACGGCGATGCGGTCGCTCATGTGCGCGATGACGCCGAGGTCGTGCGAGATCAGCAGCAGGGCGAGGCCGTGGCGGCGCTGGAGGTCGTCGAGCAGGTCGAGGATCTGCGCCTGGACCGAGACGTCGAGGGCCGAGACCGGCTCGTCGCAGATCAGGACATCGGGGCGGGTGGCCAGGGCGCGCGCGATCGAGACGCGCTGGCGCTGGCCGCCGGAGAGGGTGCGCGGGGAGCGCCGTTCCAGCGACGCGGCGAGGCCGACGCTCTCGAGCAGGGCCGGCACCGACTCCGCGCCCGCGTCGCGCAGCAGCCTGCCGACGCTCCAGCGCGGGTCGAAGGACGACAGGCTGTCCTGGTAGATCGCGCCGATCCGCGGGCGGAGCGGTCGCCGCGCGCGCTCGGTCGCCGCCGACCACGGGCCGCCGTCGAACTCGACCGAACCGACATCCGGGCGGCGCAACGCGAGCAGCAGCCGGGCGACCGTGCTCTTGCCCGAGCCGGACTCGCCGACGAGCCCGAGCGTCTCGCCGCGGCGCAGCTCGAGGCCGACGCCGTCGACGGCGGTGCGGGTGCCGCCGCCGGGACGGGGGAAGCGGGTGACGAGGTCTGTCGCCCGCAGCAGCAGCTCGCCGGGCGGCGCGGGCGGGACGACGGGCGCGTCCGGATCTGTCAGCCGCGAGCCGCGCGGCCGCCCGGCCGGGACCGCGGCGACGAGCGTCCGCGCCTGGACCGACTCCGGCGAGCGCAGCACCCGCTTCGCCGGGCCGTCCTCGACGACCCGGCCGTCGGCGAGCACCAGGATCCGGTCCGCGAGCCCGGCGACGACGGCGAGGTCGTGGGAGACCAGCAGCAGCGCCCGGCCGCGCGCCTTCTGCTCGGCGAACAGCTCGAGCACCCGCGCCTGCACGGTGACGTCGAGGGCGGTGGTCGGCTCGTCGGCCACGAGCAGCGGCGGGTCGAGGGCGACCGCGGCCGCGAGCAGCGCGCGCTGGCGCAGCCCGCCGGAGAGCTCGCCGGAGCGGTCGCGCATCCGCTCCTCCGGGTCGGGCATGCCCACGCTCGCGAGCACCTCGGCGACCCGAGCCGACGCCTCGGGCGCGGACAGCCGCGAGTGCAGGCGCAGCACGTCGCCGATCTCGCGGCCGATCGGTCGCAGCGGATCGAGGGAGAGCAGCGCGTCCTGCGGCACGAAGCCGACGCCGGCACCGCGGAGGCGCCGGAGCGTCCGCGCGCCCGCGCCGATCACCTCCTGGTCGCCGACCCGGACGCTGCCGGTCGCCGCTCCCCCGCTCAGACCCAGGAGCGCCCGCGCGGTGACGCTCTTGCCCGAGCCGGACTCGCCGACGATCGCGACGCACTCCCCCGGCTCGATGCGGAAGGACACCCCGTGCACGACCTCGACGCCGTCGAAGGCGACGCGGAGGTCCTCCACCACGGCGGCACTGCCCGCGCGCGCGGCGTTCACCGAGCGCCTCGCAGTCGGCCGCCGAGGACCGTCGTCGCGAGCGTGGTCAGCACGATCGCGAGGCCTGGGAACACCGTCAGCCACCAGGCGCTCGAGAGGTAGGTGCGGCCCGCGGAGAGCATCGCACCCCACTCCGGCGCCGGCGGCTCGGCCCCCAGGCCGAGGTAGCTCAGCGCCGAGGCCCAGACGATCGCCTGGCCGACGCCGAGCGTCGCCAGCACCGCGAGCGGGCCGAAGGTGTTCGGCAGGACGTGCGCGAGCAGGATCCGCGGCGCGGAGTGGCCGAGCACCCGCGCTGCCTCGACGTAGCCGGAGTCGCGGATGCCGAGCAGCTGGGTCCGCAGGATGCGCGCGTAGCCGGGCGCGGTCGAGAGGCCGACCGCGACCGTCGCGGGGACGACTCCGGGGCCGGTGACCACGATGACCAGCAGCGCGAGCAGCAGTGCCGGGAAGGCGAAGAGGACCTCGAGGACCCGGCCGATCACACCGTCGACGAAGCGGCCGCCGAACGCCGCGGCGACGCCCAGCACCGCGCCCAGCACGAGGCCGATGGCGGTGGCGCTGACGCCGATGAGGAGGGAGGCTCCGGCGCCGGAGATCAGGCGGCTCAGGACGTCGCGACCGGACTCGTCGGTGCCGAGGAGGTGCGCGGCGGAGGGCGGGTCGAAGGCGTCGCGCGGGGCGATGGCGAGCGGATCGAAGGGGGCGAGCAGGTCGGGGGCGACGGCCGCGAGCAGCAGGAGGACGACGAAGGCGAGGGCGAGCAGCTCGCCGACGCGGAGGCGGCCGGCGGCCCGGCGCGCGGGGCGGGCGGCGCGCAGCTCGAGCTCGCTCACGCGCGGGCCTCCTGCGGGCGGGCGGCGGCGAGGCGCGGGTCGACGAGGCGGGCGACGAGGTCCGTGACGAGGGTGACGACGATGTAGGCGAGGGCGGTGACGAGCACGACCCCGGTGACGACGGGGACGTCGCGGACGGTCACCGCGGCCAGCAGCGTCCGGCCGAGGCCGGGCCGGGCGAAGATCGTCTCGACCACCACCGCGCCGCCGATCAGGTAGCCGAACGCCCAGCCCGAGAGCGAGACGCCCGGCAGCACCGCGTGGCGCAGGGCGTGCCGGAGCCGGATGCCGAGCTCGCCCTCGCCGCGGGCGCGGGCCGCGAGCACGAACGGCGACTCCAGCGCGTCGAGCAGGGAGCGGCGCATCACCTGACCGAGGAAGCCGGCCAGCGGGATCGCGAGGGTCAGCGCGGGCAGGACGAGGCCGTTCGCGGAGCCGGTGCTGACCGGCGGGAACCAGCGCAGCGCGGTCGCGAAGACGGCGATCAGCACGGTGGCGAGCCAGAAGTGCGGAAGGGCGGCAGCGGTCAGCTCGAGGCCGGAGCCGATCGCGGCGGCGACCCGGCCGCCGCGGGTGGACCAGAGCGCGGTGGCGAGCGCGAGGATCCAGGCGAGGGTGAGCGCGAGCGCGGCGAGGAGGAGGGTGCCGGGCAGCTGCTGGGCGAGCAGGTCGGCGACGGGGGTGCGCAGGGAGTAGGACGTGCCGAGGTCGCCGCGGGCGAGGCGGCCGAGCTGGGTGAGGTACTGCACGAGCAGCGGCTGGTCGAGGCCGTACTGCTCGCGGACCGCGGCGAGCGCCTCCGGAGACGCCTGCGAGCCGGGGCCGCCGAGGATCGCCTGCGCGGGGTCGCCGGGGATGAGGCGGATGAGGAAGAACACGGCCGTCGCGACCGCCCAGAGCACCACGAGCGCGCCGCCGAGGCGGAGGAGGAGGCGGATCATCGGGGGCTCCTCTCGGGGTGCGGGTTCTGGCGGGTGGGTCTCGATACGCCGCTTCGCGGCTACTCGACCAGCATGAAGGAGGAGGCTGCACCGCTCCTTCACCAGCGTGGAGGAGGTTGCGCCGCTGCTCGACCGGCGTGCGAACCATGCTGATCGAGTAGCCCGCGGAGCGGGCGTATCGAGATCCACCCTGCTGGACACGGCGGGTCTCGATACGCCGCTGCGCGGCTACTCGACCAGCATGGGGGGGCTGCGCCGCCCCTCGATCGGCAGGGCGGCGGCTGCGCCGCTCCTCGATCGGCAGGGGTGCCCTGCGCGGTCAGAGCCAGGCGTCCGCGAACCAGGGGGTCGAGACGGTGGCCAGGGCGGCGACGCCCTGGACGGCCGAGCGGTGCAGGTAGTGGTTCTGCTGGTCGTAGAGCGGCAGGATCCAGTAGCCCTCGAGCACGATCCGCTGGGCCTGCGAGTAGAGGTCGGCGCGCTCGGTCTCGTCGACGGTCGCGCTCGCCTGCTCGAGCAGGGCGTCGAGGGCGGGGTCGTTCACCTGGGCGTGGTTGGCGAAGTAGCCGCTCGGCGCCGGGGTGATGCCGGAGGACGCGTAGAGCGTGCGCAGGACGTCCGGTCCGACCTTCGTGTACGGGGCGCTGACCAGCTCGTACTCGTTCGCCGCGAGCGCGGTGTACCAGCTGGAGAGGTCGAGCAGGCTGATCTGCACGTCGAAGCCGGCGACCTTCGCCGACGCCTGGATCTGCTCGAACAGCGACTGCTCGGCCGGGATCGACTGGTTGGTGCTGACTGGGAGGCGCAGGACGAGCGGCGCGCCGTCCTTCTCGCGGATCCCGTCGCCGTCGGAGTCGACCCAGCCCGCGGTCGTGAGGAGGTCCTCCGCGGCGGCGATCTCGTCGTCCGAGCCGGCGTCCTCGAAGAGCGACGGATCGGAGTAGGCGGTCGCCTCGCTGCTCGACAGCGGCGAGTACGAGCGCTCGGCGGTGCCGAAGAAGAGGGAGTCGATGGCGTCGTTGACGCCGACGGCGCGGATGAACGCCTCGCGGACGCTCTGGTCGTCGAACGGCGCCTGGCCCGAGTTGAGCTCGAGGCGGTTCACCGAGCCGGGGCGGGGCGCGTCGATCTCGACCAGGTCGGAGGCGTCGGTGGCGGCCGCGAGCGTGTCGGGCTGGGCGTTGTCGATCACGTCCACCTCGCCCGCCTGCAGTGCCGCGTAGCGGGTGGCGGAGTCGGGGATGAAGCGCCAGGTGATGCTGGAGAGGTAGGCGGGGCCGTCGTGGCCCTCGCCGGTCGGGCCCGTGGCGGCGTCGTAGTCGTCGTTGCGGGTGAGGGTCACGTGGTCCTGCTTGACCCACTCCGTCACCGTGAACGGACCGGTGCCGACGGGCGCCTCGCAGTTCGCCTCCTCGCCGCGGGCGATGCCGGTGGGCGACTCGATCGCGGTCCACGGCTGCGAGAGCGACTCGAGCAGCGCGCTGTCGGGGGCGCTGAGGGTGAAGCGGGCGACGGTCGGCGAGACGGCGGTGACCGACTCGACCTTCGCGACGGCGAGGTAGCCGGTGGAGGACTTGGTCGCCGGGTCCTGCAGGTGCTCGATGTTCGCGGCGACCGCGTCGGCGTCGAGCGGGGTGCCGTCGGTGAAGGTCAGGCCCTCGCGGAGGGTGAAGTCGTAGCTGAGCGCGTCCTCCGAGACGGTCCACGACTCCGCGAGCCACGGGGTGATCGTGCCGTCGTCGCTGCGCGAGACGAGCGACTCCAGGACCTGGGTCGCGAGCAGCGCCTGCGGGTAGTTGCCGCCGACGTGCGGGTCGAGGCAGGTGGGCTCGGCGTCGCCGGTCGCGTAGGTGAGGACGCCGTCGGCGACCGGGGTGCTGGAGTCTCCCCCGGCGTCGCCGTCGGACGCGGCGGTGCAGCCGGTCAGCAAGAGGGCGGAGGCCGCGAGGGCGGCGAGGGCGGAACGGCGCAGAGTCATGGCGGCTTTCGTCAGGAGGGGGAAGCCGCGTTTCTTGGACCCGGCCCACTAAACGCTACCAGCGCGCTCAGCCTCCGGGCGGAGGTCCCCCGTTCTGCCCGTCTCCGCGAGATGCCACTTGAGTACGCGACACGCCGAGGAAAGCGTGCACAAGTGGCATCTCGCGGGGAGAGGCAGACGGGAGGGTCAGCCGGAGGTCGAGGCGCGGACGACGAGCTCGGGCTGGAAGACGACCTGGCGGGGCTCGGACTCGAGGAGGAGCTCGACGGCGGTCGCGCCGATCAGGGCGCTGGGCTGGCGGATGCTCGACAGCGGCACGATGGTCGCGGTCGCGAAGGCGATGTCGTCGTAGCCGATCAGCGCCACGTCCTCCGGCACCCGCACCTCGCCCAGCAGCATCAACCCCTGCAGCACGCCGACGGCGAGCAGGTCGTTCGCGCAGAAGACGGCGTCCGGGCGATCGGCGGGAGCGCGCTCGGCGAGCGCCCGGCCCGCGGCCCGGCCGTCCAGCACGGTGAGCCCCGGCGTCGGCAGCACCTCGAGCGTCGCGCTCGGCACCGCCGTCACGGCCTCGCGCGCGCCTGCGAACCGGTCCGCGACCTGGCGGATCGACTCCGGCCCGCCGACCACCGCGATCCGGCGCCGCCCGAGCCCGAGCAGGTGCTCGACCGCGAGCCGCCCGCCGGCGACGTCGTCGACCGCGACCGACGAGAACGCGCTGTCCCCCGACTCCCGGTCGACCAGCACGCAGGGGATGCCGTGCGCCCGGAGCCGGTCGAGCCGCGCCGATCCCTCCCCCTGCGGCGAGATCAGCACCCCGCTCACCCGCTGCTCCTCGAAGAGGTCGAGGTAGGAGTCCTCGCGGTCGGCCTCGGCGTCTGTGCTCGCGAGGAGCACGGAGAGCCCCGCCTCGGCGGCGCGGGCCTGGGCTCCGCGGGCGAGCTCGGCGAAGAACGGGTTGCCTGCGTCGAGCACGACGAGGCCGATGCTGCGGCTGCGGCCCGCGCGGAGCTGGCGGGCCGCGTCGTTGCGGACGAAGCCGAGCTCGGCGATCGCGGACTGCACGCGGCGGACGGACTCGGCGCCCACCTTCTCCGGGCGGTTCAGCACGTTCGAGACGGTGCCGACCGAGACTCCGGCGCGAGCGGCGACCTCGCGGACACTGATGGACGGCACATCGTCTCCTCGGGTCGTCGCGGGTCGCAGGGCTGCGCGCGATCCGGGAATCATCTCATCCGGCGGCACCGCAGGCGTGCCCCCTCTCTGCAGGCCTTTGACAGCCCGGGAAGCGGAGCGATACGCTCGGCCCACGGCGCTGTGAAACGATTCATACGGTGCCGCCCGGTCGGCGTCCGCCGCACGGCCGGATCGCCCCGCACAGAAGGACCCCGCCGTGACCGACCTCAGCCCCGACATCCTCCGCCAGCTCGAGCAGCAGGCGATCGAACTGCCCTCCTGGGCGTTCGGCAACTCCGGCACCCGCTTCAAGGTGTTCAGCACGCCGGGCACCCCGCGGACCATCGAGGAGAAGATCTCGGACGCGGCGAAGGTCAACGAGCTGACCGGCCTCGCGCCGAGCGTCGCGCTGCACATCCCGTGGGACAAGGTGGACGACTACGCGGCGCTGAGCGAGTTCGCCGCGTCGAAGGGCGTCGCGCTGGGCACGATCAACTCGAACACCTTCCAGGACGACGACTACAAGTTCGGCTCGCTCACGCACTCCGACCCGGTGATCCGCCAGAAGGCGATCGACCACCACCTCGCCTGCATCGACATCATGGACGCGACCGGCTCGCGCGACCTCAAGATCTGGCTCGCCGACGGCTCGAACTACCCGGGCCAGCAGGACATCCGCGGCCGCCAGGACCGCCTCGCCGACTCGCTCGCCGCGATCTACGAGCGCCTCGGCACCGAGCAGCGCCTCGTCCTGGAGTACAAGTTCTTCGAGCCCGCGTTCTACCACACCGATGTTCCGGACTGGGGCACCTCCTACGCCCACGTCGCCGCGCTCGGCGACCGCGCGCTGGTCTGCCTCGACACCGGACACCACGCGCCGGGCACCAACATCGAGTTCATCGTCGCCCAGCTGCTGCGCCTCGGGAAGCTCGGCTCGTTCGACTTCAACTCGCGCTTCTACGCCGACGACGACCTGATCGTCGGAGCGGCCGACCCGTTCCAGCTCTTCCGCATCCTCTACGAGGTGGTGCGCGGAGGCGGCTACGGCCCGGACTCGCCCGTCGCCTTCATGCTCGACCAGTGCCACAATGTCGAGGACAAGATCCCCGGCCAGATCCGCTCGGTGCTCAACGTGCAGGAGATGACGGCGCGCGCGCTGCTCGTCGACCGCGCGGCCCTCGAGGAGGCGCAGCTCGCGGGCGACGTGCTCGGCGCGAACGGGATCTTCATGGACGCCTTCTACTCCGACGTCCGCCCCGCCCTCGCGGCCTGGCGCTCGGAGCGCGGGCTGCCGGCCGACCCGATGGCGGCCTATGCGGCGTCCGGGCACGCGCAGGCCATCGCGGAGGAGCGCGTCGGCGGCACGCAGTCGAGCTGGGGCGCGTAGGTCTCGGCGGGAATCCGCGCACAACTAAGGCTGGAAGGGCCGATCCGACCGTTTCTCGACGGATTCGGGGCTTCCAGCCTTCGTTGTGCACGGCGGCGGGGTGTGACCGGCCGGCGAGCGGGGTCCTGAGCGCCGTCGGGTGCGGGGTCCCGGGGGCCGATCGGGCCGTCCGGCTGACAGAGATGAACTCCGGCTCGCGGAACGAGCTCCGGCACGCTCATTCGCGGCGTTTCGACGAGCCGAAGGTGTTTCCGCGAGCCCGACGTCGCTTCCGCATCCTCCGGCACGCGGAACGAGCCTCGGCACGCAGAATCGGCCCGTTTCCACGAGCCGAAGGTGCTTCCGCGAGCCCGAGGTCGCCGCGGCGTCTTCCGGCACGCAGAAGCAGCTCCGGCTCGCGGAATCACGGGATTCTCGCGAGCCGGAGGCGCTTCCGCGAGCCCGAGGTCGCGTCAGGGGTCAGAGCGCCGACCGGAGTCCGTCGACAAGGTCGTGCTGCGCCTCCCGGCCCGCGCGGGTCGGCACCAGCGGGTACACGTGCAGCTGGCCGACCGCCTCGTGCAGCTCGAACGGCACACCGGCCGCCGCCGCCTTCTCGGCGAGGACGTGCGCGTCGGGGTTCAGGACGTCGCGGGTGCCGGTGTAGACGCTCAGCGGTCCGAGGCCGGCGAGGTCGCCGAAGAGCGGACTGACGATCGGGTCGAGCAGATCGAGCTCGCCGCGCCACTGCTCGGCGAGCACGCGGCCGCCCTGCGTGCCGAGCCACGGATCGCTCGGCTGCACCTCCGGGATGCGCGGGTTGCTCCAGGAGAGATCGAGCGCGGGCGAGATCAGCGTGGTCAGCGGCAGGACGACGCCCTCGTCGCGGAGGGCGAGGGCCGTCGACAGAGCGATCTGGCCGCCCGCGGAGTCGCCGGCGAGCGCCGTCGCGCCGTACCGGTCGAGACTCCGGTGCACCAGCGCACGGACGCCGTCGCGCGCCTCGAGGGCGGTGCCGAACGGGACCAGCGGGTAGATCGGCAGGGTGACCGCCGCAGAGGCCTCGTCGGCGATGCGCGCCGCCAGCCACCAGTGCTGCGGCGCGATCTCGTTGACCCAGCCGCCGCCGTGGGCGTAGACGACCCCGCCGCGGATCCGCCGCGGGCGGATCGTGTAGACCGGCCAGCCGCCGACCTGCTCGACGTCGACGCGCACTCCGGGTCGCAGTCGCGGGGGCGGGCCGTAGCGGGCCGGGCGGAGGGCGTTCTCGCGGATCCGGCGGCGAGCGCCGTCCGCGCTGACGAACGTGCGGTTGGCGCGGGCCAGGCGCAGGGCGAGCGGGACGAGGGCGTCGGGGACGGCGAGGGGCATGCCCCAGCATCTCCCGCGGGGATCAGCGGAGCCTGGGCACTCCGGCGAGCGACGGATGCGGTCGCGGCTCCGCTCGGCCAGGGTGGTGCGATGGACACTGCACCGCTGCTCACCTGGACCCTCGCGCAGGAGATCCCGGTCCCCGCCGACGTCGACTCCCTCCTGGTGGAAGGGGAGAAGGCGGTCGCGTCGTTCCGCACGCTCCGCGACTCCGCCACCTTCACCACGAAGCGGCTCATCGTGCGCGACGCCCAGGGGCTGACCGGCAAGAAGGTCGAGATCTACTCGCTGCCGTACAGCTCGATCAACATGTGGTCGAGCGAGAACGCGGGCACGTTCGACCTCAACTCCGAGGTCGAGCTGTGGACGCGGGCCGGGCACATCAAGGTGAAGCTCGGGCGCGGAGCCGACATCCGGCGGCTGGACTCGCTGCTCGCCTGGGCGGTCCTGCACCAGCACTGACGCGGCGGCGCGTCCGCGAGCCCGGCGTGGCCGGCGTCGTCTCCGGCACGCGGGACGACCGTCGGCACGCGGAAACCAGAAGATTCGGCGAGCCGGAGGTGACTTCGCGAGCCGGAGATCGGACCCATCACGTCCGGCACGTGGAACGGGCCTCGGCTCGCGGAAACCAGCAGATCCCGCGAGCCGGAGCTGACTCAGCGAGCCGGAGATCGGACCCGTCGCCCTCCGGCACGGGAAACGAGCCTCGGCTCGCGGAGATCAGCGGATCCAGCGGGCCGGATGTGATTGCGCGAGCCGGAAGTGGGGCGGGCCTCCAGAATCGGTGGGCGGTGCCGTGGCTCAGTCGCCGCCCCCGCCGCCGCCGCCGTCGGAGCCTCCGCTGTCCGGCGAGCCGCCGTCCGGGGAGCCGCCGTCGTCGGCACGGCCGTCGCGGGTGTCCGATCCGCTCGAGGTGCCGTCGCCCGTCGCGGCGGTCGAGCCGCCGTCCCGTGAGGCCGGGCGCGCTCCCGGTGCACCCGCGCGCATCCGCAGGACGGTCGCGATGACCGATCCGACCACCGCGATGGCGACGACGAGGGCGACGAGTGCCGCGATCTGCTGGTTCTCCACGTCCGGCTCCTGACTGCGTGAGTGAATCCTCAGCGTCACCGTAGCGAGCGGGGCTGGACGAGGGCGACGGGACGGAGGCCGCGCAGAACATCAGCCAGGAGTGGTTCTCGTCGCCGATGGGCGATGACGGACGCTCTCGGCTGATGTTCTGCCGAGCGGACGGGAGAAATCGCCTCGGGGAAGTGGGGGAACCCCATGCTGATCGAGTAGCCCGCGCAGCGGGCGTATCGAGATCCACCAGCGCCAGAAGACGAGTCTGCAGACCTGTCCTGCTGAGGACGGCGGGTCTCGATACGCCCCTGCGGGGCTGCTCGACCAGCATGCAGGGGCGCCTGCGGGGCTGCTCGGCCAGCATGCGGAGGCCGCTCCGGGGCTGCTCGACCAGCATGCGGAGGCCGCTGCGGGGCTGCTCGACCAGCACGGTGGGCCACGACGGCCGCGAGCGCCGGGCGCTACGGTGACCCCATGCCGAGACAGCCGACGATCCGCGACGTCGCGGTCAGCGCGGGCGTCTCGTACCAGACGGTGTCGCGCGTGCTCAACGACAGCCCGCAGGTCCGGCCGCGCACCCGCGACAAGGTGCTCGCGGCCATCGACGACCTCGGCTTCCGGCGCAGCGCCGCAGCCCGGGCTCTCGCGGCCGGCCGCTCCGGGCTGATCGGCATCCTCGCCGCCGAGAGCCACAGCTTCTACGGCACCGCCACGGCGATGGCCGCGATCGAGCAGGCCGCGCGCGACGCCGGCTACCGGGTGCCGGTGGTCAACGCGGCGCCCGACGCGGAGTCGCTGGCCGCCGCGCTCGAGCACCTCCAGCGCGAGGCGGTCGAGGCGATCGTCGTGCTCGCGCCGCAGGAGCGCGCGCTCGAGGCGATCGAGAGCCTCGCGATCGGAGTGCCGTTCGTCACCCTCGGCGCGGCGGGGCGCGGGGCCGACCCGCGGCTCCTCGTCGACCAGGCCGCGGGTGCGCGGCTCGCCGCCGAGCACCTCCTCGCGCTCGGCCACACCCGGATCGCCCACCTCGCCGGCCCGCAGCACTGGGTGGAGGCGCACGCCCGCCTCGACGGGTTCACCGCGCGGATGGCGGAGGCGGGGCTGGAGCCGGCCGCGGTGATCGGCGGCGACTGGACGGCGGAGTCCGGATACCGGGCGGGGCTGCGGCTGCTCGACGAGGTCGCCGACCTCACCGCGGTGGTCGCCGGGAACGACCAGATGGCGCTCGGGCTGCTGCACGCCTGCGCGGACCGCGGCGTGCGCGCGCCCGAGGACCTGAGTGTCGTCGGCTTCGACGACGTGCCCGAGGCCGCGCACTACCGGCCGCCGCTGACGACGATCCGGCAGGACTTCGCCGAGGTCGGCCGCCGCACGATCGGCGTGGTGCTGGCGGAGCTGCGCGGCGAGCCGGCCGCCGTCGACCGGCCGGTGCCGCCGGTGCTGGTGGAGCGGGACTCGACACGGGCGGTCTGAGGCGGGGGTCCGGCGGATGGCGGGTCTCGATACGCGCCCTGCGGGCGCTACTCGACCAACATGAAGCTCGCGCCCTGCGGGCGCTACTCGACCAGCATGGAGATCGCGCGCCACATGCTGGTCGAGCAGCCGCGCAGCGGCGCAGCGAGACCCGCCGACCGCGCCCCGCGCTTGCCGACGGCGCGCGCCTTCGCCTACGCTGGCCCGTGGCTTTGTGAACGGTCACATGGCCCTCAGCGAGGAGTGCAATGGACCAGCGACGGCCCCCCGCCGAGGCGATCACGAGCGGCGCGACCGCCCTCGGGATCGAGCTCGGCTCCACCCGCATCAAGGCCTGCCTCGTGGACGCGGCCGACCCGTCCGTGGTCCTCGCCGTCGGCAGCCACGAGTGGGAGAACCGGCTCGTCGACCGCCGCTGGACGTACTCGCTCGACGCCGTGCACGAGGGGCTCCAGGCCGCCTACGCCGACCTCGTCGCCGACGCCGAGAAGCGCCACGGCGCGCGCCTCACCACGGTCGGGGCGCTCGGCGTCTCCGCGATGATGCACGGCTACCTCGCCTTCGACGCGGAGGGTGAGCTCCTCGTCCCGTTCCGCACCTGGCGCAACACCAGCACCGGCCCCGCGTCGGCCGAGCTGACCGAGCTGTTCGGCGCGAACATCCCGCTGCGCTGGTCGCTCGCGCACCTGCACCAGGCGGTCCTCGACTCCGAGCCGCACGTCGAGAGGATCGACTTCCTCACCACCCTCGCGGGCTACGTGCACTGGCGCCTCACCGGCGAGAAGGTCCTCGGCGTCGGCGACGCCTCCGGCATGGTCCCCACCGACCCGGCGACCCGGGACTACGACGAGACCGTCCTCGAGCGCTACGACGCCCGCGTCGCCGGCACCCTGCCGCCGCTGCGCGAGCTGCTGCCCGCCGTCCTCCCCGCGGGCGCCGCGGCCGGCGAGCTCACCGCCGAGGGCGCGCTCCTGCTCGACCCGACCGGCGCGCTCCAGGCCGGCGCCCCGTTCTGCCCGCCCGAGGGCGACGCCGGCACCGGCATGGTCGCCACCAACTCCGTCGCCCCGCGCACCGGCAACGTCAGCGCCGGCACGAGCATCTTCGCGATGGTCGTCCTGGAGCGCCCGCTCGAGAGCGTGCACCACGAGCTCGACCTGGTCGCCACTCCGGCCGGCGACCTCGTCGCGATGGTGCACTGCAACAACGGCGCGAGCGAGCTCGCCACCTGGGTCGGCCTGTTCTCGCGGTTCGCCGCGGCCTCGGGCGGACCCTCCGACAGCGACGCCGTCTACGGCACCCTCTTCGCGGAGGCGCTGGCCGGCGAGGCCGACGCGGGCGGGCTCCTCGCCTACAACCACCTCGCGGGCGAGCCGATCGCCGGGCTCGTCGAGGGCCGCCCGCTCGTCGTGCGCACCCCCGACTCCCGCCTCACGCTGGCCAACTTCATGCGCGCGCAGCTCTACGGCGTGTTCGGCACGCTCGCGCTCGGCATGCGCGTGCTGGCCGGCGAGGGCGTCGTGATCGACGAGATGTTCGCCCACGGCGGCATGTTCCGCACGGCCGGAGTCGCCCAGCGCTTCCTCGCCGGAGCGCTCGACGCCCCCGTCTCGGTCGCCGCGACCGCCTCCGAGGGCGGCCCCTGGGGCATGGCGGTGCTCGCCGCCTTCCGCCTGCAGGAGGGGACGACCCTCGACTCCTACCTGACCGAGCAGGTCTTCGGCGACGCCGGCTTCGAGACGGTGGCGCCCGACCGCGCCGACGTCGCCGGCTTCACCGCCTACCTCGAGCGCTACCGCGCCGGCCTCGCCGTCGAGCAGACGGCCGTCGACACCCTCACCACGCAAGGAGACACCGCATGACCGACAGCACCACCGCTGCGCCCGCCGGGTTCGGCCCCGAGGTCGAGGCGGCGATCGCCCGCGTCCGCGAGGACGTCGCCCGCCTGCACGCCGAGCTCGTCCGCTACGGCCTCGTCATCTGGACCGGCGGCAACATCTCCGGCCGCGTGCCCGGCGCCGACCTCTTCGTGATCAAGCCGAGCGGCGTCTCCTACGACGACCTCGCGCCCGAGAACATGATCCTCTGCGACCTCGACGGCACCGTCGTGCCGGGCAGCCTCGGCTCCGAGCGCAGCCCCTCCAGCGACACCGCCGCGCACGCCTACGTCTACCGCGAGATGCCCGAGGTCGGCGGCCAGGTGCACACGCACTCCACCTACGCCACCGCCTGGGCGGCCCGCGCCGAGGCGATCCCCTGCGTCATCACCGCGATGGCGGACGAGTTCGGCGGCGAGATCCCGCTCGGCCCGTTCGCGATCATCGGCGACGACTCGATCGGCCGCGGCGTCGTCTCGACGCTCACCGGGCACCGCTCGCGCGCCGTCCTGATGCAGAACCACGGCGTCTTCACCATCGGCAAGGACGCGAAGGACGCCGTCAAGGCCGCGGTGATGACCGAGGACGTCGCCCGCACCGTGCACATCGCGCGCCAGGGCGGCGAGCTCGTCCCCATCCCGCAGGAGTCGATCGACGCCCTGTTCGACCGCTACCAGAACGTCTACGGACAGAACCCCACCGGAGCACTCGCATGACCCGCAGCATCATCCCCGACCTCGCGACCCGCACCGTCTGGTTCCTCACCGGCAGCCAGGACCTCTACGGCGAGGACACCCTCCGCCAGGTCGCCGAGCAGTCGCAGGCCGTCGTCGCGCAGCTGAACGAGTCCAGCGACATCCCCGTCACCGTCGAGTGGAAGCCGGTGCTGAAGAGCTCCGACGCGATCCGCCGCACGATGATCGAGGCGAACTCCGACGACTCCGTCGTGGGCGTCATCACCTGGATGCACACCTTCAGCCCCTCGAAGATGTGGATCCACGGCTTCGACGCGCTCGCCAAGCCGCTGCTGCACTTCCACACCCAGGCGAACGTCGCCCTGCCGTGGCAGGACATCGACTTCGACTTCATGAACCTCAACCAGGCCGCGCACGGCGACCGCGAGCACGGCTACATCCTCAGCCGGATGAGCGTGCCGCGGAAGACGGTCGTCGGCCACGCGAGCGACTCCCGGGTCACCGAGTCGATCGGCATCTGGTCGCGCGCCGCGGCCGGCTGGTCGGCCTCGCAGAGCATGAAGGTCGCCCGCTTCGGCGACAACATGCGCAACGTCGCCGTCACCGAGGGTGACAAGACCGAGGCCGAGATCCGCCTCGGCGTCAGCGTCAACACCTGGGGGGTGAACGAGCTCGTCGAGCGCGTGGACGCGGCGACGGACGCCGACATCGACGCGCTGGTCGCGGAGTACGTCGAGAGCTACGACGTGGTGCCCGAGCTGCTCCCCGGCGGCGAGCGCCACGAGTCGCTCCGCTACGGCGCGGCGGTCGAGATCGGCCTGCGCTCGTTCCTGGAGGAGGGCGGCTTCGAGGCGTTCACCGACAGCTTCGAGGACCTCGGCGGGCTGCGTCAGCTCCCGGGTCTCGCCGTGCAGCGCCTGATGGCCGACGGCTACGGCTTCGGCGGCGAGGGCGACTGGAAGACCGCCGTCCTCATCCGCATCGCCGCGGTGATGGGCGCCGGCCTGCCCGGCGGCACCAGCCTGATGGAGGACTACACCTACGACATGACGCCCGGCGAGGAGCTCATCCTCGGCGCGCACATGCTCGAGGTGTCGCCGTCGCTGTCGTCGAAGCGCGCGTCGCTCGAGATCCACCCGCTGGGCATCGGCGGCCGCGAGGACCCGGTGCGCCTGGTCTTCACCGCCGACGCCGGCGACGCGGTCGTCGTCGCGCTGAGCGACGTGCGCGAGCGCTTCCGCCTGGTCGCGAACAAGGTGACCACCGTCGAGCCGCCGCAGACGCTGCCGCACCTCCCGGTCGGCCGCGCCGTCTGGCAGCCCGCCCCCGACTTCGGCACCAGCGCCGCGGCCTGGATCACGGCCGGCGCCGCGCACCACACCGTCATGACGACGCAGATCGGCCTGGAGGCGTGGGAGGACTTCGCCCGCATCGCCGGCGTCGAGCTCCTCGTCATCGACGAGTCGACCACCCTCCGCGGCTTCGAGGCCGACATCCGCTCGAACGCGGCGTACTACCGCCTCGCGCAGGGGCTGTAGGGACACTGCACGACCGACGGCCGGCTCCCCACGGGGGCCGGCCGTTCGTGCATTCCCGGGGTCGCCTGATCAGCGGAGGACGCCCTGCATGCTGGTCGAGTAGCCCCGCAGGGGCGTATCGAGACTCGGCGTCGCTTGCACGGTGGGACTGCAACACCGATGTCTCGGTGACGGTGGATCTCGATACGCCCGCTGCGCGGGCTACTCGATCAGCATGAAGAGCCTGCGGCGCTGCACAACATCAGCTGAGAAGGGGTGGCCTCCGCTGACGGGCGAGGGACCCTGCTCTCAGCTGATGTTGTGCGGACCGCATGCTGGTCGAGTAGCCGCGCAGGGGCGTATCGAGACCCGACGTCGTCAGAACGACGGGGCTGCAGGCCGAGGTCTCGGCGACGGTGGATCTCGATACGCCCGCTGCGCGGGCTACTCGATCAGCATGAAGGGCCGCTCGATGAGCATCGAGCCTGCGGCGCTGCACAACATCAGCTGAGAAGGGGTGGCCTCCGCTGTCAGGCGATGCCCCCTGCCCTCAGCTGATGTTGTGCGGACCGCATGCTGGTCGAGTAGCCGCGGAGCGGCGTATCGAGACCCGACGTCGTCAGAACGCGGGACTGCAGGCCGAGGTCTCGGTGACGGTGGATCTCGATACGCCCGCTGCGCGGGCTACTCGATCAGCATGAGAGGAGGGGCGCGGCGCCAGCCGCTCGATCGCGCCGGCCGCTCGATCACCGGCGCCGCGCCGCTCAGCGGGAGGTGGAGAAGGCCGCGTCGAAGGCGTCGGCCGGGGGCGTGATGGCGTTGAGCTTGCGGACGAAGGCGAGGGCCTCGGGGGCGCCGTCGAGGCGGTCCATGCCGGCGTCCTCCCACTCGACGCTGGTCGGGCCGGTGTAGCCGATCGCGTTCAGGGCGCGGAAGACGGGCTCCCACGGGACGGCGCCGTGGCCGGTCGAGACGAAGGTCCAGCCGCGGCGCGGGTTGGCCCAGGGCAGGTGCGAGCCGAGGACGCCGTTGCGGCCGTCGAGGTTGGCGATCGACTCCTTCACGTGCACGTGGAAGATGTGCTCGGCGAAGTCGAGGATGAACGCGACGCTGTCGAGCTGCTGCCAGACGAAGTGCGACGGGTCGAAGTTGAAGCCGAAGGACGTCCGGTGGCCGATCGCCTCGAGGGTGCGCTTCGCGGTCCAGTAGTCGTAGGCGATCTCGCTCGGGTGCACCTCCAGGCCGTAGCGGACGCCGACCTCCTCGAAGACGTCGAGGATCGGATTGAAGCGGTCGGCGAAGTCCTGGTAGCCGGCGGCGATCCACTCGTCGGACGCGGGCGGGAACATCGCCACGCCCTTCCAGATCGACGAGCCGGAGAAGCCGTTGACCTGCTTCACGCCGAGCGCGGCGGCGAAGCGGGCGGTGTCCTTGAGGTCCTGCGCGGCCCGCCGGCGGACGCCCTCGGGGTCGCCGTCGCCCCAGACGCGGTCGCTGAGGATGTCGCGGTGGCGCGCGTCGATCGGGTCGTCGCAGACGGCCTGGCCGGTGAGGTGGTTCGAGATCGCGAAGACCTGGAGGCCGTTCTTCTCGAGGATGTCCTTGCGGCTCTGCACGTACTCCGCGTCGTCCCAGCGGGCGACGTCGATGTGGTCGCCCCAGCAGGCGATCTCGAGGCCGTCGTAGCCCCACTCGCCGGCGAGACGGGCCACCTCCTCGAACGGGAGGTCTGCCCACTGGCCGGTGAAGAGGGTGATCGGTCGCGTCATCGCGGAGTCCTTACTCTCGACTCCCGTGCGCCGTCGCACCGGGAGAGGTAATTTGAAGTTCCAGGCAACATATCAGGCGCTCCCTCGAGCCCGAAAGGAACCGATCATCTCCTCGATCGACAGCGCATCGTCGCGCACCGACCTCCTCGTCACCGCCACCGCCGCTCCCACCTGGGAGGAGGGGCTGATCGTCGGCAGCGGCCGCGTCGGCGCCGTCGTCCACGGGCCGGCCGACGCGCTCACCGTGTCCCTGGCGCACGAGCGGTACTTCCTGCCCGTCAATGCGCGACCCGCCGCGCCCGATCTCGCCGGAGTGCGGGACGAGCTGCGCAGCGCCCTGCTGGCCGGCGACGCCGATGCGGCGAGCGAGGCCCTGACCCGCGGGGCGCGCTCCAGCGGCTACGACGGCGGCCTGATCTGGACCGATCCGCTCGGGATCTGCGCGACCGTCTCGATCCGCACGGCCGGCGGCGTCGCGTCGAGCCGCCGGCTGATCGATCCGCGGCTGGGCGAGGTCGCGGTCGAGTGGACCGACCTCGACGGCGGGCGGCACGCGGTGCGGCTGATCGCCCCGCACGGCGGCGAGAGCGTCCGGCTGTGCGTGGAGTCCGACCGGGACGGCGAGAGCGTCGTCGAGCTCGGGCTGGGCGCGGGCGACGCGACCTCGTTCGACACCGGGGTCCCGGACGCGTCGGCGGTCGTCGAGGCGAGCGTCGAGGGCGGGGCGACGGGGCGGCTCGTCGCCCTGGCCGGGACCGGCAGCGCGGAGACCGGGGGCGAGCGCGTCCGCGCGGTCGTGACCGCCGCCACCGGGACGCCGTGGCAGGTGGAGGGAGACGTCACGCGCTCCGTCGCGCCGGTCGCGGCCGGTGCGCCCCGGCTCCTCCGCCTCGACCTCTCGCTCTCGGACGGGGAGCCGGTGGCGGACGACCTGTCGTGGACCGACCTGCGCACGGCGCAGCGCGACGGCCACGGCCGCCTCGTCGGCGCCTCCGCTCTCGACCTGGCCGGCGCCTCCTCCGCCGTGCTCACCGAGGACCTCTGGGACGAGGCCCGCGCCGGCGACGAGGGCGCGCGCCGCCGCGTCGTCGAGCTCGCGTACCTCAGCGGCCGGGCGAACATCGTCGCCTCGACCGGTGAGCTGCCGCCGACGCTGCAGGGCGTCTGGCAGGGCACCTGGCGGCCGGCCTGGTCCGCGGACTACACGCTCAACGGCAACGTGCAGAACGGGGCGATGGCCGGGATGATCCCGACCGGCACGCCCGAGCTCGCGCTGTCGATCCTGGAGCTGGTGCTGCCGCACCTCGACGACTACCGCGAGAACGCGCGCCTCGTCTACGGAGCGGAGGGGATGCTGCTGCCGTCGCGGATGTCGACGCACGGCCGCGCGGACCACTTCGCGGCGAGCTACCCGCACCTGTTCTGGACCGGCTGCGGCGGCTGGGTGCTGCGCCTCGCCGCCGACGCCGTGGCCGCGACGGGCGACCGCGGGATCGTGGACGACCGGCTGTGGGAGCTGGCCGAGGGCGTGCTCCGCTTCGCCGAGACCGGCACGATCGTGGTCGACGGGGTCCGGCGGATCGTGCCGTCCTACTCCCCCGAGAACACGCCCGGCGGGGCGCGCTCGCCGCTGGCCGTCGACGCGACGATCGACGTTGCGGTGCTGCGCGACGCCGCCCGGGCGACCGCGCTGCTCGGGCGGGCCCGCGGCGACGACTCGCTCGACGAGCGCTGGGCGCGCGTGGTCGCCGAGCTGCCGGAGTACCGCGTGGCGGAGGACGGCACGCTCGCGGAGTGGATCGATCCGCGGTTCCCGGAGGAGATCGCGCACCGGCACGCCTCGCAGCTGTACCCGCTCTGGTACGGGGGCGATGCGGCGTTCGTGGGGGACGGTGCGGCGGCCGTGCGGCTGCGGGCGGCCGCGGCGGCGACGGTGGCCGCGAAGATCGCGTGGCGGGCCGAGGCGCCGACCGCTCCCCCGGGGCGGATGGAGATGGCGTTCGGGCTGGTGCAGGTCGGCACGGCGGCCGCGGCGCTGGGAGATGCGGAGTCGGCGCTGACCTGTGCCGAGTGGCTGGCGGTCGAGCACTGGTCGCCGACGCTGACGACCCGGCACGACGCGGGGCGCATCTTCAACCTCGACGCGAGCGGCGGGCTGCCGGGACTGGTCGCGGCGATGCTGCTCGGGTCGGACGACGAGTCGCTGACGGTGCTCCCGGCGCTGCCGTCGGTGTGGGCGCGCGGTGCGGTGACGGGGCTGCGGGCGCGCGGCGGGCTGGTCGTGGACCGGCTGGAGTGGGAGCCGGGACGCGCGTCGCTGACGGTGCGGCAGGTGCCGGGCGCGGAGTGGCTGGCGCCGGCGGGCGGGACGCGGCTGCGGACGCTCCGCGGCGCGGTGCTGCGGGTCGACGGGCGCGAGGTGTCGGGCGGGCTGCCGATCGGCGCGGAGGCGGTGCGCGTGGACGTGGAGTGGCGCGACTGAGGCTGCTCTCGGCGACTTCCGGCTCGCGGAACGCGTCTGGGCACGAGTGGCCGACCCCGCACCCCAGTCGGCCGATCCTCGCGCCTCATCCGCGCGAGAGGCACAGCTGGGCGCTTATCCGATAGTCGAGACCATGTCAGTTCAACCGCACGGACTCCCGCTCGACGGGGTCCAAGGTGTGGGTCGCAGTTGCGGGCGGCGGTGCTCGCGTTCACTGCCGCGCTGGTTCGACGTCTGCCGAAGCGCCGGGGCCGGCCCAGGACGTCGCACCCCGGCCGGTCGGCTGACCGTCCGGTCGCCGCCACCTTCTTCGTGTCGTGGCAGGAGTCGACGCCAGGACGCGCTCGCGAAGGCCACCGCGCCCCCCGCCCTCACCTGAGCGGGCGGGACTTCCAGGTCGCCTTACCTCAAACGTTTGAGTCGTATACATTGCCTCCGACCCCATCTCGACGAGGAGAACAATGACGACCCACACAAGTTCGACGGAGACGATCGCCTCCGTCCGTTCCTTCACCTGGAAGGACAAGGTCGGCTACCTCTTCGGCGACCTCGGGAACGACTTCATCTTCATCCTGGCCTCCAGCTACCTGCTGATCTTCTACACGAACGTGCTCGGCCTGAATCCGGCCCACGTCGGCACGCTCTTCCTCGTGATGCGTCTGGTCGATGCGTTCACCGATGTCGGCTGGGGCCGCTTTCTTGATCGCCACACACCGTCGCGGGCCGGCCGGTTCCGTCCCTGGATTCTGCGCGCGGCCATCCCGCTGGCGGTCGTGAGCGCGTTGCTCTACTCCCCCTTCGCCGCCGACTGGGACTACCCAGCGAAGATGATCTGGGCGGCCGTGACCTATGTCCTGTGGGGCACTGTCTTCTACACGATGGTCAACATCTCGTACGGATCGCTGGCCTCGGTGATGAGCCAGGACCCCGGCCAGCGCGCCTCCCTCTCCGTGTTCCGCGGAGTCGGCGCGAACCTCGCCGGCATCTTCGTCGCCCTCGTACCGCCGCTGTTCCTCTACGCGACGGTCGATGGGGTCTCGCAGGTCCTGCCCTCCGCGTTCTTCACGATCGGCATCGTCTTCTCGGCGCTGGCCCTCGTCTTCTACGTACTCTGCTACTCCCTCGTCCGCGAGCGGGTCCGCTCGATCCCGAACGTCGACAAGCCGAGCTTCGGCAGACTCCTGGCCTCGCTGGCCGGAAACCGGGCGCTGCTCTCGCTCATGTCAGCGAACCTGGTTCTCATCCTGTCATCGCTTCTCACCGGATCCGTCGGCGCTTATCTCTGGCTCATCTACTTCAACAACGGCGCTCTCTCAGGGGTGGCTGGGCTCGCCAACGCCCTGCCAGCGTTGATCGCGGCGCCCTTCATCTCCCGACTGGGCCGTCGCTTCGGCAAGAAGGAACTTCTCGTCGTCCTGCTGTTCGGGAGCTCCACCCTCTATTTCGTGCTGTTCTTCGTGGGGGTGACCTCGCCGTGGGTGTTCATCGCCATCAGCGTGATCGCCGGATTCGGGATCGGCTCCTTCAACCTCCTCGTCTGGGCGATCATCAGCGACGTGATCGACTTCCAGGAGGTGCGCACCGGGCAACGCGACGACGGCACGGTCTACGCCGTGAACACCTGGGCGCGCAAGGTCGGACTCGGGCTCGCGGGCGGGCTCGGCGGATACGCACTCGCCTTCATCGGCTTCCAGGCGGGTGCAGCTGTGCAGTCGCCCGGCACGATCCAGGGCATCTACACGGTCGCCACCCTGGTGCCCGGAGTGCTCTACGCCGTCGTCGCGCTGATCCTGCTGTTCTGGTACCCCCTGGGTCGACGCGCGGTCGAGGGCAACAGCGAAGAGCTCGAGAGCCGCCGCGTGGCCGTGGTGTCCTAGTCGCATGAGTCGCATCACCCTCAAGGACATCGCCACACGAGCCGGAGTCTCGGTGTCGACAGTCTCCTATGCGCTGAACGACCAGAGCACGGTGGTGCTGGCATCGGAGACGAAGACGCGGATCCGGATGCTGGCACGCACGCTCGGCTACGTGCCGAACGGGCTGGCGCGCTCACTCCAGGCCCGCTCGAGCCGGACGATCGGTGTGCTCCTGAACAAGCCACTGACCACTCCGCGCTACGCGGAGATCGCTCAGGGGCTGAGTGAAGGTCTGGCGGCAAGGGGTTTCCATCTCGCGCTCCTGGACGGCGATTCGGCCGACAACTGCGTGGAGGACGCCCGCGGCGGACGCCTCGAGGGTCTGGTGTTCATCGGCCACGACGACCACGAGGTTCCGGCCGACCTCGCCCGTGCGGTCGTCGAGCATCGCGTCCCGTTCACGGCGCTCGACTGCGGCTCCACCGCCGACACGGCCTGGGCCACCATCGACTTCGACTACGCCGCTGGTGTGGAGGAGTTGATCAGCCACCTCCGAGAGGAGGGCGTGACGCGGATCGTGCACGTGCTGCCGCAGGTGACTTCACGTGCCGACCGCGTGCGCACCACCGCCATGGCCGCCGCCACCTCCTCCCACGGCCTGTCGTGCCTCCCCGTCTCGACGGGAATGACCGACGATCTGCTCACCCGGCTCGAGTCCGATCCGTCAGCCGGCTCCGACTACTCCGTGGACATCACCCGACGACTCGACGAGGCCGCCGCCGCCATCCTCGCCCACGACACCGACACCACGGCGCTCGTGTGCTCCTGGGGGGCGGACGTCGAGGCGGTCTACCGCTGGGCGGCCATGACTGACGCCGGCCTGCGCGTGGCCGCTCTCGCCGGCGGCCAGCTCGACCCCCGCCTCTGGACGCGGCTCACCTACAGCCGACTGCCCCTGCGACGAGCCGGCGAGATCGCGGCCGGACTCATCATCGACGCCCGCGATCCCGGAACTCGGGCGTCCCGCATCACCCTCGCTCCCACGCTCGATACCGGCGGACGATCGCCGCGAGCACACGACACGGAAGGCCCCCGATGACCAACGTCGTCTTCATCATGTCCGACGACCACGCCGCGCATGCCATCTCGGCGTACGGCAGCCGCGTGAACAGCACGCCGAATCTCGACCGCATCGCCCACGAGGGCATGCGGATGGACGCCGTCTACTGCACCAACTCGATCTGCAGCCCCTCCCGGGCCTCGATCCTCACCGGCACCTACAGCCACCTCAACGGCGTCTCGTCGATCTGGACCGAGATGGACTACCGCGTGCCCACCTTCATCGACGTCCTGCACGACGCCGGCTACCGCACCGCGATGTTCGGCAAGTGGCACCTCGGCGAGCACGGCGTCTCGCAGCCCCGGGGCTTCGACACCTGGAAGGTGTTCCCCGGACAGGGCGACTACGTCGACCCGGAGATGATCGACGAGAACGGCACCGCGGTCGTCCCGGGCTATGCGACGGACATCGTGACCGACCTCTCGATCGACTGGCTCGACAGCCTCGACGAGGGCGAGCCGTTCTGCATGATGGTGCACCACAAGGCCCCGCACCGCCCCTGGGTCCCCGATGAGAAGCACGCCCACCTCTACGCCGACGGCTCGATCCCCGAGCCCGAGACCTTCCTCGACGACAGCGCGTCGCGCAGCAAGGCCGTCCGCGGTGTCCACATGACCATCGCCGACGACATGGGCGGTGACGATCTCAAGGTCGAGATGCCCGAGGAGCTGCGCGGCCCGGAGAACCGCGAGGCGCGGATGCGCTGGAAGTACCAGATCTTCATGCGCGACTACCTGCAGTGCATCCAGTCCATCGACGACAACGTGGGACGGCTCCTGGACCACCTGGAGGAGAAGGGCCTCGCCGAGGACACCCTGATCGTCTACACCTCCGATCAGGGCTTCTTCCTCGGCGACCACGGCTGGTTCGACAAGCGCCTGATGTACGACCAGTCCCTGCAGATGCCGATGCTGATGAAGTGGCCGGCCGCGATCGAGCCGGGCACCCGGTCGGAGGCGATCATCACGAACGTCGACTTCGCCGCCACCTTCCTCGACGTCTGCGGCATCGCCGCGGACGAGGCGCTGCCCACGTCCCAGGGCCGGAGCTTCCTCCCGCTGCTGCGCGGCGAGCAGGTCGCGGACTGGCCCGACGCCGTCTACTACCGCTACTGGGAGCACGACGACCCGATCCACGCCGCTCCCGCCCACTACGGGATCCGCACGGACTCCTACAAGCTCATCTACTACTACGGCGCCGGCCTCGGCGTCCCCGGCGCCTCCGACGCGGTCTTCGAGCCCGAGTGGGAGCTCTACGACCTCACCGCCGATCCCGAGGAGATGCGCAACGTCGCCGACGAGCCGGCCTACGCCGAGATCAAGGCCGGCCTCGAGGTGAAGCTCGCGGAGTACCAGCGGCACTACGACGACGAGCCCTACGCGGGCCCGGAGACGCCGCGCCCCGAGTGGGGACCGTACGACCACGAGCTCTTCGGGCGCCTACAGGAGTACATCACTTCGATCCGCTCGGCGCAGTAGGAGCCGCCGACCGCACCCGAGATCCACCTGCGCGCGAAAGGGCCGACGATGACCGCCTCCTCCTCCACGCCCCTCACGGCGACGGTCGCCGTAGGCTCGACGCATGACTGAGTGCGGCCCTTCGTGCACCTGCGGCCCGCCCTCTCGCGGGACGGCGACCCGCATCGGACCCCGCCCGCTGCCGCTCGGCCCCGCGGTCCGCGGTGAGCACCGGGTGCCTCAGGCGTGGATCTCCCGGGGCGACTACCTCCGGGGCGATTCGTCCGGAGACGAGAACCGCGGCGACGGCGAGACTCCCCGGCACCGGGTCTCGCTCGCCGCGTTCTCGATCGACGCGACGACGGTCACCAACGCCGACTTCGCCCGCTTCATCGAGGCGACCGGGTACCGGACGGAGGCCGAGACGTTCGGGTTCTCGGCCGTGTTCCATCTGGCCGTGCGGGCACCTCGGTCCGCTGTCATGGGCCCCGCGTCCGGCACGCCCTGGTGGTACGGGGTGCGCGGCGCGGACTGGGCCCACCCGGGCGGACCGGACTCGGGCATCGAGGACGTCCTCGACCACCCGGTCGTGCACGTGAGCTGGAACGACGCCCAGGCGTACTGCGGCTGGGCCGGCCGGCGGCTGCCCACGGAGGCGGAGTGGGAGTACGCGGCCCGCGGCGGGATCGAGGGCGCGAAGTACCCGTGGGGCGACGACGAGGTCGACGCCGGCGGCTGGCGCGCGAACATCTGGCAGGGCCGCTTCCCCACCCAGAACACGGTCGAGGACGGCTGGCTGACCACCGCGCCGGCCGCCGCGTTCACCCCCAACGGGTACGGGCTGCACCAGAGCGTCGGGAACGTGTGGGAGTGGTGCGCGGACTGGTACGACCCCCGCGCCTACACGCCCGAGCCCGTCACCGACCCCCGCGGACCGGCGGCCGGGCAGGCGCGCGTGCTGCGCGGCGGCTCGTACCTCTGCCACCTCTCCTACTGCAACCGCTACCGCAACTCCGCCCGCTCCTCCAACACCCCCGACTCCTCCATGGGCAACGCCGGCTTCCGCACCGTCGGCCTGCGCGACGGAGAGCTGTCGTGAGACGGTTCCCGGCGAACGTCTACCGGCACGGCGACGAGCCCGACGCCCGCTTCAGCCTCGCCAACGAGCGCACCTTCCTCGCCTGGATCCGCACCGCGCTGGCCCTGCTCGCCGGAGGCGTCGCCCTCGAGGCGCTCGGGCTGGGCCTGCACCCCGGCTTCCGGCTCGCGGCATCGATCCTGCTGATCACCGCCGGGATCCTCACGCCCCTGCAGGCCTGGATCGGCTGGACGCGCACCGAGCGCGCCCTGCGACTGAACACCCCCCTGCCCTCGGCCGCCCTCGCCCTGCCCCTGGGCCTGATCGTCGTCGTCACCGGGATCCTGGTGCTCCTCGCGATCGTCCTCGCGTGAGCGAGACCGACCGCTCCGCGCGCCCCTTCGACGCCGGGCTGCAGCCCGAGCGCACCGCACTCGCCTGGCGCCGCACCGCGCTCGCGCTCACCGCCGGAGCCCTCGTCGGCATCCGCATCCTGCCCACGATCCTCGGACCCTGGGCCCTCCTGCCCGCCGGCGGCGGACTGCTCCTCGCGCTCCTGATCCTCGTCCAGTCGCACCATCGCTACCGGACCCACCACCGCGTTCTCACCACCAGCAGCACCGACCGCGTCCCCCTCCCCGACGGCCGGCTCCCCGCACTGGTCGCCGCAGCCGCACTCCTCGCGGGAACGGCCGCACTGCTCGTCGTCGTCGCCGGAGCGTCGCGCGGGAGCGGCTAGCTCGAACTGCGGGAGACCAGGACAGGCCCGCCGGGGTCGACGGCCCGGACCGCGTCGGCGATGCGGACCTCGGACGAGCCGCAGCGGGAGGGAATCCGCCGCGGTCTCGACCCGCTGCACGAGCGCTACCGGCGCTTCGCACTCCACGCGCTCGAGGTCACCGACCCGGAGGGGGCGCGGGCGGAGGACGTCGACCTCGTCTTCGGGCTCGTGGAGAGCATCGTGTCCCAGCGCTACTGGGGTGAGCAGGAGGACCGCGAGGCTTACGGCCGGTCGATCGCACGCGGGTGCCTGCGACTCGTCGGAGTCGGCGAGCCGGACATCGAGACGGCCGCGATCAGCGCCGCGGACGTCCTCGCACGGTATAGCGCTGGCGGCCGACGCCACGTGCAGTGATCGCGCCGAAGACGGCGGCACACAGTGCGGCCGCTCCGCCGCGCACGGGCGCCTGGTCGGCGCCTTCCCTCCGACGCCACGGGTCTCGTCGAACTCGTCCTGGTGCGGGCAGGCAGTCGGCCGAGCACCCGGGCATCGTCGGAACCGTCGTGGACGTCCTCGCTGACGAACCCCCAGTGCGCCTCTCAGACCAGTGCGCCTCTCAGAGGAGAGGTCAGGAGGTCGGTTCCGGCAGCAGGCCTGCCTGCTGCTGGAAGGTGAGGTCGTCCTCGAGGTGCCAGTCCTCGACGATCCGTCCGCTCGCGCCGATGTGCTGGATGTCGATCGCGCCGAACTCGATCGGCCGGCCCTCGCCCTGGACTCCGCCGGAGACGCCGGTGAAGTGGCCCGTGAAGGTCAGGCGTGCGGTGAAGGTGTCACCCGTGACGTAGAGGTCGTCGAGCGAGCACGCGAGGTCGGGGACGGCCGCGCGGAACTGCTCCGAGGCGGCGATCGGCCCCTCGGGCCCCTGGGGTCGCCCCTCGGGGAGGGTGCGGTCGAGGAAGGAGTCGTCGACGGCGAGCTCGAGCCAGGACGCGTCGCCCGTGTTCCAGAAGGCGTAGAGCTGCTGCGCGCGGAGGACGACGGGCCGGCTCTCGTCGACGCTCGAGCCGCCCAGATGCACCGTGCCGGGCTGCACGAGGCCGTCGTCGCGGCTCACCGCCGCCGCCGGGTCCTCTGTCGGGACCGTGCCGGCGCATCCGGCGGTGGCGAGGAGTCCGGCGAGACCGACGGCGAGCAGGGGTGCGCGACGCTTCACGAGAGCCGCCCGCCGCCGTCGACGTGCAGCGTCGTCCCGGTCACGAACGTGTTGTCCATGGCGAAGCGGACGGCGGAGACGATGTCGCCGACCGAGCCGATCCGGCGAGCGGGGTTCCCGGCCGCAGTCTCGGCGAACATCGCTGACTTCTCCTGCTCGCCCAGCGCGTCCCAGGCGCCGGAGTCGATGATCCCCGGCGAGATCGCGACGGCGCGGACCGGAGCGAGCTCGACCGCGAGCGCCTCGACGAGGAAGGACACCGCTCCGTTGGTCGTCGCCATCACCGCGAGCCCCGCCGACGGCTTCCACGCCGCGACGCCGGAGAAGAAGAGGAAGCCGCCACCCGGCCGGATCGAGGAGGCGAGGTGCTTGGCGAGCAGGATCGGCCCGATGACCTTCGCGTCGAACGCCGTCAGGACGGCGTCGCGCTCCAGCTCGCGGACCGGGCCGTTCGCGTGCGCCGCCGCGAACGACACGACGAAGTCGAGCGGCCCGAGGTGCGCGGCCGCGGCGATGCTCGCCTCGTCGGCGAGGTCGATCCGAAGGGACCGGAACCGGTCTCCGAACTCCGTCGCGTCATCACCGAGGGCCTCCGGGTGACGCCCGCCGACGATCACCTCATCGCCCTTCGCGAGCAGCTCGCGCACGAGGGCGCGGGCGATGCCCGATCCCCCGCCAACGACGAGCACGCGGTTCTTCTTCTCGTTCATGGTGGCCTTCCTGTCGGGGAGCCGGTGCGGCTCCTTCCTTCGAGACAACCAGGCGAAGGACGCGCTCAGTCCATAAACGACCGTCGCTCATCGGAGGTCAGGCATAGAGTTCGTCTATGCCCAGTCTTCGAGCTCTCGAGGTGATGGTGGTGCTGGCGCGGGTCGGATCGATCGGCGCGACCGCTCGCGAGCTGCACCTCTCGCAGCCCGCGGTCTCCCACCAGGTCGCGTCCCTCGAGCGCGAAGTCGGAGTGCCCCTCGTGGACCGGAACCCTGCCGGCGCGACCCTCACCCGGTACGGCCGAGCGCTCGTCGATCACGCCCGCCTCGCCGTCAACGCCGCCGAGCACGCCGTGGCGGCCGCGCGGACGGCGGACGCGGAGCAGCCGATCCGGCTGGCCGTCGCCGAGAGCTTCACGCTGCCGTTCCTCGTCCCTGTGGTCACCCGGTGGAACGCCGACGGACGCACGCCGCTGCAACTCGTCGAGACGACCAGCGCCTCCGCCTCGATCGAGGACCTGCGCGCCGGCCTCCTCGACCTCGTCGTCGTCCCCGGGCCGGCGACGCTCGACGGACTGCTCGTGGAGCGCCTGGGGATCGAGGAGATCGTCGTCGTCGGCCGGACCGCCGGAGAGGACTCGCCGGGTCGGATCCCGATCGCGGCGCTCGGCGACGAGGCGGGCGTGATCGGGGTGGACGCGTCGAACGGCTACAGCGCCTGGTTGGCGGAACGCCTCGCCGGCGCGGGAGTGGTCGTCTCCTACCGCCTGCAGACCCGCTCCGTGCAGCAGGCCGCCGCCCTGGCGTCCGCCGGTTTCGGGATCGCCCCCGTCCCGCGGAGTGCCCTCTCGGCCGGAACGGTCGCCGTCGGACTGCGACCGCCGCTCGAGCGCACCGTCCTGGCCATCACTCGAGCCTCACCCGATGAGTCCGTGACGGCCCTCGTCGAAGCCCTGCGAAACAGAGTCTCCTCCGCGACCCGCGTGTAGCGCCGCGTCGCCGGTCGAACGGTCGATACTCCGAGTTCCAGGAGCAGGAGGCCCCGGCTCGAACGATGCGCACTTCGCTTCTCCCTCATCGATGAACGCCCGCACCATCCGGCACTCACAAGCGCTCTCCACGCGGCGATGCTGCTCGGGTCGGACGACGAGACGCTGACGGTGCTGCCGGCGCTGCCCTCGGTGTGGGCGCGCGGTGCGGTGACGGGGCTGCGGGCGCGCGGCGGGCTGGTCGTGGATCGACTGGAGTGGTCGCCGGGGCGCGCGTCGCTGACGGTGCGGCGGGTGCCGGGCGCGGAGTGGCTGGTGCCGGCGGACGGGACGCGGCTGCGGACGCCCCGCGACGCGGTGCCGCGGGTCGACGGGCGCGAGGTGTCGGGCGGGCTGGCGATCGGCACGGAGCCGGTGCGCGTGGACGTGGAGTGGCGCGACTGAGGCCGCTGGGGTGACCTCCGGCTCGCGGAACGCGCCTCGGCACACCGAAACAGACGGAACCAGCGAGCCGGACGCGGAACCGCGAGCCGAAGATCGGCCGGAGGCCAGCCGCGGCGACCTCCGGCACGCGGAACACGCCTCGGCACGCTGAGACACGCGGATCCAGCGAGCCGGATGCGGAACCGCGAGCCGGAGATCGGCCGGAGGTCGGCCGGGGTGACCCCCGGCACGTGGAACACGCCTCGGCACGCGGAAACAGGCGGATCCAGCGAGCCGGACGTGAATCCGTGAGGCGGAGGTCGGCCGGGGTGACCTCCGGCACGTGGAACGCGCCTCGGCACGCGGGAACAGCCGGATCCGGCGAGCCGGAGGCGGTTCCGCGAGCCGGAGATGCCGCCGGAGGTGCCGCCGGAGGTGCTGCCGGACGCCGCCCGCGCTCAGGCGCCCGGCCGCCCGTAGCGGTCGTAGATGCGGTTGCGGGCCGCCAGCTCGGCCGGGGGCAGGCGCTGGGCGTCGGCGATCTCGTAGACGCCGAAGGTGTCGCGCAGGCGCGAGGACGGGTCGACCTCGACGAAGGTGCACCAGGGCAGCCAGTGGTGGTGGCTGCGGAGGGTCTGGGTCGCGAAGTCGCCGCTCTCGTGGCCGAGGCCGGGCATCGCGTAGCCGATGCTGCCGTCGACGTCGGTCGACTGCCGGGTGTTGCGGTGCAGGAACTCGGCGACGTCGCGGTAGTGGTCGTCGCCGGTGATCAGGGACAGCCGGTAGTAGCTGTACGAGCAGGCCGCCAGGTACACGTCGGCGCCGCCGCCGAGGGTGATGATGCTCTGGCCGCTGATCGAGTACTGGTTGAAGGGGTGCTGCGGCCAGGGCGCGACCACTGGGAAGGACCAGGCGTAGGTCCAGGTCTCGGTGTAGTCGGCGGCGCGGACGGCGCCCTCCAGCCAGCGGTGCTCCTCGGTCAGGTCGTAGAGCGCGAGGAAGCCGAACAGCCCGTAGATCCCGGCCTCCTTGTCCTGGATGTCCGCGTTGTCGCAGGTGCCGCCGCGGTACTCCAGGGTGCGGTGGATGTTCGCGAACGACCACTCGCCGGCGCGCACGGCGGACTCGCGGTAGCGCGCCTCCCCCGTCACCAGGTGCAGCTGCACGAGGAAGCGGATCACGCTCGGGGTGTTCGAGCGCGAGTCCATCCGCACCGAGCCGTCGGCGTTGTAGGCGCGGTGGAAGCTGCCGTCGGCGTCCTGCACCTCGAGCAGCCAGTCGGCGGTCCGCCGGCAGAACTCGAGCCAGAGCGGCCGCTCGTCGCCGAGGCCGCGCAGGTGCAGGTAGGCGTCGAGGATCGCCTCGACACCGTCGGCCAGCATCCGCAGGAAGTGCGGGTACGGCTCGAAGCCGCCGAGGGAGGGGTTGAAGCACATCCGCGGCGGACCGGACTCGGGCAGGGCCGTCCGCGCCCAGAAGTCGACGATGCCGACGCCCTGCTCGAACGCCTCGGGCACGCCCTCGCGGTCGCCGTAGCGCAGCAGCTGGTAGCCGATGCCGGGCTGCTGCCCGACGAAGCCGAACTGGAACGAGACGCTCGAGACGTCCAGGTCCGGCAGCTGGCAGGCGAACGGCAGGCCCCAGGAGTCGCCGTAGCGGCGGGTGAGGCGCTGCAGGATCGCCATGCCGTGGTGGAAGTGCCGCTCGTTGTCGACCTCGAACAGGTCGTCGCGGAGGCGCGCGTAGGCGCTGCGCCAGGTGGCGCGCATCATCGTCGCGAAGTCGTCGTGGCGGCCGAGGTCGACGGCCACCGCGTAGCGCTGGCGGAAGCCGACCTCGACCGGGTGGTTGACCCGCTGCAGCGACTTCGGCGCCGCGTCGTAGTCGAGCCCGGAGTAGGGGTTGTCGACCGGGCGCTCGCCGTCGGCGCCGGGGTAGACGTAGTCGATCGACAGGCCGGCCGGCTCCTCGTCGAGCGGCGTCCGCACGCCGAAGCCGTAGTAGAGGTAGTTCAGCGTGGTGCCCTGCGGCCGGCTCAGGCCGATCGAGCCGACGGTGCACTCCGGGTCGGTGAAGTTCTCCGAGCGGACCACGTCCAGGCGCGGCAGCGTGACGTCGGCCGCCCAGCGCGAGAGCGCCACGGTCTCGCCGGTGGCGAGGCTCTGCGCGGCGAACAGCGGCAGCGCGTAGTGGGTCTCGGTGCGCCAGAAGTACTCGCTGCCGGGGTCGCGGCCCATCGCGTCGGCCGGGCCGAAGGCGTTGTCGCGGTACCAGGCGCCGGGCGCGAAGCACTCGTAGTCGCGCAGGTCGGCGGACCCGGTCAGCCCGAGCGAGATGGCCGTCGAGAAGCCGAGGTCGCCGCCGGCCGCGAGCACCTCGACCTCGCGGTGCACGGAGAAGCCGGCGCCGGCGACGCGCCAGACGTCGGTGACGGCGAAGGACGAGCCCGAGCGCGCGGTGATCGTGCCGGTGGCGGTGAGCGCGCCGTCCGCGATCGAGACGTCGTCGTAGGGCGCGCCGGAGTACTCGCTGATCGCGGTGACGGTCTTCACCGTGACGCGCAGCGGGCGGTCGTTGGCGTAGAGGACGTGCTCGCCCGAGAGCACCTCGAGGCCGCCCGCGCGGGCGCGCAGGATGTAGTCGCCGGAGCGGAGTTCCACGGTGGATCCTTCCTGGAGGGTCATGTCAGTGCTTCTCGTCGTGCGTGCGGAGGTCGGGCGCGGGCGCGTCCGCCGGCCCCGGCTCGTCCTCGAGCCGCCGCGCGCCCGGATCGAAGCGCCGCGAGCCCGGCCGGAACAGCAGCGCCACCCCGCCCTCCACGAGCGCCGCGACGAGCAGGAGGATCGCGAACGGGATCAGCGAGATCTCGGCCCATGCGCCCATCACCGGCATCACCAGGCCGGCCGCGGTGAAGCTGACCGTGCCGAGGATCGCCGTGACGCTGCCCGCCTCGCTCGACGGGCCCTGGAGCGACAGGTACTGCACCGGCGCGAAGCCGAGCGAGCGGCCCGCGAGCGCGAAGGTGAGCGCGCCGACGACGACGAGCAGCGACTGCGTCCCGGTGAGGGCGAGCACCGCGACCACGACGGCGCCGAGGCCCGTGACGATCGCCGAGGCGAACATCGCGAAGCGCGGCCCGAACCGCGGCACGATCACCCGGCCCGTCGTCTGCCCGACCGCGATGGTCACGAGCGAGGTGACCAGGAACAGCAGCCCGTAGAGGTCCGGCCCCACCGCGTAGACGTTGGTGTAGAGGAACGGCGCGGTCGCCAGGTAGGCGAAGCCGACCGACCAGCCGGCCGCCGAGGCGGCGGCGAGCGCCAGCACCCGTGGCCGCCTCAGCATCCCGAACGAGTTCCGCAGCGACGGGCCGAGCCCGCCCTGGTGCCGCCGCTCGCGGGGCAGCGTCTCGGGCAGCACCAGCAGCGCGATCACGGTGGCGAGCGCTCCCCAGGCGGCGACCGCGAGGAAGGAGCCGCGCCAGTCGATCACCTTGGTCAGCTGCGCGCCGACGGAGGGCACCAGGATCGGGAAGACCGACACGATCACGGCGAGGTTCGCGAGCATCGTCACGAGCCGCTTGCCGCTGTAGAGGTCGCGGACGATCGCGGTGACGACCACTCCGGCCGCGGTGCAGGCCGCACCCTGGACGAAGCGCGCCGAGAGCAGCACCGCCGTGTCGGAGGTCATCGCCGCGACGAGGCTCGCCGCGATGTGCAGCGCGGCCGAGACGCCGAGCGGCCACTTGCGGCCGACGGCGTCGCTGAGCGGACCCGAGATCAGCTGGCCGGCGGCGAAGCCGAAGGTCGCGCCGGTGACCACCAGCTGCGCGGTCGCGACCGAGACGCCGAGGTCGTCCTGCAGCGTCGGCAGGAAGGGCAGCACCAGGTCGATGGTGAGCGGCCCGAAGCCGACCAGCATCGCGAAGATCGGCAGCAGCAGCCGGCCGCGGGGCATCGCCCGGGTGGCCGAGGCGGTGATGGCGGAGGCGGTCATGAGCGCGGAGCGCAGGTCACGGAGGGGGTCCTGTCCATCAGCTCCCGGCCGAGACCGGGAAGTAGAGCGAGAAGGGTTCGTCGACGACCTCGTGCAGAGGCCGGAAGCGGATCGCGGCGGGCTGGCCGAGGGTGCGGTAGCCGCGGAGCCACTGGGTCCACTGCCGCTCGTTGTCGGGGGCGAGCAGCGCGGGAGCGTCCTCGAGGCGGCCGCGGAGGCTCACCTCGTGGTCGACGAGGCCGGCCAGCACGACCGGCCCCTCGACGAACGCGACGGTGCCGGGCTCGTCCGGGATCGGCACGGCGCGGATCTCGGTGCCGAAGGCGAGGTCGACGCCGGTGCGGCCGCCGGGGTGCGTCAGCAGGAGCGCGCCGTCGCGGCGCTGGACCCGCGCGGTGTCGCCCGCGAGGCCCGGCTCGCCGACGGTCCACTCCGGCACCCGGATCCGCACCTGCAGCGCGACCCCCTCCGCCGACTCCACCTCGATGCGGATCCGCGAGGCGGAGGGCCGGTGCGCGTCGCCCGCGGCTCCCGCGTTCGCGTCCGGGCCCACGTAGCCGGCGTTGTCGAGCACCTCGACCCGCACGGCCGCCTCGCCCGCGGCGGTCGGCACGCGGACGCTCGCGTCGACGTGCTGCGCGATCGTCAGCTCGGCGTCGCCGCCGCGGTAGAAGACGAGACCGGAGTGGCGGGTGTGCGCCTGCACCAGCGTGCCGTGGCAGCACCAGAAGTCCTCGGTCGGGCTGCCCCAGTCCTTGCGGGCGCCGCCCTCCAGCGGCAGGAAGTAGGCGACCATCCCGGTTCGCGGGTGCTGCTGGGCGAGCAGGCCGTTCCAGAGGTTCCGCTCGATGTAGTCGGCGTAGGCGAGGTCGCCCGTCCAGCGCAGCAGCACGTCGGCCAGCCGGATCATGTTGTAGACCGTGCAGTGCTCCTGCGTCTTCTCGCCGCGGCGGGCGGCGAACTCGAACGGCGGCGTCCAGATCTCGCCGGAGGTCTGGCCGCCGGTGCAGAAGGTGCCGCGGCGGACGACCGCCTGCTCCCAGTAGGCCTCGACGATCCGCCGCCAGCGCTCGTCGCCGGTGACCTCGTAGGCGCGGGCGGCGCCGAGCACCTCGGGGATCGTGGTGTTGGCGTGCATGTTGGTGAGCACGTCGCGGCCCGCGAGCAGGCCCTCGAAGAGCGAGCGGCGGTCGTAGCGCTCGAGCAGCTCCGCATAGACGGGATCGCCGGTGATCGCGAGCAGGTCGGCCCAGACCTCGAGCATGCCGCCGGTCTCCACCTCGAGGATCTCCTGGAACGCGTCGTCGTCGAAGCCGCGGACCCACTCCAGCAGCGGGGTCGTCGCCGCCCGCGCCATCCGCAGCGCCCGCTCGTCGCCGAGGTCGAGGTGCAGGTCGACCAGGCCCATCAGCAGCTTGTGCATCGCGTACTGCGGCGCCCAGATCGGGCGGCCGGTCGCCAGGCGGTCGAGGTAGCCGCGCGGGATCGCCCAGATCCAGCCGCCGCCGTTCTCCTCCTGGCAGCGCTCGAGGCCGTCGAGCACGGAGTCGATCCGGACGCGGAGCAGCGGGTCGCCGGTGACCGCGACCTCGCGCGCCGCAGCCGAGAGCCAGTGGCCGAGGAAGTGGCCGCGCAGCTGCGAGCCGGGCGTCTCCCAGCCCCAGTGCCGGTCGAGACCGCGGGCCTCGCGCGACTCCTGGGACGGGTGCAGGTGCCAGCCCTGGTCGCCGATCCCGGCCTCGATGCGGAAGTTCTGCAGCAGCCCCTCGTCGGTCAGCGAGAGCAGGTAGTCGCGGTTGAGCCGCCGCCGGGCGTCGAGCACCCCGCGCTCCAGGCGGGACTCGTGCGGGGCCGGGTGGGTCAGCGGCATGGATGCTCCTCGGCGGTGAGTGATCGGGGTGGGGGGATCGAAGCGGGGTGGATCTGCAGTGAGCGGACGACGACGGGATCGCCGGTGGTCGAGATCGATCTCTCACTGTACTCAGACCAGGATCGACGGTAGGAATGTCATCATGCAATCCCCGAGAGTGATCCATCTCGTCGCCGATGACGTGTCCGCCCTCCTCACTCAGTCGGGAGGTGACCTGCCCGTCCTGCTGCACTGGGGTCCGCGGATCGAGGCGAGCGACGACGACCTCGCCGGTTTCGCAAGAACCCCCGAGAGGACGGGGATGGACGGCGGTTCCGACGTGCCCTACGAGCCCGGAATCCTGCCCGAGCACTCCTTCGGCTGGGCCGGCCTGCCCGGCCTCCGGGTGCACCGCGAGGGCGCCGGCTGGTCGCCGCGGCTCACCGTAGGCGCCGTCTCGGTGGCCGGCGAGGCCCTCGCGGAGGGCGCCGTCGTGCAGCCCGGGAGCGCCGCCGTCACCGTCGAGGCACACGACGCGCAGGCCGGAATCGGGGTCGTGCTGGAGATCGTTCTCTCGCCCGCCGGGCTGCTCCGGACCCGGGTCTCCGTCCGCAACGACGGCACCGGGCGCCTCGAGGTGATCGGCGCCGACCCCGCCCTGCGGATCCCCACCGAGGCCCGCGAGATCCTGGACTTCTCCGGCCGCTGGGGCACCGAGAAGATCCCGCAGCGCCACCCCGTCGTCACCGGCAGCCACTCGCGCTCCTCGCGGCGCGGCCGCACGGGCCTGGACGCGACGACCGTCGTCGCGATCGGCACCCCCGGCTTCGACGCGGCCGACGGCAAGGTCTGGCTCTGCCACGTCGGCATCGGCGGCAACCACGAGCACGCCGTGGAGCGCGGCGACGGCTGGCTCGCCTTCCGCGGCGGCGAGCTGCTCCTCCCCGGCGAGGTCCGCCTCGCGAGCGGCGAGAGCTACTCCTCCCCATGGATCTCCGGCAGCTTCGGTGTCGGCCTCGACGCCGCCGCCGCCCGCTTCCACGCCTACCTCCGCGGAGTCTCGCGCTCCTCGCTCCGCCCGCGCCCGGTCACCCTCAACGTCTGGGAGGCGGTCTACTTCGAGCAGGACTTCGCGACCCTCGCCGAGCTGGCCGACCGCGCCGCCGCCCTGGGGGTCGAGCGCTGCGTGCTCGACGACGGCTGGTTCCTCGGCCGCAGCGACGACCGCGCGGGCCTCGGCGACTGGACGCCCGACCCCGTCTCCTGGCCGGACGGCCTCCTCCCCCTGGCCGAGCACGTCCGCGGCCGGGGCATGGAGTTCGGCCTCTGGGTCGAGCCCGAGATGATCAACGAGGACTCCGACCTCGCCCGCGCGCACCCCGACTGGATCCTGCGCGCCCGCGAGGAGCTGCCGCCGCGCTTCCGCTTCCAGCAGGTGCTCGACCTGACCAACCCGGACGCGTTCGCGCACATCCTCGGCGTGCTCGACGGACTGGTCGCCGACCTCGGCGTCGCGTACCTGAAGTGGGATCACAACCGCGATCTGATCGACGCCGGCCACCCCGCCACCGGCACCGCCGCCGTGCACGAGCAGACGCTCGCGCTCTACCGGCTGATCGACGAGCTGCGCGAGCGGCACCCCGAGCTCGAGATCGAGAGCTGCGCCTCCGGCGGCGGCCGCGTCGACCTCGGGATCCTCGAGCGCACCGACCGCGTGCACACCTCCGACAACCAGGACCCGCTGGACCGCTCGCGGATGCTGCGCTGGACCGGGCTGCTCGTGCCGCCGGAGATGCTCGGCTCGCACGTCGCCTCGCCGGTCAACTCCGTCACCGGCCGCACCAGCGACCTGCACACCCGCTGCGCGATCGCCTTCCTCGGCCACTTCGGCATCGAGTGGGACCTCCGCGAGCTGGACGCCGAGGAGGAGCCGGTGCTGGCCGGCTGGATCGCGGCGTACCGCGAGCACCGCGGGCTGATCGCCACTGGGCGGGTCGTCGGGAGCGGAGACTCCGATCCCGACGCGCCGTCGCTGCGCGGCGTCGTCGCGACCGACGGCTCCGAGGCGCTCTACACGCTGGTCACGCCGGCGCTGACGGCGGACTCGCGCCGCCGCGTCCGCCTCCCGGGCCTGGACCCGCTCGCCCGCTACCGCGTCGAGGCCGCGCGCCCCGGCTCGCTCGGCCCGCCCTGGCAGAGCCCGCGCTGGCTGGAGGCGACCGTGCCGCTCGACTCCGACGCCCCGGCCCCCGCCTACTCGGGGAGCCTGCTGGGCGAGGCGGGCCTGGACCTGCCGACCTTCCACGCCGACCGCGCGATCGTCCTGCGGCTCGTCCGCGTCGACGCGTGAACGCCGCCCCGACCGCCGCCGACTCGCCCACCACCACCCTGGAGCACCCCGTGAACACCACCGTCACCGTCGACCTCGACCGGCCCGGCGCCACCATCAGCAAGCACGTCTACGGCCATTTCGCCGAGCACCTCGGCCGCTGCATCTACGACGGCTTCTGGGTCGGCGAGGACTCGCCCGTCCCGAACGCCGGCGGGATCCGCCTGGACGTCGTCGAGGCCCTGCGCGCCCTCGACATCCCCAACCTCCGCTGGCCGGGCGGCTGCTTCGCCGACCGCTACCACTGGACGAACGGCATCGGCCCGCGCGAGGAGCGCCCCGGCCTGATCAACACCCAGTGGGGCGGGGTCGCCGAGGACAACTCCTTCGGCACCCACGAGTTCATGGCGCTCTGCGAGCTACTCGGCGCCGACGCCTACATCTCCGGCAACATCGGCTCCGGCACCGTGCAGGAGATGGCGGACTGGGTCGAGTACCTCACCGGCTCCGGGAAGTCGCCGATGGCCGACCTCCGCCGCTCGCACGGCCGCGAGGAGCCGTGGACCGTCCGCTACTGGGGCCTGGGCAACGAGACCTGGGGCTGCGGCGGCAACATGCGCGCCGGCGCCTACGCCGACCTCGCCCGCCAGTTCGGCACCTTCGTGCAGAGCGGCAACGACGTGCCGCTGCACCGCATCGCGGCCGGCGCCGACGGCGCGGACACGCACTGGACGCAGACGCTGATGGAGGTGATCCCCGAGATCGAGGGGCACCCCTTCTCCTCCGTGCCGTGGGAGTCGGTCTCGGTGCACTACTACACGATCGGCGGCAGCTGGCACGCGAAGGGCAGCGCCACCGACTTCGACGCGGACACCTACTGGAGCACGATCGTCGCCGCGCAGGGCATCGAGGAGCTGCTGCGCTCGCACGCCGCCGTGATGGACGTGCACGACCCCGAGAAGAAGTACGGGATGGTGCTCGACGAGTGGGGCACCTGGTGGGACGTCGAGCCGGGCACGCACCCGGGCTTCCTCTTCCAGCAGAACACCATCCGCGACGCGATGGTCGCGGGAATCCACTTCGACGTCTTCCACGCCTTCGCCGACCGGCTCTCGATGGCGAACATCGCGCAGACCGTCAACGTGCTGCAGGCGATGCTGCTCACCGACCCCGATGGCGGCGAGATGGTGCGGACGCCCACCTACCACGTGTTCGAGATGAACAAGGGGCACCAGGACGCGACGGTGCTGCCGACCACGGTCGCCGGGCCGACCCACGCGGTCGACGGGCGCGAGATCGCGCTGGCCTCCGCCTCCGCCTCGGTGAAGGACGGGCGCGTGCTGGTCTCGATGACCAACGTCGACCTCGACGAGCCGCTGGAGATCGAGCTGTCCTTCCGCGGCGGTTCCGTGACCGGAGCGACGGGGCGGCTCCTCACCGCCGACTCGCCCCAGGCGCACAACCGGCCGGGCGACGCCGACGCGGTCAGCCCGATCCCGCTCGAAGGGCTGGAGACCACGGCGACGGGGCTGCGGGTGACGCTGCCGCCGCACTCCTTCGCGACGGTGTCGCTGGAGCTGGCCGGCGCTCTCGTGGCAGGGTCGGACGCGTGACCGCCATGAGCGCTGCCGCCGCACGCACCGAGGCCGCCCGCCGCCCGCCGATGGGCTGGAACAGCTGGGACTGCTTCGGCTCCTCCGTCACCGAGGACGAGGTGCTGGCGAACGCCGAGTACCTCGCCGAGCACCTGCTGCCGCACGGCTGGGACACGGTCGTCGTCGACATCCAGTGGTACGAGCCGGACCCCGGCACGAGCGACTACCAGGAGGTGTCGGAGCCGGTCCTGGACGACTGGGGCCGGCCGCAGCCCGCGGTGGGGCGCTTCCCCTCCGCGGCGACCGGAGGCTTCACCGCGCTGGCCGCGCGCGTGCACGCCCTCGGGCTGCGCTTCGGCGTGCACCTGATGCGCGGCGTGCCCCGCCGGGCCGCCGAGCTCGGTCTGCCGGTGCTCGGCTCCGACGCGACCTGCGCCGACATCGCCGACCGCGGGAACGTCTGCCCGTGGAACCCGGACAACTACGGCGTGGACATGACCGTGCCGGGCGCGCAGCAGTACTACGACTCGGTGATGGCGCAGCTGGCCTCGTGGGGCGTCGACTTCGTCAAGCTCGACGACGTGCTCTACCCGCCGATCCAGGCCGACGAGATCGCCGCGCTCTCCCGCGCGATCGACGCGACCGGCCGGCCGATGGTGCTGAGCCTCTCGCCCGGCAAGCAGCTCTCGCTGGAGAACCTGGAGCTGCTCCGGGACACCGCGCAGATGTGGCGGATCTCGGACGACTTCTGGGACGACTGGGGGCACCTGCAGGAGCAGTTCCAGCGCGCCGCGCGCTGGGCGCCGCACCAGCGGCCGGGCGCGTGGGCCGACGCCGACATGCTGCCGCTGGGGCGGATCGGCGTGCGGGCGCACGTGGGCGAGGACCGCCTCTCGCGGTTCACCCCCGCCGAGCAGCGCACGCTCGTGACGCTCTGGTGCCTGCTGCGCTCGCCGCTGATGATGGGCGGGCACCTCCCCGACACCCCGCCCGAGACGCTGGCGCTGCTGACGAACGACGACGTGCTGGCCCTGCTGTCCAGCGAGGGCAGCCGCGAGATCGTCCGCGACGGCGACCTCGTCGTCTGGAGCGCCTGGCAGGGCGACGTGCAGTGGCGCGGCGTCTTCTGGCTCGGCGACGCCCCGCGCGAGTACTCCGCGCACCTCGCCGACCTCGGCTGCACCGGCACCCCCGTCGACGCCTGGACGGGCGAGCCCCTCCCCGTCGCCGACGGCGCGGTCGCCCTGACCCTCGAGCCCCACGGCGCGCACCTGCTCCGCTTCGCCTGACCCGCCGCGCCCCTTCATGCTGATCGAGTAGCGCCCGCAGGGCGCGTCTCGAGATCCACCACCGCAAGCACGCGAGGTCTCGATACGCCGCTCCGCGGCTACTCGACCAACAAGAAGGAAGCCGCTTCGCGGCTGCGTTTCCGGCATGAGAGGGAGCCGCTGCGCGGCTGCTGGACCGGCGTGAGAGGGCCGCTCCGCGGCTGTTCCACCCCGCAGGAGCAGGGTGCCACTGCGCGGCTCCACGACCTCCCTGGCAGCTCGCGCGCACTCCCTGATGATTCGACCAGCACCCGAAGAGCACGGATCGAGAGCCACCTCACGCCGGAAAGTCCTCGCACAACCACGGTATGAGGATTTCCACACAGAGCCCGACTGTGCATTTTTCCTCACAGGGGCGTATTGTGAGGAAATACCCACAGTCGAGGCGCGATACGAGCCGCACTCGAGACCTCAGGAGGAGCAGTGCCGACCATCAAGGCGCGCAAGGCGAGCGATCTCGCCTCGATCGTCCGCGCTGTACGCGAGGAGTCCGGCCTGAGTCAGACCGAGCTCGCGGAACGGATCGGCCTGTCGCGCGAGTACGTCGTGAACCTGGAGACCGGGCAGCCGACGCTCTACGCGCGAAGACTGTTCCGCATCATGCATGAGCTCGGTATCACCGTCTCCCTCGAGTATCAGGACTCGGCTCGTGATGACGACGGCGTCACCGCTTCGAACAAGCGCACGTGATCTTGGCGAGGATCGACGTCGGGCGACTTCGAACACGTGGGTCTCGATACGCCGCTCCGCGGCTACTCGGCCAGCGCGCCGCCGCCAGTTCGCAGAAGTTGCGGTAGTCGGGCGCGACTACCGCAAGTTGTGAGTTCTGGGGGCGGGTCAGGACTCCGTGTCGGTGAGGGCGTCGAGGCGGGCGACGTCGTCGGCGGAGAGGGCGAAGTCGACCTGGGCGTTCTCGCGGATGCGCGAGGGGGTGGTCGACTTCGGCAGGGGCAGCACGTCCTTCTCGAGGAGGTAGCGGATGCAGAGCTGCGCCACGGAGACGCCGTTCGCCTTCGCGATGTCGGCGAGGTCGGAGTTCTCGAGCAGGCCGCCGGTCGCCAGCGGCGAGTAGCCCTCGACGAGGATGCCGTTGGTGCGGCAGTAGTCGGTCGTCTCGTCCTGGGTGTTGCCGACGAACCAGCGGATCTGGTTGGCGTGCGGCTTCACGTCGGTCGCGGCGATCAGCGACTCCAGGTCGTCGACCGAGAAGTTGGAGACGCCGATGGCGCGGGCGCGGCCGGAGTCGTAGATCTCCTCCATCGCCTTCCAGGCCGCGATGTTGCCGTCGCGGTGGTCTGAGCCCATGTCCGACCACGGCCACGGCGCGTGGATCAGGTACAGGTCGACGTGCTCGAGCTCGAGCGCCGCCATCGTGGTCTCGAAGCTGTCCTTCGCGCCGGCGTGGTCCTTGACCTCGGCGGGCAGCTTCGTGGTGATGAAGACCTCGTCGCGCGGGATCCCGCTGTCGCGCAGGGCCCGGCCGACGCTCGCCTCGTTGCCGTAGCCGCGGGCGGTGTCGATGTGGCGGTAGCCGGCCTCGAGCGCCGTGGTCACCGCGTCGTAGGCGTCGGCGCCGTCCTCGATCTGCCAGGTGCCGAAGCCGATCTTCGGGATCTCGACGCCGTTGGACAGGGTGAAGGTGTCGGTCAGTGCAGGCATGTCTCTCCTCGAGAAGTCCGGCCCCGCGCGCGTCCTCGCGCCGGGGGTGCTGCTGTTCACGGTAGGCGCGCGGGGCGGCGGGCGCAGGCCCCTTGCGCCCCATGCTGATCGAGTAGCGACCGCAGGGCGCTTATCAAGCTCAGCCGTCACCAGGAGGGTGGGTCTCGATACGCCCCTGCGGGGCTACTCGACCAGCATGGAAGGACGCCGCTCCGCGTTGCCGGACCAGCATGGAGGGGGCGCTCCGCCTCCTGCTGATCGAGTAGCGCCCGCAGGGCGCGTATCGAGATCCGCCGTCACCAGAGCGGCGGGTGTCAGCCGCGGGTCACCGACCAGGGGGTGCGGAGGGCGCGCTCGGCGAGCACGCGGCGCGCGCCCGTCAGGGTGACGTCGGCGGTCTGCGCGGCGTCGGCGGCCGACGGGCCGGCGATCAGGCGCAGCGGGCCCGGGTCCACACTGAGCGCGCCGTCCTCGCCGGTCGCCGCGAGCCGCGCCGCCTCGACGTGGAAGTGCACGGTCAGCGACTCCCCCGCGGCGATCGGCACGCGCGCGTAGCCGAGCAGCTGCGCCGCCGGCCGCACGACGGGCGAGGTCGGGTAGGCGGCGTACAGCTGCACGACCTCGACGGTGTCCTCGCCGCCGTTGCGGATGGTGACCGCGGCGTCGAGCGCCCCGTCCACCGCCAGCACCGCCGGCGCCGTCAGCGCCTCGTACGCGATGGCGCCCCGCGTGAGCCCGAAGCCGAACGGGTGCAGCGGCGTGTTGTCGAGCGCCGTGATGCCGGGGTTCGAGAGCCCGAGCGACGGCTGCAGGTACGTCGTCGACGCCGAGGGGAGCCGCGGGATCTGCACGGGCAGACGCCCGGTCGGCGAGACCCGTCCCGAGAGCACGCCGGCGACCGCGGCCGCCCCGTCCGCTCCGGGGAAGAACGCCTGCACGACCCCGCGCGCCGAGCCGTACGCGCCGAGCGCGTAGGGCCGGCCCGAGAGCACGACCAGCACGGTCGGCACGCCGGTCGCGAGGACCGCCGAGACCAGCTCGTCCTGGGCGCCCGGCAGCCGCAGGTCGGCCGCGTCGCAGCCCTCGCCCGAGGTCCCGTCGCCGAACAGCCCGGCCACGTCGCCGACGACGACCACGGCTGCGTCGCTCGAGCGCGCCACGGCGACCGCCTCGGCGATCGAGGAGGTGTCCGCGGAGGTGATCGACCCGCCGGCCGCGAAGCGCACCCGCTCCTCGCCGAGCTCCGCACGCAGGGCGGTCAGCACGGTCGGGATCTCGATCCCGAGGTCGTGCCCCGGGTGCTTGGAGAGCACGTGGTTCGGGAAGGCGTAGCAGCCCACCAGGCTGCGGAACTGGTCCGCCGCCGGGCCGACCACCGCCACGGTGCCGGAGGCGAGCAGCCCGCGGACGTCGTCGTCGTCGCGCAGCAGCACGACCGACTCCTCCGCGATCCGGAGCGAGATCGCCCGGTTGCGCGCGCTGTCGAGGTCCACCGACTCGGCGCCCTCGGGCACCAGCGGCCCGCCGTCGAGCAGCCCGGCCTCGAACTTGTGCCGGAGGTGGCGCTCGACGGAGCGATCGAGGTCGCGCTCGTCGACGACGCCCTCGCGGATCAGCCGCGGCAGCTCGCCGTACGCCGCGGTCTGCGGCAGCTCCACGTCCACGCCGGCGCGGATCGCCAGCCGCCCCGCGTCGGCGGTGTCGACCGCGACGTGGTGCATCGCCTGGAGGAACGGCACGGCCCAGTAGTCGGCGACGACGGTGCCCTCGAAGCCCCACTTCTCCCGCAGGATCGTGGTGAGCAGGTGCCGGCTCGCGCTGCTGGGCACGCCGTCGATGTCGGTGTACGAGGTCATCACGCTGCGCGCGCCGCCGTGCCGCAGCGCGGCCTCGAACGGCGGCAGCACGGTGTCCGCGATCTCGCGCGGCCCCATGCTCACCGGAGCGTGGTTGCGGGCGCCGCGGGAGGCCGCGTAGCCGGCGAAGTGCTTGAGCGTCGCGATGATCCCCGCCGACTCGAGCCCCGCGACGTACGCGGTGCCGAGCTGCGAGACCAGGTACGGGTCCTCGCCGAGGGTCTCCTCGACGCGGCCCCAGCGGTAGTCCTTCACGACGTCCACCACCGGCGCGAGCCCCTGGTGGATGCCGAGGGCGCGCATGTCGGAGCCGATCGCCTCGGCCATCTCGCCGACGAGGTCCTCGTCGAAGGTGGCCGCCCAGGCGAGCGGCGTGGGGAAGGCGGTCGCGCCGTACGCGGCGAGCCCGGTCAGGCACTCCTCGTGCGCGATCGCCGGGATGCCCAGGCGCTGCGAGCCGACGACCCGCTCCTGCAGCTCGCGGAGCCGGCGCACGCCCTCCGGCACCGAGACGGGCTCGGTGCCGAAGACGCGGGTGAGCTGGCCGAGACCGCCGTCGAACGGGTCGGCAGCGGTCTCGGGGCCGCCCTCGAGCTTCGGGGCGAAGTCGTCGGCGGAGTCGGTGAGCCAGACGGAGCCGAGCTGGGCCGCCTTCTCCTCGAGCGTGAGCTCGGCGGTGAGGAGACGGGCCCGCTCGCTCGCGGAGAGGGAGCGGTCCCGCCAGTCGCGACCACCGCTCCGATCCCCGGTCTCGTCGGTGCGGTCGGAGGGGACGAGAGTGGTGGAGGCGTCGTGCATCAGCCCTTGAACGCTCCGTCCATGATCCCGGACACCATGCGGCGGCCGACGAAGAAGAACGCGATCAGCAGCGGCAGCGTGGCCATGAACGACCCGCCCATCGCCAGCGCGACGTCGATCGAGCGGTTGGCCTGCAGCTGCTTCAGCGCGATCTGCACCGTGAACAGCTCCGGCGACTTCAGCACGATGAACGGCCACATGAAGTCGTTCCAGACCGCGGTGAACGTGATCAGCCCGAGCACGAACGCCGCCGGGCGGACCACCGGGAAGGCGATCCGCCAGAACAGCTGCCAGGAGTTGGCGCCGTCGATGCGGGCCGCCTGGATCAGCTCGTCGCTGACCGTCGTGGACATGTGCTGGCGCATCCAGAAGATGCCGAAGGCGCTGGCCAGACCCGGGACGATGATCGCCTGGAGGGTGTCGACCCAGTCGAGGGCCGAGACGATCAGGTACTGCGGGATGATGCTCAGCTGCGCCGGCACCGTCATGGTCAGCAGCACGATCAGGAACAGCACGTTGCGGCCCGGGAACTGCAGCTTCGCGAAGGCGAAGCCGGCCATCGCGCAGAGGATCGCGGAGAGGACCGCGATGCTCAGCGAGACGATCAGCGAGTTGAACAGCGACGCGATGAACGGGACGGTGTCGAACACCTTCTCCGCGATGGCGAAGAAGTTCGTGCCCGGGTACAGGCGCGGCGGGATCGACGTGACGGCGGTCGCTCCGACCGACGCGATGACGAACATGTAGTAGAGGGGGAACACCGAGACGAGCACGGCGACGACGAGGAAGACGTACGTCGGCCAGCCGACCCCGCCGCCCTTGCCGCGGCGCTTCGGGAGCACCTTCGGGGTGTCGCCGGTGGCGACGGCCCGGGCCTGCGGGAGGGCCTGATCGATCACATCGGACATCAGACGGCCGCCTTCCGGGTGCGGGTGGACAGGTAGAAGTTGATCAGCGAGACGACCACGACGATCACGAACAGCACGACGCCGATGGCGGAGCCGTAGCCGAACTTGAACTGGCCGAAGCCCTGCTCGTAGAGGAACAGCGCGAGCGTCTGGCACTGCCGGCCGGCGCCGCAGGTGAGGCCCGATTCGGGAGACACCAGGAGCGCCTCCGTGAAGATCTGCAGACCGCCGATGGTCGACATGATCACGGTGAAGACGATGATCGGGCGCAATGCCGGGATGGTGAGGTGGCGGAACTGCTGCCAGCTGGAGGCGCCGTCGACCGAGGCGGCCTCGAACATCTCGCGCGGGAGCGACTGGAGCCCCGCCAGGTAGAGCAGCGTGTTGTAGCCGAACCAGCGCCAGAGGACCATCGTCGAGATGACGATCCAGGAGCCGTAGTTGGTGGCCAGGAAGTTGAGGGAGGGCAGTCCGAAGATGCCGAGGAACCAGTTGATCAGGCCGAAGTTCTTGTCGAAGATCTGCGCGAAGACGATCGCGGTCGCCGCGACGGAGGTGATGTAGGGCACCAGCAGCGCCATGCGCCAGAAGTTCGCCCAGCGCAGTCGCGCGTGGTTGAGCAGGTGCGCCAGGAAGAGCGCGAAGAGCAGCTGCGGCACCGTCGAGATGATGAAGATGCCGAAGGTGTTGACCAGGGCGTTCCAGAACCGGCTGTCCGCGAAGAGCTGCTGGAAGTTCGCGAGGCCGACGAAGGTCTGCTCGCCGATCGGGTTCCAGTCGAAGAGCGAGACGTAGAACGTGAAGAGCAGCGGGAAGAGCCCGAACACGATGAAGATGAGGAAGAAGGGCGCGACGTACGCGTAGGGGGCGATCCGCTCCGAGAGGGAGTTGCGGATCTTCGCGGCCTTCTGGACCGGGACGCTGGGCTGCTTGCGCTGCCTGGGGGGACGTATGGCTGTCGCCGTTGACACGTGGGTTACCTCCGTCGAAGGGGCGGCCCGGCGCGCGAGGCGCCGGGCCGCTCGGGTGGGTGGGGCGATCAGCCGCCGATGGCCTGCTTGGCCGTGTCGAGGGCCGTCGACCACGCCTTGTCGGAGGTGACGTTGCCCGCCTCAAGCTCGACGAGGGTGTTCAGCAGGGCGCCGTTGATCGGCGTCGTGTCGGGACCGTTGTAGAAGGAGGGGAACTGCTCGACCGAGGTGGCCATGACCTCGCCGATCTTCGAGTCGCCGAAGAACGGGTCGGTGTAGTTGCGGACCTCGTCGCTCGCGACCGCCTCGGTGGCGGCGGGCAGGGTGCCCGAGGCCGCGAAGTGGTCGGTCTGGCCCTCGGCGGACATCATGGTCTTGATGTACTGCCAGGCGGCCTCGGGGTGCTCGGCGCGGGCCGGGATGGCGATGACGCTGCCGCCCCAGTTGCCGCCGACGCCGGGGACGCTCGTGACGCGCCAGTTGCCCGCGGTGTCGGGGGCGTCGGTCTTGATTCCGGCGAGGATCCACGACGGCGCGATGGTCACGGCGAAGGCGCCGTTGGCGCGGCCGGGAGCCCAGCCCGAGGACCAGGCGGCGATGCCGGCGCTGATGCCGGCGTCCTTGGCGTCCACGGCGACCTGGAACGCGTCCTTCACCTGCGGGTTGGTGTCGTAGACGAGCTCGCCGTCGGGCGAGTAGTACTTCTCGGAGACCTGGTTGACGGTCGAGAAGAAGACGCTGGTCTCGATGTTGTCGACGAACGGCTTGCCGGTCGCCTCGGTGTACTTCTCGCCCATGGCGATGAAGGACGGCCAGTCCTTCCACATCGCGGCGACCTCGGCCGGGTCGGTCGGCAGACCGGCGGCCTCGAAGAGGTCGGCGCGGTAGGCGAAGCCGAGTCCGCCGACGTCGGTGGGCACGCCCACGACGGAGCCGTCGTCAGCGGTCGCCGCCGAGGCGGCCCACGGGAGGTAGGCGGAGGCGACGTCGTCGCCGCCGAGGGTGCGCAGGTCGAGGAAGTTCGAGCTGTTGGCGACGAACTGGGGCAGGTCGTCGTTCTGGATCATGACCAGGTCGGGCACCTCGCCGGCCAGCGCCGCGGTGAGGGCGGTGGCGGTCTCGGTGGTGCTGCCGACCTCGGAGAGCTTGATCTTCGCGTCGGGCATCTTCGCGAGGTACTCGTCGACGCTGTCCTTGGCGTTGATGCCGGTGAAGGACCAGAAGGTCGCCTCGGCGTTCGGGTCGTCGGACGCGCCGCCACCGCTTCCGGACGAGCATCCGGTGAGGGCGAGGGCCACGGCGGCGGCTGCTGCGGCCACGGCCGTCAGTCTTCTTTTCACGATTGTTCCTCTTCGTCGGGGATTCGCGGGGGGTCTCGCTGGAGGAGACCGGGAGCAAGAGAACGATCTCTTGGACGCCAAGGTAGCTGGCCTTTCCCCCTCGTGCAAGCGCGATCTCGGAGTCGTTACCGCAGCGTGAGATATCGATCTCCCCTAGTATCTGTAAGAAGTTTCGCAAATCGGACCGCCACGGCCCCGGGGGAGGCGTCTCCGTGGGACTCTGGAGATCGAGCATCCGGCGCCCCGGCCGGCTCCCCTCCTCGTTCAGAAGGATGCAGCCATGACCCGACCCACGCTCGTGGACGTCGCACGGGCCGCGGGCGTGTCCCGCGCCACCGCCGCCCGGGTTCTCGCGGGCGGCACGAACGTCGACGTCCGCATGTCGGCCGCCGTCGAGCACGCCGCGAAGCAGCTCGGCTACGAGGCCAACAGCGCCGCGCGGATGCTGCGCGGCGGCCGCTCCGGCGCGATCGCGCTGATCGTCGCCTTCAACGAGCTCGACAGCCTCACCGGCACGTTCTTCACCTCGGTGCTCAAGGGCGCCGCGAAGGGGCTCTACGCCGCCGAGGTCCAGCCGGTGCTGCTGCCCGCGGACCACGACGACGGCGACCGCATCCCCAAGTTCCTCCGCTCGCGCGCGGTCGACGGGGCGATCGTGATCCTGCAGCACGAGATCACGCACCTCGCGCAGGCGCTCGCCGACTCCCCCGTGCCGATCGCCTGGGTCGGCCGGCCGCGGGTCGCGCTGGCCGAGGACGCCATCGTGATCGACTCCGACAACTACGGCGGCGGCCGGCTCGCCGCCCGCGCGCTCGCCGACTCCGGCCGGCGCCGGCTCGGCATCATCGCCGGCCCGCACGACATGGAGCCCGCCCGCGACCGCATCCGCGGCTGGCGCGACGAGCTGACCGAGCTGGGGCTGGATCACAGCCCGATCGTGCACGGCGAGTTCACCCTCGAGAGCGGCTCGGCCGCCATGGCGCGGCTGCTGCAGCGCCACCCCGACCTCGACGGCGTCTTCGCCTCCTCCGACCTGATGGCCAACGGTGCGATCCGCGTGCTGCAGGCCTCCGGCCGGCGCGTGCCCGCCGACATCTCGGTCGTGGGCTTCGACGACGTGGTCATCGCGACCACCTCGGATCCGACGCTGACCACGATCCGCCAGCCGCTCGAGGACATGGGGCGCGTCGCCGCCGAGACAGTGGTCGCCGTGGTGGCGGGCCGCGAGGTCGACCGGCAGCCGATCCTCGCGACGACGCTCGTGCAGCGGGAGTCGGCATGATGCCGCCGCCGCATCGCGTGATCGTCAGCACCGACGCCGCGAACGAGGCGGACGACCAGTTCGCGATCGTGCAGGCGCTGCTGAGCGCGACGCTCGACGTCCGGGCGCTCGTGGCGGCGCACTTCGGCCGGCCCGGCAGCCTGCGGGAGTCGCGCGCGGAGATCGATCGCGTGGTCGCCCTCGCCGGGGCCGACGTGCGGGTCGTGGACGGGGCGTCCGCGGCGCTGGTCGCCGGCGGTTCCGCGGAGTCCGTGGCGTCCGAGGGCTCGCGCGTGATCGTCGAGGAGGCGCTGCACGGCGAGGGCCGGCTGTGGATCGCCGTGCTCGGCCCGCTCACCGACGTCGCCGCGGCACTGCTGGCGGAGCCGTCGATCGCCGAGCGCGACGTCGTCGTGGTCTGGGTGGGCGGCCCGCCCTACGAGGGCATCGCCGCGTACCACCCGGAGTTCAACCTGATCAACGACGTCGCCGCCGCGAACGCCGTGCTCGCCTCCGGAGTCGCCGTCTGGCAGATCCCGATGCCCGTCTACACGATGGTCGGCGTCGGCCACGCCGAGCTGCGCACGCGGCTGGGCGGCACGAGCCCGCTCGGCGACTACCTCGTCGACCAGCTGATCGCCTTCAACGCGACGATCCCCTACGGCCCGCTCGACTTCCGCTCCCTCGGCGACAGCCCCGCGATCGGCGCCGTGATGAACCCCGCCGGCGGCCGCTGGCGCGCCGTCCCCGCCCCGCGCTTCACCGCCGCCGGCGACCTCCAGCCCGGCGTCGGCCCGCACCCGATCCGCGTCTGCGAGTCCTTCGACACCCGCTGGCTCCTCGAGGACCTCTTCGCGAAGCTCCTCGAGTTCGGCCGCGCCGGCCGCTGACCGGCCCGTGCTGGGCCGTCCGCGAGACGTCTCCGAGGAGCCGAGGCCGCCCGTTGCACGGGACGCCTCGGCCGTTCGAGGACCTCTCACCGGCGACGGCATCTCCTCCGGCGCACAACATCAGCTGAGAGCACAGGGCCTCCCCTGTCAGAGGAGGGACCCCCGTCTCAGCTGATGTTGTGCGCGACTTCGGCGGCAGAGCAGCAGCCGGATCGGGTGCAGACGGGGCCACGGTCAGGCGCGGGCCGCCTTGACGTAGGCGACGAGGGCGTTCGCGTGCCCGTGGCCGAGACCGTGCTCGGTCTTCAGCCAGGAGACGACCTGCATGTGGGTCTCGGAGTCGAGCCGCTCGTCCACGAGGTCGAGCCACTCCTGGATCGGACGGCCGTAGGTGGTCTCGATGCTCGGGAAGTACGACGCGGGTCCCTTGGGCTTCGAGCCGTCGGCGGGGGGCTCCGGTGCGAGGACGCGCGAGGGGGTCATGCCGGTCACTGTAGCGGCGCCGGGGGCGGCGGGTCTCGATGCGCGGCTGCGCCGCTGCTCGACCAGCATGGAGGAGGCGCCGCCCTAGGATGCCGGGCCGACAGAGCCATGCTGATCGAGCAGCCCTCGCAGAGGGCGTATCGGGATCCACCTGCCTGGAGACGTGGGGTCTCGATACGCGGCTGCGCCGCTCCTCGACCAGCATGGACGGCCCGCCCGCCCCACGGCACTCCGCCGGCGACAGCCTGCTGATCGACCGGCCGCACAACGCCCGGACCATGCCGATCGGCAGCCCGCCGACCGCAGCATGCTGATCGAGTAGCGCCCGCAGGGCGCGTATTGAGATCCACCCCTCCGGGCACAGCGGGTCCGGCCCGCGCCTGCTCCCCTGCACCCTGGGCCGCTGACGCGACGCGCCGACGCGGCTGCGACCCCTCGTTCCGCGTCACGCCCTTGCCGACCCCGGTGATTCGGAGGACGCTCGTGACCATACACAGAAGGCCATGCCGATGAGGCCTGACACCGGTCGGTCGTTCTTCGACGAGGAGGAGGAGGAGACGGATGCAGAGGACGGACGAGGAGCGATGAGGTCCCTGGGCGGCGAGGTGCGGAGGGAGCTGCGCGGCGCGGTCGCCTCCCGGCTCCTCCTCGTCGTCCTGCTCGCCGGCGCCGTCTTCGCGGTCTGGAGCGCGGTGACCGACGTCGGCAACGCGCGGTCGACGGCGGCGCTGTTCGAGAGGACCGCCGCGGAGTACCGCTCGGCCGGGCACTCCGTCGAGGAGGCACTGGCGGAGCCCGTGAGCGTGACCACGGACGAGGACGGGCGGACGGAGATCGACAATCCGCTGCGCTACGACTTCGAGGCGGCGACGGCGGCCTCGGCGGCGCTGACTCCGCTCGGTGCGGTCGGCACGGGGCTGAGCCTCGCGGTGTTCCTCGTGACCCCGCTCCTCGGCTACGCGACGGGGCTCTTCGCGGCGACCACGGATCTCCGCGGCGGGTCGATCATCGTGCGATGGCCGCAGGTCCGCCGGGCGCGCACCTTCGTCGCGGCGAAAGCGAGGCTCCTCGTCGTGGCCGTCCTGGCCTTCGGCGCGGCGCTCGTGCTGACGGCGGCCGTCGCCGGGCTCATCACCGCGCAGCTGAGGCCGTTCCCCGTCGACGGATCGTCGGCGCCGCTGTCCGCGGGTCCCGCGGCGATCGGCGCAGTGGCGGCCGCCTTCGCGCTGATCGGGGTCGCGTTCGGGGCGCTGGGCTTCCTCGTCGCGACGCTGACACGGGAGCGCGCGTTCTCGCTCACCGTCTTCGCCCTGGCCTACTACCTGCTGCCGATTCTGGGGCCGTGGGACCCGCGGAACCTCGTGCCGAGCGTCGCGGCGCCGTGGCTCGTCTTCCACGGCGGGTTCCAGCCGCGGGCCGTCGGCGACCTCGGCGTTCCGCTGAGCGCGCTCGCCCTCGGCGGCGGGGCCCTCCTGCTCCTCGTCGCGAGCGCGGCGGTGTGGTCGCTGCGCGACAAGACGCCGCGGGGCGTCTGAGCGGCTCCCGCGCTGTCGTCCTCGGCGTCCACTGCGCTGGGGACGCCGGGTCTCGATACGCGGCTGCGCCGCTACTCGACCACCATGAGGGGGGCGCCCCACGGCAGCACACCGACCGAAGCGCGCTGAACAAGCAGCGCCCGCAGGGCGTCCGCAGCATGCTGATCGCGTAGCCCTCGAAGCGGGCGTCTTGAGATCCACCTCGCTCGGGACAGGGCCGCGCCCATCATCAGCCGACACCGCCCGGCCTTCCCCGTCAGCGGAGGGACCCTCTTCTCACGTCGGCCGTCAGCGCTGCTGTTCGACCGAGCTCTCCCCCGGCGCGGGCTCGAGGTCGTCCGACGACGGTCCCGGAAGGGCGCCGGTCTCCGGCGGCTCCGCGCGCAGGTACTGCGCCGAGATCGTGCGGTACGAGCGGGTGAGCATCGCGGCGCCGGCCGCGACCACCATGACCGCCCCGCCGATCAGGAACACGAGCGCGATCCCCCGCCCGACCCCGTCGCCGAGCAGCCAGCCGTACGCCGCCCGCCCGTCGGCCGACTCCATGTACGGGATCAGCGCGAACTCGGCGATCGGCGCGATGAGGAACGCGGTGATCGGCGCCGCCGCCGACTCCAGCGCCGCGGCGAAGCCGAAGACGCGTCCCTGGGTCTCGAACGGCACCACCTTCTGCACGACGGTCTGCTCCGCCGCCTCGACCGCGGGGATCAGCGTCATGTAGATCCAGATGCCGCCGGCGTAGAGCCACCACCAGTCGCGGAGGGTGAAGACCGCGCCGATCACGCCCATCGCCATGACCAGCAGCAGCATCGTCCGGATCGGGTTCCGGCCGAGCCCGAGCTTCGCCACCAGCAGCCCGCCGATGATGAAGCCGGTCGCGGTCACGCCGAGCACGACACCCCACAGCTCCACCGGGAACAGCTCGAGTCCGTAGGGATCCATCAGCGCCAGGTACACGCCGCCGATCAGGTTGTTGAAGGTCGAGAAGACGATCAGAGCGAAGAGCCCGGTCGCCGCGCGCACCGCCGTGATGCTCCCCCGCAGATCGATCAGCGGGGCCCGCGAGCCGGCCGCCGCGGGGATCGCCTCGGCGATCCGCAGGAACAGCAGGTGCACGAGCGCCGCGGCGGAGACCCCGATCGCGATCAGCAGCGTCCAGCCCATGCCGAGCAGGCCGATCGAGAGCCCGCTGAACACGCTCGTCACCACGAACGCGAGCCCCTGCACCGTGCCGACCAGGCCGTTCGCGTTCGCGTGGCGCTCCACCGGCACCATCAGCGTCACCGTCGTCGACAGGGCGATGTTCCGCATGTTCTCGATCACCGCGCCGAACAGGACCGTGCCGGAGAAGACCCAGAACCAGGGCCCGCCGAAGTCCAGCAGCGCCGCCTCCGGCAGCGCGAGGTACAGGCCGCCGGCGACGCCGAACGACACCAGCGTCACCGCCCCGGCGAACACCATCACCCGGTGCTTCCGGTGCCGGTCCACGATCGTGCCGAAGGCCATCGCGAAGACCGCGACGAGCAACATGTACGCGCCGCCGATGATCCCGGTGGCGAGCACCGACCGCGTCTCGAGGTACACCCAGAAGGTCAGCGCGAACCAGAGGAAGCTCGTCGTCACGTTCGCGACCGCGGTGTTGACGAGGATCCAGCCGAAGGTGCGCAGGCTCGCCGCGCTCGGCTCCGCGGCGGGTGCGCCGGCGGCGTCGGGGACGGTCGAGGACATGGCTTCCCTCCGCTCGGCGACGGCCTGCCCGGAGTCGTCCCGGACCGCCGTCGCAGCCACTGTAGGCCCGAGCCGCCGACCGGTCGAGAGGCGACCGGGAGAGCAACGCGACCTCTCCGCGGACGCCGTCGCGTCACTCCGCTCGCGGCAGCGCCACCCCCATCCGGTAGAACCGGTCGGCCGTCCCCGCGAACACCGCGAGCCGCTCAGCCGGTGAGAGCTGCGCCGTCAGCGCGTCGAACGCCGAGTACAGCTCGGTGAAGGAGCTGTAGAGCCCGTCCACGGGGAAGTTGCTGCCGAACATCGACCGGTCCGGACCGAAGACCTCCAGGGTCTCGAGGACGAACGGCGCGATCGACTCCCGGGTCCAGGAGTGGTCGTTGGTGCCGAGCGCCGAGATCTTGACGACGGTGTTCTCCTGCGCGGCGACCGCGGCCAGGCCCGCGCGCCACTCGGCGACCGACTCCGGATCGCGCCCGATCGGCATGCCCAGGTGATCGAGCACGATCGCCGTCTCCGGGAAGTCCGCGGCGAGCGCCGCCGCCTCCGCGAGCTGCGCGGGGAACACCTGCAGATCGAACGAGAGCCCCAGCCCCTGCAGCCGGCCGAAGTTCGCCCGCCAGACCGGATCGCCGAGGACGTCGCCCCGGTCCCGGTGGCTGTAGACCGGGTCCTGGTGCCAGTTCAGGATGTCGCGGACGCCGCGGGTGACCGCGAACGCGGCGTGCTCCTCGAGCAGCCGCGGCGCCTCCGGATCGAGCAGCGACACGTGCGCGACGTGGACGGTCGGCACCGTGCTCTCCCGGGCGAGCGCGTCGATCCACGCGGTCTCGGCGAGCGCGTCGGCGGCCCCGTTCTCGACGTGCACCGAGGCGAGCAGCGTCACGTCGCAGGCGTCCGCGCGGTAGTCGTCGACGCTGTAGGAGCGGCGGAGCGGGCGGTCGTCGCCGTGGTAGCGGAACGGCTCGGCGGGTCCCTCCAGCCACGGGTACGAGCGACGGAGGTCGGTGAGGTGGTGGTGCGCGTCGATGACGACGAGGTCAGGCATGCGGCTCCTCCGGTCGGCGGGTGAGCCCGGCGAGCGTGCGGTGCACGCCGGTGTGGTCGAGGTCGCCGTCGCCCTCGGCGATCATCCTCTCGAACAGCGCGGTCACCGCGGCGGTGGTCGGCAGCGCGACGCCCTCGGCGGCGGCGGACTCGGCGACGAAGCGCAGGTCTTTGAGCTGGTTGCGGGCGCTGCCGCCCTCGGCGAAGTCCTCGTCGAGCCACTTGCGGCTCTTCTGCTCCAGCACCGCGGTGCGCGCCAGCCCGCCCTGCAGCAGCTCGACGACCGTCGCCGGGTCGAGACCGGCGCTCCGGGCGAGCAGCAGCGCCTCCGACACCACGGCGACCGTGCCGGCGACGACGATCTGGTTGCAGAGCTTGGCGGTGGCACCCGCTCCGCTCGGCCCGAGGTGGCGGACCGTGCGCCCGAGCCGCTCGAAGACGGGGAGCACGCGGGCCACCGGCTCGTCGGCGCCGCCGACCATGATGCTGAGCGTCGCGTCGCGGGCGCCGACCGTTCCGCCGCTGAGCGGGGCGTCGACCACCTGCACACCGTGCTCCGCGGCGAGGCGGCGGGCGAGCCCCGCGACCGCGACCGGCGAGATCGTGCCGTGCACGACGAGCACCGGAGCGGCGATCCCCGCCGCGCGCCAGCCCGCGAGCAGGCCGTCCTCGCGCTCGAGCAGCGATTCCACCTGCACCAGATCGGGCAGCACCGTCAGCACGACATCGCCGGCCGCCGCCGCAGGGGTCGGCGCGACCACGGCGCCGAGCTCCGCGAAGGGCGCGGCCCGCGACGCCGTCCGGTTCCACACCGTGAGCGCCCCGCCCGCGAGCAGGTTCCGCGCCATCGGCGCCCCCATCGGCCCGAGGCCGAGCAGCGAGAGCCTCACGCGCCGGACCCCGCGGGCGCCACGTCGGCGAGCTCCTGCGGTGCGACGTCGTCGAGCAGCACCCGCGCCTCGAAGCCGAGCAGCTCGCGGGAGCGGGTCAGGTCGAGCCCGACCGCGCGCCCCTCGAGCCGCCCGCGCGGGACGTCCGGGGCGATCGCGTCGAGCGCGTCCGCGGTGCTCCCGCGCAGATAGGTGAGCGGAGCGGCGACCAGGATCCCCGGCGCCGGCGGTGTCTCGTGCAGCAGCGCCGCGAGCACGGCCCGCGCCGAGTCGGCGGCGTCGAGATAGCTCCAGCCCTCCGCCGCCTGCCGTCGCGGGTCGGCCGCCAGCACCGCTCGCAGGTGCGCGCCGAACACGCGGCCGCCGTCCACGGTGATGTCGCGGACCAGCGGGTAGCGCAGCCCGGTGAGGCTCAGCCCCCAGGTCGCGTGCGCCATCCGCGCCGCGTCCTCGGTCGCGAGCTTCGACAGCGAGTACTCGTCCGAGATCCGCGGCTGCGCGTCCTCGGAGTAGGGGAAGACGGGCGGCAGCACCTGCTCGGCGCCGAGCGGGTAGCCGTTCGCGTTGATGCTCGAGGCGTAGACGACCTCCGCGGCCCCGGCCCCGGCGGCGGCGGCGAACACCGCGAAGCTGCCCACCGCGTTCACCCGGTAGGTCTCGACCGCGTCCGCCATGCCCAGCCCGGCGTAGCCGCCCAGGTGCACCACCGCGTCCTGCCCGGCCACCGCTTCCGCCAGCACGGCCGGGTCGGTCACGTCGCCGACGATCGAGCGGACGTCCGCGTCCGACGCGACCCGGTCCAGGACGGTGACCACCGCCCCCTCCGCCTGCAGCGCCGCGACCGTGGGGCGGCCGATCAGGCCGCAGCCACCCGTCACCAGGACGCGGGCCCCGTCGAGCGTGGTCAGCCGCGCCGTCGCGCTCCGGCGCGCCGTCATGCGCGCACGGACGGCGTCGACTCGGTGGGCGGCGCCGCGACGTCCTCGCGCTGCTTCTTCCTTCCCCGCGAGAGCATCGGCCAGCCCTTGCTGCCCTGGTCGAGGGTGACCGCGATGAGGACGACGAGTCCGGTCACGATCTGCTCGTAGAAGCTCGGAACGTTGAGCAGCACCAGGCCGTTGGTGAGAGCGCCGAGGATCAGCGCGCCGACCAGGGTGCCCGCGATGCGGCCCTCGCCGCCCATCAGGTTCGCGCCGCCGATGACCGCGGCCGCGATCGCGGTCAGCTGGTACGGGCTGCCCGCGTCCGGCTGCGCCGCGTTGATCCGGGCGACGATCACCAGGCCGGCCAGCGCCGAGAGACCGCCGGAGATGCAGTACACCGCGATCTTCACCCGGTGCACCCGCACGCCCGAGAGCCAGGCGGTCTCCTCGCTGCCGCCGACCGCGATCACGTTCTGACCGAAGACGGTCTTGCGCAGCAGCAGCCAGGCCGTGATGCCGACGACCGCCACGATCAGCACGACGACGGGCACACCGCCGACGTAGCTGTTGAGCAGCAGGATGAACTCCTTCGGCACGTCGTAGACCGGCTTGCCGTTCGTGGCGACGTACGCGCCGCCCTGGAAGACGCTCATCGTGCCGAGCGTCGCGATGAACGGCGGCAGGTTCAGCTTGGTGACCAGCAGCCCGTTGATCCCGCCGCAGACGAGGCCGAGGACGATGCCCGCGGCCAGCCCGAGCAGCGGCGGCACCCCGCCGTTGACCAGCAGCGACGCGCTGACGATGCCGACGAAGCTGGCCATCGCGCCGACCGCGAGGTCGATGCCGCCGGTGATGATGACGAAGGTCAGCCCGATGCCGATGATGGCGTTCACGCTCGCCGACACCGCGACGTCGCGGAGATTGCCGAGGGTGAGGAAGTTCGGGTTCAGGACGCCGAGGACGACGAAGAGGACGACCGCGGCGAGGTAGATGCCGAAGGCCTGCAGGTTGAAGGAGCGGCGGGGCGGCGTGGCGACGCCCCCGGTCTCGGGGGAGGTCATGAGATTCCTTTCGCGACGCCCATGGCGTTGGTGACGATGCTGTGCTCGGTGATGTCGTCGCCGACGTGCTCGGAGACGAAGCGGCCCGCCCTCATGACGAGGACCCGGTCGCTGAGGGAGATGATCTCGGGCAGGTCGCTCGAGACGACGATCACGGCGTGCCCCTCGGAGGCGAGCTGGTCGATGAGCTCGTAGATCTCGACCTTGCCGCCGACGTCGACGCCCTTGGTCGGCTCGTCGAAGAGGAAGACGCTCGCGCCGAGCCAGATCCACTTCGCGATCACGATCTTCTGCTGGTTCCCGCCGGAGAACTGGCGGGCGTTCAGCCGGACGTCGGCCGGGCGCAGCGACATCCGCCGGCCCATCTCCTCCGCCGTCGCGATCTGCCGCTTCGTGCTGATGAACGGACCGAAGCCGTTGAGCTGCCGATCGGAGGTGAGGGCGACGTTCGCGTAGGCCGGGGTCTGCAGCACGAGTCCCTGGTGCTTGCGGTCCTCCGGGATGAAGGCGATCCCCGCGTCGCGGCTGTCGCGCGGCGAGCGCACCTTGAGCGTGCGGCCGGCGAGCCGGACCGTGCCCTCGCTGCCCTCGTCGGCGCGGATCAGCGCGCGGAGGAACTCGGTGCGCCCCGAGCCGACCAGGCCCGCGATGCCGACGACCTCGCCGCGCCGCACCTGGATCGACTCCGGCCCGACGCCGCTCGGGTGCGTGACGCCGGAGGCTTCGAAGTGCACCTCGGCGTCCGCGGCGACCGGGTGCCGCCGCTCGAACGAGAGCAGCTCGCGCCCGACCATCCGCCGGACGATGTCCTCGGAGGACGTCTCGGTGATCGGCGCGTCGTAGGCGGGCCGCCCGTCGCGGAGGACGACGACCGTGTCCGAGACGCTCATCACCTCCGGCATCTTGTGCGAGACGTAGATCACGCCGACGCCCCGCCCGTGCGCGATCTCGCGCACCCGGGTCAGCACGCCCTCGACGTTGTGCTCGAGCATGCTGGTCGTCGGCTCGTCCAGAGCGACGATCTTGGCCCCGAAGGCGAACGCCCGCGCGATGGTGAGCGCGTGCCGCTGCGCCGGGCTGAGCCGGCCGACCGGCGTCCGCCCGTCCATCGGGAAGCCCATCCGGTGGACGTCCTGGAGGGCCTGGTCGAGGTCGTCCTGAGCGGAGGCGCGCTGCGTGCGCGTGCGCCCGAGCAGCAGGTTCTGCGTCACCGTGAGCTGGGGCACGATGGCCGGCTCCTGGTGCGCGATCCGCACCCCCTCCGCGAGTGCCTGGCGCGAGGTGTACTCCATCCGCCGCACGCCGTCGATGGTGATCGAGCCGCGGTCGGGGCGGAGGGCGCCGCCGAGGATGTTGAGCAGGGTGCTCTTCCCCGCGCCGTTCTCGCCCGCGAGCGTGCGGATCTCCCCGCGTTCGAGGGTGAAGCTCACGCCGTCCAGGGCGCGGACGCCGGGGAACGACTTCGCGATGCCGCGGACCTCGAGCAGATGCTCGGCCATGTTCCGTCTTCTTTCCTGATCGAGAGGGGCCTTGCCGGGAGTGCGCTCCGCCGGAGGGTCTCCGGCGGAGCGCGGGGGTCAGCCGCGGGTCACGGCATCCCGGTCTCGTAGTCGGCGACGTTCTCGCTGTCGATGATGAAGGCGGGCACGTCGATCCAGCCCGGCACCTCCTTGCCGGCGAGGAGCCAGAGCGCGGCGTCCACGCCGGTCGCGCCCTCCGTCGTCGGCAGCTCGCTGACGGTGGCGGTGTAGTCGCCGGCCAGGATCTGCTTCTTGGCCTGCGGGATGCCGTCGGTGCCGACGAGGATCACCTTCCCGGTGAGGCCCTTCGCGTCGATGGCGGCCTGCACGCCGAGCGCCATGCCGTCGTTCTGCGAGTAGAACGCCTTGATGTCGGGGTTCGCCGTGAGCATCGTGGTCGCGATCTCCTGCGCCTTGGTCTGGTCCCACGAGGCGGTCTGCGAGGCGACGAGCTCGAGGTTCTCGTGCTTCGCGAGCGCGGCCGTGAAGCCGTCGCCGCGGTTGATCGCGTTGGAGGAGCCGGGGTCGCCCTCGATCATCGCGACCTGGCCGCCGTCCGGCAGCAGGTCGGCGATGTAGTCCGCGGCCGTGGCGCCGATGGTGGTCGCGTCGGGGCCGACGTAGACGACGCCGGGGACGTCGCTCTTCGCGTCGTTCAGCACGACGGCCGGGATGCCGTCGGCGAGGGCGGACTCGAAGACCGAGTCGAGGCCGGTCGCCGAGATGGGCGAGGCGAGGATCGCGGTGCAGCCCTGGTTCATCGCGCTCTTGGCCTTGTCGAGCTGCTCGGTGATCGAGGACTCGTCCGTGACGTCGAAGGTCTGGTAGTCGACGCCGAGCTCCTTCGCGCGGTTCTCGAAGCCGTCGCGCTCGTAGCCCCAGAACTCGTTCGAGAGGGTGCGGGTGATGTAGCAGAGCTTGGCGCCGTCGGGGACGGCCGGGTCGCCGAGCGAGGAGGTGACCTCGTCGACCGGGGTCTGCGCGGACGAGTCGACGAGCGACACGATGTCGGCGCCGGAGCCCCCGGCGGCGGCACCTCCGCCGTCGCCGTCGGGCGAGGCCGAGCAGCCGACGAGGAGCGTCAGGGAGGCGAGCCCGGCGAGGGCGGCGCTGGTGGCGCGGGTGGCGCGGGTGGGGAAGGACATGGGAGGGGGCCTTTCGTCATCGGAAGGTGGGGCGGGGTCGTGCGGGGTCGCGGATCGCGAGGGTGGTGCGGAGGCGGGCCGGGCGGAGGACGCGCCCGGCCCGAGGGGGTCAGGAGGCGAGCAGCGCCTCGGTCTCGCGGCGCAGCTCGAGCGCCTCGGCGAGCGACTCGTCGATGATCACGTCGTCCCATCCGACGGTCGCGCCCTGCGCGATGTCGTGGCGCAGCTCGACGTGGTGGGCCAGGGCGACGGGGAGCGCCCCGATGGCGACCGAGTGCTTCGCGGAGACGAGCTTGCCGTAGACGGTGAAGCCGCCCTCGCCGTCGAGGAACTCGCCGGCCTTGAGGTCCTTCTTCGCGGTCGCGACGACGTCGCCGTAGAAGCCCTCGGGGTGCCCGGTCGAGATCCCGCGCAGCGCCGCGTTGGCGATCGACACGTTCAGCTCGAGGCCGACGTAGTGGTACGGCCGGTAGAGCGCCGCGTACTGCTTGGTCGGGTCCGGGTGCCACGGGTACTCGTCGAAGCAGGTGGACACGTAGGGGTTGGTCGCCTTGACGACGACGTAGACGCCCTCCTGCGTGTTGTGCGGGATGAGGGAGCCGTCGCGGTTGACGCTCGACATCACGTCGACCGTCCCCTCGTGGTCGAGGGCGCCGCCGATCGAGCTCGGCCGGCTGATCGTCGCGATCTCCTCCACATCGCCCGGCGTGAACGTGAGGCCGGAGTCGGAGGGCACCAGGCCCGCCGCGTTCGCGACCGCCGCCATCTCGATCGCGGCCTTCGTGCCGTCGCGGAACGAGGTGTGCATGTACGGGTTGAGCTGGCCGGAGTCGGTCAGCTCCTTGCTGAACTCCCAGTTCTCCCAGACGTTGTCGGGGTTCATCTGGTGGTAGTGCTCGAGGTACTTGGCGCCCTTGCCGGCGCAGACGACGTCGAAGCCGCTGGTGCGGGCCCAGTCGACGAGCTCCATGATCAGGGCCGGCTGGTCGCCGTAGGCCATCGAGTAGACGATGCCCGCGGCCTCGGCGCGCTTGGCGAGCGCGGGGCCGGCCAGCGCGTCGGCCTCGACGGTGACCATGATGATGTGCTTGCCGGTCTCGATCGCCCGGAGCGCGTGGTGCACGCCGACGATCGGGTTGCCGGTCGCCTCGATGATGACGTCGATGTCGTGCTCGAAGAGGACGGCGGCGTTGTCGACGATGGTGGTCGTCCGGTTCGCGAGTGCCTCGGGGATGTCCGCGGCCATCGCCTCGGCCGGCCAGTCGACCAGCTCGAAGGCGCCGCGAGCCCGCGCGACGTTGACGTCGGCGATGGCGACCACGTGGACGCCGGGGATGTTGCGCGCCTGCGAGAGGTACATGGTGCCGTAGCGCCCGGCACCGATCAGCCCGATGCGGATGGGGCGGCCCTCTCGTTCGCGATCGCCGAGGAGTTTGTACAGGTTCACGGTGGCCTCTCTGGTCCGGGGGCGCACGGACGCAGAGGGCCGCCTCGGGGGCGGAGGACGTCGTCGTCGTGCGCAGTCTTCGTCGGGGAAGTGCTGCTCGCCGGCCTCAGTGGAACCGGTACCAGTTTTGTACCAGCAACGATTAGAGTGTGTCAACAGCGGGCGCGGCGGCCCGGTCCGGCGCCGATACGATTGCCCGACAGCTGGGGAGGAACCGTGCAGAAAGCACCGACGATCCGCGACGTCGCGCGCAGTGCGGGCGTCTCGGTGTCCGTGGTGTCGCGCGTGCTCAACGACGGGACCGGCCCGGTCGCCGTCGACACCCGGCGCCGTGTGGTCGAGGCGATCGAGCAGCTCGGCTTCCGGCCGCGCGCCGCGGCCCGCGAGCTGAGCCACGGTCAGACCCTGTCCATCGGTCTGGTCCTGCCCGACCTCACGAACCCGTTCTTCGCCCGCCTGGCCGACAGCGTCGTCTGGGAGGCGCGCGCCCGCGGCGCCCAGGTTCTCCTGATGACGACGCAGGAGGACTCGCACGTCGAGGGCGAGTCGCTCACCAGCCTGCTCGACCGCTCGGTCGGCGGCGTCATCGCGACCCCGTCCGGCGAGAACCTCGAGAAGTGGTCGCGGCTGCGCCGGGCCGGGATCGACGTCGTCTTCGTCGACCGCACCACCCCCGGTCTCGACGACGTCGACGTGGTCAGCATCGGCAACTCCGCCTCCGCCGCCCGCGCGACCGATCACCTGCTCGCGCTCGGCCACCGCCGGATCGCGATCGTCTCGGGGCCGCTGCGCACCTCGACCGGCCAGGCGCGCGTCGCCGGCTACCGCGCCGCCCTCACCGCCGCCGGGCTGCCGATCGACGGGACGCTGATCCGCGAGGTCCCGTTCCGCGGCGACATCGGCGGCGAGGCCGTCGCCGCGCTGCTCGCGCTTCCGGAGCCGCCGACCGCCCTGATCGTCGCCAACACGGCGCAGGTGCGCAGCGCCGTGCACCGCCTGTTCCAGCTCGGCGTCGCGATCCCCGAGGCGCTCTCCGTGGTCGTCTTCGACGACAACCCGTGGAGCGAGCTCGTCACCCCGCCGCTCAGCGTCGTCCGCCAGCCGATCGACATGCTCGCCCGGCACAGCGTCGACCTGGTGCTCGCCCGGATGCAGGGCCGGATCCCCGACACCCCCCAGCACATCGAGGTCCAGGCCGACCTCGTCATCCGCTCCAGCTGCGCCGCCCCGGCGCAGCGCTGACTCCGCCCCACCACCCCTCCACGAAAGGCACTGCCATGTCCGACCCCGTCGTCGTCACCGCGATCTTCACCCCCGCCGAGGGCAAGCGCGACGCCCTCGTCGCCGCCCTCTCCCCCGCCATCGCCGAGGTCCACGGCGAGGAGGGCTGCGAGCTCTACGCGATCCACGACTCCCCCGACGGCACCATCGTCATGCTCGAGAAGTGGACCAGCGCCGAGGCCCTCGACGCCCACGGCGCCGGCGACCCCGTCGTCCGCCTGAACGCCGCCATCAAGGGCCTCGTCGCCGCGCCCCCCGTCGTCACCCGCCTCTCCCCGATCCCCGCCGGCACCGCCACCCAGGGCGCCCTCTAGCCACCCGCCGCATCGACTCGCCCGAGAAGGCTCGTTCTCCACCCCGAGAACGCGCCTTCTCGGGCGACTCGGCGCGCTCCCGGCACTCAGAGAAGAATCGGCCCTGGCGAGGGCGGCTTCTCCGGCAGCCCCGCCTCGAGAATCCGGGTCACGATCGCGACGGCGCGGTCGGCGAGCGCGTCGCCGGGGTAGAAGCTCTCGAACAGGTCTTCAGCGGCCTCCAGAGTGCCGACCTCGCAGAGACTCAGAAGCTGACGGATGTCGTTGGTATCGCGACCGGGTCGATTGGCGCGAAGCTTCATCGCGAGAAGAGCATCAGCTGATGCGACCTGGATCACGACCCCCGCACGGTCGTACACCGTCTCCCACTCGACGACCCGCTCGCCGAGAGTCGGCACCGATCCGGTCTGCTCCACCGCGAAGTTCAGCCAGTCGTCGCTCCACCCGTGCCTGCGTGCCACCTTCGCAGCCGCCCCTGTCACCACGTCATCACTGCCCGGGTTCACGTGGAGCGAGTCCAGATCCTGCGTCGTGCCCCTGTCGAAGTAGCGGAGGGCGAGGGCGGCACCGCCGACGAGCCGGATGCCCGCCGTCTCCCGCAGCTGATGGAGCTCAGCGACGAGTTCCGCGAGACCCGCGATGATGTCGTCGCGGTCGAGCGAGACGGCCACGATCACACGCTCGCGAAGGTGTCTCGCCACACGTGCACGCCGCGCCGCAGGAACTCCTCGGGCACCTCCGACTCGGGCGGCGCCGGATCCGCGGGGTCGATCTCGAGGACGACGGCGACAGGGAGGTAGCGCATGGGCCGGGTCACCCAGGCCGGGAGAGGCAGCCCCTCCTCGCCCAGACGCCAGGCGACGAGCGCGGCGATCGCCGCGTCCCACGCGCGGTTCCGCGTCGGCTCGGGCTCCGCCAGCCCCAGCACACCTCGGAGGAGCCCGTGCTCAGCGACGAGGTTGTCGTTGAGCTGCAGGAGTGCCCGCAGGGCGCGATCCCGATCCCCCACTCGCAGCCGTCCGCGGATCTCGACAGCGGCGGCCGCGGCATCGTCCCGCTGGAGGGGCAGCGCGTAGAGCCGGTGCCCCGCGCCCGCCAGGACGCGCTGCACCGTGCTGAAGTCCGCGTCTCGGCCGTTCTCGATGCGCGAGATCCGGGCCTGATCGACATCGGTCAGGTCCGCCAGCTGCTGCTGCGTGAAGCCGCGGCTGGAGCGAGCGGAGCGCACGGCGGTCGAGCTCTCCGTCATCAGCACACCTCCACGATCATGTCTCCAGAGACATAATCTACTCGCCTCGACCGCGGTGCGGGGAACGGCGCGGTCGACTCCTCAGAGGAGCAGTACGCAGCCCACCCGGCGGACCGCCCTCAGCGCGGACGCGCCACCGACGCGCGCTCGATCAGGCGCGTCTCGAGCTCCAGCCGTGTCGCGCTCGAGGACAGCGGCCGGGCCGCGCGGTGCGCCTGGTGCAGCATCCGGAAGGCGGCGGCCCCCATCTGGGCGATCGGCTGCTGGATCGTGGTCAGTGGCGGCGTCGCCCACGCCGACTCCTGCACGTCGTCGAAGCCGATCACGCTGAGGTCGTCCGGGATGCGCAGGCCGGCCAGGTCGGCCGCGTCGTAGACGCCGAGCGCCATGGTGTCCGAGAGGGCGAAGAGCGCGGTGGGCCGGATCAGCGCGTCCGCCAGCATCGCGGAGGCGACCACCCGGGAGCGGTCGCGGTTCCAGCCGCCGTAGACCACGCGCTCCCGCGGCAGCGGCACCCCGGCATCGCGCAGCGCCGTGCTGAAGCCGTCGAGCCGGGCGCTGCTGTAGAGCTGCCCGCGGGCGCCCGCGATCACGCCGATGCGGGTGTGGCCCTGGGCGAGCAGGTGCTCCGCCGCCATCCGGCCGCCGTCCCAGTTGGTCGCGCCGACGCTCGCCACGTCGGCGGGCGGGCGGGTGATCGGATCCACGATCACCACGGGCAGCTCGGCCGTGGTGAGCAGGTGCAGCTGCGCCGCCGTGACGTCCACGAGGACGACGATCGCGCCGAGGGACGAGCGGCGCAGGAGCCGATTGACCCACTCCCCGTCGGGCCGCGCGCGGGTGAGCACCAGGTCGACGCCGGCCGCCGCGGCCTCCTCCTCGATCCCGCCGAGCACGGGACCGATCCAGGTGCCGTCGAGGTGGCCGACCACGACGTCGACGATGTGCGCGACGTGCGGGTCCTCCGCCGGCGGGCGCAGCCGCGGCCGGCGCCGGTAGCCGAGCTCGTGCGCGGCCTCCATCACCCGCAGCCGGGTCGCCTCGGAGACGTCGGTGCCGCCGCTCAGCACCTTGGAGACCGTCGGCACGCTCGTCCCCGCGCGCTCGGCGATGCGCGCCATCGTCGGCCGGGGAGCGGCACCGCTGTCGTCCATGCCCCCACTGTAGAGCAGAACGAGTTGCGAAACCCAGCCGCGAGACGACCGCTGCAAGACCCCGGATACCGCCTTGCCCACGACTCTCCGCGGGTGCAGACTGGACGCACACGGGCGGCAACGGCAACAGAGTTGCGCAACTACCGTTCGATGACGAACCGCGGAGCGATCCGCCGAGCACCCCGAGGACACCGATGACCGACCTCCCCCCGTCCACTCCCGCCAAGAGGGCGCTCGTCGTCCGCGGCGGCTGGGACGGCCACCAGCCCGTCGAGGCGACCGAGCTGTTCCTCCCCTTCCTCGCCGAGAACGGCTTCGAGGTGCGCGTCGAGGAGTCGACCGCCGTCTACGCCGACGAGGACTACCTGCGCACCGTCGACCTGATCGTGCAGTCCAACACCATGACCTCGATCGAGTGGCCCGAGTTCCTCGGCCTGCGCGCGGCCGTCGAGCGCGGCACCGGCCTGGCCGGCTGGCACGGCGGCATCGCCGACTCGTACCGCAACAACTCCGACTACCTGCAGCTGATCGGCGGCCAGTTCGTCTCGCACCCGGGCAAGCACCCGGACGAGCGCACCGGCGAGCAGTCGGACAACTACGTCCCGCACACGATCGAGATGACGGCCCTCGCGGCCGACCACCCGATCACCCAGGGCATCAGCGACTTCGAGCTCACCACCGAGCAGTACTGGGTGCTGCACGACGACTACAACGACGTGCTCGCGACCACCACGCAGGCCGTCCGCGAGTGGGACCCGTGGCACCGCCCGATCACCTCCCCCGCCGTCTGGACCCGCCAGTGGGGCGAGGGCCGCATCTTCGTCTCGACCCCGGGTCACCGCGTCGAGATCCTCCAGGACGCCAACGTCCGCACCATCATCGAGAGGGGACTGCTGTGGGCCTCCCGCTGAGAGTCGGCATCATCGGAGTCGGCAAGATCAGCGAGCAGTACCTCGCGAACCTCCCGACCTTCCCCGGCCTCCGCCTCGTCGCGGTCGCCGACCTGAACACCGCGCGTGCGCAGGAGGTCGCCGACGAGCAGGGCGTCCGCGCCCTCTCGGTCGACGAGCTGATCGCCGACCCCGAGGTCGACGCCGTGCTCAACCTGACCATCCCCGCCGCGCACGTCGAGATCGGCACCCGCGCGCTGAAGGCCGGCAAGCACGTCTTCGCGGAGAAGCCGCTCGGCCTGAACCCCGCCGAGGCCGCGCCGATGCTCGACCTCGCCGAGGAGCTGGGCCTGCGCTTCGGCAGCGCCCCCGACACCGTGCTCGGCACCGGCGTGCAGACCGCGCGGCAGACGCTCGACTCCGGAGTGATCGGCACGCCGATCGCCGCGCAGGTGCACTGGGCCGCTCCCGGCCACGAGCGCTGGCACCCGGCGCCGGAGTTCTACTACCAGCCCGGCGGCGGCCCGCTGCTGGACATGGGCCCGTACTACCTGACCGCGCTGGTGCACTTCTTCGGCCCCGTCGTCCGGGTCACCGGTCTCGCGACCCGCTCGGACCGGCCGCGCACCATCGAGTCCGGCCCGCGCGCCGGCACGCCGATCCCCGTCTCGATCGACACGCACATCAGCGCGCTGCTCGAGCACGAGAACGGCGTCACCTCGACCGTGATGGTCAGCTTCGAGGTCTGGCGCACCCGCGCGCCGAAGTTCGAGATCTTCGGGACGGAGGGCACCATCGCCGTCCCCGACCCGAACATGTTCTCGGACCCGGTCGAGGTCGCGGTGCGCGACGAGGACTGGCGGGTCGTCCCCGACTCCGCCGGCGTCGTCGACACCGGGCGCGGCGTCGGTCTCGCCGACATCGCCGAGGCGATCGAGGAGGACCGGCCGCACCGCGCCTCCGGCCGCCTCGGGCTGCACGTCCTCGAGATCATGGACGCGATCCTCCGCTCGAGCGCCGAGAAGGCGGTCGTCGAGATCGAGTCCAGGGTGGAGCGGCCCGAGCTGCTCCCGCTGCGGACCGCCGCCGGCGAACCGGTCGGCGAGCCCGTCCGCGCCTGACTCCGCCCGCGCCCGCAGGCACCACCCGACCCGTCCCGCGCCGGCCGCGACCTCTTCCTGGTCGCGGCCGGCGCGCCCCTTCCGAGGAGACCCCCGATGACAGCACCCCTCCGCGTCGCCATGATCGGCCACGCCTTCATGGGCCGCGCCCACGCCCAGGCCTGGCGGACCGCCCCGCGCTTCTTCGACCTGCCGCTGCAGCCCGAGCTCGCCGTCGTCGTCGGCCGCGACGAGGGCCGCGCGCGGGCCGCCGCCGAGAACTTCGGCGCGGCCGAGTCCTCGATCGACTGGCGCGCGGTGATCGCCCGCGACGACATCGACCTGATCGACATCTGCACCCCGGGCGACCAGCACGCCGAGATCGCGATCGCCGCCCTCGAGGCCGGCAAGCACGTGCTCTGCGAGAAGCCGCTCGCGCGCTCCGTCCCCGAGGCGCGGACGATGACCGAGGCGGCCGCCGCCGCGACCGGCTTCGCGATGTGCGGCTTCAGCTACCGCCGCACCCCGGCGCTCGCCCTCGCCAAGCGCTTCCTCGAGGAGGGCCGGCTCGGCGAGATCCGGCACGTCCGCGCGCAGTACCTGCAGGACTGGCTGAGCGACTCCGAGGGACCGCTGACCTGGCGGCTCGACAAGGAGAGGGCCGGCTCCGGCGCCCTCGGCGACATCGGCGCGCACAGCATCGACACCGCGCAGTGGCTCACCGGGCAGACGATCGACGGCGTCTCGGCGATGCTGCGGACCTTCGTCACCGAGCGCCCGGTCCTCTCCGCGCAGGCCGGCCTCGGCGGTCGCGCCGAGGAGGGCGCCGAGCGCGGCCCGGTCACCGTCGACGACGCCGCGCTGTTCACCGCGACGCTCAGCGGAGGGGCCGTCGGCGTCTTCGAGTCGACCCGCGTCGCCACCGGCCGGAAGAACGCCAACCGCATCGAGATCAACGGCGAGACGGGCTCGATCGCCTTCGACTTCGAGCGGCTGAACGAGCTCGAGTACTACGACGCCCGCGACCCCGTGGACGCCCAGGGCTTCCGCACCATCCAGGTGACGGAGCCGGTGCACCCCTACGCCGCCGCCTGGTGGCCGACCGGGCACGGGCTCGGCTACGAGCACGTCTTCAGCCACCAGGTCGTCGACCTCGTCACGGCGATCGCCGAGCGCGTCCAGCCCACGCCCTCGTTCGCCGACGCCCTGCAGGTGCAACAGGTGCTCGACGCCGTCGAGCGCAGCGCCGCGGACGGCTCCCGCCTCACGGCCGTCGCCTGACCGGGGCGCCCTGACCGGGGCATCCTGACCGGGGCGTCCCGACCGGGGCGTCCTGACGGAGACGCCTCCGCGGGCGGTGGCCGAAGGGTCACCGCTCGGGGAGACGCCGCCCGATCGCACCCTCCGTCGAGGCCGCTCGCGGCCGTCCGCCCTGCCGCGTCGGCCCTCCTCCGATTCCCGACACGGCCGCGGACCCCTTTCGGGGGGAGGGAGGCCGGGGGACCCCGTAAACTGGGGACCTGGGGGGTCGAGTGGGTCCCCCGAGTGGGGGAGTGCTGCAGTGGGGATCGGTTTCCGGACCGCAGGAGAGCTGCGCGTCCTCGCGGGTGCTCGCCTGCACCCCGTCGTGGGCCCGACGCTCAGCCGCTCCCTCAGCCGCTCCCGGCTCTCGGCCGGGCTGTCGATGCCCAGCGGCCCCGGTCTCGTCCGGCCCTCGCCGCTGGCGCAGCCGTGGGAGGCGCCGCTCATCCGCCTGATCCGCGCGGGCGCCCCCGCCGCCGAGCTGCACGAGGCGACCGCCGCCTCCCCCGAGGGCTCGAAGCTCGCCGCCGTGATCGAGCTGGTCCGCGACGCGCTCTCGCGCCGGGAGGACGACCGCGCCCTCCGCCTCGCCGGCTGGCTGGTGCGGATGCGCTACGACCCGGCCGCCGATCCGTTCCTCCGCCGCTACGGGATCGTCCTCACGGCCCACCTGCCGCTCAGCGCCGGACTCGACATCGACGTCCCGCTCGACGCGACCGCGCTGCGCCTGCTCTTCGCCGAGCTCGCCGCCGCGGACGACCCGGCCGGCGCCACGGCCGCCGTCGAGACGCTCCCGCCCTCGACACTGGCCGCCTCGACGCTCGCCTCGCTCTACTCCGCCCGGCGGCGCTGGGGCGACATGGCGCAGTTCTCGGCGCCGGTGGTCAACGTCGACGCCCCGTCCGCCGCGGTCCTCATCCGCCGCGGCGTCGCCCTGCGCGAGCTCGGCCTGATCGAGAGCGCCCTCGAGGCCTTCGACCGCGTGGTGCGGCCCAACGTCACGACCGCCCGACCCGTCGAGCTCCGGATCGAGGCCCTCTACGAGCGGGCCAGCACCCACCTCGCCGATGGCCGGCGTGCCCCGGCCCGCCGCGACCTCGAGCGCGTCCTCGCCCAGTACCCCGAGAGCGCCGAGGCCCACGAGCTGATGGCCGCCGTCGGCCGCTGACCCACCCGCCGTCGCCCCCCTCCCCACTCCTCAAAAGTTGCGGTAGTCGCCAGCGAGTACCGCAACTTCTGCTGAATGGACTGCCGTCGCCGGATCATGCGGGCGAGAAGCCCGCGCAGCGGGCACCCCCTGCTGATCGAGAAGCCAGCGCAGCAGGCACCCCATGCTGATCGAGTAGCCCGCGCAGCGGGCGTATCGAGATCCCCCCACCGCAGGCAACGGAAAGGGGCGCCCCCACCGGGAACGCCCCTCCACCTCCGAGCCTTCGGCTCAGCCCTCGGCCTTCGAGGGCTTGCCCTCGGCGGGCAGCACCTCGACCGGGGTGTCGCGCGGATCCTCGCCCTCGGCCTGCGAGGGCTTGTCGGCCTGGTCGTCCGGGTCCTCGACGGGGCTCGGGGTCTGGTCGCTCATCGCAGTCCCTCCGGCTCGTCCGAGGTGGCGGACGGCTCGGGGTGCGCCTCGAACTCCATCCAGGCCCGGTCGAGCGAGGCCTGCGCCGAGGCGGGCTCGCTCGCGAAGTAGCCGTCGTAGATGGCGCGTCCGCCGTGCTCCGGCAGGTCGCCGCGGCCGGCGTAGGTCTGGGCGAGCTCGCCGACCTCGTCGTCCCTCTTCTCCTGGTCCCGCAACCACGCGGGGAAGGTCTGCGTCATGGTGACACCTCTCTCTCCTCCCTCCAGACAATCCCTCCGATCGGCGGGCTGCAAGCCCTTGCCCCGGACGTTCGCCCGCCGCGATCAGGGGCCGCGAGCACTGCGAGGATTCCGGTATGGACAGCAGCGAGCACCCCCGGCCGGACGTCACGACCGTCGACATCGTCGGTGGAGCCGAGCCGCTCGCGGTCGGGCTGCACGCGTACGACGAGGGCTGGGCGGAGGCGTTCCGCGAGCACCAGCGGCGGATCGCGCAGGCCCTCGCCGCGCTGGACGTCGCGATCGAGCACATCGGCTCCACGTCCGTGCCCGGCCTGGCCGCGAAGCCGATCGTCGACATCGCCGTCGCGGTCCCCGACATCACCGCGGAGGAGGACTACCTCGCCCCACTGCTCGCGGCCGGTTACCGGCTGCGCGTCCGCGAGCCCGGCCATCGCCTCGTCCGCACCCCGGAGCGGGACGTGCACGTGCACCTCTACGCCCGGGGCGACGCCGCGATCGAGGAGTACCTCCTGCTCCGCGACCACCTCCGCCGCGACGCGGCCGACCGCGCCCTCTACGAGGCGACGAAGCGCTCGCTGATGGAGCGGTACTGGGCCGACATGAACGCCTACTCGGACGCCAAGACCGAGGTCATCGAGGCGATCAAGGCGCGGGCGCGAGCCGCACGCGGCGACACGGCGACGTCGGTCTCGACGCCGGCCTGAGCCCCGGTGCGTCGCCTCGCGCCGGTTCGCCGAACGGCGTTGCCCACCGCGCCGCCGTCGCGTGAGGCTGAACGGATGCATGCCGACGAGTACATGTCCCCCGAGGAGCTCCCCGAGCCGCCGACGCTGGACGTCGTGACGCGGTTCTTCCGAGGTCCGCTCTTCACCCTCACGCCGCAGCCGTCCCTGGAGGAGTGGGTGTCCTCGGCCTCGGCGCGCGATGCGGGCGGGGTGATCCTCTTCGACGAGGCCTCGATCGGCTACACCTTCTGGCGCAACCCGGACGACCACGACGACCCCGCGAATCTCGAGGAGCTCGGCGGCGAGCCGAGGCCCTCGCTCGACGTCTCGCCGACGCGCCCCGTGCCCGAGTGGATGGCGGAGATCGCCGCCCGGATGCCGTACCCCCAGCTCTGGGACGCGGTGCGGACGAGCGTGGCGGAGGAGCACTCGCCGTGGCAGAGCATCGAGTTCGCGCTCCTCGAGCACGTGAACCGCGTCCTGAGGAGCCGCCTCCGCAGCGAGCGCGCCGGTGGGAGCGACCCCGGCGAGCTCCTCGGCCCCGCGATGGACCTCGGCGTCGAGCACGGCGTCCCGCTCCTCCTCGACGGGCGGTGGGTCCCCGGCATCCGGATCGACACCGACCCGCACGTCCTCGGCGTCGGCGCCCACCTCGGCGACCGCTTCCTGACGGCCGTCGTCGACCGCGACCGCCTCCCCTTCCTCGACTTCACCTTCGTCACCCGCCACGCCCGCGGCTGAGCACCGTTGCTGGTCGACCAGCCCGCGCAGCGGGCCCCCCTCATGCTGGTCGAGTAGCCCGCTCCGCGGGCGTATCGAGACCCACCATCACCGAGAGCCGAGTCTGCAGAACACACGTGCTGATGGCGTCGGGTCTCGATACGCCCCTGGCGGGGCTACTCGACCAGCATGCTTCCGCCGAGCACCGCGGAGCGACCCGCCCCCCTGTGCTGGTCGAGTAGCCCGCTCCGCGGGCGTATCGCGACCCGCCATCGCCGGACCTCCGCTCGCCTCCTCCCGCCCGCCGCCGCTTCGCGCCGGCTCACCGCCCGCCGTTGCGCCCGCCGCGCCGCCGCGGCACCCTCGGAGGATGTTCTACGACGAGAGCGCCCGCCTCGAGGACGTCCCGGTCCCGCCGACCCTCGACGAGGTGGCGCGAGCCTTCCCGGGCCCGCTGTACGGCTTCGTTCCTCAGCCGTCGCTCGAGCCGTGGACGTCCGGCACGGCGTCGAGCTCCTCCGGCGGACGCGTCGAGATCGAGTCCGTGGCGATCGGCTACACGCTCTGGCTGAACCCGGACGACCACGACGACCCCGCCAACCTCGCGGAGCTCGACGACGAGCAGCGCGCCTCGCTCGACGCCCCGCCGGTGCACCCGCTGCCCGACTGGATGACCGCGATCAAGGCCCGGATGCGCTACCCGTGGCTGTGGGAGGCGGTGCGGACGACCGTCGCGCACGAGCCCGCCCCGCCGTGGCACTCGGTCGAGAGCGTGCTCGTCGAGCACGTGAACCACATCCTGAGGAACCGGTTCCACGCCGTGCGCGTCCGCGGCCGGCTCCCCGGCGAGCTGCTCGGCCCCGCGACCGAGAAGTGCGTCGAGCACGACGTCCCGCTCCTCCTCGACGGCCGCCCGGTCCCCGGACTCCGGATCGACACCGACGCGCACGTCCTCGGCGTCGGCGCCGACCTCGGCGACCGCGTCCTGACGGCCGTCGTCGAGCGCGACCGCCTCCCCCTCCTCGACCTCGCCTTCGCCACCCTTCCTCCGCTGGTCGAGTAGCCCGCGCAGCGGGTCCGTTCGCTGGTCGAGTAGCCCGCGCAGCGGGTCCCTTCTGCTGGTCGAGTAGCGCGCGCAGCGGGCGTATCGAGACCCACCCTCGCCAGGGGTCGAGTCCGCAGAACCCACGTGCTGACGGGGTCGGGTCTCGATACGCCCCTGCGGGGCTACTCGACCAGCGTGAATGGGGCTGAGCACTCCCGCTGGAGACCCCCTGCTGGCGAGCCGCCCGCGCAGCGGGTCCTTCTGCGGGTCGAGCAGCCCGCGCAGCGGGCGTACCGAGACCCCCGACCCGCACCGTTCGGCCGGGGCTCCCCCGGCTCAGGGCGCAGCGAGGTGGAGCCGGTCGTCGCACCAGCTCGCGATCGCGGGGTCGTGGGTCGCGACGACCACGCTCGCGCCGTGACCGGCCAGCTCGGTCAGCACGTCGAGCACGGTCTCACTGTTCTCGGCGTCGAGGGCGCCGGTCGGCTCGTCGGCGAGGACCAGGGTCGGGCTCTTGACCAGCAGCCGGGCGAGCGCGACCCGCTGCTGCTCGCCACCGCTCAGCCGGGCGACGCGCTCGCGGCCCCGCCCCGCCAGGCCGACGCGCTCGAGCGCGCGCTCGAACCGGTCGCTGCGGCCGCGCCGCTCGCCGAGCGCGATCGCGAGGTTCTGCTCGACGGTCGCGGTGTCGACGAGGGCGTAGCTCTGGAAGAGGTAGCCGAGCCGGTCCCGCCGGAAGCGCCGGCGGCCGTGCGCCCGGAGGCGGGTCAGCTCCTCGCCGTCGACCTCGATCGAGCCCGAGTCGGGGGCGTCGAGGAGCCCGAGGCAGTTGAGGAGCGTCGACTTGCCGCTGCCGCTCGCGCCGGTGAGGGCGAGGGTGCTGCCCGAGGCGACGGTCACGTCGAGTCCGCTCCACAGCGTGCGTCGGCCGTAGCCCTTGGCGAGGTGGGTGGCGAGGATCACGGGAGGACTTTCCGTTCGGTCGGGAGGGAGGAGTGGAGCGGGGAGCGCATCAGGTGTCGACGACGGGCGAGCGGCTCGCCCTCCGGTGGGCGAGGGCCAGGCACGCGAGGAGGAGCGCAGCGCTGGCCGCGACCACGCCGATGTCCAGCGCCGTCTGCTCGAGCAGGAAGTTCTCGGTGTCGACCGTGCCGAGGTCGATCACCGTGCGGACGTCCTTCGGATCGCGGAACCATTGCGGGACGACGGCGAGCGCCAGCGTCGCGGTCAGCAGCACACCCTCCAGCAGGAGCCCGCTGCGGTGCGCCGTGAGCGGTCCGAGCCCGGACAGCCGGTGCACGAACGCCCGCTTGCGGTCCTTCTCCACCAGCACCACCGCCGCGACCAGTCCGGTGAGCAGCACGACGATCCCGCCGCTCACGAACCCGATCACGTTGATCACGTGGGCGCCGAGCGCCCGCCGGTACTGCTCGTTCGCCTGGTACGCCACTGGAGTGATGGAGGCCACGAAGGGGGAGAGACCGCCCACCTCGATGGCGGCCGGGAGCGCCGCGGGTTCGGTGAAGATCACTCCTCCCTGGGTGATCACCGCGACCAGCTCGGAGGCGGCGAGCACCCCGACCGATGGCAGAACGACGACGACCGGATCGACGAGCTCGGGCTCCGGGCGGAAGCTGTGCTCACCGGAGCCCAGGGTGACGAGGACCTGCCCCGACGGCACGACGTGCTCCGCGACGGGAAGACCGACGGTCCCCGGTGCCGGATCCGAGACGCTCGACTGCGTGTCCTGCCAGGAGTGCAAGTCGGCCAGCACGGACAGCCGGTACTCAGCAGACGTGTCCTCCGGCTCGAGGACAGTGAGGACGCCGTCGGGGACCTCGGCCATCCGGCGCCCGTCGTCGCCGAGCACCTCGACCCTCCGGAGGTATCCCTCATTGACGAGCAGCACGTTTCCCTGGTCGCTGAGTCCCGGCGTGACGAAGATCACCCCGCCGGAGGCTTCCTGCGAGACGGCCAGATCGGCCAGTCGCCGATCAGCGGCGTGGTACTCGGACGGGCTCAAGTAACCGCCGATGCCGATCGTGACCGCGTCTTGCGCGACACTCCGGAGCTCGCGGCTGCGCCCCTCGACCTCGGCGACCCGGGCGCTCTGCCCGAGCGCGGCGACGATCGCGAGGAGCACCAGCACCGCCGGGACCCGGACCGCGTAGACGCCGAGCAGCACCCACCAGCCGTCGATCTCACCCTTCACCTGGTCGACGAGCCGGCGGCCGTCGGTGAGGGCGATCGCGAGGATCTGCGCGACGACCGCGGCGAGCAGGAGGAGCGCGAGCAGCCGGCCGGAGAGCGCGAGGACCGTCGGCAGCTGCGCGAGGCCGTTCAGAGCGGCCGTCGCGAGAGCGACCGCCGCCACTCCGCCGACGGAGAAGGCGACCACCGGGAGCGCGAGGAAGCGCCACTCCGCGAGCAGGATCTTGAGAAGCCCCGCGCCATGCAGCCGCTGCACCCCGTGCGCCCGGCTCCGCAGCAGCGTTCCCGCTCCGACCAGGACGATGACGGCGAGCAGCGCGACGGCGAACGAGCGCATCAGATCGCCGTATTCGCGGTACGTGTCGACGTCGATGCCCGAGGCGTAGGGCGCGACCCGGCCCGACCAGCCGCCGTTCTCGATGACAGCGAGCACCGCCTCCGCATCCGCTCGATCACCCCCGACCAGCCAGGCCCCGCGAGGATCGAGCAGGCCGAGGTCCTGCAGCGGCGCGACCGTCGTCGTGATCGCGGTGTCGACAGCGCCGTAGCCGTCGCGGAGCAGCTCCGCCGCGGTCCCCTCGCCTGCGACGTAGAGGTGGCGCACGGTCGCCGGATCCACCGAATCCTCGGCGTAGCGGACGATGTCGACACCACGATCGTCCGCCAGCGCCGTGAGGTCACGGTAGACCTCGCTCGCGGAGACCCGGGGTGTCGCGTCCTGCGACACGACGAGCTGCCAGCCCCCGTTCCACACCGGGCCACGCGCATCGAAGGCGCGAATGAACAGGACGGCGAGCACCGCCGCCAGGACGACGGCCAGCACATAGCCGAGGACCACACTCTTGCTTCTCACAGCTCTCCCGCTGTCAGGGCGGGCGAGGCCGAAGCCCCGCCCGCCTCTCGATCAGGACTCAGCAGACGTCGTAGTACGCGGAGTCGACCTCGAACGTGCGAGCGGGTGCACTCACCGAGGCGTCCCGGCCCGCAGCCTTGCAGCCGGTGCGGTGGTACTCGCCGTTGAAGACTGTCGCCTTGTGCGACCGCGAGTCGTGCTGATACGACGACAGCACGGTCCCGCCGGTCGTCCCGTGGATCCACGTCCCTCCCTCCTCGGGGTGGGACACGGTGTACGCCGCTGCGACCGGCGCGATCAGCATCGCTCCGGTGAGGGCGAGACCGGTGATGAAGGACCGGCGGGAGCCGGGTGCTCGGAAGGACATGGTGAGACCTCTCTGTACTTCGGACCGCCGTCGCCGAGACCGGCGAGGCGGGCTGCGCTGCGGCAGCGAGGGAACCGTATGCCCGAACCCATACTGATCTGATCACATCGACGAGGCATCCGGACGACTCGGCGCGTTTCAGTGCCTGTGGAGGAGCCTCAACGCCTCCGCGCACCTCTCCGCACCCCGGCGACCGGCCGGGCAAGCGCATACCCGCCCCCGCCTCGCGCTCGGCGGCCGGAACCGCCCCCGCGCGGGAGTACCGTGACGCCATGACAGCGCAGGACGACATCGGTGCGGAGCAGGCGCCCGCGAAGGACTTCTCGCACGAGCAGGAGGGCTATCAGCACGGTCTGAAGCCCCGCCAGCTCCAGATGATCGCGATCGGCGGCGCGATCGGAACCGGCCTCTTCCTCGGTGCCGGCGGCCGCCTCAACTCCGCCGGCCCGGCCCTCGCGATCGCCTACCTCGTCGCCGGCGTCTTCGCCTTCTTCATCCTCCGCGCCCTCGGCGAGCTCGTCCTGCACCGCCCGTCGTCGGGATCGTTCATCTCCTACGCCCGCGAGTTCTACGGCGAGAAGTTCGCCTACGCCGCAGGCTGGATGTACTTCCTCAACTGGGCGATGACCTCGATCGTCGACACCACCGCCGTCGCCGTCTACCTCAAGTACTGGTCGGCCTTCACCGCGGCGCCGCAGTGGCTCCTCGCCCTGATCGCGCTGCTCGTCGTCCTCGCCGCGAACATGGTCGCGGTGAAGGTCTTCGGCGAGCTCGAGTTCTGGTTCGCGCTGATCAAGGTGACGGCGCTGGTCGCCTTCCTCGTCGTCGCACTGATCTGGCTCGTCTTCGCCTTCCCGGTGCAGGCGGGCGGCGAGACCGTGCAGACCGGCGTCTCGATCCTCGGCGACAACGGCGGCATCCTCCCCAACGGCCTGCTCCCCGCGGTCCTGGTGATGCAGGGCGTCGTCTTCGCCTACGCCGCGATCGAGCTGGTCGGCACCGCCTCCGGCGAGACGCAGGACACCGAGAAGGTCATCCCGCGCGCGATCAACTCGGTGATCTTCCGGATCGCGATCTTCTACGTCGGCTCGATCGTCCTGCTCTCGCTGCTGCTGCCGTACACCGCCTACAAGGAGGGCGAGAGCCCCTTCGTCACGTTCTTCTCCTCGATCGGCGGGCCCGAGGTCGGCACGATCGCCGGCTCGATCATGAACTTCGTGGTCCTCACCGCGGCCCTCTCCTCCCTCAACGCCGGCCTGTACTCCACCGGTCGCGCGCTGCACTCGATGGGCATGAACGGCTCCGCCCCGAAGTGGACGACGCGGATGTCGAAGGGCGGCGTCCCCTACGCGGGCATCCTGCTCACCGCGACCTTCACGGTCGCGGGCGTGGTGCTGAACTACTTCGTGCCGAGCCAGGCGTTCGAGATCGCGCTGAACATCGCGAGCCTGGGCATCATCACGGCGTGGGGCACGATCATCCTCTGCCAGATGCGGCTGCGGCAGTGGGCGAAGAAGGGTCTCGCGAAGGAGCCGTCCTTCAAGCTCCCCGGCGCTCCGGTCACCTCCTGGCTGACGCTCGTCTTCCTGGCCGTGGTGCTGGTGCTGATGGCGATCGACTTCCCGGTCGGCACCCTCACCATCGCCTCGCTGGTGATCATCGTCCCGCTGCTGGTGGCCGGCTGGTTCCTGCAGCGCGGCCGCATCCTGCGCATCGCGGAGCTGCGCGACGGCGTGACGGGGCCGTTCCCGGTGACCGGTCGCGACCCGTCCGCTCAGGTGCGGCGCGACCGCGACGGCGAGAGCTGAGGCCCGCCGGACCGGCGCCCCGCCCGCGCGCCCACCGTTACTCTCGATCGCGCGGGCGCCCACGCGTCGGCGGAACGGGAGCGGCATGGCCACGGTGGACTCCGCGGAGCGGCGCGCGCGCCTGATCGAGCTGCTCGAGCGCGACGGCGCGATCCGCCTCGACGACGCGGCGACCGAGCTGGACGTCTCGACGATGACCGTCCGTCGCGACCTGGCCGACCTCGAGGCGGAGGGCCGGCTCAGCCGGGTCCGCGGCGGCGCGGTCGCCGCGCTCCGCCCCCGCCCCTTCGCCGAGCGCCTGGCCGCGGGCGCCGCCGCCAAGCGCGAGATCGCCCGCAAGGCCGTCGCCCTGCTGCCGGACTCGGGCGCGATCGCGGTCGACGCCTCCTCGACGGCCGGAACCCTGCTCGCCGCCGCCCCGGAGTCGCCGCGGCTGCTGATCGCCACCAACTCGCTGGAGAACCACGCCTCGGCCCGCGCCACCCGCGCCCGGGTCGTCCTGATCGGCGGCGAGCTCCAGGCCGAGACCGACAGCTTCGTCGGCCCGCTCGCCTGCGCCGGCGCGGCCGAGCTGCACTACGACCGCTTCTTCACCTCCGCCTCGGCCGTGACCCGCTCGGGCACCAGCGAGGTGACGCTCGAGGAGGCGCAGGTGAAGCGCGTGCTGGTCGCCGCCTCCGCCGAGACGGTGCTGCTGGTCGACTCCTCCAAGCTCGAGCGCACGGCCCTCGCCCGCGCGCTCGACTGGGACGCGATCGCGGTGCTCGTGACCGAGCTCGACCCCGCGGACGAGCGCCTCGACCCGTTCCGCGGCCTCGCCGACGTGCGCTGACGAGCATTGACCGGAACGAGTCGGCCTGTTAGCTTCTGTGATAGTTAACACACTCGTTCAATCAGACGGAGAAGTCATGGCAGCCTCGACCGCCGCAGAGCTCATCGCCCGCTCGAACCGCCTCGGGGCCGACCCGCGCAATACGAACTACGCGGGCGGCAACACCTCCGCGAAGGGCGTCGAGACCGATCCGGTCACCGGCGAGCCCGTCGAGCTGCTCTGGGTCAAGGGCTCCGGCGGCGACCTCGGCACCCTGAAGGAGTCGGGCCTCGCGGTCCTCCGCATGGACCGCCTCCGCGCGCTGGTGAACGTCTACCCCGGCGTCGACCGCGAGGACGAGATGGTCGCCGCGTTCGACTACACGCTGCACGGCAAGGGCGGCGCCGCCCCCTCGATCGACACCGCGATGCACGGCCTCGTCGACGCCGCGCACGTCGACCACCTGCACCCCGACTCCGGCATCGCCTTCGCGACCGCCGCCGACGGCGAGCGCCTCACCGCGGAGGCCTTCGGCGGCACCGTCGCCTGGGTCCCGTGGCGCCGCCCGGGCTTCCAGCTCGGCCTCGACATCGCCGCGATCAAGGAGGCGAACCCCGAGGTCATCGGCGCGATCCTCGGCGGCCACGGCATCACCGCCTGGGGCGACACCAGCGAGGAGGCGGAGGCGAACTCGCTCCGCATCATCGAGACCGCCAGCGCGTACATCGCCGAGCACGGCCGCCCCGAGCCCTTCGGCCCCGCCCTCGACGGCTACGCCGCCCTCCCGGAGGAGGAGCGCCGCGCCAAGGCCGCCGCGCTCGCCGCCCACCTGCGCTCGATCGCCTCGCACGACCGCCCCCAGGTCGGCCACTTCACCGACTCCGCCGAGGTCCTCGACTTCCTCGCGAGCACCGAGCACCCGCGACTGGCCGCGCTCGGCACCTCCTGCCCCGACCACTTCCTCCGCACCAAGGTGAAGCCGCTGCTCGTCGACCTGCCGGCCACGGCGACCGTCGAGGAGATCGTCGAGCGCCTCCCCGCGCTGCACGAGGAGTACCGCGCCGACTACCAGGCGTACTACGACGCGCACGCCACGCTCGAGAGCCCCGCGATCCGCGGCGCCGACCCGCTGATCGTGCTCGTGCCCGGCGTGGGCATGTTCTCCTACGGCGCGAACAAGCAGACCGCCCGCGTCGCCGGCGAGTTCTACGTCAACGCGATCAACGTGATGCGCGGCGCCGAGGCCATCTCGACCTACGCGCCGATCGACGAGGCCGAGAAGTTCCGCATCGAGTACTGGGCGCTCGAGGAGGCGAAGCTGCAGCGGATGCCGAAGCCCAAGCCCCTCGCCTCCCGCATCGCGCTGGTCACCGGCGCCGCCTCCGGCATCGGCAAGGCCATCGCCACCCGCCTCGCTGCCGAGGGCGCCTGCGTCGTCGTCGCCGACCTCGATCTCGCCAAGGCGCAGGCCGCGGCCGCCGAGCTCGGCTCGACCGACGTCGCGGTGGGAGTGGCGGCGAACGTCTCCGACGCGGCCGCCGTGAAGGCCGCGATCGACGCCACCGTGCTCGCCTTCGGCGGTCTGGACCTGGTCGTCAACAACGCCGGCCTCTCGCTCTCCAAGTCCCTCTTCGACACCACCGAGGCCGACTGGGACCTCCAGCACGACGTGATGGCGAAGGGCTCGTTCCTCGTCTCGCAGGCCGCGGCCCGCGTGCTCGTCGACCAGAAGCTCGGCGGCGACATCGTCTACATCTCCTCGAAGAACTCGGTCTTCGCCGGCCCGAACAACATCGCCTACTCCGCGACCAAGGCCGACCAGGCCCACCAGGTGCGCCTGCTGGCCGCCGAGCTCGGCGAGCACGGCATCAAGGTCAACGGCATCAACCCCGACGGCGTCGTCCGCGGCTCCGGCATCTTCGCCTCCGGCTGGGGCGCGAACCGCGCCAAGACCTACGGCATCGACGAGGAGGACCTGGGCGCGTTCTACGCCAAGCGCACCATCCTCAAGCGCGAGGTCGTCCCGGAGAACGTCGCCAACGCGGTGTTCGCGCTCTGCACTTCCGACTTCTCGCACACGACCGGACTCCACGTGCCGGTTGACGCTGGAGTCGCGGCGGCGTTCCTCCGATGACCGGGACCGAAGGAGTCCTCCGATGAAGGCCGTCGCGGCGGTCGACCTCGGCGCCACCAGCGGGCGGGTCATCCTCGGCTACGTCGGCCACGACGAGCTGCGGATGCGGCATGTCGCGCGCTTCCCGAACCAGCCGGTGCGCATCCAGGAGGGCGGCGAGTCCGCGCTGCACTGGAACATCCTCGAGCTGCACCGCTCGCTCACGACCGGGCTGACCAACGCACTCCGCGACGAGCCCGAGGTCGTCTCGATCGGCGTCGACTCCTGGGCCGTCGACTACGCCCTCCTGCGCCGGGGCCGGATGCTCGGCGCGCCGTACCACTACCGCGACGAGCGGACCGCGCGCGGCGTCGCCGACGTGCACGCGCGGATCGGCGCCGAGGAGCTCTACGCGCGCAACGGACTGCAGCACCTGCCCTTCAACACGCTGTTCCAGCTCGCCGCCGAGCGCGACGTGCTCGCCCTCGCCGACCAGGCGCTGCTCGTCCCGGACCTGATCGGCTACTGGCTGACCGGCGTCGCCGCGACCGAGATCACCAACGCCTCCACCACGGGTCTGCTCGACCCGCACACTCGCGCGTGGGACCACGAGCTCCTCACGCGCCTCGAACTGCCGCTCGGGATCCTCGCGCCCCTGATCGAGCCGGGCTCCCGGCTCGGCTCGCTCCTGCCCGCCGTCGCCGCCGAGCTCGGCGCCCCGGCCGGGCTCGGCGTCGTCGCCGTCGGCTCGCACGACACGGCCTCGGCCGTCGTCGCCGTGCCGGCCGCTGGCGAGGACTTCGCGTACATCTCCAGCGGCACCTGGTCGCTCGTCGGCGTCGAACTCGAGGAGCCGGTGGTCTCGCTGGAGGGTCGGGCCGCCAACTTCACCAACGAGGGCGGCGTCGACGGGCGAGTCCGATTCCTGAAGAACGTCTCCGGGCTGTGGCTGCTCTCGGAGTCGATCCGCACCTGGGAGCGCAGCACCGGCGAGCAGATCGACCTCGCCGAGCTGCTGCGCCAGGCCGCGGCGATCCGCGGACCGATCACGACCTTCGACCCCGCCGACGAGCGCTTCCTCGCGCCCGGCAACATGCCCGGCCGGATCGTCGAGTGGTGCGTCGAGCGCGGTCTCGCGCAGCCGCGCACCCGCCCCGAGTTCGTCCGCTCGATCCTGGAGTCGCTGGCCGAGGCCTACGCGAGCACCCTCGCCGACGCCGTCCGGCTGAGCGGCAAGCGGGTCCGCACGATCCACGTCGTCGGCGGCGGCTCGCAGAACGAGCTGCTCTGCCAGCTGACCGCCGACCGCACCGGGCTCCCGGTCGAGGCCGGCCCCAGCGAGGCCACGGCGATCGGGAACATCATCGTCCAGGCCCGCGCGCAGGGCCTCGTCTCCGGCTCGCTCGAGTCGCTGCGCGCGCTCGTCCGCCGGGCGTTCCCGCCGACGCGCTACGAACCCCGTCCCTCCTCCCCCGAGAAAGGCTGACCAGCATGGTCCAGCGCCAGTTCCCGAAGCCCGTCGAGCTGCTCGAGTACCTCAGCTTCAAGAAGCCCGAGCTCGACGGCCGCAAGCGCCGCCTCGACGCCGCCCTCACCATCGAGGACCTCCGCTCGATCGCGAAGCGCCGCACCCCGAAGGCCGCGTTCGACTACACCGACGGCTCCGCCGAGGGCGAGATCTCGATCGCCCGCGCCCGCCAGGCCTTCGAGGACGTCGAGTTCCACCCCCAGGTGCTCCGGGACGTCGCCGCCGTCGACACCACCGCGACCGTCCTCGGCGCACCCTCCGCCATGCCGTTCGGCATCGCACCCACCGGCTTCACCCGCCTGATGCAGACCGAGGGCGAGACCGCCGGAGCCGGAGCGGCCGCCGCCGCGGGCATCCCCTTCACCCTTTCCACGCTCGGCACCACCTCGATCGAGAACGTGAAGAAGGCGAACCCCCACGGCCGCAACTGGTTCCAGCTCTACGTCATGCGCGACCGCGAGATCTCCTACGGCCTCGTCGAGCGCGCCGCCAAGGCGGGCTACGAGACCCTCTTCTTCACCGTCGACACCCCCGTCGCCGGTGCGCGCCTGCGCGACAAGCGCAACGGCTTCTCCATCCCGCCCCAGCTCACCGTCGGCACCGTCCTCGACGCGCTGCCCCGCCCGTGGTGGTGGTTCGACTTCCTCACCACCCAGAAGCTCGAGTTCGCCTCCCTCAGCGCGACCGGCGGCACCGTCGGCGACCTCCTCGACCTCGCCATGGACCCCACCATCAGCTTCGAGGACCTCAAGGTCATCCGCGAGATGTGGCCCGGCAAGCTCGTCATCAAGGGCGTTCAGAGCGTGGAGGATGCCCACAAGTTCGCCGACTTCGGCGTCGACGGCATCGTCCTCTCCAACCACGGCGGACGCCAGCTCGACCGCGCCCCCATCCCCTTCCACCTCCTCCCCGAGGTGGTCCGCGAGGTCGGCACCGACACCGAGGTGATGGTCGACACCGGCATCATGAACGGCGCCGACATCGTCTCCTCCATCGCCCTGGGAGCGAAGTTCACCCTCATCGGCCGCGCGTACCTCTACGGCCTCATGGCCGGCGGCCGCCAGGGCGTCGACCGCACCATCGCGATCCTCTCCGACCAGATCGTCCGCACCATGAAGCTCCTCGGCGCCCACTCCCTCGAGGAGCTGACCCCCGCCCACGTCACCCAGCTCGAGCGCCTCCAGCCTCGCCCCCGCGCCTGACCCGGCACCTCCGGCACGCAGAACCGGCTCCGGCTCGCCAGGATCCCCCGATCCAGCGAGCCGGAGCCGTTTCCACGTGCCGAGCCGCCCACGCTGGTCGAGCGGCCGGCACATGCCGATCGGCAGGCCGCCGCAGGCCCGCCATGCTGGCCGACCGGCCGCCGCAGGCAGCCTCATGCTGGTCGAGTAGCCGCCGCAGGCGGCGTATCGAGACCCACGTCCCCCAGCACGGTGGATCTCGATACGACCGCTCCGCGGTCTACTCGATCAACATGGAGGGGTCCGCGCCCCACCGTCATGCCTGCCAGCCGCCGCAGGCGCCGCAGGCGCCCTCATGCTGGTCGAGTAGCCGCCGCAGGCGGCGTATCGAGACCCGCCACACCCAGCCACTTGCCAGGAACACCCGCAGCCCGCTACGGTCGACGAACGCCACCACGAAAGGAGCCGACCATGACGAACGCACCGCACTTCACCACCGCCGGCTTCTTCGGCGCCCTCTCCGACTGACCGGTCGAGCCTCCCGCTCGTCATCGCTCAGACGGTGACGGCGCAGAAGAAGCTCCCGGTCCGCGGCACCGCCGCACGGACCGTCGTCCCGTTCCCGACCCGATCCCCGGGTCCCGCGCGCCGCCCCTCCGGCGGCCGCTCCGCGCGCTCCGAGCGCGCTCCTCGCCGCGCCCACTTGGCGCTCTCCGGCGCGCCCGCGCGCCAGCCGCCCGGCATCGACCGGGCCCCGCACGAAGGACACCATCGTGAACACCGCAGCGACACTCGTCGCCCGCCTCCCCCGACCCCGCACCGCCCGCCTGCTCGACCGCCTCGCGCTCCGCGCGGGCATCGCCCTCGTCGCGTGGAGCACCCGGGAGCGCCGCCTCCCGCCGACCCACGCGGAGGTCGCCGCCCTCCGCCACGAGCGCGCCGCCCTCCAGGACCGCGAGCGCCGCACCGCACTCCAGCGCCTCCCGCGCTGACCCGCGGCCACAACGCAGAAGTTGCGGTAGTCGCACTCGACTACCGCAACTTCTGCGTTCTCAGCCGGAGTCCCGGTGTCGGGCGAGACTGCGGGCGGTGCGGGCTACGCCGCGGGAGCGGTCGGCGTGGTCGCCGGGAAGGCATCGCCGAGCTGCGCCGCGTAGACCCTCGTCCGGCGGAGGGTGTCGTCGAACCCGTCGTCCAACGATCCCGCGTACTCCGTGACCGCCATGCGATCGCCGGGCTTCACCCCGGGGATGTAGAGGACCGTGCGCCCATCGACGACATCGGGGACCACCCTCACCACCCCACGAGTCCGCTTGTTCTGGATCTGGGCGACGGGCTTCCCCTCGACGATCACCACGAACCGCTTGTCCGTGCGGTAGAGGTCATCGGACACCGACACCAGCACCCCCTCGTCCGAGAGCGTCGCGATCACGAACGGCTGCTCCGCGATCGGCGCCACTCCGGAAGCGGTCGGCGCGGTCGCCGGGAAGGCATCGCCGAGCTGCGCCGCGTAGACCCTCGTCCGGCGGAGGGTGTCATCGAACCCGTCGTCCAACGATCCCGCGTACTCCGTGACCGCCATGCGATCGCCGGGCTTCACACCGGGGATGTAGAGGACCGTCCGCCCATCGACGACATCGGGGACCACCCTCACCACCCCACGAGTCCGCTTGTTCTGGATCTGAGCGACAGGCTTCCCCTCGACGATCACCACGAACCGCTTGTCCGTGCGGTACAGGTCATCGGACACCGACACCAGCACCCCCTCGTCCGAGAGCGTCGCGATCACGAACGGCTGCTCCGCGATCGGCGCCACTCCATGAGCGGTCTCGGTCGACTCCGTCGCAGCGGCGGGCTCGGCCGATGTGTCGGCGAGCGCGGGCTCGATCGGCGTCGGGGCCGGGGCCGGCACGGTCGGCACCTCCCGGGAGGGGAGACCGAGCTCGCGGACGGCCGGTCCGCCCGGCTGCCGGCTCGCGGACAGGGCCGCCTCGCCGCGATCCGGCTGCCCGGCCGGCACGTCCGTCACGGAGTGGCCGAGGAGTCCGAGATCGGCGCCGGGCGACTCCTCCCGCTGGACGATTCCTCCAGCACCGCCGTCGAGCGGGCCGGCCACCGCCGGAGTCGCGGACAGCAGCCCGAGCAGAGTGGTCGCAGCGACGCAGGCCGCTGCAGTGCGCGTGTTCCTCATGGAGATTCCCTTCGATGAAGGCGACCAGCATCGGAGAGGCAGCACGTCTCTGTCGGCTGCGGCCGGTCGCGACGAGACATTCTCACCTCGAAGCGCCTCCGGCCGCTCCCCTGTGACGCGGTACGCACGCGAGCTCACGGAGCCCTGCTCGCGAGCCCCCGGATCACTCACCGCGCTCTCGTCCGCCTCGCGCTCCGCCTCGGGTCCCCTAAAGCGTCACGGAGAACAACCTCCCCTTCGAGTTCTCCGCTGTCAGCGGGTCCGTGATCTCCCCCTCGAACTCCCAGACGTCCAGCTGCTCACCGGGCTTCACATCGGGGATCTCGAACAGCCGATCCGTGCCCTCCTTCCACTCCCGGTCCACCCCCACGGCGGTGTCCCCCTTGATCTCGGCGCGGACGGTGGTGATGCCGACCACGAGCAACTGGTTCGCGGCGAGGAACTTCTCCGGCACCGAGACCACGGCCTTGCCGTCCACGAGAGTCGCCGTGATATCGGGACTGACCGCGACCTGCTGGTCGAACACCGTCTCCTCCCGGGGCTCGGTGTCCCGGCCGAGATCCAGTCGGCCGAAGTACCGCCGGACCTCCACCCGGCCACCGTTCCTCCCCGCGTCGATCCGGAAGCGCGCCACTCCGTCCGGACCCTCCGTCGACAGGAGGTGGACGCCGCCGATCTGGCCGTCGGCACTGGTCTCGCCGACGTACGTCCCGTCGACGTAGATCACGAAGCGCTTCCCCGAGGAGAACCGCTCCATAGGCAGGGAGACGATCAACCTCCTGTCCGCTTCGAGGGATGCCGCGAAGCCGGGCGTCGGAGCCGGAGCCGACTCGGTCGGCACCTCCTGCACGGGCCGCGAGGGCAGAGGGGCGTCCGGTCCGCCGGGCTGCGGGGAGCCGAGCATGCCCGCGTCGCCCCGGTCGGGCCGCGCGTCCGCCGCGTCCGTCGCGAAGTGGCCGAGCAGTCCGAGGCCCGAGCCGCGCGACTCCTGCCCCTGGACGATCGAGGCGTCGCTCCGATCGAGCTCGGAGGCCAGCGCCGGCGTCGCCGAGAGCAGGCCGAACAGGGTCGTCGCGGCCACGCAGGCCGCCACAGTGCGGGTGTTTCTCATGGGTGTCCCTTTCCTCGATGCGACCAGCAGCGAAGGAGCGGCACGTCGAGGGACGGCCGCAGCTGGTCGTGATGAGACATACTCACCTAGACGACTCGACGATCAGTCCGCCGTGGCGCGCCACGCACGCCCAGCCACCGAAGCGAGCCGACGGCAGGGCCGAGGCACAAGGCGGAGAAAGCAGTCGCTCACAGTCGCCGCACATATCGCTGAGTATCGTTCGGAGCGACACGGTCGTTCGGAACGGCACACTCGGAAGACACACGGAGGTCATCATGAAGAACCAGTCCTCGACCGGCGCGTTCGGCGCCGGCAACCCCGTCGACGGCATCTGGCAGGCGATGGAGCAGGCTCGCGCCGGCTTCGAGAAGCGCGTCGGCACCCGGGTCGGCCGCGGCGACGTCCGCGCCGCCGTCCTCGCCCTCCTCGCCGAGCAGCCGATGCACGGCTACCAGATCATCCACGAGATCGAGGAGCGCAGCGGCGGGAGCTGGAAGCCCAGCCCCGGCTCCGTCTACCCGACCCTGCAGCTGCTCGCGGACGAGGGCCTGATCGCCGCCGACGAGTCGAACGGCCGCAAGACCTACAGCCTCACCGACTCCGGTCGTGCGCAGGTCGCGGCCTCCGGCACCGGCACCCCGTGGTCGGAGTCCGACCAGGTCGACTTCGGCGCGCTGCCGAAGGCCGGCGTCGCTCTCGCCCAGGCCGCCGCGCAGGTCGGCCGCTCGGGCACCCCGGCTCAGATCCGGCAGGCCGTCTCCGAACTCGAGGACGTGCGCCGCCGCCTGTACGCGATCCTCGCGCAGGACTGACCCGGGTGGCGCCGGTCCGCCCGGGTCCTGCCGACCCGGGCCGCCGAGCCCGCAGCGACCGGCGTCGCTACCGCCGCATCCTGCGGTTCGCCTCCTGGCACCTCGCGGTGACCTGGTTCTTCGATCTGCTGCTGCCCCGCATCGGGCTGACGGCGATCGCGCTGCGCACCCGCCCGCAGCGGATGCGGCGCTTCGCGCGCAGCTTCCACGTCCTGGCCGTCGACCTCGGCGGGCTGATGATCAAGGTGGGGCAGTTCATGTCGTCGCGCCTGGACGTCCTCCCGCCCGAGATCACCCGTGAGCTGGAGGGCCTCCAGGACGAGGTGCCTCCGGTCCCCTTCCCGCGCATCCGCGCGCTCGCCGAGGCCGAGCTGGGCATGACTCTCGCGCGCGCCTACGCGGACGTCGACGAGTCTCCGGTGGCCGCGGCCTCGCTCGGGCAGGCGCACCGCGCGCGACTCTCGCCGGTGGACGCGGCCGACTCCGGGCACGAGAACGCCGTCGTCAAGGTCCAGCGCCCCGGCATCGACGAGATCGTCGAGGTCGACCTCGCGGCGCTCCGGCGCATCGGCGGCTGGCTGACCCACGTGCGCCTCGTCTCCGATCGCGTCGACGCGCCCGCGCTCGTCGAGGAGTTCGCGGTCACCAGCCTCGAGGAGATCGACTACCTGCGCGAGGCCGCCAACTCGGTGCGCTTCGCCGCGGACTTCGCCGGTGACCCCCGCGTCGGCGTCCCGGACGTGATCTGGGAGCGCTCGACCCGCAAGGTGCTGACGCTCCAGGACGTCACCGCCATCAAGATCACCGACGCGGAGGGCCTGACCGCCGCCGGCATCGACCCGCGCGACGTCGCCCCGGTGTTCGCCGCGGTCATGTTCGACCAGCTCTTCACCCACGGCTGGTTCCACGCCGACCCGCACCCGGGCAACGTCTTCGTCACGCCGACCCCCGGCGGCGAGCTGCCCTGGCGCCTGACCTTCATCGACTTCGGGATGATGGGCGAGGTGCCCCCGTCCACGCGGGCGGGCCTGCGCGCGATGCTGATCGCCGCCGCCTCCCGCGACGGCAAGGGGCTCGTCGACGCCGCGCGCAACGTCGGGGTGCTGCTCCCCTCCGCCGACTCCCGCGAGCTCGAGCGGGCGATGACCCAGCTCTTCGCGCGCTTCGGCGGCATGGGCTTCGCGGAGCTGCGCGAGGTCGATCCGCGCGAGTTCCGCGACTTCGCGATCCAGTTCGGTGACGTGGTGCGCTCGCTGCCGTTCCAGCTGCCCGAGAACTTCCTGCTCATCATCCGCGCCATGTCGCTGACCTCCGGCGTGTGCAGCGCACTCGACCCGGCCTTCAACCTCTGGGACTCGGTCGAGCCCTACGCGCAGCAGCTGATCCGGGAGGAGCGCGGGAACGTCGCGCAGGACGTGGGCCGGCAGGCGCTCGACACGCTCGGACTGCTCGTCCGGCTGCCGCGACGCCTGGACGAGCTGGCGACGACCCTCGAGGACGGGACCCTCGCGGTCACCGTTCCGACGGTCGAGCGCCGGCTCAACCGGCTCGAGGGGACCGTCCGGCGGGTCGTCTCGGCGGTGCTCTTCGCCGGGCTGCTCATCGCGGGCGCCGTCGTCCGGGCGGACGACACCGTGTTCGGCACGGTGCTGATGGCGGTGTCGGCGCTGCCGCTGCTGCACGCGCTGTTCTCGCGCTCCCGCCTGCTCTGACACGGTCGGCGACTGACCGATTCCCGCCAGGACATCGGTCTCCGCCGATCAGTGGAGAGTCGGCCGGTCGAGGTCCACGGTGGAACCACGGTCACCCACCACCGGGCGCCCGATCAGGTCCGAGGAAAGGAGTCGTCATGATCTTCGCGTTGATCGCCTATCTCATCTCGATCTTCGACTAGTCCCGCCGAATCGGCCGCGGCCACCCGCATACGCACGGGTGACCGCGACCACGACGGGGGCATGTGGATCCCACCACCGTGGATCCCACCACCGCGGATCCCATCACCGCGGACCGGAGCACCACGGAGGAGTCCCGGGATCGTCGAGCGTCAGCGCTCCGATCCGGGCGCGCTCAGTCGCTCCTCCAGCAGGCTGTACTGCCCGTAGCGGGAGCCGAGCGACCCGCCCGGCGTGCCCCCGATCACCGCGACCCGCAGCGCGTCGCCGGGCCTCGCGGGCTTCATCCTCAGGAAGACCCGATCGCCCACGGACCAGCGGTCCGCGTAGTAGGCGGAACCGCAGTAGGTCTCGCCGATGTACTCGTCGTTCACCAGGACGACGATCCGGGTGCGCGTCCGGAAGAGCCCGGCCGACAGGTCGATCACCACGTCCTGACCGTCCAGGTGGGCGTTGACGGTGGTGTCGACCTGGTAGACGGAGTGATTCGTGGTGCAGAGGGTCGGGTCGGTCGCCGTCCCACCCGTGTCGCCCGCCGCCGTCGCCGGGGGCGCGGACGCGAGTCCGAGAAGCGCTGCGGCGATCACGCCGATGGTCGTGGTGCGGACGAGCTTCATCCTGTTCCTTTCGATCGGACTCCCGACCGGTCGGGGGAGGACGGCGGCCTCCCCTCGTCCTTGACGAGAGGGGGTCGTCCGATCCTGGCGGAGCGATCGGCGAGGGACGTCATCGCTGTCACGGACTGACTCGGATGGCGCGGAGGCGACCCTCTGCTCCCTCGCGAAGAACAGCGATTCCGCCGCCCGAGACGATGAGCGCCACGGAGTTGAAGACGCCACGGGGCGTCGGCGACAGTGGACGCCGGTCCTCGCGACCGCTCCCTCCGCCCCCACCACGAAAGGAGACAGCCATGATGCCCAACGCCCTCGTCGCGATCTTCATCGCCTTCTTCGGCTCGCTCTAGCGAGCCGACGGTGGGGACGGACGACCCGCGCGAGTGCGCCGTCCCTCCCCACCTCGAGGCCGACTCCCGGCCGTTCCGCAGGCGGCTCGGCGAGCGCCTCCGGGCGGCGCCGCCGAGGCCGGCGCGACAGCGACGGATGACGCCCGCGCACGGCTCCGCGCCGACCGGAACCCGCGAGTTCTAGAGCAGGCCGGTCAGCACGCCGCCGTCCGCGCGCAGCGCCGCACCGTTCGTCGCGGAGGCGCGCGGGCTGGCGAGGTAGGTGACGAGCGAGGCGATCTCGTCCGGCTCGAGGAAGCGCTCGACGAGCGAGGTCGCGTTGCCGCCGATGATCGCGGCGCGGAGGACGTCGACCGGGACGCCCTGCGCATCGGCGATGCTCTGGACGCTGCTCGCGAGGCCGTCGGACCAGGTCGGGCCGCCGAGGACCGTGTTGACCGTGACTCCGGTGCCGCGGGTCAGCTTGGCCAGGCCGTTGCCGAGAGCCAGCATCCCCGCCTTGGTGACGCCGTAGTGCGTCATGTCGCCCGGCACATCGACGCCGGACTCGCTGCTGACGAAGACGATGCGCCCCCAGCCCGACTCGAGCATCGGGTCGAGGACGTGCCGGGACAACCGGACTCCGCTCAGCACGTTCACCGTGAAGTAGCGCAGCCACTGCTCGTCGGCGATCGCCGCGAAAGGGGCGACCTCGAACAGGCCGACGTTGTTGATCAGGACGTCCACCCGGCCCAGGAGGCCCAGGAGCCGGTCCACCGACTCCGCGTCGGCGAAGTCGGCGGCGATCCCCGAGACGACGGCGCCCGGGACCTGCGCGCGAAGGCCCTCGACCGCTGCGCGGACTCCCGCCTCGCTGCGCCCGTTGACGACGACCTCGACGCCCTCCCGCAGCAGTGCGAGAGCGATGGCGCGGCCGATGCCCTGCGTCGATCCGCTCACGAAGGCGCGCTTGCCGTTCAGTTCCAGGTCCATGCGAGTCGGTTCCTCTCCTTCGCAGCCAAATGCTTGCCTGGGAAACCATAGCCGAATCACTTTCTCCGTCAAGTGAATTCCGGCTACGCTCGGGGGATGCCCGATCCCGATGACACCCCGCTCGACGGGGAGGACCTCGCGGCCTGGAGCGCACTCGCGACCCTCCTCGAGTGGCTTCCCGCAGCGCTCGACGCGCAGCTGCTGAAGGACTCCGGCCTCAGCCACTTCGAGTACGGCGTCCTCTACGCCCTGGCCGCCGCGCCGGAGCGGACCCTGCGGATGAGCGCGCTCGCCGGCTTCGCGAACAGCTCGCTGTCGCGACTGTCGCGGGCGGTCTCGCGACTGGAGAACCGCGGCTGGGTCGAGCGGCGGGCCGACCCCGAGGACGGTCGAACGACCCTCGCGACACTGACCGCGGCGGGACTCGCTCAGCAGGCGAGCGCGGCTCCGGGGCACGAGGCCCTGGTGCGCGACGTCGTCCTCGGACCGCTCAGCGAGCGGCAGCGCCGGGAGCTGCGCGGGATCGCCACGACCATCGCCGGCGCGCTCCGCCCGGACGGCTCGTGGTCGGCGCCGCGGGGTGAGACGTCGCGGGACGGCCGCGCCGCGGGGTGAGCCCTCGCGACGCGGCCGAACGGCGGCCCCACCGGGGCGTCACCAGGTGAACGTGTAGCCGGGAAGGTCGAAGACGCTCTGGTAGAACCACGCGACGGAGGGGTTGCCGGCGGGCATCTCCCCGGGGTAGCTCCGCTCCGCGAGGACCGCGCCCGAGGCGTCCTTCACCTGGAGGTCGACCTCGCGATCATCCCCCTGGAGGGTGGTCTGCCACGCGGGACCACCGGGCCGCAGGAGCGGGGACACCTCCTTGAAGGAGTCGCCGTTGCCCTGCTGGTAGCGCACCTCGAGGTACGCGGCGCTCGGAGCCTGCGGGGGGTTCGTGAAGGTCAGCGTCCTCTTGGGGGCCGGGGTCGCGGCCGGGTCGACCACCCGGTACTCGACGGTCCGCTCCTCGACCGGGACGAGTCGGTAGCCGGGCGTCTCGAGGTCACGCGCGGGTCCCGTCAGGAGCGCCGAGAGGTCGTGCGCGGGGGCCAGCGCGGCCGCGACCGGCCCGCCGCCCTCGGCCGGTGCCGCCGTCGCCGGGGCGGCGGACAGCCCTGCGAGCAAGACCGTCGTCGAGCAGATCGCCGTCGTCTTCCAGAGTCTCATCGTGATCCCTTCTCTCGCCGCGCGCGGTGGCGGGAACCCGGACCACCGGGTCACCGCTCGCGGACCGTGGAGACCACAGTCTGCGAGTGGCGCGCCGGATCTCCGCAGTCCGCGTCGGAGAACGATCGGGATGGCGCGGAACGGTGCGACCGGCGTCCGATCGCCGGGCGCGTGGAGCACTCCCGGGCGGAGTCAGCTCACGACGATGCGGGTGAAGACGGTGCTCTCGTCGGGGGCCGCGTTCACGTAGGCGTAGCGGCGGGCGGTCGAGAAGGCGACGTGCTGCGCAGTCGCGAGCCGGAGGTCCGGCTCGCCCTCGCGCTCGAGCAGGAGCACACCCGCGGTGACGAGGAGGATCTCGTGCCAGCCGTCGGGGTCGGGCTGCGCCTGGTAGCGGTCGCCGGGGCCGAGGGTCCAGGTCCAGAGCTGCGCCTCGGCGCGGGCCGGGACGGAGGCGAGCAGCACGGCGACGCTCCCCGCGTCCTCGCCGCGCCAGGCCACCTCGTCGATCGCCGTGGGAACGGAGCCGGGAGCGGAGACGAGGGCGGTGAAGCTGGAGCCGAGCGCGCTCGCGAGGCGGTCGACGCCGGTGAGGCTGATGTTCGCCTCGCCCGCCTCGACGTTGACGATCGTGCGCCGGCTGATGCCGGAGAGCTCGGCGAGCGCCGCCTGACTCAGCCCGGCCTCCAGCCGCGCCCGGCGGAGGTTGCTGCCGACGTGAGCGAGGACGGCGGAGGGCTCTGGCGTGCGCATCGTTCTGCACTCTATAGTGTGCAGAATGCTGCGCACCCGCCTTCTCTCCGCCGTCCGGTTCTCGCGACCCGAGTGGGCGCTGATCGGCATCACGGCGCTCTGGGGCGGCACCTTCCTGGCGGTGCACGTGGCGATGCAGCACAGCGGTCCGCTCTTCTTCGTCGGGGTGCGGTTCCTGGCGGCGGGACTCATCAGCGCGGTGGTCTTCCACCGGTCGCTGCGCGGGATGCGGCGGACCGACCTCGGCGCGGGGGCCGCGATCGGGGTGATGATCGTCCTCGGCTACGGGCTGCAGACCTACGGACTGCAGACGATCCCGAGCAGCACCTCCGCCTTCCTCACCGCGCTGTACGTGCCGCTGGTGCCGCTGCTGCAGTGGGTCGTGCTGCGGAAGCGGCCCGGCGTCTTCACACTGGTCGGCGTCGGCCTGGCGTTCGTCGGGCTCCTGCTGATCGCGGGGCCGCAGACGGGAGTGGGGCTGGGCCCGGGCGAGCTGGCGACGCTGATCAGCACCCTCCCGATCGCGGCCGAGATCATCCTGATCAGCGCGTTCGCCGGCCGGGTCGACCTCGGGCGCGTGACGGTCGTGCAGCTCCTGGTCGCCGGGCTGCTCTCCTTCGCCGGCATGCCCTTCGCGGGAGAGGCGATCCCGGCGTTCTCCTGGGTCTGGCTGATCGCCGCCCTCGCCCTCGGGGCGAGCAGCTGCCTCATCCAGCTGACGATGAACTGGGCCCAGCGCTCCGTCTCGCCGACCCGCGCGACGATCATCTACTCCGCCGAGCCGGTCTGGGGCGGGGTGATCGGACGGCTCGCCGGCGACCGGCTGCCGGCGCTCGCGCTGGCGGGGGCGGCGCTGATCGTCGCGGGGACGCTGGTGAGCGAGCTGCGGCCTCGGCGGGCGGGCGGGGACGCGGCGGAGGCGGACGCGCAGGCACCGGAGGGGGCTCCGGAGGCGGCCGCTCCCGCCCCGGAGCGGCTGGACCGCACCTCCGGCTCGTGAGAACGCCTCCGGCTCGCTGGATGTTCGCGATGCGGCGAGCCGAACCCTGTTCCACGAGCCGAACCTGACACCTCCTGACCTCCGGCTCGCAGGAACATATTCGGCTCGCCGGAATCCGTCGATTCCGCGTGCCCGGGGCGGTTTCACGAGCCGAACCTCGGCCCCACGACGTCCGGCTCGCAGAAGCACCTTCGGCTTGCCGGAATCCGCGGATTCCGCGTGCCCAGGCCGGTTTCACGAGCCGAACCTCGGCCTCACGACGTCCGGCTCGCAGAAGCACCCTCGGCTCGTCGGAATCCGCGGATTTCGCGTGCCCGGGGCTGTGTCCCGAGCCGAACCTCCGGCGCGACGACCTCCGGCTCGCAGAAACACCCTTGGCTCGCCGGAATCCGCCGATCCCGCGTGCCGGACGCGGTTCCGCGTGCCGAACGCCGGACGGAGCCACCGCAGGCCCAGCGGAGCCAGGCCGGCGGACGACCAGCCTTGGAACTGGCAGCGGGCCAGGAAGTTAGGTTAGGTTAACCTTCGCAACCCCGTCACCCCCTCCGAAGGATCGCCGTGCCTGTCTCCCGCACCCCCCTCCGCCGCACGCCCCTGCGCGTCTCCGCCGTCGCCGCGCTCGGCCTCTCCGCCCTGCTGCTGACCGGCTGCTCCGCGGGGGCCGACGCCGCCGGCACCGACGGCGGCACCGACGCCGCCGCGACCGGCGCGGGCTTCCCCGTCACCGTCGAGCACGCGTTCGGCGAGACGACCGTCGAGTCGGCGGACCGCGTGGTCGCGACCAGCTGGACCAACCAGGACGTGGCGCTCGCCCTCGGCGTGACCCCGGTCGGTTTCGCGAAGGCCTCCTACGGCGACGAGGACGGCGACGGCCTGCTCGCCTGGACCAAGGAGGCGCTCGACGCGAGCGGCGCCGAGACGCCGACCCTCTTCGACGAGACCGACGGCGTGCCGTTCGAGGCGATCTCCGACCTCACCCCCGACGTGATCCTCTCCGCCTACTCCGGCCTCACGCAGCAGGACTACGACACCCTCAGCCAGATCGCCCCGACCGTCGCCTACCCGGGACTGCCCTGGGCGACCACCTGGCAGGACTCCGCGAAGCTCGACGGCGAGGCGCTCGGACTGGGCGACGAGGCCGAGGCGAAGGTCGCCGAGGTCGAGGGCGAGATCGACGCCGCCGTCGCCGCGAAGCCCTCGCTGGCCGGCAAGACCTTCACCTACGGCTGGTACGACCCGACCGACGCCAGCACCTTCACCTACTACACCGGCAACGACGCGCGCGTGAAGTTCGTCGAGGACCTCGGCCTCGAGCTCGCCCCGAGCGTCGTCTCGCTCACCGGCGACTCCGAGCTGTTCAGCGGCACCGTCAGCTCCGAGAACGCCGACCAGCTCGACGCCGACGTCCTCATCGTCTACGGCGACGACACCACCCTCGCGGCGCTGCAGGCGGACCCACTGCTCTCCAAGATCCCCGCGGTCGCCCGCGGCTCGGTCTACGTCCTCACCGACGACTCCTCCGAGGCGATGGCGACCTCGTCGCCGAACCTGCTGAGCATCCCGTGGGTGCTCGACGAGTACACGACCGGCCTCGCGACCGCCGCCGACAAGGTGTCGTGACCGCCGAGGCCACGGCTCCCCACCGGCGCCCCGGACGCGACGACACTCGCCTCCGGGGCGCCGGTGCGCGCTGGCGCGTCCCGGCGCTGATCGCCGTGCTCGCCGCGCTGGTCGTCGCATCGGTGCTCTCGCTGGTCTACGGCTCGCGCGAGATCCCGCTCGGCGAGATCTGGTCGGCGCTCACCGCACCCGACCCGGACTCGATCGTCGACGCGGCGGTGCAGGGGCGCGTCCCGCGCACGGTCCTCGCGCTGCTCGTCGGCGCCGCGCTCGGGCTCGCCGGCGCGGTGATGCAGGGGATGACCCGCAATCCGCTCGCCGATCCGGGGATCCTGGGGCTGAACGCGGGCGCGTCCCTCGCGGTCGTGCTCGGGATCTCGACGGTCGGTGCGACGACGCTCCCCCAGTTCATCTGGCTCGCCTTCCTCGGTGCGGCGGCGGCCGGGGCCTTCGTCTACGCGGTCGCCTCGCTCGGTCGCGAGGGCGCCACTCCCCTCAAGCTCGCGCTCGCCGGCGCCGCGACCGCCGCGGCCCTCGCCTCGCTGATCAGCGCGGTGCTGCTCACCCAGGACGCGACGCTCAACCGCTTCCGGTTCTGGCAGGTCGGCGGGGTCGGCGGCGCCGAGTTCACGAGCATCGTCCAGGTCCTGCCGTTCCTCGCGCTCGGCGGCGCGCTCGCGATCGGCAGTGCCCGCGGGCTCGACGCCCTCGCGCTCGGCGACGACCTCGCCAAGGGGCTCGGCCGCCGTGTCGGCCGGACGCGCCTCGTGGCCGGGCTCGCCGCGGTGCTGCTCTGCGGGGCGGCGACCGCCATCGCGGGGCCGATCGGCTTCATCGGGCTCACCGTGCCGCATCTCGCGCGGCGGTTCACCGGTCCGTCGCACGCGTGGCTGCTCCCCTCCTCCGCACTGCTCGGCGCGCTGCTGCTGCTGGTCGCCGACGTGATCGGGCGGGTCGTCGCGCGACCGAGCGACGTGGAGGTCGGCATCGTCACCGCGCTGATCGGGGCTCCGGTGCTGATCGCGATCGTGCGCCGCTCGAAGGTGCGGGCCCTGTGAGCGCCGCCCCGTCACTCCGTTCTCCGGCGGGTGCTCCGCCGCTCGGCGTCGCCGCGGGTCGTCGCCGCCGAGCCCGCCGCACCGCGCTGGGCTGCGGGGTGCTCGCGCTGGTCGCCCTCGCGCTCGCCGTCGTGTCGCTCACCGTCGGCAGCACCGTCTACTCGCCGCTCGAGGTGCTGCGGGTGATGCTCGGCGAGACGGTGCCCGGCGCCTCCTTCACCGTCGGCACGCTGCGGCTGCCGCGCACGCTCACCGCCGTGCTGGTCGGCCTCGGCTTCGGGATGGGCGGCGTGATCTTCCAGACGATGCTGCGGAACGCACTCGCCAGCCCCGACATCATCGGCATCACCTCGGGTGCGAGCGCGGCGGCCGTCGTCGCGATCGCGTTCTTCGGGCTGTCCGGCGGCGCGGTCTCGGTGATCGCGGTCGCGGCGGCCCTCGTCACGGCGCTGCTGATCGCCTGGCTCGCCGACGGCAGCGGAGTGATCGGCGCCCGACTGATCCTGATCGGCATCGGGATCGCGGCGATGCTGCAGAGCGTCATCGCCTACGTGCAGACGCGCGCGCAGTTCGAGGACGTGCAGGAGTCGCTGCGCTGGCTGACCGGGAGCCTCAACTCCGCGTCGTGGGCGGGGGTGCCGGCGCTCGCGCTGTCGATGCTGGTGCTCGTGCCCGTCGCGCTGCTGCTGGCCGGACGGCTCTCGATGCTGCAGCTCGGCGACGAGTCGGCGACGGCGCTGGGCGTGGACGTGCGGCGCAGCCGGCTGGGGCTCCTCGCGGTGGCCGTGTGCCTCGTCGCCGTCGCGACTGCGGCCACCGGTCCGATCGCGTTCGTCGCCTTCGTCTCCGGGCCGATCGCGCGGCGGCTCGTGCCGGACGCGCGCGTGCCGCTGATCCCGTCCGCGCTGGTCGGGATCGTCGTCGTGCTCGCGGCGGACCTGGTCGCGCAGCACGTCGCCGGGCTCGCCTTCTCGGGCGCCCGCTTCCCCGTCGGAGTGGTGACGGGTGCGCTCGGCGCGCCGTTCCTGCTCTGGCTCCTCGCCCGCCGCAACCGCACCGGAGGATCCCTGTGACCGCCCCGACCTCCCCCGTGGCCGCCGGTCACTCCACGCTGTCCGTCGACGGCGTGACGCTCGCCTACGACGAGCGCGTGGTCGTCGACGGGCTGTCGCTGACCGTGCCGACCGGGGCGATCAGCGTGATCGTCGGGGCGAACGCCTGCGGCAAGTCGACGCTGCTGCGCGCGATGGCGCGGCTGATCACGCCGAGCGCCGGGGCCGTGCTGCTGGACGGCGAGGCGATCCACCGGCTCCCGACGCGGCAGGTCGCGCAGCGGGTGGGGCTGCTGCCGCAGACGCCGATCGCGCCCGAGGGGATCGCCGTGGCGGATCTGGTGGCGCGCGGGCGGTACCCGCACCGCGGCTGGTTCGGGCGGGGCGCCTCCGCGGACGACGACGCGATCGTGGAGGACGCCCTGCGCGCGACAGGGACGCTGGAGATCGCGGACCGGCCGGTCGACGAGCTGTCCGGCGGGCAGCGGCAGCGGGTGTGGATCGCGCTGGCGCTCGCCCAGCGGACGGACGTGCTGCTGCTCGACGAGCCGACGACCTACCTCGACGTGTCGCACCAGATCGAGGTGCTCGACCTGCTGACCGACCTCAACCGCGAGCGCGGCACGACGATCGTGATCGTGCTGCACGACCTGAACCTCGCGGCGCGGTACGCCGACCACCTCTTCGCGGTGCGGGCCGGCGCGCTGTACGCGTCGGGGACGCCGGCCGAGGTGGTGACCGCAGACACTGTGCGCGCGGTCTTCGGCATGGAGTCGCGCGTGATCGCGGACCCGGTGTCCGGGACGCCGCTGGTGCTGCCGATCGGCCGGCACCACTCGGGGTGACGGGTCTCGAGACGCCCCTGCGGGGCTACTCGACCAGCATGAGGGCGGCGAGACGTCCTCGGACGGTCGAGGCGTCCCGGTGCTGCTGGACGCCTCGACCGTTGCAGGACGCCTCGGGGGGGGTGCACTCCATGCTGATCGAGCAGGCCGCGCAGCGGGCGCATCGAGATCCACCACCGTCAGAACGCGAGTCTGCAGACCCGCCCTGCTGATGACGGCGGGTCTCGATACGCCCCTGCGGGGCTACTCGACCAACATGATGCGGCGCAGCCGCGTCCTTTCTCCCGCCACCGAGACGCGAAGCGCCTTCCCCCGCTCGACACGCCCCTCCGGAGCTGCTCGACCAGCGTGCGGGGGCGGTGGGAGCGGTTTCCTGGGGCGGGTGTCGGAGGCGTGTGGCACCCTCCTCCGAGGAGTCCGCAGGCGGCGGACGGAGCGGAGCGGCAATGATCGAGCTGGACCTGAGCGGACGGACGGCCCTGGTGACGGGGTCGGGGCAGGGCATCGGACTGGCGATCGCCGTCGGGCTGGCGCGCGCCGGCGCCGAGGTGGTCGTCAACGCACGGTCGGAGCGCTCGGTGCGGCGCGCGATCAAGGACGTGCGCGCGGCGGTGCCCGACGCCTCTGTGCGCGGTGTGGCCGCCGACGTCTCGAGCGAGGCCGGGACGGCGAAGCTGCTCGAGTCCGTGCCGCGCGTGGACGTGCTGGTCAACAACCTCGGCATCTTCGGCAGCACCGAGCCGCTCGACATCACCGACGACGAGTGGCGCCGCTACTTCGAGGTCAACGTGCTCACCGGCGTCCGCCTCACCCGCGCCTACCTGCCCGGGATGACGGAGGCGGGCTGGGGCCGCGTCCTCTACATCGGCAGCGACTCCGCCGTCGTCACGCCGGCCGAGATGATCCACTACGGCGTCTCGAAGACCGCGCTGCTCGGCGTCTCCCGCGGCTTCGCGAAGGCCGCCGCCGGCACCGGCGTCACCGTCAACAGCGTGCTCGCCGGGCCGACTCACACCGGCGGCGTCGAGGACTTCGTCTACGAGCTCGTCGACCACTCCCTCCCCTGGGAGGAGGCGCAGCGCGAGTTCATGCGGCTGCACCGCCCGCAGTCGCTGCTCCAGCGCCTGATCGAGCCGGAGGAGATCGCCAACATGGTCGTCTACCTGTCGTCGCCGCTCGCCTCGGCGACGACGGGCGCCGCGGTGCGGGTGGACGGCGGGTACATCGACGCGATCGTGCCGTGAGAGCCGGACCTCGAGGCGCCGGCGCGGACGGCAGGAGGACCGCGCGCGCCGGCGCAGGAGGTGCACTGCGCCGGATCACGACTCGCAGGACCGACACCACGCGCCACCGTTAAAGATGAAACCGCCGTGATCGAGGCGATCTACGGCGGTTTCCGAAACCCGACCGCGGCCGGTGCCGGGGGGATATGACCCCGACCATATCATTGTGGATGTGATCCCACAACTCAGTGAAGGAGAGCAGAGGGCTCTGATCGAGAGCCTCGCGAGGCAGCGTCTGCGCAGGTTCCGCGCCGCCACGACCGGTGACCGGGACGCGGTAGCGCTCTACCTGCTCGACGCGGAACTCGCCGCGCACCTCCACGCCGCGGTGCGCTTCGCTGAGGTAGCGCTTCGCGAGGCCCTTCATCGCTCGCTGACGGCTGTGTACGGCGAGAGATGGTTCCAGACGCAGCGAGGGCTCCTGGACAAGAAGGTCGACGCGGCGTTCGGCGAGGCCGAGGCGACGGTCGGTGTCGGCGCTCCGGGCGGGAAGATCATCGCTCAGGTCATGCTGGGAACCTGGGTGAACCTCCTCGGGAAGGGTGACGAGAAGCTCGACGGAACGCGTGCGCACTACGTTCGCGACCTCTGGGAACCTGCCCTGAAGCACGGCCTCTCGAAACCGCGCAAGGATGTCGCGCGTCTGGCCCAGCGCATGAATTGGGCTCGTAATCGGATCAGTCACTGCGAACCGGTGGTCTTCGGTCTGCCCATGCCGGGACTCGGCGCCCCGGGTCTCCAGGTGCGCAAGTCGCCGGAGCTGATCCTCGTCGACATCCAGGAGATCCTGCGCCTCACGGCTCCCGGCTTCTCCACCTGACTCGATCGATGGACAGTGACGCGGAGACTCGGCACCGAACGGCTGGCACAGCAAGCTCTCGACCACATCGCCCGGGCTGGATCCATCCAGCTCGAGCGCTGACGCAGGCGAGGAATCCGACGCCGATCGTGAACACGGCGGCGCCTCCGGTATCCCCGCCGGCCTCAGCCCACTACGGGACCGCGGTCCGGTGGACGGCGGGTACATCGACGCGATCATGCCGTGACAGCCGGACCTCGAGGCGCCAGGCGCCGGAGTCCTCAGCGTGCCGGTGCCGGTGCCGGCGCCGGGAGCGTCAGCGACGTGAAGCGCCGCACCTGCTCCGTCAGGGCGCGCTCGGTCGGCAGCCGCTCCATGGAGGAGGCGCCGTAGAAGCCGTCGAGGCCGACCGCGTTGCTGAGCACGTACTGCGCGTCCTCCGGCTCGGCGACCGGGCCGCCGTGCACGAGCACGATCACGTCGCTGCGGACGCGGCGGGCCGCGGCCGCCCAGGCCGTGGCCAGCTGGACGCCGTCGTCCAGGGTCCGTGCGGTCTCGGCGCCGATCGAGCCGCCGGTGGTCAGACCCAGGTGCACCACGACGACGTCGGCGCCCGCCTCGGTCATCGCGACCGCGTCCTCCTCGGAGAAGACGTACGGCGTGGTCAGCAGGTCCTCGGCCCGCGCGGCGCGGATGAGCTCGACCTCCTTGTCGTAGCCCATCCCCGTCTCCTCGAGGTTGGCGCGGAAGTTGCCGTCGATCAGTCCTACGGTCGGGAAGTTCTGGATGCCCGAGAATCCCTGGTCCTTCAGCTGCCGGAGGAAGCGCGGCACGTCGAGGAACGGATCCGTGCCGTTCACCCCGGCGAGCACGGGCGTGCGCTGCGGCACGCCGAGGATCTCGCGCCCCATGTCGACGACGATGTCGTTCGCGTTGCCGTAGGCGAGCAGGCCGCTGAGCGAGCCGCGGCCCGCCATCCGGAAGCGGCCGGAGTTGTAGATGATGATCAGATCGGCCCCGCCGTCCTCCTCGCACTTCGCCGAGAGGCCGGTGCCGGCGCCGGCCCCGACGATCGGCTCGCCGAGGGCGACCTTGGTGCGGAGACGGTCGAGGATGTCGGTGCGGGCGACGAAGGTCATGAGTGCGCTCCCTGGAGGGTCGGTGTGCGGGGTGCGGTGATCGCCGCGTGCAGCCGGGCGACGGCCGCCTCGGCGAAGGCCGGATCGTTGATGTCGGTGTCGAGCTCCACGAGCTCGACCGGGGAGCCGGCGAGTCCGGCTCGGACCGCTCCGAAGAGCGCGTCGTCGGCCTCGCCGTCGGAGAAGGGACCGCCGGGAACGGCGATCGCCGAGACTCCGCCGAGCGGGAGCAGCACGGTGGTGGGCCCGGAGGACTCCGCGACCCGCGCGGCCAGGCGCGCGCCCAGCTCGGCGCACTCCGCGGCGGTCGTCCGCATCAGCGTGACGCTCGAGTTGTGCACGTGCAGCCGACGCTCGTGGAAGCGCTCCGGGACCGTGTCGACGGCGCCGAAGTTCACCATGTCGAGCGCGCCGACGGAGACCACCTGCGGCACGCCGACGGCGGCCGCGGCGCGCAGGCGGTCGGGCCCCGCCGAGAACACTCCGCCGACGAGCTCGTCTGCCAGCTCGGTCGTCGTCAGGTCGAGCACCCCGGCGAAGAAGCCCTGCCGGATCAGCGACTCCATCGCCCGCCCGCCCGAGCCGGTCATGTGGAAGACGAGCACCTCGTAGCCGAGCTCCTCGAGCCGCTCGCGCGCCCGGGTCACGCACGGGGTCGTCACGCCGAACATGCTGGCGGCGATCATCGGGCGCACGCCGTCGTCGGGAACGGGCTCAGCGGTGACCATCCCGGCCATCGCCGCCGCGGCGTTGGCGAGGATGCGCAGCGAGATCCGGTTCAGCCCGGCGATGTCGACGACCGAGGGCGCGAGGATCAGGTCGCTGCTCCCGACGTACTGCTCGGTCGCTCCCGACGCGGCCGTCGAGACGATCAGCTTCGGGAAGCCCAGCGGCAGCGCACCGAACGCGGTCGCGGCCAGCGAGGTGCCGCCCGTCCCGCCGAGCGCGAGCGCGCCCTGCACGGAGCCCTGCGCGACGAGGTCGCGGACGACGGCCGTCGCTCCGGCCGCCATGACGGCCATCGCGGCGCCCCGGTCCCCCGCGGCGGCGAGCGCCGCAGCGCTCGAGCCGCCGGCGCGGGCCACCGTGTCGCGGTCGATGTCCGGCGCGAGTCCCGGTGCGCCGAGCACTCCGGCGTCGATCACGATCGAGTCGACGCCCGCCGATCTCAGGCGGTCTCGGAGGAACGCGTACTCCTCGCCCTTGGTGTCGAGCGTTCCGAGCAACACGACGGTGTGCGGCATCGCGAGGTCCTTCCTCCTCCGGCCCCGTCGCCATCGGTCGATTGACCCGGCCGGGGATTGCTCCCATGATGTGCCGATGACGTATCAGGCAGCGAGTGCCAATGCCTTCCGATTGGTCGCGGTCGGCGCGAACCGGCTCCTCCGGCTGCTCGGCGAGTGGCAGCAGGGTGAGAGCGCGCTGCATGAGGAACTCGCCGCGGCGCTGCGCACGCTCATCCGCAGCGGGGCGCTGCCGTCGGGATCGCGGCTGCCGTCCGAGCGGATCCTCGGCGCGGCGCTCGGCGTGAGCCGCAACACGGTGACCAAGGCACTCGACGACCTCCGCGCCGAGGGCCTGCTCTCGAGCCGACGGGGCGACGGGACGTACGTCAGCGCGTCACGGCACCCGCAGACCAGTCGTGGCGGCGACCGCCTCCGCTCCTTCGTCGGTGAGGCCGCGGCCGTCGACCGCATCGATCTGCGGAGCGCGGCGCTGCCCGGCCTGCCGATGGTCGCGGACGAGTTCAATGCGATCGACAGCTCGCGCACCCGCGATCTCGTGGCCGGCCACGGCTACATCCCGGCGGGTCTCGCCGAGCTCCGGCTGGCGGTCGCCGGGTACTACACCGACCTCGGACTGCCGACGACGCCGGAGCACATCCTGATCACCTCCGGGGCGCAGCAGGCCCTCCGGCTCGCTGCCGCGGTGTTCGTCGCCCCGGGCGCCACCGTGCTCGTCGAGGAGCCGACCTTCCGCGGGGCCATCGAGTCACTCAAGGCACTGGGCGCGCGCCTGGTCGGCGTGACCTCCGGGCCGGACGGCATCGACGTCGACGAGCTCGCGAAGCTGACCATCGCCCTCAAGCCGGTGCTGATCGTCGTGCAGTCCACGGCGCAGAATCCGACGGGGTCGGTGCTCGACCACTTCCGCCGGAGCCGCCTGGCCACCCTCTCGGCGCGGCACGGCGTCCCGGTCATCGACGACGCGACGCTCGCCGACACGGTCATCGACGGCGAGCGCCGCCCCATCCCGCTCGCCGCGGGCGGGGAGTCGATCATGACCGTCGGCTCGGTGAGCAAGTCGTTCTGGGGCGGGCTGCGCGTCGGCTGGCTGCGCGCCCGGCCGGACCTCGTGGCCGAGCTCGCCGCAGTGAAGGGCGGGGAGGATCTGGGCACCTCGGTCCTCGCGCAGATCGTGGCCGCGCGGCTGCTCGGGCGGATCGAGCGCGCTCGCGACGAGCGGCTGCTCCTGCTGTCGGAGCACCGGCGCCTGGTGCTCGACGCGGTGGCGGAGCACCTGCCGAGCTGGTCGCCGCAGATCCCGCAGGGCGGCGGCTCGCTCTGGATCGAACTCCCCGAGCCTCGCGCGACGGCCCTCGCTCAGCGGGCGGAGCGGGCGGGAGTGCGGATCCTGCCAGGTCCGACCTTCAGCGTCGACGACCGCCTCGACGACCACGTCCGGATCTCCTACGCCAACGATCCGGCGCTCACACGGGCCGGGATCGAGATCCTGGCCGCGACCTGGAACACGCTTCCCGACTGAGGGCGTCCCGTGGGCCAACGTGCCCGTATTGGCTCTCTCCTCGATCGGATCGGCCCTCCAGGCTGAACTCGAAGCGGCGACCGTGCCGCCCCGACGCCGAGGTCGAACACCCTGACCTCGTCGTCCGACGAGGAGGTCCGGATGAATGACAGCGCAGGACAGACCGACAGCGCAGGACGAACCGACAGCGCTGAGCAGACCGACAGCGCGGAGCCGACGAGACGGCACCGCATCGCGGTGGTGGGCGCCGGCGGTGTGAGCGAGATGCACTTCGACGGCTTCCGCCTGCGGCCCGAGCGGATCGACGTGGTCGCCGTGATCGACCCCTCGCCCGAGCGGCGCGAGTGGGCCGTCTCGACCTACGGCGTGCCGAGCGCCTTCGCCAGCATCGCGGAGGCCCTCGCGGCCGTCGAGTTCGACGTCGCCGTGGTCTGCACCCCCAGCCACGTCCGGCTCGAGACCGTCCGCGAGCTCGCCGCGGCCGGCAAGCACCTCCTGGTCGAGAAGCCCTTCGCCGACGGGATCGACGAGGCGCGCGAGCTGGTCCGCATCACCGACGAGGCGGGAGTGCAGCTGGCGGTCGACCAGAACTTCCGCGAGCACTACGGCTTCGAGCTCGCCCGCGAGCTGATCCAGGCGGGCCGGGTCGGGCGGGTCCGCGTGATCAACCACCGCGAGCTGATGCACCGCGTCGACGAGGGCTGGCGCAACGATCAGCCCCACCACGCACTGATGGTGATGGGCGTGCACTGGCTCGACGGCTTCCGCCGGCTGATCGATCAGGACGCCACCTGGCTCACCGCCACCACGTTCTCGTCGCCGTCCGTGCCCGCCGTCGGCGAGACCGACGCGAACCTGCAGATCCGCTTCGGCGACGTCACCGTCACCTACACCGACAGCTTCTCGAGCTGGATCACCCAGTGGGACACCATCGTCCTGGGCGACGAGGGCACCCTGCACATCACCGGCGGCGGCATCGTCCTCGCCGGCCCCGGCGGCACGGAGCGGATCGAGAACCCGCTGTCGACGGGCGAGGCGAAGCCGCTCACCGCCTACGGCGCGCTGGCCGGCCTCCTCGACGCCGTCGAGACCGGGGTCGAGGCGCCCAACTCCGGCCGCGACAACCTCAAGACGGTGTCCCTGATCGACGGGGCCTACCGCTCGGCCGAGACGGGTGCGCCGATCGATCTGGTGGACGGGCTCCTGCCATGACCACGGTGCTGGAGCCGCCGCGGCGCACGCCCGCGCCGCCGCCCGCGGTGACCCCGCCGGCGCGCACTCCCGTCGCGGCGTTCCGGGAGGTCCTCCAGGTCCGCGCCTTCGCGATCCCGCTGCTCATCGTGTTCGCGGTGCTGTTCGCGTATCCGCTGGTGCAGTCGCTCTACTGGAGCTTCACCGACTTCGGCGGCTACAGCACCGAGGTGTCCTTCGTCGGCCTCGACAACTACGCGGCGATCTTCACCGACCCGTCGATGATCGCCGGCCTCGGCTTCACGATCCTCTTCACGCTCGGCACGACGGTCCTCGTCACGGTGATCGCGATCCCGGCCGCGGTCGTGCTCAACCGGGCCTTCCTCGGCCGGAACTTCGTCCGCTCGGTCTTCTTCTTCCCGTCGATCCCGAGCGTCGCGATCCTCGGCCTCGTCTGGGGGTTCATCCTCTCGCCGCTCGGCTCCGGCGCCCTGAACTCGCTGCTGCGGAGCACCCTCGGCATCGGACCCGTGCCGTGGCTGTCCGACTCCGCCCTCGCCCAGCTCTCGGTGATCGTCGTGGGGGTGTGGTCGACCGCCGGCTGGCACGCGATCCTCTACCTCGCCTACCTGCAGTCCATCCCGGCCGATCTCTACGAGGTCGCGACGGTGGACGGGGCGAGCGCGCTGCAGAAGTTCCGGCACATCACCGTTCCGCTGCTCACCCCGGCGCTGACGATCAGCTGCCTGCTGCTGATGACCAGCGGCCTCAAGGTCTACGAGCTGCCGTTCACGCTGACCAGCGGCGGACCCGGATTCTCGACGAACACGATCACGCAGACGATCATCCAGAACGGCATCTCGCAGGCCCAGTTCGGGCGCGCCTCCGCCCTCGCGGTCGTCTTCATGCTGCTCGTCGGCGCGATCGTCGCCGTGCAGCTCCTGCTCTCGAACCGACTCGAACGGAGGACGTCATGAGCCGCACCGTCGCCGCTCCCGCGCCCGCGACCGCCCCCGATCCGGCGAGCACTCCTGCCCCCGCCCGCACCGCCGCCCGGCGCTCGGAGGTCCTGCGGCCGGGCGCCCTGCTCACCAGCGCGATCATGCTGCCGCTGGCGCTGATCGTCGGCCTGCCGTTCTACTACATCGTCGTCAACACCTTCAAGACGCAGGCCGAGACGGCCGCCGCGCCGCTCGCGCTGCCGACGGTCTGGCGGCTCGACACCTACACCCGCGTGCTCGAGAGCGTGCCGATCGTGCAGGCCTTCGGCAACACGCTGCTGATCACCGCCGTCTCGATCGTGCTGATGCTGCTGATCGGCTCGCTGGCCGCCTTCTCGGTGATCCTGCGCCGATCGCGGTTCGTCACGATCGTCTTCGTGATCGCCTTCCTCGTGCCCGGGCAGGTGACGCTGATCCCGCTCTACCGGCTCTTCGCACAGCTCGGCCTCGTCGACTCGCTGTGGGGGCTGATCCTGATGTACACCGCGGGATCGGTCTTCTGCTACTTCCTGATCGTCGGCTACATGCGCACCATTCCGGGCGAGATGATCGAGGCCGCCAAGCTCGACGGCGCGAGCCCGTTCCAGATCTACTGGCGCATTGCGCTCCCCCTCATCCGCCCGATCCTGATCACGGTCGGCGTGTTCCAGACGATGTGGGTGTGGAACGACTTCCTCACCCCGGTCGTCTTCCTCAGCTCCCCGCAGAACCAGACGCTGGTGCTGCAGGTGTACAAGGCGGTCGGCGAGTTCTCGGTCGACTGGCCGGCGTTCCTCGCCCTCTCCGTCCTCGCCCTGATCCCGATGGTGATCTTCTTCGTCGCCATGCAGCGGCACATCGTGAACGGCCTCCTCGCCGGCAGCGTCAAGGGCTGACCCCTCCCTCTCCTCTCCTTCTCCTCTCTCTTCTAGAACTCTCCTCTCCTTCTCCTCTCTCTTCTAGAAAGCGAATCCTGCAATGACGCACAGATCCCGCACCCGCACCCGACTGCGCACCGCGCTCCTCGGCGGTGTCGCGCTCGCCCTCGTGCTCAGCGGCTGCTCCGCCGCCGGTGGCGACGGCCGCACGACCCTCACCTTCATGACCTGGGACAACCCCGAGGTCATGGAGCCGGTGGTCGCCGCCTTCGAGGAGGCGAACCCCGACATCCGCGTCGAGGTCTCGCACGCCCCTCCGGTGGCCGAGTACATCTCGACGCTGCAGAACCGGCTGCTGGCCGGCACCGCCGCCGACGTCTTCGTGATGGGCTCCGAGAACAAGACGAATCTCATCGACGGCGAGCTCGTCGTCGACATCACCGACGAGCCCTACATGGACGTCGTCGCGCCCCTCAACAAGGAGATCCGCGGCAGGGACGGCCGCACCTACGGCCTCTCGATCTCGTCCTGGTCGACGGGGCTGGCCTACGACGCCGATCTCGTGGCGTCGCTCGGCTACGACGAGTTCCCGACCGAGTGGGACGACTTCGTGCAGCTGCTGCGCGACCTCAAGGAGACGGGCACGACCCCGTACCTCGAGCCGTGGAGCGCGCTGCCCGACAGCATCGCCTCGAGCGTCGGCGCCGCGAACGCCCGCAACGGCGTGAGCGATCTCGACGCCTTCGACGGCGGCGGCTCCTTCGAGGAGAACTGGGCGGAGCCGCTCGGCCAGTGGGCCGAGCTGTTCGACGAGGGCCTGATCTCGCAGGACGTCGTCGGAGTGAACGGCGACCAGGTGCTGGAGGAGTTCGTCACCGGGCGCGCCGCGATGATCCCGATGGGTCCGTGGAACGTCACGAAGGTGCCGGAGCTGAACCCCGACCTGAACTGGGAGATCGCGGGCTTCCCGCAGCCCGACGGCGAGCCCTGGTTCTCGGGCAACGCCTCACCCGGCTGGGTGATCAACGCGAAGGCGAAGCAGCCGGCGGCCGCGCAGGCCTTCCTCGGCTTCCTCGCCAGCCCCGAGGGCGTCGCCGCCTTCCAGAAGGCGACCAACTCGATGACGACGACGACCAACTACGAGCCCGCGATCGACGAGCACCTCGCACCCAACCTGCTCGCTCTGCAGGAGGACCGGGTGTACCTGCCGCAGGCCGCCTGGCCGCGCTACCAGGACGCGCTGAACGTCGAGATGGTCGCGCAGCTGCAGCTGATGGCGCAGGGGCAGCTGACTCCGGCGGAGGTCGGCGCGGCGCTGGACGCGAAGGTCGCGCAGCTCGGGGGCTGACGCTCTCGGCGCCCGGCCTGTCCGGGCCGGGCGCCCCTTGATGACGTATCGACTACGACGAAGGAGACGACATGATCGAGAACCAGACCCGCCGCGGTGGCTTCGTGCCCGCCGGAGGCGCCACCACTGTCCCGCAGGACTGGGGGCGTCTCGAGTGGATGATCGCCGGTTCGGAGGGGAACTCCGACGTCCTCACCGTCGGCAAGTGCTTCATCCAGCCCGGCCGCAACAACCCCGTGCACCACCACCCCAACTGCGACGAGGTGCTCACCGTGATCCGCGGCCGAATCCGCAACCGGGTGAACGACGACTACGTAGAGATGGGCCCCGGCGACACCATCTCGATCCCTCTCGGCGCCACCCACAACGCCGTGAACATCGGCGACGAGGAGTGCGAGCTGCTCATCGTGTTCGACACGGCCGAGCGCGAGGTGATCGGAGAATGAGCGTGTCGCGGCTGGCGTTCTCGAAGTTCTTGGAGCCGGCGGAGGTTCCGGTGCTGGTGTCGAGCTTCCGGGCGGAGGGGTACGAAGGACTGCAGCTGAAAGGGGCGCAGTACGCCGAGTACGTGGGTGATCCCTCTCGTGCCCTCGCCTCGCTGGGAGAGGATCCGGGCATCTACTCGGCGCTGATCACCGGGGATTCTCTGGACGAGGCGGGGCAGGAGCGGATCGCGGCGACCATCGCGTTCGCCGCGGCGGTGGGGGCCGAGCGGATCGTGTTCTGCCACGGGCATCCGCACGAGGGGGTGGATGCTGCGATGCGGCGCTCGTTCGCCTCGACGCTGACCGATATCGCCTCTCGGTCGCGGGACGCCGGCGTGGCGTTCTCGCTGCACCACCACACGGACCAGCCGGTGATGGAGCTCGCGGACTTCCGCGAGTTCTTCGACGGGAGGGAGCCGGGGGTGCTCGGGCTGACCGTCGACACGGCGCATCTGGCGCGCTCGGGGGTCGAGGACCTGCCGGGCTTCATCGACGAGTTCGGGGCCTTCGTGGACAACCTGCACCTGAAGGACTACTCGATCCCGGTCGGGCGGGATGGGGAGTGGCGGGTCGCCGGGGAGGGCGTGCTCGACCTGGGCGGGGTGCTGAAGGCGCTCGGGCGGGCGGCGTACGCCGGGTGGATCTGCGTCGACGAGGAGAGTGAGGCGACGCTGGAGGAGGGGCTGCGGCGGTCGAAGGGGTGGCTGGCGCGGCGGGATCTGGGCGCTGTGCGGTCGCCGGCGTGACCGTCCGCCCGCCGGCTGCGGCTGCCATGGCGTGACCACGAAGTCGACCGGCTCGATCCCGCTCGCCGAGCTGCTGCCGCCGGGCCTCGCCCGCCCTGCTTGAATGAGTCGATGACCTCCCGCGCCGACCACCTCGCCGACTTCGCCGAGTTCCTCACCGCCTCGCCCTCCTCCTTCCACGCCGCGGCGGAGACCGCGCGGCGACTGGCGGCGGCGGGGTTCGAGTCCGTCGACGAGACCGCCGCGTGGCCCTCGGAGCCCGGGCGCTACTTCGTCCTCCGCGACGGGGCGGTCATCGCCTGGCACGTCCCGGCCGGGGCCACCGCGGTGACGCCGTTCCGCATCCTCGGCGCGCACACCGACTCCCCCGGCTTCAAGCTGAAGCCGCGACCGACGGTCGAGTCGAAGGGCTGGCTGCAGGCCGGCGTCGAGGTCTACGGCGGACCGCTGCTCAACTCCTGGCTCGACCGCGAGCTCGAGCTGGCCGGCCGCATCGTCACCCGCGACGGCGCCGAGGTGCTCGTGCGCACCGGCCCGTTCCTGCGCATCCCGCAGCTCGCGATCCACCTCGACCGCGAGGCGAACGACGGCCTGAAGCTCGACCGGCAGAAGCACACCGTCCCCGTCTACGGCCTGGGCGACGCGGACGGGAACGACCTGCTCGAGATCCTCGCCGCGAAGGCCGGGCTCGACGGTGCCGCCGACATCGCCGGCTACGACCTCATCACCGCGGACACCCAGCCGCCCGCGCGCTTCGGCCTCGACGACGCGCTCTTCGCGGCCGGGCGGATGGACGACCTCAGCTCGGTGCACGCGGGGCTCGTCGCGCTGCTCGCGGCGAGCGGCACGGATGCGGACGCCGCCGCCGCGCCGGGGCACATCAGCATGCTCGCCGCCTTCGATCACGAGGAGCTCGGCTCGGCCAGCCGCTCCGGAGCGAGCGGGCCCTTCCTCGAGGACGTGCTCACCCGCGTCGGCGCCGCCCTCGGCGCGGGTGTCGACGAGCGCGCCCGCGCGATGGCGCGGTCCTGGTGCCTCTCCGCCGACGCCGGCCACTCCGTGCACCCGAACTACCCGGAGAAGCACGACCCGGTGAACCAGCCGGTCGCCGGCAAGGGCCCGCTGCTCAAGATCAACGCCTCGCAGCGCTACGCGACCGACGCCCGCGGCGCCGCGCTCTGGGCCGGAGTGTGCGCGCGGGCCGGAGTGGAGTTCCAGGAGTTCGTCTCGAACAACACGGTCCCCTGCGGCTCCACGATCGGGCCGCTCACCGCCACCCGGCTCGGGATCTCGACCGTCGACGTCGGCGTCCCGCTGCTGTCGATGCACTCCGCGCGCGAGCTCGCCCACGTCGACGACCTCGTCGCGCTGACCCGCGCGATCGAGGCGTTCTTCACGTCGGCCGGCTGACGCCGGCGGGCCTGCAGGCCGGCGTCTCGACGGGGGCGGATCTCGATACGCACGCTGCGCGCGCTACTCGATCAGCATGAAAGGGGCGCGCTGCGCGCTCTGCTCGATCAGCACGGGGGGGGCGCTCGACCTGCATGGCGGGGCACTGAGCGCACTGCCCGATCAGCACGGCGGGGCGCTGCGCGCGCTGCTCGATCAGCACGGCGGGGCACTGCGCGATCAGCACGGCGGGGCACTGCGCGCCCTGCCCGATCACAAGGTGCCTCTGCAGCACCATGCTGGTCGAGTAGCCCCGCAGGGGCGTATCGAGACCCGCCCTCCTCGGCAGCGCCGGTCCGGAGACGCGGTCCTCCGACGTGGGCGGGACGGCCCCGCACGGATCGCAACCCCCTTGCCGCGCCACCCGAGCACGGGGTGCCCTGGTGCATGCGCGAAGTGAAGCTCGTCCGTCTCGTCAGCCGTCTCGAGAACGAGGCCGCCCTCGATCCGCTCGTCGACCGGGTCAAGAAGGTGGTCGACGCGGTCATCCGGCCGCAGCCCGTGCGGGACGTGCTGCACGGCGTCCCGATCGGGCACCCGGTGCATCCGCTGCTCGTGCTCGTGCCGACCGGCGCGTGGGTGTCGGCGGCGGTCCTCGATCTGCTGCCCGGCAACGAGCGCGCGGCGCGCACCCTCATCGGCCTGGGGATCGTCAGCGTGCTGCCCACCGCCGCCGCCGGCTACACCGACTGGTCCGAGCTGCATGAGCAGCAGAAGCGCGTCGGGCTCGTCCACGCGGCGGCCAACGTCGCCGGGACCGTCCTCTACACCGCATCCTTCGTCCAGCGCGTGCGCGGGCGGCGCACCAGCGGGAAGGTGCTCAGCGCGCTCGGTCTCGCGGTCGTCTCCGGCGGCGGCTACCTCGGCGGCCACCTCAGCTACCGCCAGGCGGCCGGCGCGAACCACACCGAGGACGTGCCGCACCGCTTCCCCACCGGCTGGCAGACCCTCGGCCAGCTCGCCGAGCTGCCGCAGAACTCCCCCGTGAAGAGGACCGTCGCCGAGACCCCGCTGCTCGCCGTCCGCCGCGGCGACCGCGTCGACGTCCTCTCGAACGTCTGCAGCCACCTCTCCGGCCCCCTCGACGAGGGCGAGCTCCGCGGCACCGGCGCCGACGCCTGCATCACCTGCCCCTGGCACGCGAGCGCCTTCTCGCTCGAGACCGGCGAGGTCGTCCGCGGCCCCGCCACCTCGCCCCAGCCGCGTTTCGAGACGCGCGTCACCGACGGCCTGGTGGAGGTTCTGCTGCCGCACGCGGGGTGAGCGGGACCCCTGCGGCGCGCCTCAGTCCACTCGCGGCCAGTCGCTCGTCAGCGACGCCTCGATCGCCCGGTGCCGGAACCCGTACAGCTTCCCTCGGTCGATGATCCCGCGGACGGTGTCGAGACGCTGCGCCGTCGTCCCCACCTCCGACGGCTTCGACAGACCGAGCGCGCGGGCGATCCGGGTCAGCGACCGATCGCGGGCCGGCAGAACCGCCATCGCTTCGAGGAAGGCGCGCTCTCGCGCGGGCAGCCGGCCGAGGATCCGCTCGACATGAGCGGCCGCCTCCCGCTGCACGCCTCGCCAGCCCGCAAGCACCTGCCGGCGCGTGATCGTGGCGTCGGTGCCCGCGTACCAAGCGCTCTCCCCGGCCAGCTGGAACAGGAACGGCTCACCCCGGCAGAGGTCGACGATCGCCGCGACGGCGTCGGCCTCCATCCGGATGCGGCCCGTCCCACCCGCGCCGTCCGCGACCTCCCAGCCGGGCAGCACGAAGTCCTGCAGCGCCGCGACGATGTCGTCGTCGTCGATGGCCGTCAGCACGGTCGTCTTGAAGCGGCGAGCGAAGGTGGCGCCCTTCTGGCGGCCGGCGCGGTCCTCGAAGTCGGGCAAGCCGGTGAGGTAGACCGCGATGGGCAGGAAGCGGGTCACCTGTACGCCGCCCGGCAGCGCGACCGTCTCCTCGTGGGTGATGGCATCGCCGAGCGCGATCAGCAGCTGCGAGAGGCCGCTCTCGTCGGCGATGTTCTGCACCTCGTCGAGGTGCACGAGCACGACGACGTCCTGCGCGATCGCGGCCCGGCCCACCTCGACGAGCAGCTCGGTCAGCGCGGTGTGCGCCTCCGGGCCGTCCTGTCCGCGGAGGGTGAGCGACAGCCCGGATGCAGCGACCGCCTGCACGCGCTCGAGGAGGGCCGCGATCCGCTTCTCCCGGGCCGTCGGCAGACCGGCGGCCTCGGCGAGAGCGAGCAGGGCGGCGGCCACGAGCTTCAGCGGGTCGGCGCCCGACGGGATGCGCAGCTGCGGAGTCACCCAGTCGCCGTCCACTGAGGCGTCGCGGGCGATCCGCCGCACCAGGGCGGACTTGCCGAGTCCGGGCTCGCCGAGGATCGTGCGGCCGCGCTCGGGGAGGCCTCGCGCGAGGCGGGGACGGAGCACGTCACGCCAATCGCTCAGCTGCGTCGTCCGCCCCGCCCAGATCTCGGGCACCGCGTCGGAGCCGGGACTGAACGGGTTGTCGAGGGAGTTGCGCATGTTGATAATGTTATCAACTCGACCATCGGCGATAATGTTATCGCCGCTGTGATCGCCCGCTCACCCGCTCCGCCGCTCCTCCGCCAGCGCGGCGAGCTGCTCGCGGCAGCGCGCCAGCAGCGCGTCCTTCTGCTGCTGCGGCTCCAGCGGGTACAGCTCGCCGGGGCGGGTCCAGTCGGCCGTGGCCGGGATCGCGGCCTCCTCGTCGATCCACTCGGAGAAGGCCGTCGTCAGGCGGTCGGCCTCGGCGCGGCGCCCGAGCGCCAGGAGCGCGCGGATCGCGGAGACCGTCTGCTCGTCGTAGTGCGGCGCCGTCACGGCGTCGCCGGTCAGCCCGGCGGCCGCCTCCCAGTCGTCGGCGGCGCCCGCGTCGTCGCCGAGGCGCGCCCGCGCGGCACCGCGGCGGAGCAGCAGCCCGGCGGGGACGGCCGACGGCGGGCGCTCCTCGCCGAGACAGGCGGGCGGCGCGAGGGCGGCGCAGAGGAAGGTCAGCGCATCGGCGGGCGACGACGCGTCGGCGAGCGCGATCATCGTCGCGTCCCAGACCTCGAGCACGCGCCCCTCGGGCACCCGGCTCCCCGGGCCCTCCCCCTGCCCGAGCACCCGGCCCAGCAGCAGGCCCTGAGCGCGACCCGCTCGGCCGTCCGCGACCAGCAGCGCCGCGTACTCGAGGGTCAGATCGTCGCGCTCGAGGACGAGCGCCTCGTTCTCCTCGAGGAGGGCGAGTCGCCCCTCGTGCCCGAGGAGCACCCGGAGCCGGTCGTACTCGACGAGGAGCCCCGCGTCGCCGGGGGCGAGGTGCCGAGCGCGCTCGAGGTAGGCGAGCCCCGCCTCGGCGTCGCCGTACGCGGTGCAGGAGGCCGCCGCCAGCGCGCGCAGCGCGACCACCCGCACCCACGCCCTCGGGTCGTGCGCGGCGGCGGACCACGAGGCAGCGAAGGCGTCCTCGACGCGGCCCACCGCGGAGTACCAGCCGCCGAGGAGGAAGCGGGCGGTGGTGTCCTCGGCGTCGGCCGCCTCCAGCGCCTCGACGTCCTCGAGGCGGACCGGGCGGCAGCCCTCGAGCGGCGCCTGCTGCGCGATCCGCCGGGCGGCCCGTGCCTGGTCGGGCCGACCCTGCCGCTCGTGCAGCAGTGCGGCGTGGTAGTGCACCAGCGGCACCACCCCGGTCCGCTCGGCGGGGGTGCGCCGCGCGGCATCGGCCGCGAGCGCGAGGGCGAGCAGGCGCAGTGCGTCGTCCGGCAGCCCCGCGTCGCGGTACTCCAGCGCGACGTCGAGCAGTGCGTCGGCGTCGGCGTCGAGCGGGCGGCCGGCGAGGTCGCGCGCCCAGTGGTCGAGCGGATCGCGCGCGAGCACGCTCTCGAGCAGCGCCCTCGACTGCTGCGCCCGCCGGCCGCGCCGGAGTACGACGGCGAGCAGGACCGTCGCCCGCGCGTGCTGCCCGTCGATCGCGCGCACCTCGCGCAGCACGGCCTCGGCCTCCTCGAGACGGTCCGCCGCCAGAAGGAGCCGCCCGAGCGCGACACCGGACGCGACGCGCCAGGTTCTCGCCCTCCGCGCCGTGCTCAGAGCCTCGAGCGCCTCCTCCGGCCGTCCCTGCCGGGCGAGGAGCTCGCCCAGCCGGTGGTGCGCCTCGCCGTCGGCCGGCACCACGCCCAGGGAGGTCAGCCGCTCGATCGCGGAGCGGAGGTGGCCCTCCGCCTCGTCGAAGCGGGCCGCGACGGCGAGCGACCGCGCGAGCGCGACATGGCAGCGGGTGTCGCCGGGGTCCCGCCAGACCGCCTCCTCCCAGTAGTGCTCGGGCGCGCATCCGGAGCGCGGGCGCTCCTCGAGGTGCAGACCGAGGAGGAACAGCTCGTCGTTGGACGCGACGTCCTCCGGAGCGGGTGGCGGGGGCGGAGGCGCAGCGCTTCCCCTGGACGTTCCACTGGTACTGTCTGCGGAAATGGCAGCGCTGTCATCGAGCATGACGCCCAGTCAAGATGAGATCCGAGGCCGGAACGGAGGACGGAACCCGTGGAACTTCTGGACGGAACGCTGATGAGGTGCGCACGGACGCCGACGATCCTCGGGGCGGGCTTCCCGGGCGAGACGATGCACGTCCTGCCGCGCCCCCGCGTCCGGGAGGCGCTGACGCAGCCGGGGACGTCGCACCTCCTGGTCACCGACTGCGGCCACTTCCCCGAGGCGCGCGGGCACGGACGAGTGCGCACCAGCCCGATCGCGGACGCCGTCGTCCTGGTCTGCACCCGGGGTTCCGGCTGGTGCACGACGGCGGCGGGCACCTTCGCCGTGACCGCGGGGCAGATCGTCCTGCTGCCGCCCGGTGAGCCGCACGGCTACGGGGCCGATGCCGCCGACCCGTGGACGCTGTGGTGGCTGCACCTCGCCGGCAGCGATCTGCCCGAGTTCCTGCAGGCCGCGCGCGCCACGGTCGACGCTCCGGTGCGCACCCTGTCCGACGTCTACGCCGCGGTCGCGCTGATCTCGGCGGCGATCACGCACCTGGGCTGCGACTCGACGACGAACAGCCTGCTCGCCGCATCGGGCGCCGGCTGGCACCTGCTGGCGATCCTCGCCTCGGACCGCCCGCCCGGCGACGCGCGCAGCACCGCCCTCGACCGGGCCGCGCAGTTCCTCCACGACCACCCCGCCGAGCGGATCGAGGTGGCGGAGCTCGCCTCGATGGCGTGCCTGAGCCCGTCGCACTTCGCGGCCCTCTTCCGGCGCCGCTTCGGAATGCCGGTGCTGCAGTACCGGACCGAGCTGCGGATGGCGCGGGCCCGCGAGCTGCTCGACATGACGGAGCGGCCGATCGCCGAGGTGGCCGCCGCCGCCGGCTACGAGGACTCCTTCTACTTCGCCCGGCAGTTCAAGCGGATCCACGGCCTGACTCCGCACGCGTACCGGACTCGGAACTGAGCGGAGCGGAGGACTGCGGCGCGGGCGCGGTCCCCCAGGTCTCCCCGGACTCCCCGGACGCCAGGACGAGGCCGTTCAGCCGCCGCTGCAGCTCGACGTTCGACCAGCCCGGGTGCTGCGGCGCGGAGTTGGAGCCGACGAGCGTTCCCCAGTAGCCGAGGTCGATGCAGCGCTGGACGGCGTAGCCGGCGAGGACCCGGCCGGCCGGCCCGTCCTCGAACTCCGCCTCCAACGGCGTGTAGCCGATCCAGCCCTCGCCGACCACGGCGGGGATTCCGCGGCGGCGCGCCCAGGTCGCGACCGCGCGCAGCCGGACGTCGATCGCCTCCCGCATCGCGACCTCGTAGCGGCCGTAGTGCGAGTAGAGCCAGGAGTCCCACGCGACCGGATCGACCCGGTCGTAGGCGTAGAACATGCTCGGGCTGATGCCGGTCGCCGCGAGCCGCCACGGTTCGACGGTGTGCGCCAGGGCGTCGAACTCGGGCGCCCCCTCGCGCAGCAGCGATCTCAGCTCGGCGCTCGGGAACACCGGCGGCTCGGCCCGCACTCCCGCCCACTCCTCCAGCGCCGCGAGGACCCCGTAGACGTAGAAGTGCACGTGCGCGACCTGCGCGTTCTCCGGCACGGAGTCGAGGTCGAGGTACGGCGGGATCCCGTAGCAGACGGTCGACAGGACGTCCGGATGATCCGCCTGCAGGATCTCCAGCGCGGCGGTCAGGTACGGCTTCTGCGCCCAGAAGGTGTCGAGCCCCTCCGCCGGCACCTCGCCCAGCCGGGACAGGTCGACCTCGTTGTGCACCTCGACGTAGGCGATGCGGTCGGCCAGCCCCTCGGCCTCGAGGAAGGCGATCAGCCGCGATTCGGCGCGCGCGAGAGCCTCGTGGCGCTCGGTCGGCGGGATCGCCGCCAGCATGTCGTGCCAGGACGAGTCGCTGAGGAACGCGGGGCTCTGCTGGTACTCCCAGGAGGAGACGATGACGAACACGTCGTGCGCGGCGGCCTGGCGGAACAGCTCGACCAGGCGCGCCCGCAGGTCGAGCACGGCGCCGCCGACGGCGTCGTACCAGCGCGTGCCCCGGCCGACGTCACCGCCCATGTTCGAGAAGCGCAGCTGCGAGGTGTCGATCGAGTGGTCGCCGAACAGCAGGAGCGGAGCCGCGCAGATCCGGACCGTGTTGCAGCCGCGCTCCACCGCCTCGTCGAACGCGCGCCCGAGGTCGTGGAAGGGCTCGCCCGGCATCGTCCGCGTGTACCAGGAGAAGTCCCAGAGCGAGAGGGTCAGCCGCGGCGGCAGGTGAGCGGGCGGGCGGGGTGAGCGGGTCGCGCGGGTCATGCCGGGTGCTCCTTCGGGCCGGAACGGTGCTCCCACGCTAGGCCTCGTGCCGCCCGATCCGCACGGGCGATCCTCCGCAGAAGACTGGAGGATTCGCTGATCACCCAGGAACCGCCACAGATGCCTTGTCTGCGCCACCTGGACGATGGGACGGTCGACCGACCGGTGCGGCGCGAACGCGCCGCGGCTCAGCCGCGCGGTGCCGCGACGGACCCGCCCGGGCGCCACGGCCCGCCGATGCGCTCCTGCAGCAGCAGCGCGGCCGGATCGGCGAGACGGGCGAGCAGCGCCTCCACCCCGCGGCGGCCGAGGGCGTGGCCCGGGGCGACGAGCAGATCGAGCGCGGGGTCGGCGAGGTCCGCGACGTCGGGGTCGGAGGCGAGCAGCACGATCGAGAGGTCTTCGGGCACCCGCACGCCGCGGTGGCGCAGCTCGTGCGCGAAGCCGACGGCCGCGCCGCCGTTGATCACCAGCACCGCCGTCGCCGTCTCCGGGTCGAGCGAGCGGGCCAGCGCGCGCCCGCCGGCGGGCGTCTCCTCGCAGTGCAGGAGCGCGGCGGCCAGTCCGCGGGCCGCGGCCGCCCGCTCGAACGCCTCCCGGGTCCGCGCGTAGGGGCCGAAGTCGGCGCCGCCCTCCGGCCCGAGCACGAGCGCGACCCGGCGGTGCCCCAGGGCGGTCAGGCGCTCGAGCGCCTCCTCGACCATGCCCTCGAAGTCGATGTCCACCCAGTCGAGCGCCGAGGGGTCGCGGGTGCGGCCGAGCAGGGCGAACGGGGTGCCGGAGTCGCGCAGGACCGCCACCCGCTCGTCGTCCGACGTCACCTGCATCAGCACGACGCCGTCGAGCAGGCCGTCGGCGCGCAGATCGGCGAGCTTCTCCGCGCCGCCGACCGTGGGCCAGAGCACGATCGAGTAGCCGCTCTCGGCGGCCGCCTCGGCGGCGCCGGCGAGGAACGTCGTCGCGGTGTTCAGCGGACGCGAGGGGACCAGCGGGTAGACGATCGCGATCATCATCGAGCGCCGGCGGGCCAGCGCCCGGGCGAGGGCGTGCGGGCGGTAGCCGAGCTCGCGCATCGCCTCCCGGACCCGCTCAGCCGTCTCCGGCGAGACCGGCTTGCTGGCGTTGACGACGAAGGAGACGGTCGCGATCGACACGCCCGCGCGGCGCGCGACGTCCTGCATGGTCGCCATCGCGCCTCCCTCCGCTCGACGCGCCCCGCCGCGGTTGACGCGGGGGCGCGGTGTCCCGCAGTCTAGGAGCACTCGCCGGTAAAGCGCTTAACCGCTGCACCGGCGCACTCGACACCTCCGACGAAGAAGGACCCTCCGTGACCACACCCGCCGCTCCCCTCCGCGTCCTCGTCTGGGGCGAGAACCGCCACGAGCAGATCGAGGAGAAGGTCCGCGCGATCTACCCCGACGGCATGCACACGACGATCGCCGCCGGCATCACCGAGAACCTCGGCGAGCGCGCGACCGTCTCGACCACCACGCTCGACGAGCCCGAGCACGGCCTCACCGAGGAGGTCCTCGCCGGCACCGACGTGCTGGTCTGGTGGGGCCACATGGCGCACGACGCCGTCGCCGACGAGATCGTCGAGCGCGTGCAGCGCCACGTCCTCTCCGGCATGGGGCTCGTCGTCCTGCACTCCGGCCACTGGTCGAAGATCTTCGGGAAGCTGATGGGCACCACCTGCACGCTGCGCTGGCGCTCGGCCGAGGACCGCGAGATCGTCTGGACCGTCGACCCGACGCACCCCATCGCGCAGGGCGTGCCGCACCCCTTCACGATCCCGCAGCAGGAGATGTACGGCGAGTTCTTCGACGTCCCCGCGCCCGACGAGCTGATCTTCCTCTCCACCTTCTCGGGCGGCGAGGTCTTCCGCTCCGGGATGACCTGGAAGCGCGGCCACGGGAGGATCTTCTTCTTCTCGCCCGGCGACCAGGACTTCCCCGTCTACCACCACGCCGACGTCCGCCGCGTGATCGCGAACGGCGTCGAGTGGGCGCACTCCGACCGTCCCGAGCGCCGCCTGCCCGTGCTGCAGCGCTACGAGTCCGGCGAGTTCTTCACCGGCGAGGACTACCAGGGGGCGCTCGTCCGATGACCGTCCGTCTCGTCCAGGTCGGAGCGGGCGCCATGGGGCGCGCGTGGATCCGCACCATCCGCGACCACCCCGACGCCGAGCTGGTCGGCCTCGTCGACCTCGACGTCGCGCTCGCCGAGCGGGCCGCCGAGGAGGAGGGGGTCGGGCCGATCGCGGTCGGCAGCTCCGTCGCCGAGGTCGCCGCGCGCTCCGGCGCCGACGCGGTCGTCAACGTCACCGTGCCGCGCGCGCACCTGCCGGTGAGCAGCGAGGCGCTCTTCGCGGGGCTGCCGGTGCTGTCGGAGAAGCCGATCGCGCCGACGATCGCCGAGTCGCTGATCCTCGCCGCGACGAGCGAGGTCGCCGGGCGGCTGCTGATGACCAGCCAGTCGCGGCGGTACTACCCCGCGATCGCGGCGTTCCGCGAGCAGGTCGCCGGGCTCGGAGAGCTCGGAACGGCGTCGGTCCTGTTCGCGAAGGCGCCGCACTTCGGCGGCTTCCGCGAGGAGATGCCGCACGTGCTGCTGGTCGACATGGCGATCCACGCCTTCGACGCGGCGCGCTACGTCCTGGACCGCGACCCGGTCGCCGTCTACTGCGAGGAGTACAACCCGGGCTGGAGCTGGTACGCCGACGGTGCCGCGGCGAGCGCCGTCTTCGAGTTCGCCGGCGGCGTCCGCTTCAGCTACACCGGCAGCTGGTGCGCCGACGGGCTCGAGACGTCCTGGAACGGCGACTGGCGCGTGACCGGCGCGGGCGGCACCGCGCACTGGGACGGCGACGGCGCGCCCTCCTGGCAGGCACAGGAGTCGGAGGCGGTGCAGACCGCGACGCTCGAGCCCGGCCCGCAGGAGATCGCCGGCTCGCTCGCCGAGTTCGTGCGCGTGCTGGGGACCGGCGCCGTGCCCTCGGGCGAGGTGCACGCGAACGTGCGGAGCCTCGCGATGGTCGAGGCGGCGGTGCGCTCCTCCGAGACGGGCGCGCGCGTCCGCATCGACGACGTCCTCGAGGAGGGCTACGCCGAGGCCCTCGGCCTCGCGCGCGACGAGCGCGTGCGCGCCGCCCTGGCCGGCTGGGGCTCGGCGGCGGCAGGCCTCGCGGCCCGCTGACCCGACGGGCGAGGGCGCGCGGACCCATGCTGGTCGAGTAGCCGCGGCACGCGGCCCCATTCATGCTGGTCGAGTAGCCGCGGCACGCGGCGTATCGAGACCCACCGTCCTCAGCAGGACGGCTCTGCAGACTCCACTTCTGGCGCGGGCTGATCTCGATACGGCCGCTCCGCGCCCTACTCGATCAGCATGCATTCCCCCGCGCGGACAAGGTCGGCACGCCCCCTTCCATGCTGGTCGAGTAGCCGCGGCACGCGGCGTATCGAGACCCACCGTCCCCAGCAGGACGGCTCTGCAGACCCCTCTTCTGACGCAGGTGGATCTCGTCACGGCCGCTCCGCGCCCTACTCGATCAGCATGCATCCCCCGCACGTCGGCGCTCCATGCTGGTCGAGTAGCCGCGGCACGCGGCGTATCGAGACCCAGCCGCCCCCGGGCGTTCGCCCGCCGGACACGTGCGCGCGCCGCGGCGTTCACCCGGAGGGGCCAGCGTGGGCGGGTTCCTTCGAAACCGCTCAGGAGACCCGTGCCCCGTCACTTCGCCCCCCGCCGCACCGCCGGCGCCGCGCTCACCCTCGTCCTCGCGAGCTGCACCGTCGGCGCCGCACTGCCCGCCACCGCCGCCGGCGACTCCTTCTTCACCCGCGTCGCCACGGTGCCCGCGTACCTCAACGCCGCCGACCCGGCCGTCGACTCCGCCGTCGCCGAGATCTCCAGCGCCTCGCCCGACGGCCGCCTGGTCTACTCCACCGACTCCGCCGGCCAGCGGATCAACGTCCTCGACATCAGCGACCCGGATGCGCCGAAGCCCCTCGGCGGCGTCGGCGTCGGCGGCGAGCCCACCTCGGTCTACGCGACCGGCGAGTACGTGCTCGCGGTCGTCGACACCTCCGACGGCGACTTCGCGAACCCCTCGGGCCACGTCAGCGTCCTGCACGCCAGCGACCTCGCCCCGGTCGCGACGATCGAGCTCGGCGGCCAGCCCGACTCCATCGACGTCACCACCGCCGGCGACCTCGCCGTCATCGCGATCGAGAACCAGCGCGACGAGGAGTTCACGCCCGAGGGCGCCGAGGAGGGCGACCTCCCGCAGGCCCCCGCGGGCGAGCTCGTCGTCATGGACCTCACCGCCGACCCGTCCGCCTGGGTCGCCGAGCACATCGCGCTCACCGGCCTCGCGGGCCTCGACACCCCGAGCGACCCGGAGCCCGAGTACGTCTCGATCAACCCCGCCGACACCGCCGTCGCGGTGACCCTGCAGGAGAACAACGCCGTCGCGATCCTCGACCTGGCGACCCGCACCGTCACCGCGTCCTACTCGGCCGGCACCGCCTCCGTCTCCGGGATCGACACCCTCGACGACGACCGCATCGCGCTGACCGACTCGATCACCGACGTCCCGCGCGAGCCCGACGCGATCGGCTGGGTCGGCGACGACCACGTCGCGATCGCGAACGAGGGCGACTGGAAGGGCGGCACCCGCGGCTGGTCGATCCTCGACGCGGCCTCCGGCGCCGTGGTCTGGGACGCCGGCAACACCTTCGACCACCTCGCCGTCAGCCTCGGCCTCTACCCCGACAAGCGGTCCGACGCGAAGGGCTCCGAGCCGGAGGGACTGCTCTCGGCGACCTTCGACGGCGTGCCGTACGTCTTCGTCGGCGCCGAGCGCGCCAACTTCGTCGCGGTCTACGACGTCTCCGACCCCACCGCGCCCCGTCTCGTGCAGGCGCTGCCGTCCACGCCCGGTCCGGAGGGGCTGCTCGCCCTGCCCGAGCGCGACCTGCTGGTCGTCTCGAGCGAGACCGACGACGCCGAGGCGGCGGTGCGCGCGAGCGTGCAGCTCTACGCGCTCGGCGCCTCCGCCCCGGCCTTCCCGACCATCGCGTCGGCCGACGTCGACGGCTCGCCGCTGCCGTGGGGTGCGCTCTCCGGCCTGTCGGGCGACCCGGCCGCCGCGGATCGTCTCTACGCCGTGAGCGACAGCGCGTATGCGCCGAGCACGATCCACTCGGTCGACACCTCGGTCGTCCCGGCGCTGATCGACTCCACGCTGACCGTGACGGAGGCGGGTGAGCCGGCAGCCCTCGACCTCGAGGGCATCGCCGCGCGCGAGGACGGCGGCTTCTGGGCCGTGACCGAGGGCGCGACCGGGCCGGAGAACGCGCTGCTGCGCCTGGACGCCTCCGCCGCGGTGCTCGAGCGGATCGCGCTCCCCGCCGAGCTGGGCGACGCGCTCGGCTCGCAGGGTTTCGAGGGCGTCACGATCGAGGCGGGCGAGGGCGGCGAGATCGTCTGGACCGCACTGCAGCGGGAGGCGTCGACCGACGCCGACGGGATCGTCCGAATCGGACGCTACGACGTCGCGGCAGGCAGCTGGAGCTTCTTCGGCTACCCGCTGGAGGCGCCGTCCGGCGCCGAGGGCGACTGGAACGGCCTCTCCGAGATCACGCTGACGCCCGCCGGGACCCTCGCGGTCATCGAGCGCGACAAGCGCAACGGACCGGATGCGGCGCTCAAGGCCGTGTACACGGTGCCGCTGCCGACCGGCCCGGGCGCCGCGATCGGCGAGGAGCTCCCCGTGCTGGAGAAGACGCTCGCCGTCGACGTCCTGCCCGCGCTCGAGGCCGGCCACGGCTGGACGCAGGAGAAGCTCGAGGGCCTGGGCATCACCGGCGCCGGCGAGGTCTTCGCGGTCACCGACAACGACGGCGTCGACGACGCGAACGGCGAGACGGTGCTCGCGTCACTCGGCTCCGCGGAGGACGTGTTCGGAGCGGCGGTGACGCCGACCCCGGTGCCGACGACCGAGCCGACCGCGGTGCCGACGGCCGAGCCCACGGCTGAGCCGACCGATGCGCCCACCGCACAGCCCACGGCCGAGCCCACCACCTCGCCGACCGCGCAGCCCACGGCCGCGCCGACGCACCCCGCCGGTGCCGTGCCGCCGCGGACGGGCTCGGGCTCCGGCTCGCTCGCCTCGACCGGTGTCGAGACCGGCTGGCTCTCGGCCGCCGCGCTGTCCCTCCTCGCCGGCGGAGCCCTCGTGCTCGGCCTCGCCCGGAGGCGCCGCACGGCGCGCTGACGCCGCGAGATCTCGAGACGTCCGCTGCACATGCTGGTCGAGTAGCCGCGGCACGCGGCCCCGCATGCTGGTCGAGTAGCCGCGGCACGCGGCGTATCGAGACCCACCGTCGTCGACACGGCGGGCCTGCAGACGCCACTTCTGGCGCCGGTGGATCTCGATACGCCCGCTGCGCGGGCTACTCGATCAGCATGGAGGACCCGCTCCGCGAGCAACTCGATCAGCAGGGTGCGCGGCCCCGCTCGCCGAGGACCTCCGGCACGCGGAAACACCTCCGGCTCGTCGAATCCGTGGATTCCGACGAGCCGGAGGTCGTTTCGCGTGCCGGAGGTGCGGCCCGGGGGTCAGCTGCCGGAGGGGGCGTCCGACTCCTCGGGGGTGGCGGTGTCGCTCGGGACGGAGGGGGTCGCACCGGCGTCGGGAGCGTCACCGGCGGCGGGGCCGGTGCCGGGCCGCGCGGGACCGGCGGGCGCCTCACCGGCGGCCGGGGGCGCGGGCGGGGTCGGCGCGGAGCCGTCCGCCGGGGGCGTCGGGAGCGCGCAGTCACCCGAGGGCGCGGCCGGCGGGGTCGGCGGGGTCACGGCGTCGCCGTCCGCGGGCGCGGCGGGAGGGGTCGGGAGGACTCCGTCGGCGGGCGGGGTCGCCGTCGCGCCGTCGGCAGGAGCGGCGGGAGGCGTGGGCGCCTCGCCGTCGGCAGGGGCCGCGGGCGGGGTCGGCGTCTCGCCGTCGGCGGGAGCGGCCGGAGGCGTCGGCGCCTCGCCGTCAGCGGGTGCCGCCGGAGGGGTCGGCATCGAGCCGTCCGCGGGGGGCGTGGGCGCCTCGCCGTCCGCGGGAGCGGCGGGCGGAGTCGGCGCCTCGCCGTCGGCGGGCGCGGCCGGCGGGGTCGGCATCGACCCGTCCGCACCGGGCGCCGGGGGCTTCGGCAGTCCGGCGCCCGTGGGTCCGCAGGCGGCCGGGCCGGTCGAGGCCGGGCCGGTGAGGGTCGGCGCGTCGCTGGAGTCCGGGGTCGGCGTCGCACTGGCCGTCGCGCTCGGCGTCGTCTCGATCGTGCTCGAGCTCGTCGAGCCGGAGGTGGGCGCGGAATCGGCGAAGGCGGCGGTCGATCCGATCGCGGCGAAGCCGAGGGCGCCGGCCGCGATGCAGAGGGCGATGGCACGGGTCCGGGGCCGGCGCGGGCCGAAGCCCTGGCCCTCAGTACCCGAGCCCTGGGTTCCGGGGGTGCGGCTGTCGGGGTTCTTGCTCATGGGAGTCTCCTCGGTCCGGCCCGGTGCCGTTCCCGTTCGGGAGCGGTTGCGGCCGGTTCCATTTCAGATTCCGAGCCGAATCTGAAGCGGTCCTTAAGAACAGAGGCTCCCCAGCCGAGTGGCGGTCGACGCCGATCCGCGCCCCCTACGGTCGGAGCATGCTCCCTTCCGCCCGCGTGCTCCTCGTCGAGGACGACGACGCCATCCGCTCCTCCGTCGAGGCCGCCCTCCGCGGCGAGCGCTACACCGTGCGCGCCCTGCCGACAGGCGAGGACCTCGCCCGCGAGCTCGCCGACTTCGCGCCCGACCTGGTCGTGCTCGACTGGATGCTGCCCGGCCCGAGCGGCATCGTGCTCGCCGAGCGGATCCGGCGCACCAGCGACGCGGCCGTGATCATGCTGACCGCGCGCGACGCCGTCGACGACCGGCTCCGCGGCTTCGACGAGGGCGTCGACGACTACGTGGTCAAGCCGTTCGTGCTCGCCGAGCTGGTCGCCCGGGTCACCGCGGTGCTCCGTCGGCGCGGCCGCGTCCCCTCGATCATCGAGATCGGCGACCTGGTCGTCGACCCGGACGCCGGACGCGCCCGCCGCGGCGGCGAGCCCCTCGACCTCACCGCGACCGAGTTCCGGCTGCTCGCGTTCCTCGCCGGAAGCCGCGGCCGCACGCTGACCAAGACGCAGATCCTCACCCAGGTCTGGGGCTACGACCACGTCGACCCGAACCTCGTCGAGGTGCACCTCAGCTCGCTCCGCAAGAAGATGGAGGCGCACGGCGACCGCCTCATCCACACCGTCCGCGGGCTCGGCTACCGGGTGGAGGCGTGAGCGTCCCGGCAGGCGCCGACGCCGCGGGCACCGCCCCCGCAGGCACCCCCGCCGCACGCCCCGCATCCGCCCCGCTGCGCACCGGCTCCCTGCGCCTGCGCACCGTGCTCGCCGTGCTCGCCCTGCTGGCGGTGCTGCTGCTGGCGCTGTCCGCGACGGTGCAGGTCGTGCTCGGCGAGCGCCTCCGCGACCAGATCGAGGAGCGCCTGGCCGATCGCGCCTCCGCCGCCGCGGCCCTCGTCGGCACGATCGCCGACGACGAGCTCGCCTCGCGGCTCTCGGCGCAGGGTGTCGCGGTGCGGATCCGGAGCCCCGACGGTGAGGAGGTCGTCGCCGGCCCGAGCCCCGAGCAGCTGCGCCAGGGGCCGGGAGCGGCGGACCAGCTGGGCGAGCCGCCGAGCCCGCCCGGGAGCACCGGTGCCGCCGTGCCCACGCCGCGCGACGTCACCGTCACCGTCGCCTCGAGCAGCGTCTCCGGCGACGACGGCCTGATCACCCTGCAGTCCGTCCTCAGCGACGGCACCGTGCTGACCCTCAGCAGCGAGGCGGGCTCGGTCGGCTCGACCCTCGCGTCGCTGAACGGGATCCTGCTCGGCGCCTCGGCCGTGTTCCTCCTGCTCGCCGCCGGCGCCCTCGTCCTGGTGGTCCGCGCGACCCTGCGGCCGCTCGAGCGGATGACCACCGTCGCCCGCTCGATCGCGCACGGCGACCGCGGCCGCCGCCTGCGCCCCTCGCGGCCCGGCACCGAGCTCGGCCGCACCGCCACGGCGTTCGACGAGATGCTCGACGACCTCGAGCAGGCCGAGCAGTCCGCCCTGGCCGCCGAGCGCCGGATGCGCGCCTTCGTCTCGGACGCCGCGCACGAGCTGCGCACCCCGGTCGCCGGCATCCAGGCGGCCGCCGACGCGCTGGTCCGCGCCGACGGCACCGAGGAGGAGCGCGAGCGGCTGTCGGTGCACGTGGTCCGCGAATCGCTGCGGGCCGGCCGGCTCATCCAGGACATGCTGCTGATGGCGCGGCTCGACGAGGGGCTCGCCCTCGACGCCCGGCCGCTCGATGCCGGCGCGGTGGCGGCCGCCGCGATCGAGCGGCAGCTGCTGCGCGGCTCCGGCCCCGAGATCGTCCTGCACCGCGACCCCGCGGCGCCTCCCGTGCACGCCGACGCCGACCGGCTGGGCCAGATCGTCGGCAACCTGCTCGAGAACGCCGCCCGCTTCGCCCGCTCCCGGATCGACGTCACGCTCGCCCATGCCGACGGCCGGGTCACCGTGACGGTCGACGACGACGGCCCGGGCGTCCCCGAGGCCGACCGCGACCGCGTCTTCGACCGGCTCGTCCGCCTCGACGACGCCCGCAACCGCGCGGACGGCGGCTCGGGCCTCGGCCTGCCCATCGCCCGCGGCCTCGCGCGCGCCCTCGGCGGCGACCTGGTCTGCCTGCCCGGCGCCGCCGGAGCGCGCTTCCGCGTGATCCTGCCCGCCGGCTGAGGAAGATCACCCTGCGGCGTGGGATCCCCATGCTGATCGAGTAGCCCGCGAAGCGGGCGTATCGAGATCCCCCACGCCTCGAAGAGCATCGCCCCGGAGAGCGCCATCCCGCTGCCTCCGATGAGACTCCACGCGCGGATCCCGCCAGGACGCATGCCGTCGTGGGAACGAGTGACCTTCGCAGTCCCGAGGCAGGCGATCGCGGCTTCGAGAGGCTCGATGAACGCGCGATACGCCTCCGCGGGCGTCCGGCCGGGCACCGTGGCCTATCGGGCGTAGGGGACGGCCATCACCAGGCGGAGGATCGATGCATCCTCGGTGGTGTCGTACTCTCCGGCATCGACCCGGTCGAAGAACTCGCCGAGAGTGATGCCGAGCCGGTCGCTGACGCGCAGCCGGAGGAATTCGCGCCCGTCTGCGAGCGGAACCTCCTCGGCGGGGGGAACGACCACCGTCGTAGCGACTGCACCCATGATTGAACCTCCTCTGTACCGATGAGCCGTCAGCATGACGCACACCCCCGACAGACGGCAGGTCGACGCCGGACGTCCGCACAGGCCCTCTTCGGCCCTCCATCCAGTCATCCTCCTCTCCGACCGCCGAGGGGGTCCACCTCCAGCGGGACCCGCTGGCGGGCGCGGCTCAGAGCTCGACCACGAGGCGGTCGGCCGACGCCCACTCCGCCTCGACATCCGCGAGAGCGACGGCCCGCAGCGGGGCGTCGACACCATCGTCGCCGGGCTCTCGGCCCGCCGCCTAGTCTGAGAGCGTCCGCCGCACGAACGAGGAGACCTGGGTGAACGTCCGCGAGCTGCTCGGCCACCCGGAGCTGCAGCTCACCCTGGTCGGCGGCGACGACGTGCAGCTGGCCCGTGCGATCTCGGGCACCTACACGATCGACCTGCCGGATCCGGGACGCTTCCTCTCCCCCGGCGACGTGGTGCTGACGAGCGCGCTCTGGACCTCCGGCCGGGAGAGCGTCGAGCGCTTCGTCGGCGGCGTCGCCGACCGCGGAGTCGTGGCCATCGTCGTCGGCCTGATCGCGGTCGGCTCGCTCCCGGAGGGGATGCTCGAGGTCTGCCGCCGGCACGGCATCGCTCTGCTGACGGTGGCGCCGGACGTGTCGTTCAAGACCATCGCGCAGACGGTCGCCGGAGTGATCGCGCAGGCCGACCTGCCGACGCTCGGCCGCGAGGCGCGGTTCGCCCGGCGCCTGCTCGCCGATCCCGCCTCGGGCGAGGGCGTCCAGGTCGCCCTGCGCGCCTTCTTCGAGGAGTTCGCGCACGGCAGCTGGGCGGTCGACCGCGCCGGCACCCTGGTCGCCTCCGCCGGCGGACTGCCCACGGCCGCCGACTACGGCGCCGCCTGGGAGGCCTCGCTCTCCTCCCCCGACAGCCGCTGGGAGGTCACCGAGCACGGCCGCTCGCTCTCCCGCCGGGCCCTCTTCTCCGCCGCCGGCGAGCGGCTCGGCGTGCTCGTCGTCACCGGCGATCAGCGCGGCTGGTCGGAGGAGACCGCGGACGGCGTCGAGCTGCTCGCGGGGGCGGTCGCCGGCCGGCTCGACCTCGCCCGCCAGCGCGAGCGCACGTCGGCCGCTCCGCTGCTCGACCTGCTCCGGGCGCTCCTGCACGACGAGCTGCCCGAGTCCGAGACCGCCGTGCGGCTGCGGCTGCTCGGCTTCCGCCTCGGCGCGCCGCTCCGGGTGGTCGTCGCGCGCACCGACGACCCGTCGCTGCCCCCGGAGGCGCTGCTGCAGCCGCTGCGCGCGGCCGCCGAGCGCGAGCACGCGCGGGCGCTGGGCGCGGTGCTCGACGGGGCCGCCGTGCTGCTGCTCGGCGATCCCGCGGACGAGAGGTCGTCGCCCGGGCCCGCGCTGCGCTCGGCGGTCGAGGCGGCGCCGTGGCTGCTGCACGAGCGCCGGATCGCGATCGGCGTGGGCGATGCCTCGCGCGCCGTCGAACAGCTGGGGGTCTCCCTCCTCGCGGCCAGGGAGCGCGCGAGCCGCGCTTCCTCCGACGAACCCGTCTCGATCGTCGAGCACACGGTCCCCGTCTCGAGCGGCGCCCTGCTCGAGCTGGTCGCCCCGCGCACCCGCGCGGCCTTCGCGCTCACCGTCCTCGGACCGCTCGTCCGCTACGACGACGAGCACCGCAGCGACATGGTCGAGACCCTGCGCGTCTTCCTCGAGAGCGGCGGCTCCTGGCGCCAGGCCGCCGACCGCCTGCATCTGCACGCCAGCACCCTCCGCTACCGGATGCAGCGGATCGAGGCGCTCACCGGCCGCGACCTCTCCGCGATGGCCGACCGCGTCGACCTGCACCTGGCGCTGCGCTTCCTGTAGCGGGCCGGCACCTGCCGGAGGACACGGCCTGCGCCAGTCGACCGTGTCGCGTCAGCGTGCGCTGCGGGCGCCAGACCGTCCCGTCTGTGCCAGATGTTCGACGGCCGATGAGGATGGATGCGAGCATTCGTCGTCTCACCTTCCATTCACTCCTGAGGAGCCTCCGTGCATCGTCGTCCCGACTCCCTTCGCCCGCGCCGCTGCGCCGGCACCCCGTTCACCGTCGCCGCCTCCCTCGCCCTGACCGTCGGGCTGCTCGGCTCGGCCACGGCCGCCCACGCCGCCGTGGCGCCGACGGCCACTCCGACCCCGACCGCGAGCGCGACCGCCGCCTCCGCCTCCGCCTCCCTAAGCGCGACCGCCCGCGGCGAGCTCGTCCTCAAGCCCGGCGAGAAGCCGGCCTCCGGCACACCGCTGAGGTGGACCATCACGGTCACCAATACAGGCGACGTCCCCCTCCACAACGTCGCCACCACTTTCAGCGACGGACTGATCACCCTCCAGCCTGGCGAGAAGCACGACTTCATCGAGCAGGACCTCCTCACCCAGAACATCATCAGCAACGGCTACGCCCTCCTCACCACCCAAGCCACCGCACTCACCCCCACCGACACCGAGATCACCACCCCCATCACCGCCCGACACGACCTCCCCACCCCCACCCCCGCGCCCGCACCCGCGCCCACGCCCACGGCCACGCCGACGCCGACTCCCACACCGACGACACCTGTGCCCGCTCCGACGACACCTGTGCCCTCCCCGACGACACCGGCACCGACGCCGACACCCGCGCGGGGCGCCGCTTTCAGCGCGACCGCAGTCGGCGAGCTCGTCCTCCCGCCCGGCGAGAAGCCGAAGGTCGGCACCGAGGTGAAGTGGACCGTCACCGTCACGAACACCGGTGATGTCCCCCTCGACGACGTCGCTATTGTGGTCGCCGGACGCGGCATCCACTTGGAACCCGGCCAGGGACGCGACTTCGTCTATTCGACGACCCTCGACCAGAAGCAACTCGCGGATGGCTACGCCGTCAGCATCGACACCCTCGGCGCAACGGAACCCGACGGCACGGAGGTTTACACACCCCTCCGCGCCCGACTCGCCCTCCCCGGCGCGACTCCCGCACCGACTCCGACCACGCCGGCGCCCACTCCGACGACACCGGCACCCACCCCGACCACTCCGGCGCCCGTCCCAGCTGGTGAGGGCGCCCTGACGGCCACCGCCCACGGCGAGCTCCTGCTCAAGCCGGGCGAGAAGCCGAAGGTCGGCACCCCGGTGCAGTGGACCATCACGGTCACGAACACAGGCGACGTCCGCATCGACTCCATCCTCAACAAGGTCATCGGGGGCCTCCTCGACCTGCAGCCCGGCCGGAGCGGAAAGCTCATCGGAACGATCGGCCTCACCCAGACCGACCTCACCAACGGCTACGCCGTCCTCGACGTCCCCGTCACCGGAAAGAACGCGAAGGGCGCCGAGATCATCGCCCCGCTGTCCGCCCGACTCGACTTCTCCACCCCGACGCCCCCGACGCCGACGCCCACTCCGACCACACCGGCACCCGCACCCACTCCTCCGGGCCCTGTGCCGGCAACGCCGACATCCGCCCCGGTCACTCCCGCACCGGGCACACCCGCCACAGTGGCACCGGCCGCTGTCGTACCCGCCGCTTCCGGCACGACGGGCTCGTCGAGTTCGACCACGAAGAGCCCGACCGCCGCTGAGACGTCGAAGCGCCGCCTCGCCGAGACCGGATCCGACGCGGCGGGCGTGCTGTCCGCCGCCGGGATCCTCACCGTACTCGGCGCGATCGGCGTGCTCGTCGGCCGCCGGCGCCGCCGTACCCGTCCGGCCACCGACCGAGCCGGCCACTGACCGATCGCCGGTGACGGCGACGCCCTTCGACGCCACCGGCGATCCACCACGGCCCGGGCCCGCTTCTTCGGCGGACCCGGGCCGTTCCTGCGCTCTCCGCACGATCGCCCCCCACCGCGGGCGGGAAGATAACGCAGCCTGTCACCGCCGAGCTCATCAGTCCCAGATCCATCGCCCGCGCCAGCGTGCGCTGCGAACGCCAGACCGTCTCACCTGCGCCAGATGTTCGACGGCCGATGCGGCTGGATGCGAGCATTCGTCGTCTCGCCTTTCATCACCTCCCGAGGAGCTCCGTGCACCGTCGTCCCGACCCCCTCCGCCCGCGCCGCTGCGCCGGGACCCCGTTCACCGTCGCCGCCTCCCTCGCCCTGACCGTCGGGCTGCTCGGCTCGGCCACGGCCGCCCACGCCGCCGTGGCGCCGACGGCCACCCCGACGCCGATCGCGAGCGCGACTGCGAAGGGCGCCGCTTTCAGCGCGACCGCAGTCGGCGAGCTCGTCCTCCCGCCGGGCGGGAAGCCGACGGTCGGCACCCAGGTGAAGTGGACCGTCACGGTGACCAACACCGGCGACGTCCCTCTCGACGACGTGGCCCGAACGATCGCGGGACCCGGCCGCCATCTGGAACCCGGCCAGACCCTCGAGCTGACCTCGTCGACCACCCTCACACAGAAGCAACTCACGGAGGGCTCCGCTGTCCTCGACGAGTTCACCGGCGCGAGGACACCCGACGGCGTCTCGGTCTACACACGCGTCCGCGGCCGACTCGCCCTCCCCAGCCCGACTCCCGAACCGACCCCGACCACACCGGCACCCACTCCGACGACCCCGGCCCCCACCCCGACCACACCGACGCCGGCCCCGACCACACCGACGCCGACGCCGACATCGGCCCCGACACCTGCGCGAAGCGCCTCCTTGAGCGCGACCGCCCGCGGCGAGCTCGTCCTCAAGCCCGGCGAGAAGCCCCAGGTCGGCACCCAGGTGACGTGGACGGTCACGGTCACGAACACCGGCGATGTCCCCCTCGACGACGTCGCCACCGTCTTCGCCGAACCAGGCTTCCGCCTCGAACCCGGTCAGGCCCGCGAGGTGACCACGTCGACCACCCTCGACCAGAAGCAACTCGCGGACGGCTACGCCGACCTCGATGTGTTCGTCGACGCGAGGACACCTCGCGGCCCATTGGCCTACGCACACCTCAACGGCGAACTAGCGCTCCCGGGCCCGGCACCCACGCCGACTCCGACCCCGCCGACACCTCCCCCGACGCCCACTCCCACCCCGCCTGCACCCACCCCGACCCCGCCGGGCCCCACGCCCGCACCGACACCGACGCCCACCCCGGCCTCCCAGGGCGCGCTGGAGGTGTCCGCCAGCGGCGAGCTCGTCCTCGCGCCCGGCGAGAACCCCGCGGTCGGCACCGAGGTCGAGTGGACCATCACGGTCACCAACACCCGCGCCGACACCGTCTACGACATCACCAGCAGGACCGCGGAGAACTTCTTCGACCTGCAGCCCGGCGAGACCGACGAGCTGACCGCCACGACCGAGCTCACCCAGGCCGACCTCACCAACGGCTACACCGTGCTCGACGACATCGTCGACGGACTCGACCTCTCCGGGGAGGAGATCGAACCGATCAGCACACCCGTCACCGCCCGACTCGCCCTCCCGACGCCCACGCCCACCCCGCCGGCACCCACCCCGACCCCGCCGGCGACGCCCACCCCGCCGGCGCCCACCCCTGCACCGGCACCCACCCCGGCACCGAAGCCCTCACCGACCACCCCGGCCCCCGTCGTGCCCGCAGCCGCCGGCACCACGGGCTCCACCACGAAGAGCTCGAACGCCGCCGAGGCGTCGAAGAACCGCCTCGCGAAGACCGGGTCCGACGCGGCCGGCGCGCTCTCCGCCGCCGGGATCCTCAGCGCACTCGGCGCGCTCGGCGTGCTCGTCGGGCGTCGTCGCCGGCGCAACCGCTCCGCCCACTGACCGCTCGCCGGCGGAGTCGACGCCCTTCGACACCGCCGCCGAGCCACGACGGCCTGAACCCGCCCTCCCGGACGGGTTCAGGCCGTTCTCGCGTTCCCCGGGGCCTTGCCACCAGCAGAACCCGGCCGATCGGGCCCATGACCGGCCCTCCCTCGACGCCGACCTGCCCACTTCGACACAACGCCCGCCACGACTGCACATGAGTGCCATCACTCTCATCGAGCGCCTCATTGCCCACTCCACGCCACCGATGTGTCAACTCCTCCTCTCCGATGTGATCGTTTCCGAGCTTCACTCGATATTCGAATCACCACCGCCTAGGAGTTCGCATGACCCCCCGCCGCCACGACATCCAGGGACCCCGCCGGCCCCTCGGAGCACCGCTCAGCATCGCCGCCTCGCTCACCTTGAGCGCCTGCCTGCTCGGCTCCACCGCCCTCGTCGCCCACGCCGACGAGTCCACCGCTCCCGCCGCCGTCGAGACCACCGCGCAGGCCGTCCCCGTCGAGACGACCGCGCAGGCCGTCCCCGCGGACACCACCGCACAGCCCGTCACCTCGGCACCCGCCGCACCCGAGGCCGAGCCCGCTCCGGCCGCGCAGCCGTCCGCCCCGACGGCCGCTCCGGAGCCCGTCTCCCCGGACCCCGTCTTCCCCGCCGCCTCAGTGGCGCCCGCGGCGACTGCGCCCGAGGAAGCGACGATGCCGGTCGCCGCCGCCACCCCGGTGCCCGCCGTGCCCGCGACCGAGACGCCGGTCTCGACACCCCAGCAGCAGCCCACTCCGGCCGCGTCAGCAGCCACGTCGGTCGGCGTGACCGCGACGGTGAAGGGCGTCCTCGACCTCGAGCCCGGCGAGAAGCCCCACGTCGGCACCCCGGTCAAGTGGACCATCACCCTCCACAACGCCACCACCCACCCCATCGACGTCCTCAAGGCGCTCCTGCACCTCGAGCCCGGCGAGAGCGGCGAGGTCGAGGACAACCTCGCACCCACGACCATCACCCAGGCCGACCTCGACGCCGGCCGCGTCACCTACACCAGCCGCTACGACATCGTCTCCAGCGACGGCCGCCAGATCATCCGCGCGCAGGGCGCACTCGACCTGCCCGAGACCGCACCGACTCCGAGCACGACGCCGACCACGAGCCCGACCGCGACGCCGGCCACGACCGCACCCGCCCCCACTCCGACCACCACCGCGTCCGATCGGGTGACCGCCTCCGTGCGCGGCGTCCCCGATCTGAAGCCGGGCGAGAAGCCGACGGTCGGCACCACCGTGAAGTGGATCGTCACCTTCCTCCACCACAGCCCCGACACCGTGAAGATCGATGGAACCACCCTCGAGCTCACCCCCGGCCGCAGCGGCTACGTCGAGGACACCACCCAGCCGAGCACGATCACCCAGGCCGACCTGGACGCCGGCGTCGTCCGCTATGAGAGCGAGTTCGGCGTCGAAGCACCGGGGGGCCGCTACACGATCCCTGCGCGCGGCGAGCTGACCCTCCCGACGCCGGCTCCGGCTCCGGCCGCCGCCGAGCACCCCTCCCTCACCGGGAGGATCGCCGGCGAGTTCGTGCTCCCGGCCGGTGGGCGGGTGCAGGTCGGCACGCCGGTGAAGTGGACCGCCACGCTCACCAACTCCGGCGACGTCGCCCTCTCCGACGTCCACGTCACCGATGCGGGAGAGCACACCGCCCTCGCCGTCGGCGAGACGAAGGACCTGACCTTCTACTCGACCGTCACCCGGAGGGACATCGTCCAGGGCTTCACCTTCGACACCTTCCACGCGAGCGGCCTCACCCCGGCCGGCTCCACTGCGAGCCTCGAGCTGAACGACTCGCTCGATCTCACCTCCGACGAGGGACGCGTCGCCGTCATCACCACCGGCGCGCTCGAGCTGACGGCGGGCGAGCAGGTGAAGGCCGGCACCCTGGTGAGCTGGACCGTCACGGTGACGAACACCGCCGGAACGGACCTGCACGACCTCTCCGCCGACGGTGACGCCCACAGCGAGACGATCGCCGTCCTCACCCCGGGCGAGACCCGGCAGCTGCACCTCGAGACCACCGTCACGGCGCAGGACCTCGCGGAGAACCGCACCCTCCTCGTCGCCGACCTCGTCGGGCGCACCGGCGACGGCCCCTTCTCCGCCTCCGCCTCCGGCGAGCTCGCGATCGGCACCGAGCACCCGCGCCTCGAGGCGAGCTCCACCGGCGCGTTCGACCTCGAGCCGGGACAGCCCGTCACGGTCGGCTCGACGATCATCTGGACCGTCACGGTGAAGAACACCGGCGACGTGTCCTTCCTCGACCTCGACCAGCAGGGTCCCGGCAGCATCGCCGTCGGCGAGACGAAGGTCTACCAGGTGGTCGACGCCGTGACGCAGAAGGATCTGGACGCGGGAGTGGTGCGACGGGTCTCCACCGCCACGGGCATCCGGAAGGACCGCCCCGACTACACCTCCGCGCCCTTCCTCGGCGTCCTCCTGATCCCGGCGGCCGTGGACGGAGCCGCCACCGGCACGCCGACGCAGACGGAGACGAGCACCGGGACCACCACGGAAGCCGCGACCACCGGAGGAACCGCCTCCGTGACCGGGCCGACCGTCGGCGCGGCGACCGCCGACGAGAAGGCCCCGACCGGCTTCGTGGCACTCGCCGGTGCCGCGGGCGTGCGTCCCGACGCAGCCGCAGGATCGGCTCCCAGCGCCCCGGCCGCGGCGAGCACGACTCCGCAGCGCGGGGGCGCCTCCGCAGCGCACCTCGCCCAGACCGGCGTCGACGCGTCGTCCGCGCTTCCGGCTGCCGGCGTCCTCGGGCTCCTCGGCGCGCTCGGCATGCTGCTCGGCGCCCGCCGCCGTCGCGGCCGCACCGCCGACTGACGCACCGTCGGTCAGGCCCAGGGCCGGTGGCGTCGACTCGATTCGACGCCACCGGCCCTCGGCCGTCCTGCACCGCCAATGGTGTCGAAGACTGCCGGGCACCCGCTTCCGCGCCAGAAATTCGCAGCCCTGGGAACACCTGTGTGAACCTTCCCGGAATCGTCTCGACCTCTCGCCGATCCCTGCCCAGGAGTGCCCTTGACCCCCTCACGCCCCGACCCCCGAAGACCGCGCCGAACACCCAGCACGCCCCTCAGCATCGCCGCGTCCGTCGCGCTGAGCGCCTGCCTGCTCGGAACGACCTCCGTCGCCGCCCACGCCGAAGGAGGCGCCGACGCCACGACCTCGGCACCGGCACCGGCACCGGCACAGGACGCCCCGTCGGTGCCCGCGCTCCCGACGGCCACGCCCTCGATCGCACCGGACGATGCCGCGCCGTCGGTCGGACCCGCTGCGCCCGAGGCCGCCCCGGCCGCCGCCTCCGCCGCACCGAGCGCCGCCCCCGCTGTGCCGGACGCCGCTCCCTCCCCCGCTCCCCCGGCGCCGACTCCCGAGACCGCCCCGCCCGCGGCCGCTCTCGCTCCGGCCCCGGCCGCGGTCGACGTCACGACCCCGCCGAGCGTCGCGGCCGCACCGGAGGCACCGGTCCCCTCTCTCGCGCCGGAGGCACCCGACGCGACGCCGACGCCGACGCTCGAGGCTCCTGCCGCCGCGTCGGAGACGCCGGTCGCCGCCGCCCAGCAGCAGCCCGCTCCGCCGCCGTCCGCGCCCATGACCGGGGACTCCCTGGTCAGCGCGACGGTGAGGGGGACGTTCGAGCTGAATCCGGGTGAGAAGCCGGTGGTCGGCACGAAGGTGAAGTGGATCATCACCTTCCGGAACAACGGCACGACCACCGCCGATGTCTACGGAACCCAGTTCTCCATCCCGGCGGGGCAGAGCCGCGACGGTCGGGACGACGTGAAGGAGCAGACGGTCACCCAGGCCGATCTCGACGCCGGAGTGATGAGGTATGCGAACACCTGGGGCATCGTCACGCCGGCGGGCGTGCACTGGATCCCCGTGCGCGGCGAGCTGCCGATCCCGGCGGAGAACCCCGCGCTCGAGGTCGTCTTCACCCCGAGGTTCGAGCCGGCACCGGGCCAGCCCGTCGTCCTCGGCACCGTGGTGGACTCGACCGTCACGGTGACCAACCGCGGGGAGGTGACCCTCCACGACATCACCTTCACCGGCACCACGCCGTTCAGCCTCGCTCCGGGCCAGCAGGCCGTTCTCGGCGTCAAGGACAAGGTCGACCACCTGGACGTGATCGCCGGCGAGTACCGCCGCGGCGAGGGCTACGTCACCGCGCGCACCCCGAGGGGCGCCGCCTACAAGACCATCGCCCCCGTGAGGCTGCCGTTCCCGAAGCCGAACGTCGTCGGCGCGACGAGCACCGCCACGCCGGCTCCCGCGCCGGGTGCCGGGGCCGGAGGGTCCCCGGCGAGCGGCACGGCCGACGAGTCCTGGCGGTTCCGCGGCGAGTTCGTCCTGAAGCCCGGCGAGCAGGTGAAGGCCGGCACGAAGGTCCGCTGGACCTCGACGCTGACCAACACCGGCCCCGACGACCTGCGCGACCTCGTCGCGGTCCGGGTGGGCGCCGTCCCCGGCAGCCCCGGCAGCACCAGCGAGAAGCTGGCCGTCCTCGCCAAGGGCCGGACCGCGCAGCTGCACCTCGAGTCCACCGTCACCGAGGACGACCTGGCGAGCGGCCTCGCCCACCTCGTCGTCGATGCGAACGCGGTGACCGGCGGGAAGACGATCTCGGTCCGCAGCGGCGCGACGCTCGCGATCCCCGCGAGCACGCCGTCCACTCCGGCGCCCACCGGGACTGCGCCCGCTCCCGCACCCACCGGCACGCCGGCCACCGCCGTGCCCACCGGGACCGTGCCCACTTCCGCGCCCACCGGCACGCCGTCGACCCCCGCACCCGTTCCGCCGACGTCTCCGGCCGCCACGGGGGACCACCTCGTGAGCGCGACGGCGAAGGGGACGCTCGAGCTGAAGCCGGGCGAGAAGCCGACGGTCGGCACGAAGGTGACGTGGATCGTCACCTTCCGCAACGACGGCCCTGTCGCGGTCACGGTCTCCGGATCCGGCCTCGTCATCCCACCGGGCGCGAGCCGCGACGGTCGGGACGTCACGTTCTCTCGGACAGTCACCCAGGCCGATCTCGACGCCGGCAAGGTGTCGTACGCGTTCACCTGGGACCTCAGCTCGACGCAGGGCAGGTTCGCGCTCCCCGTGGTCGGCGAGCTCGCCCTGCCCGGGGGCCCGGCGGCGGCCGCCGAGCGGCCCGCCCTGGAGGTGACCTACGCCCCGTCGTTCCGGCTCGCACCCGGCGCACCGGTCACCCTCGGCACCCTGGTCGACGCGACCGTCACGCTGACCAACCGCGGCGACGTGGCACTGAACGACATCCGACTCGCCGGACTCCCGCCGTTCAGCCTCGCGCCGGGCCAGGTCAGCGTCCAGCGCCTCTCGGACACGATCTCGCTGTCGGACCTGACCGCGGGCGAGTACCGCCGCGTGGGCGGCTTCGCCACCGCACGGACACCTCGGGGCGCCGAGCACCGGTCCACCCCCGCCACCATCGTCCTCGCGATCCCGAAGCCGGCCCCCACCGGCACGACTCCGGGCTCCGCGGGAGGCACAACGACCACGACCACGCCCACGCCCACACCGACACCGACCCCCACGCCCACGCCCACACCGACGCCCACGCCCACGCCCACGCCCACGATCTCCAGCCCGGCCGGCACCGCGACGCCCGCGCCCGGCACGACGGGGACCGCACCGGGTGCCACCGCAGGAGGACCGGCGGCCAACGGTCCGAGCGACGCGGCCTGGAGATTCCGGGGCGAGTTCGTGCTGCAGCCCGGCGAGCAGGTGACGGCCGGCACGAAGGTCCGCTGGACCTCGACGGTCACCAACACCGGCGCCGGCGACGTGCGGGACCTCGTCGCGGTCCGGGTGGGCACCGCCCCCGGCAGCCCCGGCAGCACCAGTGAGAAGGCGGCGCTCGTCGCGCCCGGCGGGAGCGCCGAGCTGCACCTCGAGTCCACGGTCACGGAGGACGATCTCGCGAGCGGCCTCACCCACATCGTCGCCGACACCACCGCCGTGATCGGGGGCCGCCCCACGACGGTGCGCAGCGGCGCGCAGCTCGCGATCCCCGTCGAGCGCCCCCTCCTGGCCGTCACCACCACGAGCACGCCCAGGCTCGCACCGGGAGCAGCCGTCGCCGTGGGCACCATCGTCGACACGACCTTCACGATCGTCAACCGCGGTGACGTCGCGCTCACCGACGTCCGTGTCGACACTCTGCCGCCGTTCACCCTCGCGCCGGGCGAGAGCGCGGTCCGCACCCTCGCGGGCCCTGTCCAGCAGTCGGACGTGGAGGCGGGTGAGTACCGCCGCTCGGGCACCATCACCGCGACCACTCCACGCGGCGCCGCCTACACCTCCGACCTCCTCGTCACCGCCGTCCCGATCCCCCGGGGCAGTACCACCGGCGGCCCCGGCACCGCGCCGACACCCGCGCCCACCGGGACCCCCTCGACTCCCGCCCCGACCGGCACCCCGTCCAACCCCGCACCCACCGGCACGCCGTCGACCCTCGCGCCCACCGTGACCCCGTCAGGTCCTGTTCCCCCCGGCACACCGTCCACTCCCACACCGACCGGCACCCCACCGACCCCGGCTCCCACCGGCACCCCGTCCACGCCGGCGCCCATCGGGACCCCGTCGGCTCCCGCACCCATCGGGACCCCGTCGGCTCCGGTTCCCACCGGGACTCCGTCGGCTCCGGTTCCCACCGGCACACCGGCCACCCCTGCGCCCACCGCCACCCCGTCCATCCCCGCACCCATCGGGACCCCCTCCACTCCCGCACCCACCGGCACGCCGACCACTCCCGCACCGACCGACACTCCGTCCACTCCCGCGCCCACCGGCTCACCGGCCACCCCGGCGCCCACCGGCACGCCGGGCACGGGCACAGGCCTACCGGCAACGGGCACGGCCGGTGCCGGAGCCACCGGGACGGGCACACCCGCGACCGGGACCCCGGGAACAGCCGGGACCGGCACTCCGAGCACGGGCACCACCGACGCCGGCAGGACCGGCACGCGCCCGAGCACCGCCGGTCCGCGCACCACGGACACCACCACCGGCACTCGCCCGACCGTCACCGGCACGACCGGAACCGCCACCCCGGGCGCCGTCGGACCGGGAGCCGGCACGACGACCGGCACCATCGCCTCGGGGACGACCTCCTCGGGCGGCGCCGCTGCGGCGAGCGCCGGGACGTCGGACGCCCGCACCACGGCGTCCGGCACCACCGCGTCGGGCACCGGCACCACCGCGTCGGGCACCGGCACCACCACGTCAGGCACCGGCATCACCGGCACCACCCCGTCCGGCGCCGGCTCCGGCTCGCCCCACTCCGGCGTCACCGGCACGAGGCCGACGACGGACGCCTCCGCCACCCGTCTCGCCGAGACCGGCGTCGATGCGGTGTCCGCGCTACCCGCCGCCGGGGTCCTCGGCCTGCTCGGCGCGCTCGGCCTGCTCCTCGGCCGCCGTCGACGCGGGAACCGCGCCGCCGGCTGACCGCACGGGTCACCCTCGGAAACCGCACCCGACGCGGAGAAGGGCGCGGGGCCAGCAGCCCCGCGCCCTTCCGTCGTCCCGTGCGTCAGCTCGCGGCGAGCGCGATCTCGTTCGGCGTGACCTCCAGCTCGGCGCTGGACAGCACCTTCCCGGTGGTCAGGTCGAGCGCGTGGACGCTCTTCGCGGCCGGGTCGGTGACATAGGCGATGTCACCGGCGACCGTGATGGCGGGGTGCGGGTCCTGCCACTCGACGGGGCTCTCCCAGGCGTCCACGACGGGGTACGAGTCGGTGATCTCCCCGGTCTCCGGCTCGATCACGTGGACCGCTCCGTCGGAGCCGATCAGGTAGGCGAGGTCGTCCGGGCCGCGCGCGACGCCGCGGAAGGTGTACTCGACACCCTCGGGCAGGTCTACGACGTCGAGGGTCTTCGCCTCGGTGTCGATCAGCGCGAGGCGGTGCAGGAGGTAGCCCTCGGCGTCCTGGTCGTCCTTGTAGTCGCCGACGATGATCGGGCTGGTCTCGCTGACCCAGGCGTTGCCCATCCGGCCGTACGGCTGGTCGGGCGCCTCGAGCTTGGTGATCTCGCCGCCGTCGTAGACGAGGGCGCCGTTCTCGCAGCCGAAGACCACGACCTCGTTCTCGGCCGTGCCCTCGCCGTGCACGCCGGGGCACTGGTCGTTCGTGGCGACCACGGCGCCCGCGGCGTCGCGCACCTCGATGCCGGTGCGGCCGTCGGCGGTGCCGACCGTGGTGAGGAAGGTGCCGTCCTCGAGGACGATCGACACCCCGTGGTGCGCCTGGACGCCCGGGATGGTCTCGACCTCGGGCACGCCCTCGGCGTCGGCCAGGTCCGCGGTCTCGATGACCGTCGTGTCGCTGGTCCCGTCGGCGTAGAGGATCGTCTTGCCGCCGTGGCGGACGACGTGCCCGGGGGTGTCGGCGGCGAAGACGACGTCGGTGAGCTCGGGCTCGCCGTCGGTGCCGGCGGCGGTGTCGAGGAGCTGGAAGCCCTCGCTCATGGTGACCATGACGTGCCGGCCGTCGCCCGCCGGGTTCAGGCGGGTGAACTCCTCGGAGTCCAGGTCGGCCACGGTCTCGAGAGTCTCGCCGTCGAGGACGAGGATGCCGCCCTCGTAGGCGACGGCGAGCCGGGTGCCGGCCGCGTCAGGTGCGGCGACGGCGGTCGGATCGGCCGCGGGGGCACTGCTCGAGGAGCAGGCCGCGAGGGTCGCGATCGCGCCGAGGGCGAGGAGGCCGAGGCCGGCTCGGCGGAGGGGCGCTCGCCGAAGCGGCGCTCGGCGGAAGGGGCTGGTGCGCATGGGGATGTGGTTCTCCTGGTGCTGGTCGTGGGCGCTCACGGTGAGAGCCCGGTGGCGATGCGCTGCGTGTTCACGCGCATCATGCTGAGGTAGTCGGGAGCGCCGCCCTCGGGTCCCGTGAGGGACTCCGTGAACAGCTCGACCACCTCGACGCGGATGTCGGCCTCGCTCGCGAGCGCCTGGACCAGGCGGTCGGGAGACGAGGACTCCGCGAAGATCGTGGGGACGCCGGTCTCCTCGACCGCCTCGACGAGGTCGGCGAGGTCGGAGGCGGACGGCGCCGCGAGGGTCGTGCCGCCGGGGATCACCGCGCCGACGACGTCGAAGTCGAAGCGGTCGGCGAGGTAGCCGAAGACGTGGTGGTTGGTGACGAGGGCGCGGCGCTCCTCCGGGATCGCAGCGAAGGCGGCCGTCATCTCGGCGTCGAGCGCCTCGAGCTCGGCGCGGTACTCGGCGGCGCTGCGCTCGAGGGACGCGGGGTCCGCGCCGTCGAGGTCGGCCAGCACCGGCGCGAGCGCGTCGACGACGGCGATCATCCGGGCCGGGTCGGTCCAGAAGTGCGAGTCGGGGCTGCCCTCGGCGTCGCCCTCGGAGTAGTCGAGCACGTCGATCGCGTCGCCGGCGACGAAGGCCGGCACGTCCTCGGCGGCCGCGGCGTCGAGGTGCTGCTGCAGCCCCTCCTCCAGGCCCAGGCCGTTGGAGACGACCAGGTCGGCCGAGCGCAGCCGCGCCGCCTCCTGCGCGGAGATCTCGAAGGAGTGCGGGTCGGCGTTCGGCTTCATCAGCGTCACGACCTCGGCCTCCTCGCCGACCAGGCGCTCGACGACGTCGCCGAGGATGTTGGTCGAGACGATCACCAGCGGGCGGTCGTCGGCACCGGCCGAGCAGCCGGTGAGAGCGAGCAGCGCGACGGCGGCCGCGGCGAGAGGTGCGCGGAGTCGTCGGCGTCGCATGCTCAGCGTCCCGTCTCGGCGGTGAACGCCGGCTCGGTCGCCGTGTCGAAGCTGCGCGCGAGGCGGGCGTCGTCGGCGTAGTCGATCTCGTGCAGGCGCCGCTCGGCGGGGGCGCTGAGGTAGGCGCGCTGCTGGTCGGCGACGAGCGTCGGGGCGAGGCCCGCGGCGAGCGACTCGGCCGCGAGGGGCTCCGTCTGCGCGAGCACCGCACCGTCCGCGCCGTCGAGCACGAGCACCCGGCCGTCCTGCGCGAGCGCGAGCACGTGGTCGTCCTCGTCGTCGACGGCGGACACCTGCGCCAGCGGCGCGGGGGCGGGGAGCAGCGACCAGGAGCGGGCCCGGGTGTCGAGCAGCCAGATCCCCTCGCCGCCGGCGAGCCCGGCGACGGTCGGCCGGCCCTCGCGGTTCGCGAAGCCCGTCGCGGCGGGCGCGGTCGTGCCCTCGGGGTTGGGGATCCGCTCGACGACGAGCTCCTCGCCGTCGACGGTGGCGAGCAGCGCGCCGTCCGCGCAGCCGATCACCGCGCCGACGCGGGTCGTGATCGTCCCCGTGGGCTGCGGGCACGCCTCGACGAGGCCCGTGCGCTCGCCGTCGGCCGAGTGCCCGACGACCGACGCCGACTCCCCCGCACCCTCGGTGACGAGCGCGAACGAGCCGACCGGGACGACCATCCCGGGCCCCGGCTCCCCGTCCAGGCGGAACGACTCGACGATCTCGCCCTTCGACAGCGCCTCGGTGTCGAGGAGCACCGCCTCGCCCGACTCCGGGAAGAACAGCCCGGTGCCGCCGGAGGTCGACAGGTTCGTGGTGGCGACGACCGCCTCCCCCTCACCCGCGACGGTGCCGAGCAGCGCCGGCTCGGCGCGGTAGTAGTGGAAGTGGTCGACGTGGTCCCAGGTCCAGACGCCGCTGTCGACGATCTCGACCCCGGCGGCGGTCTGAGCGAAGAGGTAGCGGCCGTCGGTCGTCAGCGCGGACGGGGCGCCGACCGTGCCGAGCTCGGCGACGCTCTCGTCCAGGAGGTCGAGGTGCGAGACGGCGCCGGCCGGGTCGATCCAGGTGAGGCCGAGGGCGGGCTCGGCGAGCTCCGCGGCTCCCGAGATCGCGCCGTGACCCTCGCCGGTCGCGTCGTCCACCGGCGGGGCGGCGGGGTCGGCGGAGCAGGCCGCGAGGGCGAGGGCGCCCAGGAGGAGCGCCGGGGCGGTGCGGAGGGAGCGGATGGAGCGGGAGAGCACGGGGTCCTTTCGGAGGGGGGACGAGGGTCAGGCGGGGACGGCGACCCGGCGCGGACGGCGCGACACGGTCATCGCCCGCAGCGCCCAGGACAGTCCGGAGACGGCGAGGGCGGTGGCGGCGACGGAGGCGCCCGCGGCGGTCGCCGCGTACCAGGAGACGAGCAGCCCGACGAGCACGGAGAGCACGCCGAGCACGGCGGCGAGCGCCATCCGGGTCGGGATCCGCGTCGTCCAGTGACCCGCGGCGACGGCGGGTGCGAGGAGCAGCCCGACGACCAGGAGCGAGCCGACGGCCTGGTACGAGGCGACGACCGCGAGGGTCACCAGCCCGACCAGCGCGGCCTGGGCCGAGCGCGGCCCGAGCCCGAGGACGGCGGCGATCCGCTGATCGAGCGCGAGCGCCACCAGCGACCGGTGGAACACCGCCGCCACCGCGAGCCCGACTCCGGCGGCGACGGCCAGCAGCACGAGATCGACCGGCGCGATGGCGAGGATGTCGCCGAACAGGATCGAGGTCGCGTCGGTCGCGAAGCTGCCGGAGTGGCTGATGATGATCACGCCCAGCGCGAGCATCGAGACGAAGAGCATGCCGATGCTCGTGTCGTACGACAGCCGGCCCCGACGCTGCAGCGCGGCGATGCCGAGACTCATCGCGACGGCGCTCGCCGCCCCGCCGACCAGCACGGGCGCGCCGAGCACGGTCGCCAGCGCGACGCCGGGGAGCATCCCGTGGGCGAGCGCCTCGCCGAGGAACGCCATGCCGCGGATCACGACCCAGGTCCCGACGACGCCGCACAGGACGGCGACGAGGGCGCCGCCGGCGAGGGCGCGCTGGAGGAAGTCGAGCGCGAACGGCTCGAGGATCCCGGAGAGGAGGGCAGGCATGGTGCCCGACCGTAACGGATAATGAGAACGATTATCAAACTGGTACGCTCGGGGCCGTGTCCAGCAGTCAGCAGCCCTCCTCCCGCGTCGGCCTCCGCGGAGTCGGCGTCGACTTCGGCGAGCGGACCGCGCTGGACGGCGTCGATCTCGACGTGCCGCCGGGCACGCTCACCGTCATTGCGGGGCCGAACGGCGCGGGCAAGTCGACGCTGCTCGAGGTGATCGCCGGCACCCGGCAGCCCTCCCGGGGAGTGCGCACGGTCTCGTCCGCGGTCGCCTTCGTCCCCCAGCGCACCGCCGTCTCGGACCGCCTCCCCGTCACCGTCCGCGACGTCGTGACGGTCGGCGTCTGGGGGCGCACCGGTCGCTGGCGCCGGGTCGGCGCGGACCTGCGCGCGGTGGTCGCCGCGGCGATGGAGCGGCTCGAGATCTCCGCACTCGCGGCCGAGCCGTTCGCCGTGCTGTCCGGCGGGCAGCGGCAGCGGACGCTGCTGGCGCAGGGGCTGGCGCGCGGCGCCGACCTGCTCCTCCTGGACGAACCCACGACCGGACTCGATGCGGCGAGCGCCGAGCGCATCCGCGAGATCCTGCGCGCCGAGGCGGGGCGCGGCGTCGCCGTCGTCTGCGTCTCGCACGACCCGGCCGTGATCGCGCTCGCCGACCGCGTCGTCTCGCTGGCCGACGGGCGGCTGCGGGGCGAGGGCGCCCTCGCCCGCTGAGGCTCACGGCGGGTCTCGATACGCCCCTGCGGGGCTACTCGACCAGCAAGGAAGAGGCCACTCGACCGGCAGGCCGCGCGACGCATGCACGTCTGCTTGGATGAGCAGATGACCTGGAGGCGCCGATGACCGAGGATCTCGAACCCGCGGCTGAGCTCTTCAAGGTGCTCTCCTCCTCCTCACGGCTGCGCCTGCTCCGCGCCCTGGCGAGCGAGCGGTCGACCGTCGGGCATCTCGCGGAGACCACCGGGCTCTCGCAGCCCCTGGTCTCGCAGCACCTGCGCACCCTCCGAGCGGCCGGCCTGGTCGCCGTCGAGCGGATCGGGCGCGAGGCGCACTACTCCGTCGCCGACACCCACGTCAGCCACATCGTCGACGACGCGGTCCGGCACGCCCTCGAGGGCTGACCGCGGCCACCGCCCTCGAGGGCGCCCCGAAGGCCTCAGCCCTGGCGCGCCTTGAACCGCGGGTTGAGCTTGTTGATGACGAAGACCCGGCCGCGGCGGCGCACCACCTGCGACCCCGGCATCGACTTCATGGACTTCAGCGAGTTGCGGACCTTCACGAGTGCTCCTTCTAGTTGATAACGATTATCGTTTAGAGTAGCTCGCCATGGACACTCCGCGCTCACTGCCCCGACCACCCGTCCTCGCCGTCACGCTGGTGAGCGCGACCGACGCCGCCGACAGCGCCCGGATCGCGCGGCAGCTGTCCGGCGGAGTCACGTCCGTCGAGAGCGTCGCCGTCGACCTCCCGGACTCGGACAGCGCGGAGTTCGCGGCGGAGCTGGCCGCCGAGCTGGCCCGCCAGGCGGACGACGGCGAGAGCGGCATCACCGCGATCTCGCTCGACCCGGTCGCCGACCCGATGGAGGTCGCCCTCGTCCTCGAGCACCTCTGCGTCCGGCGGCACCCCGGCGACACCCGGATCGGCGTCCTCGACGTCGTCGCCGTCACCTCGGTCGACGAGGTGACCCGGGTCCTGCTCGGCGAGGGCGCCGAGGACCTAGGGCCTCAGCAGTGGGACCGCGCCGAGCGGCTCGCGGCGCGCCTCGAGTTCGCCGGCCTGATCGTCCTGACCGACGGCGACGGCGCGGGAGCCTCGCCCGCCGTCGACCTGCTGCGGGTGCTCTCGCCCGGGGCGGAGATCCTCACCGAGCGCGACCTCGACCGCTACCGGCAGCGCCGCGCCGTCCTCACCCCGCAGCGCGCGCACCGCCTCGCCTCGGACCTGGGCTGGCAGCGGGCCCTCCGCGGCGTCTCGAGCGACGCGGGATCGGTGACCACGTTCGTCTTCCGCGATCCGCTGCCGTTCCACCCCGGCCGCCTGAACACGGCCGTCGCCGACGAGTTCGTCGCGCACCGCGTCGGCCGGATCCTCCGCTCGCGCGGTCTGGTCCGGCTCGCCAGCCGCGCCGATCGGGTCGCAAGCTGGTCGATCGCCGGCGACGTCCTGAGCCTCGACCCGACGGCGATCCGCAGCTGGAGCACCGACGCGCCCGTCGGCCAGGAGATCGTCTTCCTCGGCCGCGACCTCGACGTCGACGAGCTCACCCGCGTCCTGCACGGCTGCCTGCTCACGCCGCGCGAGCTCCTCGCCGGCCCGGACCTCTGGCGCACCCTCGCCGACCCGTTCCCCCGCTGGGAGGACGAGCACCAGCACTGAGCAGCCGGAGCGCGCGCCAGGCGCGACTGGACGCGCAACGGGCTCCGCTACCGCCGCAGACCCCGGCACGCCTCCACTCGAAGGGCTGCGAGCGCGCGACCGGACGCGAACGGGGCGCTGCGACCGGGTCAGGCCCCGGTCCGGGTCCACTCGTGCGGCTCCGCCCGCGGATCAGCCCGCGTACGCGTCGATCCGCGCCAGCAGCTCCGCCTTCGACGCGTCGGACGCCCAGGACCCCAGCACCGAGTTGCGCGCCAGCTGCACCAGCTCGTCGCGGGTGAAGCCCGCGTCGGCGAGCGCCGCGTAGTTGTCGGCGATGTAGCCGCCGAAGTAGGCCGGGTCGTCGGAGTTGACCGTCACCCGCACGCCGCGCTCGAGCAGCGCGCGCATCTCGGGCGCCTTCGAGTCGCTCGAGACGAAGGAGTTGGAGAGCGGGCAGCAGGTCAGCGCGAGACCGCGGTCCACCAGGACGTCGATCAGCTCGGGCGCCTCGACGATGTTCGTGCCGTGGTCGATCCGGTCCACGCCGATCTCCTCGAGCACCTGGCGCAGGTGCTCGACGCCGTTCGGCTGGTCGACGTCGCAGTGCATCGTCAGCTTCAGCCCGGCCTCGCGGGCCCGCGCGAAGACCTCGCGGAACTTCGCCGGCGGGTTGCCGCGCTCGTCCGAGTCCAGGCCCACGCCGATCAGGCGGTCGGCGAACGGCAGTGCGCGCTCGAGCGTCTCCGCCGCGCTCTCGGCCGACAGGTCGCGGAGGAAGCAGAGGATCAGCGCGGCGTCCACGCCCAGCTGCGCGGCGTCCTGCGCGGCGCGGTGGTAGCCGCCGATCACCGCCTCGAACGGCACGCCGCGCGAGGTGTGCGCCTGCGGATCGAAGAACGCCTCGACGCGGACGACCCCGTCCGCCGCGGCCCGGCGGAAGTACGCCGTCGCGAGGTCGTAGAAGTCCTGCTCCTCGCGCAGCACGTCCATCGCCGGGTAGTAGACGGCGAGGAAGGAGGCGAGCGAGTCGAAGTCGTAGGCGAGCGCCTCGGGCACGGGCAGGCCGTTGCGCTCGGCCAACTGCGCGCGCAGCTCGGGCTCGAGCGTCCCCTCCAGGTGCACGTGCAGCTCGACCTTGGGCAGACCGAGGAGGAAGGAGTCGGAGGTCACGGGAGCCTTTCGTCGGTGCCGGCGGTGGTGCGTGCGGTGGTGCGTGCGGTCGGGAGCGGAGAGCAGGATCAGGGACGCGCCGCGATGAAGTCCAGCGCCACGAGCGGCCCCGGCAGCACCGCGCCGATCACGGTGCGGGCCGGCGGATCGACGGCGAACCGCGCTCCGTAGACCTCGGAGGCGGCCGCGAAGTCGCGCTCGAAGTCGCTGAGGATCATCGTGACCCGCACCACGTCGCCGAGGCCCAGACCGAACTCCGTGGCGAGCAGCCGCTCGATGTTGTCGAGGGCCGCGGCGGTCTGCGCGGTGATCCCCTCCGGGACCGTGCCCTCCGGCACCGAGCCGTCGCCGGGCGCGAACGGCCCGATCGCCGAGCCGTAGACGACGCCGTGCGCCTCGACGGCGTGGCTGTACGCGCCACGGGGGGCGCCGAGCGCCTCCGCGGTCACGAAGCGGCGGGTCGCGGTGGCGGTCATCGCGGCAGCTCCCCCGAGACGACGCGGCCGCGCGAGACGACGGCGACGATGCTCTCGGCGCGCAGGTCGTCGATGCTCTCCCACGGGCGGCCGCGCAGCACGACGAAGTCCGCGCCGAAACCGGGTGAAAGCCGGCCGACCTTCGCCCCGAGTCCGACGACCGCCGCGGCGTCCGAGGTCGCGGAGATCAGGGCCCGCTCGGAGCTCCAGCCGAAGGACTCGCGCATCCGCCGCACCTCGTCGAGCTGCTCGCCCCAGTCCACGTAGACGCCGTTCGCGTCGGTGCCGAGCACGAAGCGCACGCCCGCCTGGCCCGCGGCGAGGAAGCCCGCGTCGCGCACGGCGACCACGTCCTGCGCCTTGAGCGACGCCTCCGGCGACGACGGCGCCCGGCCGGCCGCGATCACGTCGTTGATGAAGAGGGTCGGCGCGACGGGCAGGTTCCGCTCGACGAGCGTGGCCCAGTGCTGCGGGCCGATCGCGGTGCCGTGCTCGATCGAATCGACGCCGAGCGCGAGGGCCCGGTCGAGGCCGACCTCCGAGTGGGTGTGCGCCGCGACGGGCATCCCGAGCGCGTGCGCCTCGTCGATGGTCGCGGCGATCTCCTCGTCGGTCTGGTTCCGCCAGCCGACCTTGTCGCCCATCGAGAGCACGCCGCCGCTGGTGTAGATCTTGATGCCGTCCGCACCGGCCCGCGCCCAGGTGCGCACCAGGCGGCGGCACTCGTCGGGGCTGTCGGCGACGCGGTCGCGGTGCGGGTAGTGCGGCGGCACGAAGAGGTCGCCGTGGCCGGCGGTCATGCCGACCGCGCCGTGCGTGACGATCCGCGGACCCTCCGCGATGCCCTGCTCGAACATCCGCGCCACGGTCATCTGCAGCTCGTCCGCGCCGAGGTCGCGCAGCGTGGTGACTCCCGCCCGCGCGGCCTTCCGCGCGTTGTTCGCGATGTGGAAGACGCGCTCCTCGCGCGGGGTGACCAGCGGCCAGGAGGCGAAGTCGGCCGTGCCCGCGCCGGAGTAGGCGCCGAGGTGCACGTGGGTGTCGACGAGGCCGGGGATGATCGAGAACTCGCCCGATCCGCGCTCGCCGACCGGGCCGTCCGCCGGCTCGACGGAGGCGATCGCGTCGCCGCTCCAGGTCAGGGTCGCCGTGCCGAGGGCGCGGGTGCCGTCCCAGACGGCGCCGGTGATGCTCGTGGTGGTGCTCATGTCCGTCCTCAGTTCTGTCCGCCGAAGCGGACGGCTGCCAGTCTCTCGCCGATCGCGACGACCGCGTAGGCGACGACTCCCAGTGCCGTGATCACCGCGAGCGACGCCCACAGCTCGTCGTAGCGGAACCCGGCGGAGGCGCGCTGCACCGCACCGCCGAGCCCCTGCCCCGTCGCCAGCCACTCGGCCAGCATCGCGCCGCTCAGCGCGGAGGGCACCGCGACCTTGGCGGCCGCGAAGATCGCCGGCACCGCGGTCGGCAGCGCCACCTTGAGCAGCACGTCCAGCGGCGAGCCGCCGTAGACCGAGACCAGCTCGAAGGACTCGCGCGAGAGCGAGCGGAGGCCGAAGCCGACCGTGACCAGCGCGGGGAAGAAGACCGCGATCGCACCGACGGTGGCGACTGCGCCGATCCCGTTGCCGATCGCCAGGGTCACCAGCGGCGTCACCACGATCAGCGGCATCGACTTCAGCAGCATCGCGATCGGCATCACCGTCGCCTCGAGCGAGCGGATCAGCACGAACAGCACCGCGATCGCGAGGGCGACCAGCAGGCCCGCGACGTAGCCGACGAGCGCGTCGACGGCCGTCACGCCGAGGTTGCCGAAGACGATCGCACGGTTCTCCGCGGCGTCGGCCTCGACGAAGAGGTACTCGGCGACGTCGGTCGGCGTCTTGCCCAGCAGCGGCGAGATGTCGGTGATCGCGAGGAAGGCGTACCAGAACGCGAGCGCGAGGACCGCGGCGACGGCGAGCGGCACGAGCTCGCCGCGGACGATGCGCAGCACCATCCGGCCGGTGAGGTCGCTCGGGCGGCGGGCGGCGCGCGAGGAGGAGGAGGACGGGGAGGAGGAGGAGGTGCGGGTGGCGGTGCTCATACGACGCCTCCCGTGCCGCGGGCGACCTCGACGCGGGCGCGGCGGCGGTTCGCGCGCGGGCGGCCGACGACCAGCGGCATCAGCCAGCGGCCGAGCGCCGCGATCAGCGCGTAGCCGATGATCGTGACGAGTCCGCTGGTGACGGCGAAGGCCCAGGCCCGCTCGACGTCCATCTGCCGCTGCGCGACCGCGAGGGCGACGCCGAGGCCGGTGGTCACTCCGCCGAGGTACTCGCCGAGCACGGCGCCGAGGATGGCCGCCGGCACGCCGACCTGCAGCGCGGTGATCGTCGCGGGCACGGCCGCGATGGCCTGCACCTTGACGATCTTCGCCCAGCGGCCGCCGCGGTAGGCCGAGACGAGGTCGAGCGCGGTGCGCGGGGCCGAGCGGACGCCGAGCAGCGCGCCGATCAGCGTGGTGAAGAAGACGAGCAGCGCCGCGAGGAAGATCGAGGTGGTGCGGCCGCCGAAGATCACCAGGATCACCGGGCCGACCGCGGTCAGCGGCAGGCAGTGGCTGATCACGCCGATCTGCTCGATCACGCGGTGGGTCCACGGGAGCAGCAGCGCGACGGCGGCCAGCGCCAGCGCCGCGAGGTTGCCCCAGAGGTAGCCCTGGCCGGCGGCGAGCACGGTGTCGCCGACGTTGCGGAGGTAGAAGAGCGGCCCGTCGCGGACGAACGCGGCGATGATCGCGCCGGGGCTCGGCACGGCGCGGCTCTCGCGGTAGACGGTGTCGGCGAGGATCCACCAGACCGCCACGAAGACGGCGAGCCCGGCGAAGACGCGCCAGTTGGTGCGGATCCAGGGCGTCACGCCTCGTCCTCCATCGCGACGCCGTGCTGCGAGAACAGGATGTCGGTGATGCGGTCCTCGATCGCGTGGAACTCGGGACTGCGCAGCATCTCGACGGTCCGCGGGCGCGGCAGGTCGATGTCGATCACCTCGACGATCCGGCCGGGCCGCGGCGACATCACGGCGACCGTGTCCGAGAGCAGGATCGCCTCGGCGATGCCGTAGGTGACCATCAGCGTGGTCGCGGGGCGCGCGGTCCAGATCCGCTGCAGCTCCAGGTTGAGCCGCTGCCGGGTCATGTCGTCCAGGGCGCCGAACGGCTCGTCGAGCAGCAGCAGATCGGGCTGGACGACGAGCGCGCGGGCGATCGAGGCGCGCTGGCGCATGCCGCCGGAGAGCTGCGAGGGGTAGGCGTCCTCGAACCCGGTCAGCCCGACGAGGTCGAGCAGGTCCGGGATGCTGTCGCGCTTCGCCGCCTGCCGGGTCAGCTCCAGTGGCAGCCGGACGTTCGAGCGGACCGAGCGCCAGGGCAGGAGGGCCGAGTCCTGGAAGGCGATGCCGAGCTCGGCCGAGCGCTTGGTGCCGAGCACGGCGGTGCCGTGGATCGAGACGGAGCCGGTGGTCGGCTTCTCCAGCCCGGCCAGCATCCGCAGGATCGTCGACTTGCCGCAGCCGGAGGGGCCGAGCAGCGAGAGGAAGGAGCCGCGCGGAGTGACGAGGTCGACCTCGGCGAGGGCCTGCACCGAGCGGCTGCCCAGGTCGAAGCGCTTGCTCAGGCCCGACAGGCGGATGCCCTCGTCCTGGATGGTGGTCGCTTGCTCGGTCAACTGCTCGTCCTCTCCGCGCGGTCCGTGGTGGTCGTGGCCGGGTCCTCCGCAGGGCCCGGCCGGGTCGAGGGTCAGCCCTCGAGCAGCTCCGGGTGCTCCTCGTAGACCTCGTCGATCAGCGTGGTGTCGAAGAGCTCGTCGGCGTCGAGCTCGATGCCGGTGAGGGCGAGCGAGGCGACCGACTCGTCCTGCAGCTGCGGCGTGATGGTGAGCAGGCCGTTCGCGTCGGTGTCCGGGGTGCTGATCAGCTCGGTCTGGGTGACCATGACCTGCGCCTGCTCCTCGACCTTGTAGTTCTGGTCGGCGGCGTAGTCGGCGACCACGGTCGCGGCGGTCGCGTCCGGGTCGGCGACGGCGTCCTGCCAGCCGCGGGCGACCGCATAGAGCAGCGCCTTGACCTTCTCGCGGTCGTCGTCGATGCTCTCCTGCGCCACGACGATGGTCTCGCCGACCATCGGCAGGCCGGTGTCCGCGAGCAGGAACTGCTGCGCCGAGAAGCCGCGCTGGTTGAGCGTGTTGGCGCCGGCGGTCGCGTAGCCGATGTAGCCGTCGACCTGGCCGGTGGTGAGCAGCGTGGAGTCGGTGAGCGGCACGCGAGTGACGTCGTCCTCGTCGATCTCGTTCGCGGCGAGGAAGGCGCGCCAGACGAGGTCGTTGCTGTCGCTGACGCCGATGGTCTTGCCGACCATGTCCTCGGGGGTCTCGATCGGGGCGTCGGTCAGCGAGACGATCGCGAAGGGGTTCTTCTGGTAGGTCGCGCCGACGATCTTCATCTCGGCGCCCTCCGAGATCGCGGGGCCGGTGATCAGCGGCGAGGAGACGCCGGCGAAGGCGGAGCCGCTCGCGATGGCGGTCTCGGCGCCGGTCGCGCCGGTGCCGCCGGGGGTGAGGGTGACGGAGTCGAAGCCGGCGTCGGCGAAGTAGCCGTTCGCGTCGGCGAGGTACTCGCCCGCGAACTCGACGTGGGGGACCCAGGAGAGCTGCATCGTGGCCTCGCCGAACGAGCCGGCGTCACCGGACTCGGCGGCGTCGGAGCCGTTGGAGCAGGCGGCGAGCGTGGTGCCGGCCACGACAGCGACGGCGAGGACGCCGAGCACGGAGCGGAGGCGGGACCGGGACGGGGCGGTGCGGGGCATGCGGGCTCCAAGGGGCGTCGAGGGCGGGGGGTGGGGCGGACCCGATGGGGCGGACCCGGGGGAAGGCACGCGCCGAGGGGGCGGCGCTGACCCAGTCGACCGCAGCCGGGCACTCCACCGCGTCGTCGCACGGAGGATTTCCGCGCCGCGACGGCCCCGACTCCCCGATGCACGGACAAACCGTGTTGCAGTCAGGTTTCCAGCCTCGCATCCCGGCCGCCCCCTCCACGCATCGTGGAGTCTTCGACGCCGTTCTCCGGTGGCTCCTCCACTTTCCGCGGAGGGTCCTCTAGAGGAGAGCCGCCCTCTCTCTCTCACGCTGATCGAGTAGCCCGCGAAGCGGGCGTATCGAGATCCCCCAGCTCCAGACGAGCAGCCTGCAGACCACCCCGCTGACGACGCCGGGTCTCGATACGCCCCTCCGGGGCTCCTCGACCAGCAGGGGGTGCGCACAACATCAGCTGAGAGCAGGGTCCCTCCCCTGACAGCGGAGGCCACCCCTTCTCAGCTGATGTTCTGCAGCGCTCGAGCGCTCCCCACCGTTCGAGCGCCTCTCTGCTGATCGAGTAGCCCGCGCAGGGCGTATCACCCTCGCTGAGACCAGCGTCCGCCGACCAGCCCTGCTGGCGACGGTGGGTCTCGATACGCCCCTCCGGGGCTACTCGACCAGCATGCAAGGGCAGCCCGGCCCTGCCGATCGAGCATCCTGCACGGTGGGCCGGCCGATCATGCTGATCGAGTGGCCCGGGGAGCGGGCGTATCGAGATCCGCCGGCGCCGGACGTGGAGCCGTCAGCCGGCGGCGACGCGGCGCAGCGCCGCCAGCACGGTGCGGACCGCGGTGCGCGCCAGCGCGTCCGGGCGAGCCAGGACGTCGACGTGGCGGACGAGGCCGGCGCCCTCGAGCGGGCGGAGGACCATGCCGTCGACGGCGAGCGGCGCCGCGGTGATCCGGGGCAGGATCGCGATCGCGGCGCCGGACCGGACGACCTGCGCGGCGACCGAGAACTCGTTGATCCGGTGCGCGACCCGCGGGGCGCGGCCGATCAGCGCGCCGAGGTGCTCGAGCACGCCCGTGAGCGGGAAGCCCTCGTGCGTGGAGACCCACTGCTCGTCGGCGAGCTGCTCGGGCCGGATGCTCGACTGCGCGGCCAGCGGATGCGCGGCCGGCAGCGCGATGTCGAGCGGCTCGACGAGGAGCGGGGTGACGACCAGCCGGGCCCGCGGCCACTCCGGATCCTGCGGCAGCCGGTGCGCGACGACGAGGTCGTGGTCGGCGGTGAGCCCGGCGAAGCGGCTCTGCGCGACGTCCGCATCGGCGAGCGCCACTCGCGGGCCGTCGGCGAGCGCCGCGAGCAGCGGGCCGAAGAAGGCGAGCCCCGCGCTGTGGAACGCCGACACCCGCACCGCGCGATCGTCGTGCCGGAGGAACGAGCCGATGGTGTCCGCCGCCTCGGCGAGCGCCTCCTCCACCCGCGTCCCCGCGATCGCGAGCGCCTCGCCGGCCTCGGTGAGCACGAGCCGCCGCCCCTCCTTCACCGTCAGCGGCACTGGGACGCCCGCCTGCAGCGCGGCGAGCTGCTGCGAGACCGCGGAGGGGCTCACCCCGAGCGCGGCGGCGACGGCGGCCACGCTCCCGCGATCGCCGAGCTCGCGGAGCAGGCGGAGGCGGGCGGGATCCATGGGCGCGAGCCTAACCGGGAAGCGAGCGCTTCATCGTCGGTGAAGGAGCAGCCGGTCGCTCTTCCGCTTCCCGCCTGCGACGCTGTCCCCGTGCCCCTCCGCTCCCGCCCCGACCTCGCCGTCGACCTGCTGCTGCTCGCCGTCGCCGCCGTCTGGGGCGCGAGCTTCGTCGCCGCGAAGGACGTCGCCGCCGACATCGGCGTCCCCTCGACCGTCGCGCTGCGCTTCCTCACCGCCGCCGCCGCGCTCGCCCTGCTCTGCCTCGCCCGCCGCGAGCGCCTCCCCCGCGGGCGGGGGCTGGCCGTCGCCGCCCTCCTCGGCGCCTCGCAGGCCGCGATCATTGGGCTCGAGACCTGGGGCGTCCACCTCACCTCGGCCACCAACGCGGGCCTGCTGATCAGCCTCGCCCTGGTGCTCACCCCCGCGCTCGAGGGCCTCGCCTCGCGCTCCTGGCTGCCGCGCTCCTTCTTCGTCACCGCCGTCGCGGCCGTGGTCGGGGTGGCCCTGCTCGTCTCGGACGGCGGTCTGCGCACCCCGACCTGGGGTGACGCCCTCGTGCTCGCGGCGGCCGTGGTGCGCGCCGTGCACGTGACGGCCAGCGCCCGGCTCGTCCGCGGGCGCACGGAGGGCTCGCTCGGCGTGGTCCTGGTGCAGCTGGTCGTCTGCGCCGCCGTCTTCTCGCTGCTCGCCGGGCCGGACCTTCCCGCCGCCGCCCGGGCGCTGGACGCCGGCGGCTGGTCCGGCGTCCTCTTCCTCGGGCTGCTCTGCTCCGTCTTCGCCTTCGTGGTCCAGCTCTGGGCGGTCCGGCGCACCTCGGCGGCGCGCGCCAGCATCCTGATGGGCACCGAGCCGGTCTGGGCGCTGCTCGTCGGCGTCGTCGTGGCGGGCGAGGCGATCGGGCCGCTCGGGGCGGTCGGCGCCGCGCTGATCGTCGCCGCGGGCTACGCGGGCCAGGCGATCGAGCGCCGGCACCGGCTCGGCGCCACCCCGCCCGCAGACGACCGATCGGCCGACGCGGTCAGTGCGCCACGAGCTCCTGCAGCCCCGTGACCCGGAGCAGGTCGAGACGCGTCTGATCGGTCGAGCCGGGCGTCGCCGTGTAGATCACGATCCGCAGGTCGCCTCCCGGCACCGCGAGCACATCGCAGTCGATGGTGATCGGCCCGACCGGCGTCGAGGTGACGGTCTTCCGGCTGGAGCGGTGCTCGGCGACCCGGGCCACGGCCCAGCGCCGCTCGAAGTCGGGCGAGGTCGCCCGCAGCCGCGCCACCAGGTGCGCGAGCGCCGCGTCGTCCGGGTAGCGGCCCACCGCCGCGCGCAGATCCGCCGCGAGGTCGTTCGCGAAGTCCTCGGCGTGCTGGTCGTCGAACTCGGTGCCCTCGTGCCCCTGGGTGAAGTAGCGCCAGACCAGGTTGCGGTCCAGACCCGTGTGCCGCGAGGGATCGCCGTTCAGCGCCGCCCAGAGCGGGTTCCACAGCAGGATGTCGTGCGCGGCACTGAAGACGGCCAGCGGCACGTCGCCGCAGCGGTCGACGATCCGCTGCACCCCCGGGGTGATGTGCTGCGGCACCTGCGTCGCGGTCGGCGGCGCGACCCCCGCGACCCGGTAGAGGTGGTCGCGCTCCGCCTCCGTCACCCGCAGCGCGCAGGCCAGCGCGCCGAGCAGCTGCGCCGAGGGATGCACGGCCCGGCCCTGCTCGAGACGCACGATGTAGTCGACGCTCACACCCGCCAGCGCGGCGAGCTCCTCGCGGCGCAGGCCCGCGGTCCGGCGGCTCGGTCCGGCGGGCAAGCCCACCTCGGCGGGCGTCACGCGCTCGCGCCAGGAGCGGAGGACGTCCGCGAATTCGCTCATGCCCCCATGATCCCCCGCGGGGGCGGAGCGGTCCTGGTACTGCTGGTCCTCCCGTCGACCGGGGCCTGGGCGGAGGAGGCGCCGGGGCGGAGCATGGAGCCATGACAACGACACTGATCACCGGGGCCAACAAGAGCCTCGGCCTCGAGACCGCCCGCCGCCTGATCGAGGCCGGCCACACCGTGTACGCCGGCATGCGCGACCCCGCCAACGGCGACGCCGCCCGGGCGCTCGGCGCCCAGGTCGTGCAGCTCGACGTGACCGACCAGGCGAGCGTCGACGCGGCCCTCGCCTCGCTCCCCGCCCTCGACGTCCTGGTCAACAACGCCGGGATCCTCGGCACCTCCTTCGGCGTCGACGACCTCTCGGCGGAGGCGATGGCGAGCGTCCTCGAGACGAACGTCGTCGGCATCGTCCGCGTCACCCAGGCCGCGCTGCCGCTGCTGCGCCGCTCGGCCGCGCCCGTCGTCGTCAACGTCTCCTCCGGAGTCGGCTGGCCGCGCGCCCTGGTCACGCCCGGCCGCGACGAGTTCGGCGTGCCCGCGATCCCCTACGCCGCCTCGAAGGCCGCGGTGATCACCCTGACCGTGCAGTACGCGAAGAACCTGCCCGAGTTCCGGATCAACGCGAGCGACCCCGGCTACACCGCGACCGACTTCAACGGCCACGGCGGGCACCAGACCGTCACCGAGGGCACCGACGCGACCGTCGCGCTCGCCCTGCTCGGCCCGGACGGCCCGACCGGCGAGTTCCACGACCGCCACGGTCGCATCGAGTACTGAGCGCCACTGCACGCTCGCTGGACGCTCGCCACCGAGGGCTCGCCGCGGATTCGTTGCACCTGGCAACAAACCGGCGGCGAGCCCGGCAGAATGGGGACATGACGCAACGGAGCAACTGGGCGGGCACCTACGAGTACCGCGCCGCCGACATCCTCGAGCCGGAGTCGATCGACGAGGTGCAGAACCTCGTCCGCGAGAACGAGCGGGTCCGCGCGCTCGGCACCCGCCACTCCTTCAACGCCCTCCCCGACACCGCGGGGGCACTGCTGCACCTCGGCCGCATCGCCCCCGACCCGGTGATCGACGCCGAGGCGAGCACGATCACCGTCGGCGGCGCCACCCGCTACGGAATCGTCGCCTCGCACCTGCACAGCAACGGCTACGCCCTGCACAACATGGGCTCGCTCCCGCACATCTCGGTGGCCGGCGCGATCTCGACCGGCACCCACGGCTCGGGCGACCGCAACGCCAACCTCTCCTCCGCCGTCTCGGCGCTCGAGCTGGTCACGGCCGACGGCTCGCTGCGCACGATCCGCCGCGGCGAGCCCGGCTTCGAGGGCGTCGTCGTCGGCCTCGGCGCCTTCGGCGTCGTCACCCGGGTGACCCTCGACATCCAGCCGACCTTCGACGTCCGCCAGGACGCCTTCGTCGACCTGCCCTGGGACCGCGTGCTCGACGACTTCGACGCGATCACCTCCTCCGCCTACAGCGTGAGCCTGATGACGCACTGGTCGAGCCCCACCGTGGAGCAGCTCTGGCTGAAGACCAAGGTCGAGCAGGGCTCGGTCGCCGACGTCGACGCGACCCACCTCGGTGCGGTCGCCGCCTCCGCCTCGCTGTTCGCCGTCTCCGAGGGCGTCGACTCGAACCTCAACCCGTTCGGCGGCTCCGTCGGCCCCTGGTCGGAGCGCCTGCCGCACTTCCGCCTCGACCGCGAGCCGAGCGCCGGCGACGAGATCCAGAGCGAGTACATGGTGCCGCGCGAGAACATCCGCGAGGCCCTCGTCGCCCTGCGCGCGATCGGCGAGCGGATCGACGAGGTCCTGCTGATCACCGAGCTGCGCACCATGGACGGCGACGACCAGTGGCTCTCCCCCGCCTCCGGTCGCGACAGCGTCGGCATCCACTTCACCTTCAAGAAGGACCGCGCCGGCGTCGACGCCGTGCTGCCCGCCGTCGAGGGCGCGCTGCTCCCGCTCGGCGCTCGCCCGCACTGGGGCAAGCACTTCCTCGCGACCGCCGCCGACATCGCCCCGCTCTACCCGCACCTCGACGAGTGGCGCACCCTCCGCTCCGCCTGGGACCCCACCGACCGCTTCGCCAGCGCCTTCGTCCAGGACCGCCTCCTCGGCTGACCCCCTCTCTCCCTTCCGCGAGATGCCACTTGTGTACGCGACACGCCGTGAAAGGCGTGCACAAGTGGCATCTCGCGGAGGGGGACGGCGGGGGTAGCGTCGGAGCGACGAGAGGGAGGCAGCATGCCCGCGAAAGAGGAGATCCCGTCGACGATCGAGCGGTCGGACGAGCACGCGCAGAAGCTGTGGTCGGCCGCGCACGACTCGGCCGTCGACAGCTACGGCGAGGGTGAGCGGGCGCACCGCACCGCGTTCGCCGCGCTGAAGCACGAGTACGAGAAGGTCGGCGACCACTGGGAGCGCAAGGCCGAGAGCGGCCCCTCCGACGACCGCGCCGCCCAGCGCGGCCCGGACGGCGACGGCGACACGGCCGGCGGAGTCGACGCGAACGCCACCAAGGCGCACCTGCTCGACCTCGCGAAGCGCCTCGACGTCTCCGGCCGCTCGCGCATGACGAAAGCCGAGCTCGTCGACGCCCTGCAGCGCGCGAACGCGAAGCAGACCCGCCGCGCCCGCGACTGACCCGCGCACCGCACCGGCCGACGCCCCGCCACTCTCCGAAAGTTGTCGTACTCGGCGCTCGAGTACGACAACTTCTGAGGAGTCCGAGGACGTCGTCGTCCTCGGCGCCTAGTGCGACGACGTTCGAGGACCGGGCCGGCGGCTAGGAGATGCCGAGCTCGTGGCTGAGGACGAGCGCCGCGGCGCCCTGCAGGACCAGCTCGCCGGGGTCCGTGCGGGACTCCATCCGCAGCTCGCGGGTGACGGCGGGCAGCGTGCGGCGGGCGATGGTCGCACGCGCCTCCTCGAGCAGGACCCCCTCGACGAAGCGCTCCGGACCGGCGAGGACGACCGCGTCGATCCCGAGCACGGCGACGATCGGCGCCAGCGCGATCCCGAGCGACCGGCCGGCCCGGCGCAGCAGCCGCTCCTGCTCCGGAGCCGAGGCCGCCGCGAGCCGGGGGCCGAGGTGCGCGACGGACACCGCGGACTCGAGGCAGCCCCGCCGCCCGCACGAGCACTGCTCGCCGTCCTCGTCGATGACGACGTGGCCGATCTCGCCGCCGGTGAACTGATCGCCCTCGACGAGGGAACCGCCGATGATCAGTCCGGCCCCGACGCCGTCGCCGAGCAGCACGAGCAGCAGGTTCGCTCCGCCGCCGCGGTGGAAGGTGTGCACGGCCAGGGCGGCCGTGTTGGCGTCGTTCGCGACGTGCACGGGCAGGCCGAACCGCTCGGCGAAGACGCTCCGCAGATCGAGGCCCCGCCAGCCGAGGTTGGGGGCCTCGCGCACGACGCCGCCGTGGTCGACGACCCCCGGTGAGCCGATCCCGATCCCGAGGACCGGAGCCTGGGACGAGGCGATCAGCTCGGCCGCGAGGCCGAGGGCGAGCTCGACCGCGTCCGCCCCGGACGCGCCGTCGCGGGCGAGCCGGCGGTGCTCCCGGATCTCGCCGCGCAGGCTGACCAGGGCTCCGGTGCACTCGGCCTCCGCCGAGAGGTCGAGGCCGACGATGCTCCGCGCCCCGTGGTCGAAGGCGATCACCAGTGCGGGCTTGCCCACCCGGGCGTCGACGCGGGGACCGAGGTCGAGCAGCAGCCCCTCCGAGTGCAGCTCGCCGACCAGATCGGAGATCGTGACCGCGGTGAGACCGCTGATCCGGGCGAGATCCGCCCTGCTCATCTCACCGTCGTGGAAGAGGCGCTGGAGGACGAGCGAGCGGTTGTGCCGGCGGTTGTGCGACGGCAGTGCCTTCTCGGTGACGCGCAGCTGGCCCATGGTCCTTCATCTCAGCCCGTGACCGGCTCAGCCCTTGACGGCGCCGGCCGACATCCCGGACACGAGATTACGCTGGATGATCAGGAAGAACACGACCACCGGGAGCGAGAAGAGCACGGCCCCGGCCATCTGCCCGCCGTAGTCCGTCCCCACCTGACCGCCCGACGCGGTGCTGAAGGACGCGAGCCAGACCGGGAGCGTGTAGCGGGCCTGATCCTTCAGGAACGTGTAGGCGACGATGTAGTCGTTCCAGCCGGCGATGAAGGCGAAGACGCTGCTCGAGACGATCCCGGGCATCACCAGCGGGAAGAGGACGCGGGTGAGCAGCTGCCAGGTCGAGGCGCCGTCCAGGCGCGCCGCCTCGTCGAGCTCGACGGGGAGTGCGAGGAAGAACCCGCGCATCACCCAGATCGAGAACGGCAGCACGCCCGCCACGTAGGCGAGGGCGAGACCCGCGGAGGTCCCGATCAGATCGACCGCGTTCAGGAGCAGGAACTGCGGCAGGAGCAGCGCCGTCGCCGGGAGCATCTGCACGACGAGGAGCAGAACCAGGATCGCCCGCCGGCCCCGGAAGCGGAACCGCGCCAGCGCCGCCGCCGCGAACAGCCCGAGCACCATCGCGACGACGACCGCGGCGCCCACCACCACGACCGAGTTCTGCAGGTGGCGCAGGAAGTCGCCCTGGGTGAGCGCCCGGACGAAGTTGTCCAGGGTCGGCGACTCGGGCAGGAAGTGCGGGGTGGAGCTGAGCATCTCGGACTGCGGCTTGAAGGCCGTGTTGACCATCCAGTAGACCGGGAAGAGCCAGAGCAGGCAGAACAGCACCGCGATCGCCGAGCTGATCCACGGGTAGCGCCGCAGCCGGCGCCGGATCGAGGTCGAGGTCGAGGTCACGGTCAGAGCTCCTCTCCGGAGCGGACGAGGGTGAGGATGTAGACGGCGCTCAGGGCGAGCAGGATCAGCGTCGACGACACGGCGATGGCGGAGCCGGTGCCGATCCGGGCGCCGCCCGAGAACGCCGTCGTGAAGGTGAAGACACCGAGCGTGGACGTGGCGCCGTCGGGCCCGCCGGCCGAGACGAGCCAGATCTGGTTGAAGACGTTGAAGTCCCAGATCACCGAGAGCATCGTCACGAGCAGCAGGGTCGGCCGGAGTGCGGGGAGCACGACGACCCGGTAGACCGCGAGCTCGGAGGCGCCGTCCAGCCGCGCGGCCTCCTTGCGCTCGATCGGCACCTGCGTCTCGGCGGCGTGCAGGGTGAGGGCGAGGAAGGGCACGGCCTGCCAGACGACGAGGAGCCAGATGCAGACCCAGGCGAGCCGCGGGTCGGCGGCCCAGTTCGTGCTGGTCAGATCGCCGACCAGCCCCGTCCGGGTGAGCAGCCAGTTGACGACGCCGTACTGCGGCTGGAAGAGCCACCGCCAGATCAGCGAGGAGGCGACGTTCGGCATCGCCCAGGCGAGGATCAGCACCACGGTCGTGAGCAGGCGCAGAGCCGCCGGCAGCCGGGTCAGCAGGTGCGACATCCCCGCGCCGATCAGCACGCTGCCCGCGACGAGAGCGCTCGTGAAGACGAGGGTGCGCACCAGCGCGAGCCAGAACTCCGGGTCGCCGAGGATGTCGGCGTACTGCGCGAGCCCGACGACGTCGTAGGCACCGGTGAACAGGCTGCGCTGGTCGTAGTCGGTGAAGGAGGTGAGGACGAGGAAGACGATCGGAGCGATCGTCACGCCCGCGAGCACCAGCCCGGCCGGGGAGAGCAGCAGCAGCGGGGCGAGCGAGGAGCGGCGCCGGGCGCGGCGGGCCGCCGCCGCCGGGCGGGGTGGGGCGGTGGCGGGGGCGGTGGACATCGCGCGATCGCCCGGCCGGCCTAGTGGCCGTTGAGCGTGTCGTCGGCGGCGGCGTCGAACTCCTCCGACGCCTCCTGCACGCTCTTCGCGCCCGAGGCGATCGAGGAGAACAGCGACTCGATCTCCCGGTTGCTCTCGATCGCGGCCCACTTCGGATTGGCCGGCACGGACTCCGAGGTCAGCGCGGCGGTGAAGAACGCGCGCTCGATCTCGCTCAGATCGGACTGCGCCGCCTCGATCCCCTCCCGGCTGTTCGGGATCCAGCCGTCCACGCCGTGGACGAAGTCGCGCTGCACCTCGGGGCTCGTGGCGACGGCGATCCACTGCCGGGCGAGGTCGGCGTTCCGCGACTTGGCGGCGACCGCCCAGTTCGAGCCGCCGAGCACCACCGGCTGCGTGCCGCCGTCGACGCCCGGCATCGGGAAGGTCCCGAGCTCGTCCTCCGACAGCTCCGGGTTCGCCTTCAGGACGCCGGCGACGCCGGTGGTCAGGATCGCGGAGGTCTTGCCGTCGGCGAAGATCTGGTTCTGGTCGGGGTCGAGGGTGTTCAGCGTCGCCGAGGAGGCGCTGGAGTAGGCGTTCTGGAACTCCTTGAACGCCTCGAGACCGGACCGCGAGGCCCTCGAGCTGAGCGCGGACCACCAGGTGTCGCCGTCCTGCATCGCGATCCGGCCGCCCGCGTCCCAGACGAACTGCAGCCCCGCGTACCAGTACTGCCCCGGGAGGTAGAAGGCCGAGAAGTCGGGGGTGCCGGTGTGCGCGGCCTTCACCTTGTCGAGCGCGGCGGTGAGCTCCTGGTAGCTGGTGGGGAGGGTCATCACGCCCGCCTCGGCCCAGAGCTTCTTGCTGTAGACGACGGCCCGCGCGCCCGCGAAGCCGGGGACGGCGAAGAGGTGCCCGTCGAACGTCGCCGGGTCGACGAGGCCGTCGAGCCAGGTCTGCCCCTGCGCGAGCTCGTCCCGGTGCTCCGTCAGGTCGAGGAGCCCGCCGTTCGCGGCGTAGCCGGCGACCTGGGTGTTGCCGATGTCGAGGACGTCCGGCGGGGAGTCGGTCGCGAGCGCCGTCGAGACCTTGGTGGCGATCCCCTCCCAGGTCTGCACCTGCACGTCGACCTCCGCGCCGGTGGCCTTCGTGAAGCGCTCCTCGACGGCGGCGAGGGTCTCGGGCGAGTAGTCGCCGTCCATGCTCCAGACGGTCAGCGTCCGGCCCTCCTCGCGTGCCCCGTCCGGCCCGCCGTCGCTGGTCGTGCACGAGGTGAGCAGGAGCACGCCCGCGACCCCCAGGGCGCCGAGCACGACCGCCCTGCGCCGCACCGATGCGTACTTCCCGACCACGTTCTTCCAGGCCACAGCTCTCTCCTCCGTATGGGTGCCGCGTCGCGATCCGGGATCCTGCGCCAGTTGCGACGGAGTTAGTAAAGAACCCTTGCGAACCCCTGTCAACGAGGCTTCACTGACAGGCGCGAAGAGTCGCATCCCCCGCGCAGAACGGAGCCCGCCGTGCCGTCCCTCCTCCCCCGACCCCGCTCGCTGCGCCCGGAGACCGGCGAGTTCGTGCTCTCCGCGAGCACCCGGATCGCCTGCCCGGAGGCCCTCGAAGGCGCCGCGCGGCTGCTCCGCGCCACGGTCGGCCGGGCGACCGGATCCGCGCTCGAGCGTGGCGACCAGGCGACGGCCGGCATCCGGCTCGCGCTCGATCCGGCGCTCCCACCCGAGGGCTACCGCCTCCGCGTCGACGACCGCTCGGTCGTCCTCACCGCAGCAGGCCCGGCGGGCGCGCTGCACGCCGTGCAGACGCTGCTCCAGCTGCTGCCGCCGGCGATCCACCGGTCCGCTCCCCTGCCCGGGGTCCGCTGGGCGGTGCCGGCCGTGACGATCGAGGACGAGCCGCGCTTCGCCTGGCGCGGGATGCTGCTCGACGTCGCCCGGCACTTCCTACCCGTCCGCGAGGTGCTCCGCGTCATCGACCTGCTGGCCCTGCACCGCCTGACCGTGCTGCACCTGCACCTCACCGACGATCAGGGCTGGCGCCTGGAGATCCCGCGCTACCCGCGGCTCACCGAGGCGGGCGCCTGGCGGCGGCGGTCGCAGGTGGGCGCAGGCCCGACCGCGGGGCAGGACGACCGGCCGCACGGCGGGTACTACCGCCGGGACGACATCCGCGAGATCGTCGCCTACGCCGCGGCGCGGGGCGTCACCGTCGTCCCCGAGATCGAGCTGCCCGGCCACGCGCAGGCCGCCCTGGCCGCCTACCCGGAGCTGGGGGTGCGGGGCGAGAGCCTCGAGACCTGGACGGAGTGGGGCGTCAGCACGAACGTCTTCAACGTCGAGGAGAGCACGATCGAGTTCCTCGAGCACGTCCTCGACGAGGTGATCGAGCTGTTCCCCTCCGCGTACGTCCACATCGGCGGCGACGAGTGCCCGAAGGACCAGTGGGCGGCCGACGCCCGCACGCAGGAGCGGATGCGCGAGCTGGGGATCCCGGACGAGAACGCGCTGCAGAGCTGGTTCGTCGGGCGCATCGGCGCCCACCTCGCCCGCCGCGGGCGCCGCCTGCTCGGCTGGGACGAGATCCTCGAGGGCGGCCTCGCACCCGGCGCGACGGTGCTGTCCTGGCGGGGACGGGTGGGGGCGGTGGCGGCGGCCCGGGCCGGCCACGACGTGATCGCCTGCCCCGAGGACACCGCCTACCTCGATCACCGGCAGTCCGAGGCGGCGTCGGAGCCGATCCCGGTCTCGACCGTCACGACGGTCGCCGACGTCCTCGCCTTCGACCCGGTCCCGCCCGAGCTGACCCCCGAGCAGGCCCGGCACGTCCTCGGCGGGCAGGGGAACCTCTGGACCGAGCACGCCGACTCTCCGCGCACCCTCGACTACCTCGCCTTCCCCCGGCTCTGCGCGCTGGCGGAGGCGCTCTGGTCGGGCGGGCACCGCGACACGGAGGACTTCGAGGCCCGACTGACCCACCACCTGACCCGGCTCGACGCCTTCGGGGTCGAGTACCGCCGCGCCGATGGACCGCTGCCGTGGCAGACGCGGCCCGGCGTCCCGGGCCGCCCGATGACGCACGCGGAGGCTGCCGCGCAGGTGGCGCTGCTCACCGCGGACATCGCCGGCGGCGGGGACGGATCCAGTCCCTAGCCCGAGGGACACAGGGTCGTCGAGCAGGAATCCGCTCTCCGTGCGGCCCGTCGCGGCCTGGTGGGCGGGCCTCAGAAATGTGCACAGGCTGTTGCACCTTCACCGTGGTCCACGTCCGAGTCCTCATCGACGAGCTCGAGGAGCAGGAGGTCGACGGGTCGGACTTCTCCATCTATCTGCTCTTCTTCCACGTCCGTCAGCTCCGATACGTCGTGATCGAGCTGAAGAAGGGCGCGATGGAGCCGTCCCTCTCTGGGCAGCTCGGGTCTCCCTCGCGCTCGTCGACGACCGGCTCCGCGGCGACGTGCCGCACCGGCCGACGGTGGGATTCTCATCCGCGGTGGCCGTCGCCACCTGCACCCACGAATCCCGGCCGCCGAAGGAACACCGAACGGTCGACGTCAGAGCCGGCATCATCGCGGCGAGCCGACCGACTGACACCGCCGCCGGTGCGCCTTCTAGCAATTGCCGCTAATCAAAGCCATGTCAGTTCGCTCGCAGGGGCTCCGCTCGACGGGCTCCGAGGCGTGGGTTGCACACGAGCCTCGGAGCCCGCCGGAGTCCCGCCTGCTAGGCGCCGGGTGCGAGGCCGAGCTGCGTGAGGATGCCGAGCTCGTCGCTGCTTCCCCAGCGCTCGGCGAGCTTGCCGTCGACGAAGGTGCTGATCTGCATGCCGCGGATCTTCACGGACCTGCCCGTCGGCGCGTGGCCCTGGAACACACCGGTCTGCGTGCCGGTCAGCGTGTAGGCGAAAGCGACGCTGTCGTCGTCCGCGACGAGCTTCTCGACTTCGAGCGCCATGTCGGGGAACGCGGTCCGCAGGTCGCCGAAGAACGCGGCGTATCCCTCCGGGCCGGGTGCCTGGCCGGGCGCCGGGTCGTGGTCGACCGAGTCGGGCGCGACGAGTGCGTCGAACGCGGCGAAGTCGCCGACGTTGACCGCCTCGCCGAAGGCCTGCTGGGCGGCGATGTTCTGCTCGCGAGTCATGTGCTGTCACCTGTTCTGCACCGGTCCGGTGCCTCGAGGAGTGGTGCGGGTCGTCAGCGACGGTACGCAAGCCCGTCGAGGGCGGGGTAGGGCTTGCGCGCTCCCCCGGGCGCCTCCATCGCCGCTCCTAATCGAGAGCATTTCAGTTTGCTGACATGCAGTCCTTAGGGTCGCACGCTTCGCGCCGGCCGTGCTTGGCCGACCCATCCCTGGGCTGAGGGCAGGCCCAGCTCGCGAACTGCTCGTGCAGCACCATCACCGAAGCCGTCGCCGCGATCGGCGGGGACCCGGGACCTGCAGGGTTTCCGAGCACGGCGGCTCGCGATGTGCTCAGTTCGCGGAGGGACTTGAATCGGTGAGTGGAACGGCCCTCGTGAGGACTCGGGCCGTTCCTTTCTCGCGGGTGTCCCGCGCGCTGACGACGCGGGCTTCCGTCAGCGCTGGGGGAAGATGTGGACCTTCCGCGCGGACTCCGAGCTGGCGGCCGCGAGCGCTTCCGCGTACTCGGCGAGGCCGAAGGTGTGGGTCACCATGCGCTCGGCGAGCTCGGGGAGGGACGTGATATCCTCGACGGCCGCCGGGTAGGAGGTCGCGAGGGACTGCGATCCGATGATCTTCAGTTCTCGATCGAAGAGGTCGTAGGGGAAGAGGTCGATGGAGGCGGTCGGGCTGACGACGCCCATCTGCAGAAGTGTGCCCCGCTCGGCGAGGCGCACGAGAGCGTCCGAGACGGCGGTGGGATGTCCGCTGGCTTCGATGACGAGGTCGATGTCGCGCTCGGTCGCGCGCTCCCCCGGCGCGAAGACGGCATCGACGCCGAACTCCAGGGCGGCCTGGCGCCGGACCGGGCTGGGCTCGACGACATCGATGGTGGACGCTCCGCGGGCGCGGACGAGGGCGGCGGCGAGCAGGCCGATCGAGCCGGCGCCGTAGATGAGGACGCGCTGTCCGGAGACGGAGTCGACCCGGTCCAGGGCATGCAGGACGCACGCGAGAGGCTCGATCAGGGCGCCGGTTGTCCAGTCGATGCCCTCGGGAAGGGCGAAGACGACTCCGACGGGGACGCTGACGAGTTCGGCGACGGCGCCGTTGGAGGTGACGCCGATGGGAACGAGGTTGCGGCAGAGGTTGGTGGCACCGGCAACGCACTGGTCGCAGTGGCCGCAGGCGACGTTCGGGTCAACGCAGACGCGATCGCCGACGGAGAAGCCGTCGACGCCAGGTCCGACCTGGACGATGGTCCCCGCGAACTCGTGTCCCGGAACGACTGGGAACGTGCCGGTCGGATAGTCGCCGGAGGCAAGGTGGATGTCGGTTCCGCAGATACCGACGACCTCGGGGGCGATGACGACTTCGCCGGAGCCGGCTACCGGGTCGGGCAGCTCTGTGACGTCGATCGAGCCCTTGCCGTCGAGAACCACTGCGCGCATGTGAATACCTTTCATCGGTCGTGGCTGAAGAGAATCCTCGGCCCTGAGGACTCGCCGCGCCGCCCGGATCAGGCGAGTGGTGAGTACCAGAGGCGACTCTACTTCTTCTTGTACGTACTGTCCAGACGCACCGGATCACGGGGACCTGATGCGCGAGGCGGAGGGGTCGAGTGCCCCCCTCCGCCGGATCTACTTGACCGCGCCGAAGAGGAGGCCGCGGACGAGGGACTTCTGGGCGATCCATCCGGCGATGACGACAGGGATGCTGACGAGGGTCGCGACTGCGGCGACGTGGGCGGTGTAGAGCTCTCCGAAGCTCAGGAACTTCTGCAGGAACAGCGGAAGGGTGGAGTTCGAGTTCGTGAGGTTCAGGGCGAAGAAGTACTCGTTCCAGGAGAACACGGCGCACAGGAGCGCGGTGGAGACGATGCCGGGTCGGCAGAGCGGCAGGATGATCGAGCGCAGCGCTCTCCAGCGGGAGGCGCCGTCGACGGCGGCGGCCTCCATGATCTCGCCGGGGAGCTCCTGCATGAAGGACCGGATCATCCAGATGCCCAGCGGGAGGTTCATCCCGAGGTGCATCACGATGAGCAGTCCGAGCGTGTTGAGGACGCCCAGCGCCGTCGCGACGACGTAGACGGGGATGATCGCTGCCGCGATGGGCATCATCTTGGTGGAGATGAAGAAGAAGAGGACGTCCTGCGACTTCTCCACGGGGCGCACGGAGAGCGCGTAGGCGGCGGGGACCGCGAGAACGATGACGAGCAGTGTGGAGACGCCGACGACGACGAGGGAGTTGATCGCGTACGGCCAGAATCCCGCTTCGAAGACGCCCGCGTAGTTCTCCATCGTCGGGGTGAAGATCAGCTTGGGAACCGCGGCGGCCGCGTCGGGCTCCGTCTGGAAGCTCTTCAGCACCATGTAGGCGATGGGGAGGAAGAGGATCAGGCTGCCGATCCAGCCGCCGAGTCCGATGAGCGCGCTCGCGATGCGCTTGGAGGGTGTGCGGTGCACGCGGATCGCGCTGCGGGGGCGAGACTTCCGCTCGGTCTCGGTGACGGTGCTGGGCGGGGTGATCAGGGTGGCGGTCATCGTCGCCCCTCCTTCTGGAAGATGCCGGACAGCAGGCGCAGTGCGGGCAGAATGAGCGCGATGGTGAGGACGAGCGTGACGACGCCGAAGGCCGACGCCGCTCCGAAGTCGAAGGAGTTGAACCCCTTCAGATAGATGTAGTACGTGATGTTGGTGGTCGCGTAGGCGGGGCCGCCGGCGGTCAGCAGTGCGATCTCGCCGAACGTCTGGATGAGGTTCATGGCCAGCAGGAGCGCGGTGAGCTCGATGTAGGGCCTCAGGTGCGGGACGAGGATCGCCGAGAACTGGCGCAGGGGTCCTGCGCCGTCCACTCGGGCTGCCTCGAGCTGCTCCTGAGGCGCGGACTGGAGTCCGGCGATGAGGATCAGCAGCGCGAAGGGTGTGAAGCGCCAGGTGAGCAGGATGATCAGCGCGGCGAGCGGGTACTCGCTGAGCCAGGAGATCGGGGGGAGGCCGAGGCCGCGGGAGATCCAGCCGAACAGGCCGAAGCCGGGGTCGAACATCGCGGAGCGCCAGAAGAGGGTGACGGCCACGGGCATGACGAAGAAGGGCGTGATGGCGAGAGTGCGGGCCAGGCCGCGGCCGGGGAAGGAGTGGTTGAGCAGGAGGGCCAGGAGCAGGCCGAAGACGATGCAGGCGATCGTGGAGATGCCGGTCATCAGGGTGGTGTTGCCGATCGACTTCCAGAAGATCTCGTCCTTGAAGGTGGAGAGGAAGTTGGCGCCGGCATTGAAGGTGGCGGGGCGGCCGCCGAGCAGATTCCAGTCCTGGAAGCTGTAGATCAGGGTCATCACGAAGGGGATCTGGGTGATGACGAGGGTGAAGATCAGCGCCGGCAGCAGCGGTCCGCGCAGATTCCAGCGCTCGCGTCGGGAGACGGTGGGCGGACGGACGACGGGCGGGGCGGGAGAGATCGTGGTGGAGGCCATGAGGGTCCGATCAGGAGGGCTCCGCCCGCGGGTCCGGTGAGAGGACCCGCGGGCGGAGCGGGGGTGTGCTACTTGAGGTAGCCGGCGGAGGTCACGGCTTCGGTGGCGTAGTCCTGGCTCTTCTGCAGGGCTTCGTCGACCGTCTGGGAGCCGCTGATCGCACCGGCGACCTGCTGCGAGACGAAGTCGCCGATGTCCACGAACTCGGGGATCTGCACGTACTGCACTCCCGTGTACGGAACCGGATCGACCGTGGGCTGGTTGGGGTTGGCGGCCTCGATGGAGGCGAGAGTGAGGTCCGCGTAGCGCGAGGCGGCCTCGGTGTACTCGGGGATCTCGTACGTCGAGGTGCGGGATCCGGGCGGGATCGAGTCCCAGCCGGCTTTCTCTCCCGCGAGCTCGATGTAGTCCTCGCTGGTCACCCAGGAGATGAACTTCCAGGCCGCGTCGGGGTTCTTGCTGCTCGAGGTGACGCCCAGGCCCCAGGACCAGAGCCAGCCGGAGGCGAGACCGGAGGGTCCGGTGGGTGCCATCGCGAAGCCGATGTTCGGCTCGACCTCGGGCGTGGCCTGGTCGAGGACGGACCCTGCGAAGACGGTGTCGTCGTACCACATGGCGGTGGTGCCCTGGCTCATCTGCTGCAGGCAGCCTTCCCAGCCGTCCTTGGCGGCGTCGGGCTGGCCGTGCTCACGGAGCAGGTCGACGTAGAACTGCACAGCTTCCTTGGTCTCGGGAGAAGTGAGCTGGGGCTCCCAGTCCTCGTTGAACCAGCTGCCGCCGTAGGTGTTGATCACGGTGGTGAGCGAGGCGAGGTTCTGGCCCCAGCCCGCGAGCCCGCGCAGGCAGATGCCGGAGACACCGGCCGCGTCGTCGTCCATCGCGGCCGCCGCAGCGGCGACCTCGTCCCACGTGGGCTTCTCGGGAATGGTGACGCCGGCCTTCTCGGCGAGGTCCTTGCGGTAGAACAGGAAGGAGGACGAGCCGTAGAACGGTGCGGCGTACAGGGTGCCGTCGTCGGAGACGATGTCCTTGATCGGCGCGGTGAGGTCGGCCTCGTTCCAGGCCGCGTCCTCGCTCGCGTAGTCGTCGAGCGGAACGATCCAGCCGTTCTGAGCCCAGATGGGGACCTCGTAGGAGCCGATCATGGCGACGTCGAACTGCCCGGCCTTCGTGGCCACGTCCTTGGTGACAGTGGGGCGGAGGTCGTTCTCGGGCAGCGTGGTGAATTTCACCGTGATGCCCGGGTTCTTCTCCTCGAAGTCGCTGATGAGCGACTCCGCGGTCTTCATCTGCGGGTTGGCGGCCAGGGCGACGTTGATCGTCACGTCACCGTCGGCGCTGGTGCCCGCGTTGTCGGTGGAGCAGGCGGCGAGTCCTCCGGCGAGGAGGGAGCCGGCGGCGGCGATTCCGAGGAATCGGAACGCTGCCCTCCGGTGCTGTGGTCGGGTGTGCATCATTGAACCTTCCAGATGAGCGACGGTGCTTCAGGAGTTGGTACGTACAGGACGTACTGGCCGAACGGAACGAATCATACGGTCAGTACATTCACAGCGTCAACAGTCCGACGCCATCCGTTGCGCGAGGGACGCGGAAACAGCTCCCGCGCCTCCTCGTGCAGACAGGAAAAGCTTTTTGTATGGCATGTTGAGACTGTCCGTGCGTTACTGTCCGAGGACCGCGTTCAGCGGGCCGTCGACGCCGATTGGAGAACGTGATGGCGCAGATCATCGAGCGCGCATCGCCGGTGCCCTACTACGAGCAGCTGTTCAGCATCCTGAAACGACGCATCACCGCCGGTGAGATCCCCACCGACGAGCGCTTGCCGAGCGAGCTCGAGCTGGGCCGGGAGTTCGGGCTGTCGCGCGCGACCGTCCGCCAGACCCTGACGAAGCTGGAGAACGAGGGCTTTGCGCGGAGGGTCGCGCGGAGAGGGGTCTTCGCGGCCGCGCCGGAGAAGACCTCGGGGTGGACCGTGCAGGACACCCAGGGATTCCTCGATTCGCAGCTGCGTCACGGCCGCACCGGGATCACGACCGAGGTGGTGGACGCGCGCTTCCTGGTGCCGCCGGAGCACGCCGCCGAGGCGCTGCAGATCGACGCCGGCACTCCGGTCTTCGCGCTCGAGCGGGTGCGCTCTCTGGACGGCGCTCTCGCGATGTTCAGCACGAACTGGTTCCCTGACGAGGTGGCCCGGACGATCTCGAACGCGGACGACGTCCTCGACGGCACCGGCTCCGTCGACAGCACTCTGCGCCGGGCGGGGTTCACGACCAGCGGCGCGCACCGGGTCATCCGTTCGATGAGGGCGCCGCAGCACGTGGCCTCGCACCTGCGGATCGGCGCCGACGACCCCGTGCTGCGGGTCCGCTCCTGGTCGTGGGATCAGAACGAGTTCCGGTTCGACTATTACGAGACCTGGGTCCTCACGGACGTCGTCCCGCTCGAGGTGATGGTCTCCGCGAGCTGACGAGCCGGCCGCCCGGACCGGTCAGAACCGGACGGCCGACCCGCCGAAGACGATCGACGGATTCGGGGTCCATCCACGTGCATGCGCACCCAGGAGAGCTGCGGCGACGGCGGTGACTTCCGGCTCGTAGACCGGTGTCGTGCTGTACCCGTTGATGTCGGTCTTGATCCTCACCCAGCCCGGAGAGTGGACCCATCCTCCGGCGAGTCGGACCTCCGTCGGCTCGGAGGCGTCTTTGCGGACGGCGTCGACGGCGTCCCGTCCAGCGAGGGCGAGGGCACCGAGCACGGCCGAAGCGCGAGCGCGTGGGTCGCGAGGAGCGTCGAGTGAATAGGACGGCCGCCCTCCCCCTCGTCGTCCAGGAACGAAGTACCCCGAGTCCAGGACGGCGAGCGGGCGGAGCTCGTCGGTGAGGATCGCGTGGATCTGAGCGGCGACCGCGGGATCCTGGGAGGCCCACGCGACGTTCCGGGCGAGCTCCTCGACTCGGAGGAGCGTCGTGCCGGCGGAGCGGATCCCCGGCGCGACGTCGACGTAGTCGTGGCGCTTCGCGCCCTTCCGGGGCGACTGGATCACGACGACCTCTGCCGTCCCCATCGAGTCGAGCACGGCACCGGGGGCGATCTGATCCACGCCCCATCCTCCGATGGGGTGATCGTGGCCGCCGGCGACAACGATCGCATCGGGAGCGAGCGCCCCGGAGGCGCGCAGCAGCGGGGACCGCAGATCCCCGACGACGTCGCCGGTGCGGACGACGACCGGCAGCAGATCCGCTGATCCGAGTGTCAGATCGACTCGATCGCTCGCCCAGGTCCTGTCCCGTGAGCGCCACGCCGCAGTTCGGGAGGCCAGGGTGTCGCTGAGGTACGGTCGACCGCTCCAGACGACGCCGGCGTAATCGGCGAGGGCGATCCAGTGCGCGGCGTCGCTCCCGGACGGTTGTGCCCTCGCCCATCTCCATCCGACGAGCGTTCGGACGGGGTCGGTCTCGGCATCGAACGTGTCATCGGCGTGGAGACGCGGTCGCAGCGAGCGGAAGATGCTCTGCCGGCGAGGGTCGAACCAGGCCAGCGCCTCGGTCAGGGGAGCGAGTGCCGAGTCGACGAGGACACCGTCCTCCCCCACTCCCGCGGCACAGATCGCATGCACCTCGAGCGTCTCCGCGCAGAGGGCGACGATCATCTGCTCGATCGACCGGAAGAGGGCCCCGGCATCGATGGACGGCGTCCGGGCACCGCGCGGAGTGGGACGGCTCGCGCGTGCCACGACATGACCGTCCGCGTCCATCGCGACGATCTTGATGTTGGTGCTGCCGATGTCGACACCGCAGGCCACGGCTGTCCGCCCCGTGCTGCGCACAGGCGCCACCTCCCCTTTTCCTGTCCCCATTCTTCCCGCTCCCTGCTCGGAGCGCGGGACAGGGCCTCCGCGGTGAGGGCCCGGAACCGGCGCGCTCGTTCCAGGCGTCATGCCGGTCGTCGCGGCGACGAGAGCGGGGACGTCACCGCGCCACGCCTCCGGTCAGGCTGGCAGCGGGAGCGGTGTCGTCGTAGCCGAGGGCGGCTTTCGCGGCGTTGTGCTGCTCGACGATCTGCGGATGCAGAGCGGAAGGGGCGAGCTCCGCCGAGACGGCAGCCCATGTCGGGAAGGAGCCTGACAGCGCTGCGACGGCCTGCATCGCGGCGCCCTTGGTGACGTACTCGTCCAGGTCCGGCACGACGACGGGAACGTCGACCATCTGGGTGAGGATCTGCTGTACGGCCGGGCTCTGTGCGGCGCCTCCGATGAGCAGGAGGCGCTGGGGCCGGATGCCGCAGTCGCGCAGGGCGTCGAGCATCTCGACCTGGCTGGCGAGTGTCCCCTCGATCACCGCTCGAGCGAAGTTGGGACGGGTGAGATTGGTCAGTGAGGCTTGATGCAGAGACCCTCGGGCGTGAGGGAGGTCCGGTGTGCGCTCGCCTTCGAAGTACGGCAGCAGAGTGAGCCCTCCCGCGCCGGGTTCCGCTTCCAGAGCGAGATCGGAGAGCTCGGCGTACGTGCAGCCGAGCAGTCCTCCTGCGAGTTCGAAGTTCCTGGCGGCGTTGAGCGTAGCGACGAGCGGGAGGTGCTCGCCGGTCGCGTCGGCGTAGTTGCAGACGTAGCCGGCGTAGTCGTGGACGGGCACGGCGGAGCGGGTGTAGACGACGCCGGAGGTGCCCAGGGAGAGGACGGCGTCGCCGTTGTCCAGTCCGAGAGCGAGGGCGGCGGCAGCGTTGTCGCCACTGCCGACGCCGATGGGCAGTCCGGCGGGGATGCCGGGGATGCCGGGGCCGGTGACGCCGGCGGTGGCGAGGGGGTGCAGGACCTCGGGCAGCAGCGCCGTCTTCCCGAACGCGTGCTCGAAGAGCCCCCTGTCGTACTCGTTCGTGGCTCCGGACCAGTACGCCGTCCCGCTGGCTTCGGAGCGGTCGGTGACCAGCGCATCGAGCCCGCCGGTTCCGGCGCCGAAGCCGCGGAGGCGCCAGGTCAGCCAATCGTGCACGATCGCCACGGCCGCGGTGCGGCGAACGGCGTCGGGATCCGTGTCTCGCAGCCACCGCAGCTTGACGACGGTGTCGGAGAGCGTGATCGGCAGGCCGGTGCGCCGGATCCACTCGTCTCGGCCGACTTCGGCGTTGAGGGTGACCATCTGGGCGTGCGAGCCGGTGTCGTTCCACAGCGGTGACTCGCAGACGACCGCTCCGGTCGAGTCGAGGAAGACCGGGGTGTGCTGCTGGCCGCTGACCGAGATCGCGAGGACGTCGTCCAGCCCTCCTGCGCGACGCACCGCGGTCAGAAGCGCGGTCCACCAGGCGTCGGGGTGGACGAGGGTCTGCGGCGGATGAGAGGCCTTCCCCTCACGCACGCGCATTCCGGTCGCGAGATCGCGCACCGTGACCTTGCAGGCCTGCGTGGAGGAGTCAATTCCCGCGATCAGCATCGTCGCCTCGCTTCTGGGTCGTCGAACGGGGTGCACTGCGCGCAGGCGTGCGCGGGCTCATGCGGGGGTTCCCTTGAGGTGCTCCCACTGGGGGGCGGTCCGCTCGCACCACTGGGCGAGCAGGTCGTGCCGAGGGGAGTCGGGGAGCACGACCCGGGGGTCGCAGTCCTCCCACCGGGCGGTGGTCCCGGAGGCCAGCGCTTGGGCGCCGAGGGAGACGACTTCGGGGAACTGCGAGACGCTGAGGGTCGTGTCGAGCAGATCGGCCTTGAGCTGGAGCCAGAGCGGGTTGCGGCCGGCCGGGCCGATGACCTTGATGCGCTCGGGTCGCAGCGGGAAGAGTGAGAGGACGTCCTGGAACTGCCGGACCATCCCGAGGAAGCAGCCGAGGACGAGTTCGTCGCGAGTCGTATCGGTGCGGAGGCCGGCGATGATCCCGCGCGCGGCCGCGTCCTTGGTGGGCGGGGGGCTCCCCCGGAACCGAGGGAGCACGAGGGGGATCCTGTCGAGGTCCACGTCGCCGGCGAGGTAACGGCGGTGGGCGGCGTCGATGCCGGCCGTCAGGTCGGCGGCGTCGATCGCGAGCATCGACTGCAGCGTCGCGAACGCGGAGCCTCCCGTGGGGATGGAGGCGAAGAGGGTGTACTCGGCACCCGTGCAGGAGATGCCGTTGGCGAGTTTGGCGAGCGCAGCCGCGTCGTCGAGATCGGGGACGCTCCGGTTGAAGAGCAGTCCTTCGGTGGTGCCGGTGGAGTTCAGCAGCTCGTTCTCGCGCAGGTCGGCGCCGATCGCTCCGACCATGTGGTCGTGGCCGGCGACGTGCACGACGACGCTCTCCGCGAGATCGAGGTCCCGAGCGGCGCGAGCGGTCAGGGGCGAGCCGTGGGCAGCGGTGCGCAGTTCCGGGAACACGTCCACGTCGAGGTCCAGCAGCGCCGCGATCTCCGGCGACCACGTCTTCTCCGTCAGGTCGAGGGCCATGGTGCGGCTGGCGAGGGAGTACTCCGACCAGCGCTGCCCGGTCAGAGTCGCGGCGAGGAACTCGGCGACGTTGAGCCAGTGAGCGGTCGAGGCGTTCTCGCCCGCCTCCTCCACCGCCCACGCGACCTTGGACAGGCCGTAGTTCGCGTTGACCGGCAGACCTGTCGCCCGGTAGACGAGGGTCCGGTCGGAATCGGTGAGCCTGCTGAGGCGGTCGGCGCCGCGGTGGTCGTGCCAGAGGATCATCGGTGAGGCGAGGGAGCAGTCCGGGAGGACGAGTCCCCCGGACTCCCCCACCCCGGTGATCGCGATGCGGGCGACGCTCGCGCGGTCAGGGGGATCGAGTTCGCTGATGAAGGCGGAGACGATGCCCTGCAGTGCCTCGACGTCGTAGATCTCTCCCCACGTGTCCTTCGTCGTGGGTGTGCTGTGTCGCGCGGAGGCGATCAGCGCACCCGCGGCGTCGAACAGGCACAGCTTGACGCTCGTCGTTCCGACGTCGACCGTGATCGTGGGAAGCACTTCGGTACCTCGTTACGCGGCGGAGGGGTTGAGGGTGCGGATGCGGCGCTCGACGACGTCCGAGATGGCGGTGACGGCGTTCGTGGACACCCGGATGAGGGAGGCTTCCCTGTTGTTGGCGTTGTACGCCTCGCCGAAGGTGCGGATCATCGCGTTGCGGAGGTCGCTGGCCACGTTGACCTTGACGACACCGAACTCGTGCAGCCGCGCGAGCTGCTCGTCGGGGAGGCCCGAGCCGCCGTGGATGACGAGGGGGACGCTGCTGGCGGCGCGGACCCGAGCGAGCAGGTCGAAGTCGATCTTCGCGTGGGGGACGTAGCCGTGCTGGTTGCCGACGGACACGGCGAGCATGTCGCAGCCGACGGCATCGATGAAGTGCTTCACCTGGTCGGGGTCGGTCGTGCTCGCGTGCTCCGGTGCGACGTCGTCCTCCTTCCCGCCGATGCTGCCCAGCTCCGCCTCGAGAGCGATCTCGGGAGCGCACAGTGCGCGCGCCTGGGCGGAGACGGCGACGTTCTCCTCGTAGGGGTACTCGGAGTAGTCGATCATGACCGAGGTGAAGTCGGCGGCGAGAGCGCCCTCGACGGCGGAGAGCTCCTTGCCGTGGTCGAGGTGAAGCGCGACCGGGACGTCGGTCGTCGCGAGGCGGCGGCTGACCATGTCGTAGATGTACTCGTAGCCGGAGAGGGCGACGTTGGTCGGGGCGACCTGGATGAAGGTGGGAACGCCCACGCGCTCGATGGCGTCGACGATCCCCATCGTGGTCTCGATGTTGGTGGTGTTGAACGCTCCGGCGACGAGGCCTCGGGAGGTGCATTCGTTGATGACGTCGATACCGCTGACGAGAGGCATGAGAGTGTCCTTTCACGATGTGGCGCCGGGTGCGGCGAGAGGTGGGATGCCGCCGCGACGGCGGTCCTGTGATCGGGCAGGCGCGAGTGCCGCCTGCCCCTGGTCCTGCTATCGACCGGCGGGAGGGGTGGTGGTCTCGGCGATGTCGTCGAGGGTCCTGCCCTCGGCGACGACGCGCTGCGCCTCCTCCGGGACTCGGAGCCAGCGGACGGAGATTCCGGCGAGGACGTAGAGCGCCGCGAAGATGATGGTCACGCCGCCGGCACCCAGGGGTGCGAGGAACAGCGCGACGATCAGCGGTCCGATGAACGTGGCGGCTCCGGCGCCGAGGTTGAGCACCGCGATCGAGTTGCCCTTCTGGCCGGGGGCCATCAGCGACATCAGGACGGAGATCGGGGTGAATCCGGCGAGGGTGATCCCGAACAGTGCTGCGCACAGGGCGGAGACCCAGTACTGGTCGCTGACGTACATGGGGAGGAAGTAGAAGGCGAGCACGCTGACGGCCGAGCCGATGCAGCCGAACCAGCGCAGCGTGCGGTGCCATCCGAGCCGGTCGCTGAGGACGCCGAAGAAGAGGTTCGCGAAGATGTTCGCCGCTCCGAGGATGAAGACGAGCTGCAGCCAGCCGGCAGTGCCGAAACCGAGGTCGACGGCGAAGACGGTGGGGAAGAACACGAACAGCCCGAACTGCGGGGCGGTGTTGACCACTCTGACCAGGCAGCCGAGGCCGACGCGGGGCTGGGTGAAGGCGATCGCGACGCTGTTCACGAGACTGCGACCCGTGCTCACGCCGGGGGCGGCGAGACGGCCGCCGCCGCGAGCCTTGCGCAGCCCCACGAGGGAGACGAGTCCACCGAGGACGACGAGGCCGAGCGAGATCCAGAAGGTCTCATAGGCACCGAGAAGAGGAACGGTGCCGGAGGCGACGAGAGAGCCGAGGGTCGGCAGGCCGCCGGTGAACGCGAAGTAGAACCAGCCGACGGCCGAGCCGAGGCGGTGTGCGGGGCTGGCGCCGAGGACCCAGACGAGGAACCCGTAGGCGAAGAACGGGTAGGCGATGCCGCGGAGTCCGTAGACGATCAGCATCAGCGTGAAGTTCTCCGACGGCAGCGCGACCGCGAGGAAGACGACCTGAAGACCGGCCCAGAGGACCAGGCCGATGATCATCACCCGCCGAGGTCCCCAGACGTCGGACAGGGCACCGGAGAGCCAGGACCCGAGAGTGACCATCAGGCCGTAGACGGTGATGATGACCGCGGCATTGGTCTCGGATCCTGCGCCGTTGTCGGCGAGGTAGGGGGCGATGTAACCCGACTCGACGCCGTCTCCGATCATGAACAGGAGCAGGCCGACGAATCCCCAGACCAGGGGCTTGGGCAGACCGATCTTCTCGATGAACGAATGCGGCTCGGGTCCTTGAGCGCGGATGCTCGTCGTCGCTGACATACGAATCCTTTGGTCACGAATGCGTGGAAGGGGGAAGTGGACGCCTGCGCAGCAGAGCGGCCGGCCGCGGGTGGTCCCGCCGGCGTCGTCACCGATGCGCTTGCCAGCAACATACGGTCTGTACGTACAGACAGTACCATGAGGACTGGTGATACAAAACGACGCGTTCGGATCGGCCGCCGCTCGTACCTCAGCCACCTCGAAAGGACCGACGACGTGACCTCCGACAGCGCCCCCGTCTACCAGCACCCCGACCGCAACCTGGGAATGGAGCTGGTGCGAGCGACCGAAGCGGCAGCGATCCGCTCGAGCCCCTGGATCGGCAAGGGCGACAAGAACGCTGCGGACGGCGCAGCCGTCGACGCGATGCGCGCGTTCCTCGGCACCGTCGACTTCTCCGGCCTCGTGGTGATCGGCGAGGGCGAGAAGGACGACGCGCCGATGCTCTTCAACGGCGAGATCGTCGGATCAGGATCAGGCCCCGCCTGCGACATCGCCGTGGACCCCATCGACGGGACATCCCTGACCGCAGCCGGACGGCAGGACGCGCTCTCGATGATCGCCGTCGCCGACCGCGGATCGATGTTCGACCCGTCCGCCGTCTTCTACATGGACAAGCTCGTCACCGGCCCCGAAGGAGTGGGAGTCGTCGACATCCGCCGTCCGATCGGCGAGAACATCCGGGCGCTCGCTCGCGCCAAGCGCAAGCACGTCGAGGAGATGCGCGTCGCCGTGCTCGACAGACCCCGCCACGCCCAGCTGATCGACGACATCCGTGCCGCCGGGGCGAGCACGCGCCTCCTCCTCGACGGAGACGTCGCCGGCGGCATCAACGCCGCCCGCCACGACTCCCGGATCGACATGTGCGTCGGAACCGGCGGCACTCCCGAGGGCATCATCACCGCCTGCGCGATCAAGGCGCTCGGCGGAGTGATCCAGGCCCTCCTCCTGCCCAAGGACGACGAGGAACGCCAGCGAGCCCTCGCCGCAGGACACGACCTCGGCCAGGTGCTCCACGCGAACGACCTCGTTCGCAGCGACAACACCTATTTCGTCGCGACGGGGGTCACTGACGGAGGCCTTCTCCGTGGCGTCCGCAGCAAGGGATCACTGATCCAGACGGAGAGCATCATCCTCCGAGGCCGCTCCGGCACGGTGCGCCGAGTCAAGGCGGAGTACCGCGCCGAGACCTGGGTGTAGCTGCACGGCTCCGGCCCGCTGCGACCGCGACGTCCTTCGCAGCTGTATTACCTCGGCGCTGTGGAGGGTCATGCAGAGACCAATTCCTCCGCACTGTCAGTCACGTGCGAAGGACGACTCGCATCTGCTCGCGGATGTCGTCGCAGATCTCCTGGTTGGTGGAGTGCACGTGCATCGGCGATGCCAGGCTCACGAAGGCGGTGGCCGAGATGGTACGAGCGAGCAGCGCCGCATCTTCTGCTGTCAGTCGGCCGTCGCGCTGAAGGATGTCGGCGTAGGCGGTATCGACCCGCTGCATGAGTTCGAGCCCGACGCGGTGGTGTGGTTCTTCAGCGTCGCCGAAGACGATCTCGCGGAGGTAGGTACGACCGTTCTCGATTTGCCTACGGTTGCATTCGACGACGGGCTCGACGAGGGCCATGACGGCGTCGAGTGGACATGAAGCCGCTGCGGAGGCTTGAACGCCGACTTCGATCGCTTGGGCGTAGTGGGTGTTCTGTACCAGCAGCAGCAGCTCGGCTTTGTTGCGGGCGTAGAGGAAAAGGGTGCCGGTGCCGATGTCGGCCGCGTCGGCGATCTGCTGCGTTGTCACGTCGTCGACGCCGCGACGACTGAACAGCTCGTCGGCGGCCGCGGTGATGCGGTCGAGCTTCTGCTGTTTGTTGCGTTCGCGGCGGCCGGGAGCTGAGCTGGCGGGGGAGGTCATCAGGAGTCCATTCTACAGCGCTGACCCACCTCAGTCACTTGCGATCGCACTCGTAAATGAGTACGCTCATAAAAACTGAGGAGATGAACCCGATGAAGGCCTACACGATTACCCGGTACAAGGGTGAGGTCACAGAAACGGATGTTCCCGAGCCGATCCTGGGCGAGCACGATCTGCTGGTACGCGTACACGCTGCTGGCGTGAACCACCTCGACGTGAAGCTCGCTGAGGGTGAGTTCAAGGCGATGCTCCGCTATGAGCTGCCGTTGACTCTCGGCCACGACGTCGCCGGAGTGGTCGAATCCATCGGCCCGGCCGTCACCCAGTTCGCGGTCGGTGACGAGGTCTTCGCCCGTCCTACCGATTTTCGCATTGGAACCTTCGCTGAGCGCATCGCGATCGCCGATGCCGACGTAGCACTCAAGCCCGCGTCGCTGTCCATGGTCGACGCCGCATCGTTGCCGCTGGTCGCTCTCACCGCATGGCAGGCGCTGGTGGAAAGCGGTGACGTCACTGCGGGCAGTCGTGTGCTGATCCACGGCGGCGCAGGCGGCTTCGGTTCAATCGCCATCCAGCTCGCGAAGGGCCTTGGAGCGTACGTCGCCACGACTGCGAGCGGCTCGAACGCCGAGTGGCTCCGCGAGCTCGGTGCCGACGAGGTGATCGACTACCGCTCGCAGCGATTCGAGCAGGTCCTTCAGGGCTACGACCTCGTGGTCGACGGTATCGGAGGGGAGAACCTAGAGAAGTCGCTGCGGGTGCTGCGCCCGGGCGGGCGCGCGATCGGCATCGCCGGACCCCCAGACCCGGCGTTCGCTCGCGCGCTCGGCCTCAACCCAGGCCTTCGGCTTGCGATCGGGGGCCTCAGCGCGTCCATTCGTTGGCAGGCGCGGCGACTCGGCGTGAAGTACACCTTCCTGTTCATGCACGCCGACGGCCGCCAACTTGCCGAAATCGCGGCGCTGGTCGAGGCGGGAGTGCTGCATCCCGTTGTCGGCCGCGTGTTCCCCTTCGCGCAGACCCCCGCTGCGCTCACCGCCCTCGAGCGCGGGGGCCTGCGCGGCAAGATCGTCATCGCCATGGACGACTGATCAAACCAGTCACTTCCGCCCAGTCCGTCCCCACCTCGTCACATCCCATCCCTCGTCAAGGAGCAGTTCATGCACTCACTTCTCGGAGCCGTCGTTCTGGTGACCGGAGCCAACGGCGGGATCGGATCCGAGTTCGTTGCCGGCGCCCTCGCCCGCGGCGCCGCCAAGGTCTATGCCACCGCCCGCAACCCGCGCAAATGGGACGACGACCGGGTCGTGCCGCTCGCGCTCGACGTCGCCGACCCGCGCTCTGTAGACGCGGCGGTTGCTGCTGCTCGCGATGTCACCGTGCTGATCAACAACGCCGGCATGCTGCCGCCGACGGCGAATCTTCTCGACCTCTCGGTCGATGACCTCCGGGCCACGATGGAGATCAACTTCTTCGCCCCCGTGCTGCTTACGAAAGCCTTCGTCCCGGTGCTGACCGGGAATCGAGAGTCGGTGCTGATCAACATGCACTCGGTCGCGAGCTGGTATGCCTTCGGCGGCGCCTACAGCGCTTCGAAGGCCGCGTTCTGGTCGGCGACGAACTCGTTGCGTCTGGAACTCGAACCAAAGGGCACTCTCGTCGTCGGCGTGCATGTCGGCTATGTCGACACCGCCATGGCCGCCCACGCCAACGGCCCGAAGATGTTCCCCGCCGACCTCGTTGCCCAGGTGTTCGACGCTGTCGAAGCAGGCGAGTACGAGGTGATCGCGGACGAGATCACGGCCTCGGTCAAGGCCGCCCTGAGTGCCCCCGTCGAGGCCCTCTACCCCGAGTTGAAACGCTGAGCCTGAATCGCATAGCAACGGACAGGACCGTCAACAGGCAGCGACTCTTCCGCCTACCGAGAGCTCAGTCCGAGGAGCGGCCTCCTCGTGGTCTTCCTCGTGACGTTACAGGGACGCCTGTGAAGAATGACCCCCGCATATCGACCTGATCACCGAACGCCGGCACGTCATCGTCCTCGTCAACATCATTATGGGCGGCTCAACTGACCTCCTGGTCTTCACCCTGCCCATGCTGATCGCCGACGGCGATTACCACCGCATAGTGCCCTCAGTGCTGTTCACCGATTCGTGCAGACGGATCACCGACTCCGAGCCCGTCTGCTACCTCGACTCCAGGCACGGCAGTATCTTCCAGTCCTACGCGGAATCCTCAACTCGCGTCGTCCAATTCCTCGGCCGCTGAATATGGCGGCCCCGCACAAGCAGCGCGATGTCGTCCGCGATGCTCGGTGGTCGACAACTTCTGTCGCGGGTGAGCGCTTAATGTTCCTCACCAATCGAAGCTGCGAGCAATGACACTCCCGGGCGACTACGGATCTTTTTGCCATAGCTTCAGTACCTTTTCGCCCCCAGATGGCTTGGTGTACCACGCTGAGAGGGCCCTGCCCCGCGGAGGACGCAGAACCCCCTCTTACGTGTCTCAGTAGGACGAGTACGCCGTCACCTCGTCGATGCTCCACCAGTTGGTGGCAGCTCCCGTCTGGGTGATGCGGATGAACCGGGCCGTCGTCGGCGGAATCGAAATGGGGCGCTTGTAGCCGTAGCCCACGCCGCTTGTGGCCGTTCTCCAGTTCGTCCCGTCGGTCGATACCTCGATGGTGAAGCTGCGCGGGTAGTCGTCGGGTGACCCAGCGGCGGTTTCGAGGGTCACCATGGCGAGCCGCTTGGAGGATCCCATGTCGATCCGGTACCACTCCGCTCCGCTCTGCGAACGACCGCTGTACCAGGCCGAGCCGTTCAGGCCATCGATGCCTGCCGAGGGCGGCGTCCCGTTCGCGGATGTCGACGCTGTCGCCGTCCAGCCGCTGTGGCTGATGGCGACCGGCGAGAAGGTGGACAAGCCGCCGGCGTACTTCTTGACCGTCTGGACGAAGCCGGTGTTCTTCGTGAAGTGGTCGGTCGTGAATTGCTTGAGTTTCGCGATGAATGTCGCAGGATCGTCGCTGTTGATGACCGGGACGGGGGCCTGGTTGTCGTAGTACATGCCCCAGTAGCCGAAGGCGTCTTTCGCCGCTCCTCGGACCTTGTAGGTCCAGTTCGACCAGGAGATGTTCGACGCGTTCATGCCGGCCATCCATTTCGCCCAGAGATCGTCGTTGTAGTACAGGGAGTACTCGCCGTTGAGCAGCGGGACTCCTGGGTCGGCGAGGCGTGAGGGTGCAGCGGCGAGCTCGTTCTCGACCAGCCGGTTCTGCGCATTCCAGTCTCTCGGGCTGGACATGTCGTAGGGGTGGAGCTGGTACATCACGTTGGTCCAGCCGTAGGTTTCCGGGTCGGCGATGGAGTCCATGCCGAGGAAGGCCGCGAGCACGATCAGGTGGTCGGGGTCGACTGCGCGGACGGCGTCGTAGAGGCGGTCGAAGTAGTCGTTCTTCTTCTTGAGGTCGTCGGCGTCCTCGTAGGCGTCGATCAGTGGCTCGTTGATGAGGTCGTAGCCGGCGACCGCGGGGTTGCCGCGGTAGCGGTTCGCGATGGCGGTCCAGATGTCCTCGACCCAGTCCTGGTAGGTCGCGTTGCCCCAGAAGCCGTTGGGTGCGGGGCCGATGCGTCCGCAGCTTCCCCAGGGGCATCCGCCGCCGGGGACGGTGTGCAGGTCCAGGAGGACGTACATCCCTCTCTCGGAGGCTTCCTGGGTGATCCAGTCGACCTTCTTCCAGGGGTCGGCCTTCCAGGTGCCGTCGAGGTTGAGGAAGGTGCTCCAGCCCATGGGGACGCGGATGAAGTTCAGACCGGTCGCGGCGATGGCGTCGAGGTCGCTCTCCGTGATCCAGGCGTCCTGGTGGGCGTCGAGCACCTTCTGTGCGCCGGCGGTGCCGAAGCGCGAGGTCAGGGTGTTGTTCAGGGAGTAGTCGTCGCTGTAGAGGCCGGCGGTCAGTTCGCCGATCGACCACCACTGCAGGGCCGAACCGGTTTGCGTGAGGCGGAGGTAGCGGGTGGCCTGAGCGGGGAATCCGATCGTGGTCACCTTCACATCGCCGATTCCCGTTGCGACGCTCTTCCAGTTGGCGCCGTCTCGCGAGAGCTCCAGCCGGTATCCACGCGCCCAGTCACCCTCGTCGGTGGTGTTCTTCGCCGTGTCGATCGAGAGGTTGTTCAGGGTCTGCAGTGATCCGAGGTCGATCCGGACGGACTGACCTGGCGCCTGCGCGACTCCTGTGCTCCATCGCGTGGCGGGATTCCCGTCGACTGCGTTCTTGATGTCACTGCCGACGGAGGAGGTCACGGACCAGCCGTTGCGGTCGAGGTTGCTGCCTGCGGCGATCGAGAGGTCGGCGATCGTCCACCACTGGGCGGCAGTCCCGTTCGAGGTGATCTTGAGGTAGCGGCCGTACTTCCATGCCTTGAAGTCGGCCTCCACGATGCGGTTGGTGCCGTACCCGCTGGCGATCGGGGTGAAGTTCACGTTGTCGTCGGAGGTGGCCATCTCCCACTGTCGAGGGAAGTCGTTCGAGGCTGCGGCGCCTGAGTCGAGGAAGACCCGGTCCATCTCCACTGTGCGGCCGAAGTCGACGGTGTAGCTCTGCCCCGGTGATTGAGGTGTGCCGCTCTGCCAGGTCGTCGCCAGATCGCCGTCGACACCTCGTGGAGCAGAGGAACTCGCAGAGCTGGCCGTCGCCGTGAACGGGCGATTCGCGAGAACCGCATCGAAGAAGAGATTCAGCTCTCCGACCGACCACACCGCTCCGTCGGAGGCCGTCTGCGTGAGCCGGAGATACCGCGCGTCCTGCTGAACGAACTTGACGGTGGTGCGCCCGCTCGTGCCGGGCTGTTCGGCGACGTTGCGCCACGTGGTCGCATCCGAGGACGTCTCGACCCTCAACGCGTGGGGATACTGGCTTGCTGAGCTCGAGTCGAGAGTCAGCCGGTTGAAGCGGGTGGGCGCGCCCAGATCAAGGAGAAGCCAGTCCGGGTTGCGCTTGCCCGAGGCGGTCGTCCATTCGGAGGACCCCGATCCGTCGATCGCCTCGGAGCCACTTCCTGTGGAGGCGCTCACCGACCAACCTGTGCGATCGGTCGCGAACTCTCCGAGGGGGGACATCCAGTCCTCCTGGGTGAGCCATCCGCCGACGTTGGTGCCGCGCAGATTGACGGTGTCTCCGGCCCCGGAGCCGGTCTTCAGCACGTTCCCACTGGCTTTGATGAAGTCCGCCGAGGTGAGTGAGGCGGCGGACGCCGGCGACACTGCCGCCACCGAGCCCACGACCAGCGCGGCCGCAGCGAGCGCGGCGGGGAATAGATACTTCCTCATGATCCTCCTTGATCGGATGAGCACGTCGGAGGCTCTGTATCGACATCCGTCGAACGGCACCCCCGCCGAACAGGTCCCACTCTTCTCGCCGAGGACCCGAGCGTCAACCAGTTCACACTAAAAGTGTAAATCAGTTGACGAGGAGATGCTCAGGTCCGTACGGTATGGCCTGCTACCCCAGCCGAGCGCCGTAAAACCCCGACGGTCCGCTCGCTCTCTCCCCGTCGCCAGCCCGCGACGCTCCCTCGGCGCGCCCGCACCCTGGCGGCGTCTTCGAACCCTGGTGGTCATTACAAGGAGGTAATACCCATGTTCCGTGCTCCCCGAAAGTCGGCGTTCGCCGCCGACTCCCCACCGCCCTCGCGGCGATACCGCTCCCTCCGGGCATCCGCCCGTCGCTCCGCGCTCACTCGTGGTGCCGCCATCGTGGCCACCGCCGTCGTGCTGCTCTCCGGTCAGTCGCTCCTCGCGGCCCCGGCGCAGGGCGCGACTCCGGTCGCTGTCGACCCGAACTGCCCGTGGACGGACCCGACTCGCTCCCCCGAGGACCGCGCCAACCTGCTCCTGGACGCATCGACGATCCAGCAGCAGTACCGGTGGCTCAACGAGGCCTCGGCGAACGACGTGGGCTTCACGGAGTTCAACACCGCCGGCGGTCTCGGGCAGCCGCCCGGACCCCCGGTCACCTACCCCGAGCACCCCGACTGCGTGCAGTTCAACGCCGACATCGACGGGCCCTGGGGCATTGCCTACGGCACTGGAACGACCGCGTTCCCCGTTCCCGTCTCGCAGGCTTCGAGCTGGGATCTCGGTCTCACCGCCGACAAGGGCGCCGTGATGGCCGACGAGGCCTGGAAGCAGCAGTACAACACGATCTTCGCGCCCGGCATCGACATCGTGCGCACCCCCTGGGGTGGCCGCAACGCCGAGTACCTGGGCGAGGACCCGCTGCTCGCCGGCTCCCTCGCCGCCGAATGGGTCACCTCCCTTCGCGAGAGCAACCCCGGTCAGCCCGTCGCCTCCGTGCTCAAGCACTTCGTCGGCAACCAGCAGGAACTCGACCGGGGAACCAGCTCGTCGAACATCGACGAGCGCACTCTGCATCAGCTCTACCTGCAGCCCTACGAGATCGCCTTCGACGCCGATCCCGCCGGCGTCATGTGTTCCTTCAATCAGCTCAACGGCGTCTACGCCTGCGAGGACCCGGAGCTGCTGACCACGATCCTGCGCGACCAGCTCGACTTCAAGGGCTTCGCCGTCACCGACAACGGAGCTCAGAAGTCGACCGTCGCCGCCCTCGACGCGGGCCTGGACCAGGAGCTCAGCCTGCCGAAGTACTTCGCTCCCCCCGCTCTCGACGCCGCGCTCGCCTCCGGTGAGATCACGGCGGAGCAGATCCGCACCGCGGCATTCCGGGTGGTCCGCGCGAAGTTCGCCAGCGGAATCCAGGACTTCCAGCTTCCCGACTCCGGCCGGTACAGCGACGTCCGCACCGCCCGCTCCAGCGAGGTCGCACTCGAGATGGCGGAGAAGGGCTCCGTTCTCCTCAAGAACGACGACGATTTCCTTCCGCTGAGCAACGAGCCGCAGACCATCGCCGTGATCGGCCCGACAGCCTCGAATGAGATCACCGCGGACCCGGCCTACGCGCAGGGAGGCGTGAGCGCCCGCACGACGTGCACGTCACCGCTCTACGGGAACACGTTCGCCTCCACCGTCATCGACTGCCACCAGGTCGCTCCCCTCGACGCCATCAAGGCACGCGCAGCCGAGAACGGCAGCACCGTCGTCTACAACAACGGCAGCGACCCGGCCGCCGCGGCAGCTGTGGCTGCGGACGCCGACGTCGTCATCGTCTTCGGCTTCAACTTCGCGGGCGAGTTCTTCGACCTCGACTCGCTGAACCTGTTCAAGGACGGCGACGCGCTCATCGAAGCCGTCTCCGCCGCGAACCCGAACACCGCCGTCGTGCTTCAGACTGCAGGACCGGTCCTCATGCCCTGGCTCGACAGCGTCCCGTCGGTCCTGGAGACCTGGTGGTCTGGAGACCGTGGCGGCGACGCCATCGCCGGTCTGCTCTTCGGCGACGTGAACCCCTCCGGCAAGCTGCCCGTGACCTTCCCGAAGGCCCTCACCGACCTGCCTACCGGCACCGGCGACAACGCGCAGTACCCGGGAGTCTTCGCAGACGGCTCGACCACCCGCGTCGAAGGCTCGGACGAGATCCGTCAGGTCGACTACACCGAGGGTCTCGAAGTCGGCTACAAGTGGTACGACGAGCAGGGCATCGATCCCTTGTTCGAATTCGGTCACGGCCTGTCCTACACGGACTTCGCCTACTCGAACCTGAGCGCGAAGGCGGAGGTCGACAAGACCGCTGGCACCGCTCGCGCCACCGTCAGCTTCACCGTGAAGAACACGGGCGACGTCGCCGGAGCGGAGATCCCGCAGGTCTACCTCACCTTCCCCGAGGCGGCCGACGAACCCGGCAAGCGCCTGATCGGATTCGACCGTCTCGAGCTCGCCCCCGGTGAGCAGCGCACGGTGGAAGTGGTCGTGGACTCCGAGGCGAGCAACCACCCCCTCTCGATCTGGGACGTGGACACCGACTCGTGGACCACGGTCGACGGTGAGTACACCCTCTCTGTCGGATCGTCCTCTCGTGACCTGCCGCTGCAGAAGTCGATGAGCTTCACGGCCGCGCCGCAGACCGCTCCGGTCGCCACCACGGCGCCCTCGATCTCCGGTGACCCCCAGGTCGGGAAGACCCTCACCGCGAACCCCGGCGAGTGGAACCAGAGCGGTCTGAGCTACTCCTACCAGTGGCTGCGAGACGGCACGGCGATCCCCGGTGCGACGAAGTCCACCTACCGTGTGCTCTTGGCCGATCAGGGCAAGTCCCTCACCGTCTCCGTGACGGCGACTCCTGCTTCGGGGCCCGCCGGCACAGCGACGAGCGCGGCAGTGTTCGTGAAGTCGGCCGCACTGGTCATCGGCGTGCCGAACAAGCTCACAGGGACGACCTCCACGTCCTTCACGCTCGCCGTGAGGGTCCAGCCGCTCGCGAAGAACGTCACCGCAGAAGGGACCGTCACCGTCAAGGTGGACGGCAAGACCTTCACCGGGACGCTCTCCAACGGAAAGGTCTCCATCCCGATCGGGAAGTTCAGCCCGGGCACGAAGAAGATCACCCTCTCCTACGGAGGAAGTGACACCGTCGCATCAGCGAAGGGCGTCTCGGTCATCGTCGTCAGACGCTAACCGGACGACGTAAGACCCGAAGGGGGTGGCGAGCCAGTGCTCACCACCCCCTTCACCCATTCCCCCGCCAATGCACCGAAACGGCTGGGGCAGAACTCCAACCCCTTCGACCCCGCTTGAGAGTGCGCGGCAGCGCCGGGGCCGATCAGGAAGAGGCGACGCGCGAGGACGTCCGTATCCGCAGTTCCGGTTCGAGCTGGAAGTGGCGCGCTTCACTGCGGCCGCCCTGGATCCGCTCGAGCAGCATCGTCATCGCCGCCCGACCTGCCTCGACGCCGAACTGATCCACCGTCGTCAGGGAGAAGAAGGGATGACTGGCGAGGTCGATGTCGTCGTAGCCGACGACGGAAATCGCTCGACGAGTTCCCGAAGCCTCCGCCACAGCGCGCAGCGCCCCGACCGCCAGAGTGTCGTTCCCAGCGACGATCGCGGTCGGAGGATCGGGCTTCTCGATGAGGGTCTTCGCCGCTCGGTAGGCGTCCATCTCGAAAGCGTCGCAGTAGACGACGTCAGGCGACAGGCCGTCCTCGTGCATCCGATCCAGATAAGTCGTCAAGCGGATCGCGTGCGGCGCTCGAGCGCCCTCCTGATCGATCGCCGGCCGGACGGTCAGATGGGCGATTCTGGTGTGGGTGAGGGCGCGGAGGTGGTCCATCACCAGGCCGACCCCAGCAGCGTCGTTGTTCGTCACGGTGTCGTACGCGGCAGAGGCGTCGTGGCGTCCGATCAGAACGAGGGGAATGGTGCGGGCGAGGTTCTCGAGCCACTCGGGTGTCACCTCCGGCGAGATCGCGAGGATCCCGTCCACCTGCCGGTCCGCCAGGGCGTCGAGCACCGGTGCACCCCTGAGCTCGCCGATCCCCGGCGCCATGATCAGCTGGTACTGCGAGCCGGCGAGCGTGTCGCCGACGCCCTGCATCACCTGGTTGAAGAAGTCGTTGCCGAGCTGCGGAAGCTCGAAGCCGATTGTGAAGCTCGGACCGCGCATAGATCGGGCCGCGATCCGGGGACGGTATCCCAGACGGGCGATCGCCCCTTCGACCCGCTCGCGCATCGCGGGGGACACTCCGTAGGCGTTGCGGATCACCTTCGACACCGCACCTTTGGAGACGCCCGCTTCCGCCGCGACGTCGTCCATCGAGGGTCGGCGGAAGGAGCTTGCGCGCTCCTGCTGGTCGAGAGTCATCACCCACTCCTTCTCCGCCGACGTCGATGCCGGCGGATCAAGAGTACCGAGGACGTGAACTGGTTAACAGGACCGCCGTGGCCTGATCACGGTTTCGTAAACCAGTTGACACACCGTCCGGGCGGCAGCTACTTTGAGTTCCGCCGCTGAGGTTCACCCCGAACGTCAACCGGTTTACACAGCACACTTCAGTGTCTTTACGAGGAGGTAAAGAATGCCCAGCAAGCGCACCACGAGTATCCGAATCAGCGCCGCCGTCGCTCTCGGCGTCGCATCTGCTCTCGCCCTGACCGGCTGCTCCGGTTCCAGCGAAACGTCCGGCGGTTCGACCGAGATCACCTGGCTGATCGAGGGTGGCGACCAGCCGCAGTCGATGGCCGACGCGACCATCGCCGCGTTCCAGAAGGAGAACCCGGACATCACCGTGAAGGTCGACACGCGACCTGGCGGCACCGAGGGTGACAACCTGATCAAGACCCGCCTCTCCACCGGCGACATCCCCGACCTGTTCAGCTACAACACCGGCTCGCTGTTGCAGGCCCTGAACCCCGACCAGACCCTCACCGACCTGTCGGACGAGGCCTGGGTGGGCGACCTGACCGACGGCTTCAAGACCGTCGCCTCCGGCGAGAACGGCCTCTACGGCGCGCCGATCGGTACCGGCAACGCGGGCGGCATCGCTTACAGCAAGAAGATCTACGAGGAGCTGGGCCTCTCGGTCCCGACCTCGTGGGACGAGTTCGTCAGCAACAGCGAGGCCATCAAGGCCGCCGGCACTGCCGCTCCCGTCATCCAGAGCTACGGCGACACCTGGACCAGCCAGCTGATGATCCTCGCGGACTTCGCCAACGTGACCGCCGTGGACTCCGACTGGGCCCAGAAGTACACCGACAACGAGGCGAAGTACGCCGACGAGCCCGCCTTCGCCAGCTGGCAGCACCTGCAGGACGTCGCCGACGCCGGCCTCTTCAACGAGGACTTCGCCTCCGCCACGTTCGACGACGCCGCCGCGATGCTCTCCGACGGATCCGGTGCCCAGTACCCGACCCTGTCCTTCATCGTCGCGAACCTGACGGCGCTCAACCCCGACACCGTGGACGACATCGGCTTCTTCGCGATCCCCGCCGACGACGCCGACGACACCACCCTGACCCTCTTCGAGCCGGCCGCCGTCTACGTCCCCAAGGGCGTCGAGGGCGCAGAGCTCGAGGCGACGAAGAAGTTCGTCGCGTTCATCAACTCCCCCGAGGGCTGCACCCTCCAGGGCGAGAACCTCGGCATCAACGGACCGTTCTCGACCAGCGCCTGCGCGCTGCCGGAAGACGTTCCCACGATCGTCTCCGACATCCAGACCTACGTCGACGCCGAGAACACCGGAACCGCGCTCGAGTTCCTCTCGCCCATCAAGGGACCGAACCTCGAGAACATCGCGGTCGAGGTTGGCTCCGGCATCAGCGACGCCGCCAAGGGCGCCGCGACGTACGACGACGACGTGAAGAAGCAGGCCGAGCAGCTCGGCCTCGAAGGCTGGTGACCCGGCCGGTGAGCTGAGCGGACGACCCGCTCGGCTCACCACCTCCCCTCCCCTCGAACCCCGGAGGCGGGCGCTCCATCGCCCGCCTCCGGCCTCTTTGGAGAACAATGACCACGACAACGACGCCGCTGGTGCCCTTCGAGGCGACTGCGAAGCAAGGAAAGCGCAACCGCCCGCCCCGCAAGATGAAGAGCATCTACCCGTCCTGGTTCTACATCCCGGCCGCGGCGCTGTTCATCGTCTTCTTCGCAGTGCCGACGTTCGCGTCGCTGTACTTCTCCCTCACCCGCTGGACCCTGTTCGACATCGAGTTCATCGGTTTCGGGAACTTCGTCCAGTTCTTTCAGGAGCCTCAGCTCGTCCAGGGCTTCATCAACACCTTCGTCTACGGCTTCCTCACCTCCGCCGCGAAGGTCGTCCTCGGCCTCGCCCTGGCCGTGCTGCTCACCTCGAAGCTCATCGGCCGCGGATACCTGCGCGCCGTGGTGTTCTTCCCCGTGCTCGTCTCGACCATCGGCGTCGGACTCACCTTCAAGGCACTGCTGGACCCCTTCGACGGACTCGTCAACGGCGCGCTCGGCGTCTTCGGCATCGAGGGACCGGGCTGGCTGACCGACCCGTCGCTCGCACTGCTCTCGGTCGCCGCAGTCGACGTCTGGAAGGGCGTCGGCATCGCGACGCTCATCTTCATCGCCGGCATCGTCGCGATCCCCGGCGAGTACTACGAAGCCGCAGAGATGGACGGAGCCTCCTCCTGGAAGCGATTCCGCAACATCACCCTGCCACTCGCCGCGCCGGCGACCGGCACCGTGATCATCCTGTCCCTCATCGGCGGGCTGCGGTCCTTCGACCTGATCTGGGCGATGACCAAGGGCGGCCCCGGCTTCACCAGCGACGTGATCGCCTCCGTCATCTACAAGCAGTACCAGGCCGGTTTCTACGGCCTGTCCACCGCAGGCAACGTGATCCTCTTCGTCGTCGTCACGGCGATCATGATCCCGATCTCCCGCCTGCTCAACCGCAGCGAGGCGAACCAGTGAAACGCGCCACCCTCCAGCGCTGGACCGTCGGCGGCATCGCCATCGTCGTCTCCTTCGCCGTCTTCATCGTCCCCTTCATCTTCATCGTCCTCACTTCGTCGAAGACCTCCACCGACGCGTCGGCGCTGCAGTTCTCCTGGCCCGAGGAATGGGTCTTCTTCGACAACCTCATCGCGGTGCTCACCACCCGCGACGGCCTGATCGTCCGCGCATTCCTCAACAGCACCGTGCTCACCGTGACCAGCGTCCTGGTGATGGTCGTCCTCGCGGCGATGGTCGGATACGTGCTCCAGCGACGTCCCTCCAAGCTGAACTCGGTCATCAACTTCTTCGTCCTCGCCGGCCTCATCGTCCCGCCCGCAGTCGTCCCCACGATCTGGGTCCTGCAGGGCATGGAGCTCTTCGGCACCCTGCCAGGCCTGATCCTGATCGAGGCGACCTTCGGCCTCTCCTTCTGCGTCCTCCTGTTCCGCGCCTTCGTCGCCACCATCCCGAAAGAGCTCGACGAGGCGGCGATCATCGACGGAGCCGGCCCGCTGCGGCTGTTCTTCACCGTCGTGCTCCCGCTGCTCAAGCCCGTCGTCGTCACCGTCATCGTCGTGCAGTCCGTCGCCGTCTTCAACGACTTCACCAACCCCCTCTACTTCCTGCCGGGAGATGAGAACGCGACCGTGCAGCTCACCCTCTACAACTTCCAGAGCCAGACCCAGAGCGCATTCAACCTGCTGTTCATGGACATCCTGCTGATCACCATCCCTCCGCTGGTCATGTACGTGTTCTTCAACCGTCAGATCACCGAGGGAATGACCTCGGGCGCCGTCAAGGGCTGACTCGCCGCTCACCGCACAGCGACGCCGCCGTCGCTCGTCCTCCCCGAGGAGAACCATGTCCGCAACCACCGCCCGCATCGACACCGTCCGCATCGACCGCCGCACCGACGGCGCCTACGCCGACTCCCCTCTCCCGCAGGTGAGCTGGACCGTGGCCGATGCTCCGAACTGGTGGCAGGCCTCGGCCAGGATCCGACTCAACGGAGAAGACGTCGCAGAGATCGACAGCGACGAGTCCTCCTTCCTCGACTGGCCCTTCGCGAAGCTTCTCCCGCACACCGTCCACACCCTCGAGGTGCAGGCGACCAGCACGACCGGCGAGACGACACCGTGGAGCGACCCCCTCACCTTCCGCACGACGTTCCTCGCGAACGGGGAATGGATCGCCGAGCGGATCGCCCTGACCGACCCGTCAGCCCCGGCGACGCCGGCACTGCTGCGGGCCGAGTTCGACGCAGAGCCGGACATCACCGCGGCCTACCTCTCGTCGACCGCCGAAGGCGTCTTCCAGATCGAGCTCAACGGAGCCGACGTCGATGACTCCGTACTCAAACCAGGCTGGTCGTCCTACCAGTACCGGACAGTGCACGACAGCGTGGACGTCAGCGCGCTCCTCACCCCTGGACGCAACGCCATCGGCATCCGCCTGGCCGGCGGCTGGTGGACCGAGGAGTACGGCTTCGCGGGCGAGGGCCGACGCGTCTACGGCGAGCAGCCCTCCGTCGCGGCGCAGCTGCTGCTCGTGCACGCGGACGGCTCGACCAGTGTCGTCACCACCGGAACTCATTGGCGCGCGACCGCTGACGGGCCGATCGTCTCGAGCGGGATCTACGCGGGCGAGCACTACGACGCCCGCCGCCGAATCGACGGCTGGAGCACCGCGGGGTTCGACGACTCCGCGTGGACCGAGGTGGCCAGCTCCGGCGTCGGCCGGGCTCCGGAGGCGATGCTCGCGGAACCCGTCCGCCGCACCGGAGAGGTCTCCGTGAAGGAGGTGCTCACCTCCCCCACCGGCCGCTTGATCCTCGACTTCGGTCAGAACCTGGTCGGCCGCCTCCGGATCACCGTCTCCGGAGCGGAAGGACACGTGATCACCCTCCGTCACGCTGAAGTCCTCGAGAACGACGAGCTCGGTGTCCGGCCGCTCCGCTTCGCGGCCGCCACTGACCGCTACGTCCTCGCCGGCGACGCCGCGGAGATGTGGGAGCCGGAGTTCACCTTCCACGGCTTCCGCTACGCCCAGATCGACGACTGGCCGGGTGACTTCGATCCCACCGACGTCATCGCGGTCGTCATCGGCAGCGACATGCGCCGCACCGGCTGGTTCGACTCCTCCAACCCGCTCGTGAACCGGCTGCACGAGAACATCGTCTGGGGCATGCGAGGCAACTTCCTCGCCATCCCCACCGACTGCCCCCAGCGCGACGAGCGCCTGGGCTGGACCGGGGATGTCCAGGTGTTCAGCCCCACTGCTTCCTTCCTCTACGACAGCGACGCCTTCCTCGCTTCCTGGCTGCGCGACGTCGCCGCGGAGCAGACCGCCCATGACGGCGTCTGCCCTGTCGTCGTCCCCTGGGTCCTCCCCGGAGACCCCTACCCCGCCGCTGCCTGGGGAGACGCTGCCGTCGTCGTCCCGAGCGTGCTCCACGAGCGCTTCGGCGATCGACGCGCCCTGGCCGAGCAGTACGAGTCGATGCGAGCCTGGGCCGACGCACTGCTGCGAGTCGCCGGAGACCGGATGCTGTGGGAAGGCATGTTCCAGTTCGGCGACTGGCTCGACCCGGCCGCGCCTCCCGAGCACCCCGAGGACGTCCGCGCCGACCCCGACCTCGTCGCCTCCGCCGCTCTCATCCGTGCGCTCGACCTGGTCGCGTCCGCCGCCGACATCCTCGGACACCTCGACGACTCCGACCGCTACTGCGCCCTCGCCCAGCGCGCCCGTGATGCGTTCTGCGCCGAATACCTCACCCCCTCCGGCCGCATGATGTCCGATGCGCCCACCGCCTACGCCGTCGCATTGCGCTACGACATCGTCCGCGACCCCTCGATCAGGGCCGCACTGGGTCGGCGCCTCGCCGAGCTGCTGCGCCGTGAGGGCTATCGCATGGCGACCGGCTTCGTCGGCACCCCCCTCGTTCAGGACGCCCTCGTCGACACCGGCCGCGCGGACGTCGCCGAGCGGTTGCTCCTGCAGACCGAGAACCCGTCCTGGCTGTACGCCGTGACCATGGGCGCGACGACGGTGTGGGAGCGCTGGGACTCGCTCCTCGAAGACGGCAGCGTGAACCCGGGCGAGATGACCTCGTTCAACCACTACGCCTTCGGCGCCGTCGCCGATTGGCTGCACCGCCGCCTCGCCGGCCTCGCCCCTGCAGCGCCCGGATACCGGCGCTTGCGCATCGCCCCGGTCCTGCTCGCGAGCTTCGACCACGCCGCGGCCGTCCACGACACCCCTTACGGTCGCGCCGAGGTCTCGTGGCGCCGTGACGGCGGCGACGTCATCCTCGAGGTGACCGTCCCGGCGAACTGCGTCGCTGAGGTCGACGTTCCCGGCTTGGAGTCGGAAGAGGTCGGTTCCGGATTCCACGCCTGGCGCATCGCCGCGGGACAGTCCTCACCGGTACCGTCCGTCTCCCCCGACAGCGCCCTCTCAGACGTGATCGACCGTCCGGGCGCCTACGACGTCCTCGTCGAAGAGCTGACCACCCACGCGCCGGAGTCAGTACATCGGATCCGTCACCGCACCCGGTGGGTCCCTCAGCGCACCCTCCGCACCGAGCTCGACGGCGTTCCCGCCGGCGTACTCGACGGTATCGCCGACCGGCTCAGCGCCCTCTGACACCCCGAACGGAATCGACATGAGCGCCCCCTATCTCGACCCTGCACTGCCCGTCGGCGAGCGCGTCGACGACCTCCTCGCGCAGATGACGCTCGCCGAGAAGGTCGGGCAGATGCTGCAGCTCGACGCGAGAGGCGATCTCGCCGACCTCGTCACCGGCAAACTCGGCGGGTCGCTGCTGCACGCCTCTCCCGAGCGGATGCTGCAGGCCCGCGATCTCGTCGCAACCACGCGACTGCGCATCCCGCTGCTCATGGCCGATGACGCTATCCACGGCCATTCGTTCTGGCCCGGCGCGACGATCTTTCCCACCCAGCTCGGCATGGCCTGCACCTGGGATCCGGGACTGCTCGAACGAGGTGCCCGCGCCGCAGCGATCGAGATCGCCGCCACCGGCCTGCACTGGACGTTCTCCCCCGTTCTCTGCATCACCCGCGACCTGCGGTGGGGGCGAGTCGATGAGACGTTCGGAGAAGACCCGCACCTCATCGGTGAGCTGGGAGCAGCGATGATCCGCGGCTACCAAGGTGATGGGCTGACGGACCGCACCGCGGTGCTCGCGACGGCAAAGCATTTCGCCGGCTACTCCGAGACCCAGGGCGGCCGCGATGCTTCCGAGGCGGACCTCAGCCGCCGCAAGCTCCGCTCCTGGTTCCTGCCCCCGTTCGAGAAGGCCGCCCGCGAGGGCGTCGCGACGTTCATGCTCGGCTACCAGGCCATCGATGGCGTCCCCATCACCACGAACCGGTGGCTGCTCAACGAGGTCCTCAAGGGCGAATGGGGCTTCGCCGGCACCCTCGTCACCGACTGGGACAACGTCGGCCGCATGGTCTGGGAGCAGAAGGTCGCCGCAGACGACGTCGAAGCGGCGACCGTCGCGGTCGGCGCCGGCAACGACCTGATCATGAACACCCCGCAGTTCTTCGACGCAGCTCAGGAGGCCGTCGACCGTGGCGACCTCGACGAGGCGCTCATCGACGACGCGGTCCGTCGCATCCTCGCGCTGAAGTTCGAGCTCGGACTCTTCGAGGACCCCCGCTCCCCCGACACGGCGCGCCAAGCCGCCGTGATCGGCTCCGACGAGCACACGACGATCAACCTCGAGACCGCCCGCCGTTCTCTCGTCCTCCTCCGCAACGACGGCACGCTCCCCCTGGATCCGACGAGGCCGACCCGTGTCGCGGTCGTCGGCCCGAACGCCGACGACGTGCATGCGCAGCTCGGCGACTGGGCCGGCCTCTCCGGCCAAGTGGACTGGATGGGCGACGGCCACCCGCGGGAGATGACGCGGACTGTCTTCGACGGTCTCCGCGACATCGCGCCCGAGAGCTGGACCATCACTCACACCCGCGGCGCGGACATCGGCGACCTCGTCCCCGACCCCGCCGGCGCGACCTACCCCGACGGGCAGCCGCGTCCGCCGCTCTTCCGAGCGGCAGCACCTGACGCGGATCTGATCGCCGAGGCCGTCGCCGCCGCCGAGCAGGCGGACTACGTGGTCGCGGTCATCGGCGACACCGTCGCGCTCACGGGAGAGGGGAAATCGACCGCGACCCTGGAGCTTCAGGGCGGCCAGGTCGCGCTCGTCGACGCACTCGTCGCCACCGGCACTCCCGTGATCGTCGTCCTCATTCAGGGCAAGCCGTCGACCCTGCCGAACTCCGTCCTCGGGTCGGCCGCGATCGTCGAAGCCTTCAACCCCGGCATGCAGGGCGGGACCGCGATCGCCGAACTCCTCCTCGGCCTGATCGAACCCTCCGGCCGCCTGCCGATCACGTTCGCCCGCCACGTCGGGCAGCTGCCCGTTTACTACAACCAGATCCGCGGGCAGCACGGCGATCGCTACGCCGACCTCACCCAGGACCCTCTCTTCGCGTTCGGTGAAGGGCTCAGCTACACGACTGTCGAGTACTCCGATCTGCGGCTCGAGAGCGACTCCGTCCCCGTCGACGGACTGATCCGGGCGACCGTGACGCTGACGAACACCGGAGACCGGCCGGCGCTCGAGACAGTTCAGGCGTACATCGCCGATCAGATCACCAGCGTCACCTGGGCCGAGCGGGAGCTCAAGAGCTTCGTGCAGATGACAGTCCCGCCCGGGGAATCAGTCGATACCGTGCTGGAGATCGCCGCCTCCGACTGCTCGCTCGTCGACGCCGACGGCGACCGCCGTGTCGAACTCGGCGCGTTCGATCTCCTCGTCGGACGCAGCTCTCGAGACGAGGACCTCCTCAAGACGGTCTTCCACGTCCGCCACGCCTGACGGTCGGCTCCAGCGCAGCGACGCTCACGCTGGACCGGCGAACCCAGAGCGAGCCGCACCACGCGCTGGCGTCAGCGTTTCGTGTCCAGGCGCCACTCGTCGTGCCACTGGATGACGGGATACGGCCCGTCAAAGCTGATCGGTAGCCAGACGTAGTCAGCGATCGCCGTGTTCTCGCCACGGCCGGCGGCCATGACGGCACCCATCCGCTCCCGGTCCTCCGGGGTCGTCTCGCGAGCGTCCCCGGCGCGCGCCTCGCCGCCGCCCGCGGTCATCGCGGCGACGGAGTCGTAGACATTCGGCATGTCCTCGGGCAGCTGCGGAAGCCAGCGGTCGCCGAGGGCGATGTAGAGGTCGTCGATGGTCGGGTGCCGGAAGACAGAGGTGATCTGCGAACGGAACGAGGTGCGCGAGGCGTCCGTCGGGTGGGTGTCGCCGAGGACGGTCCACGGTCCGTGGAAGCCGGGTGCGCTCGCAGTCTCGGAGAAGTTCGGGAAGTACCCGGTGGTGCCGGAGGTGATGAGGTAGTGGCTGCCGTTCCGCTCGAAGTGGGCGGGCGCCTCGCGGGTGTAGGGCGGGCCGGGGTGGGGGAAGTGGCTGGTGTGCTCGCCGGTGACGTCGGTGTAGTCGTCGGTCAGCTCGGCGCAGATGAGCTCCGTGTGGACCTTCTCGAAGTAGTAGTAGGCCTTCTTGGTGGCGGGGTCGACGACGAGGTCGAAGTCGCCGGCGTCCATGCCGAGCGGCCGGAGTCCGGTGCGCACGATCTCGTAGGGGCCGAGGAAGGCGTCGGCGGTGAGGACGGCGGAGGACTGGGTCTTCGCCTCCTCGTCCATGACCTTGATCCAGCAGACGTACTTGCTCGTCTTCTCGTTGAAGAGGATGTGCGGCCGGTCGGCGCCCTTCGAGGGGTGCAGCGGCGATTCGGGATCGTCGAGGACGGGAGGCACGATCAGTCCGCGGTCCTCCCAGTTGTAGAGGTCGGTCGAGGAGTAGGCGCGCATGCCCCAGTGCCAGATTCCGCTGCCGGGGACGGTCCTCTCCTTGTTCTCGCCGTACCAGTAGTAGACGCCGTCCTCGTAGTGGATCGAGCCGCCGTGGGCCTGGATCCGCTCGCCCTTCGTGTCGAGCCATACCTGGCCGGGGTGGAAGGAGTCGTAGGTCTGGGTCATCGCGGTGTCGTCCGTCGGTTCGGCGGTCATCGTGCGGTCTCCAGGACAGCGAGGAGGTCGCGCTCCATCGCCTCGCCGTTCTGCGGCAGGCGCGAGGCGAGCATCCCGAGCGGGAGGTCGCCCATGTGGCTGCCGGCGGCCTCGACGGGAACGCCGGGGAAGTAGGCGCGCATCACGTCGAGCACGGCCTGCCAGAGGGCGTCGTGCTTCATCACGTCCTTGATCGGGGTCTCGAGCGAGAGCACCGCTTCCTCGCCGAAGCCGGTGGGCAGCGGGTAGCGCCAGGAGTGGGCGCCGGGGCCGACCTCGATGCTGAGGCGGTCCGGGTGCAGCGGGGGCACGACCGTCGCGGTCGCGCCATCGGGCACGACGACGTCGAAGAGCATCTCGCTGCCCTCGGCGCGCCAGTGCGATTCGGCGCGGCCGAGCACGGTGTCGTGCACGGCGCGGGCGGAGGTGAGGTCTCCACCGGGCTGCGGGGCGATCGTCAGGGTGCGCCAGCCCGCGGAGGTGCGGGTGAGGCCGCCGATGACGCGGTGCATCCAATCGGCGACGGCGCCGAGGGCGTAGTGGTTCAGCGAGGTCATGCCGGTGGCGTTGATCGTGCCATCGGGGAGGACGGAGTCCCAGCGCTCCCAGATCGTGGTCGCGCCCATCGTCACCGGGTAGAGGAAGGACGGGCTCTTCGTCTGCAGCAGCAGCTCGTAGGCCTCTTCGAGGTGGCCGGTGCTGCTGAGGGCGTCGGTGATCAGCGGGGTGCCGGCGAATCCGGTCGAGATGGTGAAGCCGGACTGCGCGACGATCCCGGCGAGCTTCGCGCCGGCCTTCCGCTTCTGGGACGGGTCGAGCAGGTCGAACATGATCGGGAGCGCGTAGCCGGTAGCCGACTCGCTGACGACTCGCCCGGTCTCGGTGACGAACTCGCGCCGGAAGGCCGCGCGGACCCGCTTCGCCAGCGCGACGAAGTGCTCGGCGTCGGCACCCTCACCCAGCAGTCGGGCGGTCTCGGCCATCTGGCGGGTGGTCCGGCAGAGGTAGGCGCAGGCGACGAGGTAGCGGTCGGTCTTCCCGCCGGCGGGGTTGTCCGCGGGCGCGTCGGGGTCGAGCCAGTCGCCGAACTGGAAGCCGCTCCCCCACAGGTCGTTCTCGTCGAGCGCGGCCTCGACCTCGCGGACGAACGCTGTCATCGAGGGGTACGCGGTGCGCAGGATCGCGAGGTCGCCGTACTCCTGGTACAGCTCCCACGGCAGGCTCACCGCGACGTCGCTCCACAGCGCGGTCGCGGAGGAGCCCGTCGGCAGCACGTCCGGCACCGTCCACGGGACGGTCCCGGTGTCCGCCTGCTCGACCGCGAGGTCCTGCAGCCACGAGCCGAGCACCCCTTGGACGTCGTAGAGGAAGGTCGCGGTCGGCGCGAACGCGTTGAGATCGCCCGTCCAGCCGAGACGCTCGTCGCGCTGCGGGCAGTCGGTGGGCACTCCGACGAAGTTGTCGCGCATCGACCAGACCGTGTTCTCGTGCAGCTTCGTCACCAGCGGGTTCGAGGTCTCGAACCAGCCGGTGCGGGTCATCTCGCTGTGCACGACCACCGCTCGCAGAGCGTCGGGCGCGAACTCACCCGGCCAGCCGTCGACCTCCGCGTAACGGAAGCCGTGGAAGGTGAACCGCGGCTCCCACGACTCCGGCCCGCCGCCACCGAGGGTGTACCGATCGGTCGCGGCGGCACTGCGCAGCGTCTCGATCTCGAGTTCCCCCTCCGGGGTCAGCAGCTCGGCATGACGGAGAGTGATCGTCGTGCCGGCCTCACCGGACACGGCCAAGCGCACCCAGCCCGAGATGTTCTGACCAAAGTCGACGATGGTTCGGCCGGATGGACTGATGGTGACCGCGACGGGAGCGAGCTCCTCGGAACGACGGATCGGCGGAGTGGCGTCCTCCGTGACCGTCGCGAGATCCCACGGCACCTCGACCGCCGGCGACCACGACGACGTGTCGAAACCGGGCTCGGCCCAGCCGATCGGCTCGGCACGCGCGTCGTACGACTCGCCGCCGTAGATCCCGGAAGACAGCACCGCGCCCGTGCCGACTCGCACATCACCGTCGGTGCCGATCACCTCTACTCGGTCGTCGTAGGTCAACTCGACTCGCGCGAAGAGCGCAGGACGATCGGCGTAGTTGTGTCGGTTGTTCTCCCAGGTCAGCGCGCCGACCGCCCAGCCTTCGCCGACGATCGCGCCGAGCACGTTCTCCCCTGCAACCAGAAGCTCCGTCACGTCATGGCGACGGGCCACCACCCGGTGCCGGTACGAGGTCCAGCCGGGTGCGAGCACCTCGTCGCCGAGACGAGTGCCGTTGACGTACGCCTCGACGACTCCGAGCGCCGTGACGACGAGCTCGGCTCGGCGGAGCCCGCCACCGACGGTGAAACCTCGGCGGAAGTACACCGCGGGGTCGCCCTCTTCTGACGTGCGGTCGGCTCCGACGAAGGCGGCGGGTTCAGTGTGCGTGGTCATGGCATGGGTCCTTCCGGCCGATTGCGGCCGATTCTGCGGGTGAAGAGCGACGGAGGCGTGAGGCGTGACGTGCCCTAGTACACGGACTCGCCGCCGTCGGACGGCAGGATCGCGCCGTTGATGTTGACACTGTCGTCGCTCAGGAGGAATGTGATCGACGCCGCCAGCGCCTCCGGGACCGAGATGGGTACATCGGCTCGCTGGCTGTCGATCCGCTGCTGGCCGAACGTGCTCGTGTTCACCGGCCGCATCCCGGTGAGCGTGCCGCCGGGAGCGACGCTGTTCGTGCGGATCCCGTGCGGCTCGTACATGAAGGCGGTGCTCTTCGTGATGCCGACGACCGCGTTCTTGGACGCGGTGTAGACGAGCCCGGACGAGGAGCCGCGAAGCGCCGCCTCCGAGGCGATGTTCACGATGGATCCGCGGCCGGCCGCCATCATCAGCGGCAGTACTGCGCGGGTGAGGCGGATGACTCCGAACACGTTGACAGCGAAGACCCGCTCGAGCACGGCATCGCTCACCTCGTGCAGCGGAGCGAAGTCGTCGCTCAGCCCGGCGACGTTGGCAAGCGCGTCCACGCGCCCGTCGGCTGCAGCGATGATCGCGGCGACGCCCTCCTCCGAAGTGATGTCGCCGGCGACGGGGACGACGTCGTGACCGGTGAGCTCGTCAGTGAGACCGGCGAGCCGGTCGGCTGAGATGTCGACGGCGATGACCCGCCCGCCTTCGCGGGCCACTCGCGAGGCGACGGCCCGGCCGATTCCGGAGGCCGCGCCCGTCACGATCACGGTAGAGCCCTCGAAGCGCCCGGGAGTGATCTTCTCGACCCAGGCAAGACCTGCCGCCTCCTCGTCTGAGGGCACGCGCCCGCCGTTAGCCTTTGCGACGAGCGAATCGGCAAGTCCGGCCGGCGCGTTCGGCGACGATGCGATCAGGCGACCGAGGGTCACCTTGCGGAGCACCGTGAGCGCGTGCTCATCCATACCAGCCTGTTCCGCGATGCCGCGGACGATCGCGGCACCCGCGGGGTGATCGAGCCATGCGCCGATCGTGCTGTTGGCGGTCAGGGCGGTCTTGTCGTCGGTCATGCTGTGCTCTTCCACTGTCGAGGTCGGCGGATGTCGGACTCGCGAAGCCTCAGGAGCCGAGTGAGGTGGCGGTCCGGCCGAGCCAGGCGAGGCTGGGCTTGGGATGCCGCTCGAAGGTGTCGCGATCGACTGAGATCAGGCCAAAGGTCGGCTCCCAGTGGCCCCATTCGAAGTTGTCGAGCAGGCTCCAATGCAGATAGCCGCGAACGTCGATCCCGTCGTCGACGGCCTCGCGGAGGTGCCGGAGAGCCTCCTCCGTGTAGGCGATGCGCCGGGCGTCGTCGGGCGTGGCGATGCCGTTCTCGGTGACGAGGAGCGGGACGCCTCCGCTCACCTCCCAGGCGTGCCGCAGGGCGATGCCGAGCGCGTCGGGGCGGTACGGAGTGCCGACCATGGTGTTATCGGGGCTCGGCGGGTTGGGCACGAGGCCGTTCGCGTCGACGCCCTGGGTCGAGTAGGCCTGCACGCCGAGGAAGTCGTCGCCGCGCGCCGCTTCGAGGAACACGTCTTCTCGGACCTGCTGCTCCTCGGCGTGTCTCGACTCACCGCCGGGCAGCGGGTAGAGCGCGAGGTTCGCGACGGTCCAGCCGACCTTCGAGCCGGTCAGCTCCCGCACGATCGCCCGGGCGGCGTGATGCGCCTCGACCAGCCGCGCCGTCGTCTCAGATGACGGGGACGGCAGCGTGAAGCCGCCTTCCGGCTGGATGGTCGGCGTCTCCAGGGGCGGCACCGCAGTGGAATTGATCATCCGGCTCATCAGGATCATGAACGAGAACATGTTGGGCTCGTTGATCGTGCAGACCCACTCGACTCCGTCGAGGATCCCGCACACCTCGCGCACGTAAGCGCTGAAGCGGTCGATCGCGGTCTCACCCAGCCAGCCGCCCTCCTCGACGAACCAGCGCGGGCTCGTGAAGTGGTGCAGGGTGACGACCGGTGTGAGCCCGAGACCCAGAGCGGTGTCGATCATCCGCCGGTAGTGCGCGAGCTCGGCCCGCGAGAACTGCCCGGGAAGCGGCTCGATCCGCGACCACTCCACCCCGAAGCGGTAGGCGGTGAGCCCTGCGTCGGCGAGCAGACGCATGTCCTCCTCGTAGCGGTGGTACGAGTCGACCCCGTCCCCGCTCGCGGCGAAGTGCGCAGAGCGCTGCTCGTACACCCACCAGTCGCTGTTCACGTTGCCTCCCTCGGTCTGGTGCGGGGCTGTGGAGGCGCCCCAGAGGAAACCGGAACGGAGTGCTGTCATGACGTGCTTTCTTCGAGGTCGGATCGAGCGGATGCGGCTCAGCGCACAGAGCGGACGCGAAGGACCACGAGCCCGCCGAGGAGCGTGAACACCGCCGCGAGGATGTAGAGCATCGAGTAGTCGCGAGCACCGTCCGAACCCGCGCCGATCGCGAGGATCACCGAGGCCAGCAGGGGAGCGAGCGCCTGCGGGATGGTGGTCGCGAACTGCGTGAGGTTCACGAAGCGGCCCGCCTCGGTCGCCCGCTCGGGGAGCACGTCGAGGAACAGCGCCTGGTCGACGGCAGAGAAGACGCCGATCGCGAGGTTGCCCATGAACGCGCCCACGATGAGGAGCGGCAGATCGTTGGCGAGGAGCATCACCAGAGAACCGGCGGCGAAGAGGATGCCGGAGCCGAGGACGAAGGCCTTGCGCCGGCGCAGCTTGTCGCTGAGGAAGCCGCCCGCGAAGACTCCGATGATGGTGCCGACGATGCCGAGCAGTCCGACCGTGGCGACGGTGCCGCCGATCTCGTCGACGGGGATGTCGAGTCTCGAGGAGAAGAAGAACGCGGTGTAGGAGGTGTTCAGCGTGAGGCCGAAGAAGAAGAAGAAGCGGCCCAGCCAGTTCCAGGAGAAGTCCGGGTACTTGCGCGGGTTGAAGACGTACTTCGAGAGCACGATCCCAGCGGTGAGTGTCTGCTCGGTCGGGGCGTTCCGGCTGTCGTCCTCCCTCATGAAAGCGACGAAGACCAGGACGAGGACCAGGGCGATCGCGCCGGGTACCAGGAAGAGCAGGAACGGCTGGCTCGCGAGCGTTCCTCCGATGACGGCGCCGAAGACGGGTGCGACCATCGTCGCGAAGCCGGTGATCGCTCCGACCTTGCCGCGCTGGCTCTCGGGGAGCTTGTCGGCCTGGAGGGTGGTGAAGTTGTTGACCGTCTGGCTCCAGCCGATCTGCGCGATGACCCAGCCGATACCGAGGACCAGCACGTTCGGTGCTGCTGCCATCACGGTCAGGCCGACGAGGCCGATGAACGTGCCGATCAGGATCCACGGCCTCCGGCGCCCGAGACGGGTTCGCGTGCGATCGCTGAGCTGACCGCCGAGGGGCCCGACGAGCAGTGCGGCGAGCGAGCCGACGCCGAGGAGGACGCCCAGGTACTCCTCGTTCCCGGGCGCGAGCGCCTGCACCTGGATGGCGAGCGAGATCGCGATCGGGGTGACGAACGCCAGGTAGGCGCCGAAGAGACCGAGCGCGAGCAGGGTGATCCACCCCGCGCTGACTTTCGGCGGCTCGGGTGTGCTTCCGAGGTCGGCCGCCGCCTTCTGCTGGGCGGCGTCTTCCGGGGCGAGGGCTCCCGGGATCGGGAAAGCTCCTCCGCTCGGAAGGGGGTGCTGGGCGTCCTGGTCTCTCATGGTGACTCCTTCGTCGTTGGTTCAGTGATCAGTGGTCGTGGTGTGGTGGTTTATGCGAGGTCGAGCGGGACGGTCGCTGCGGTGGGATCACCCGAGAACGCTGCGGCCTCGACGAGTGCTCGGGATGCCGCGAGACTCCATCCGGTCGACGTCCACCGACGCAGCGGCGCAGTCGACCCGGTGATGCGGACGCGTCGCGACTCGCCCGCACGGACGGCGATGGGTTCGAATCCGAGGAGTACGCGCTCGGGGAAGTCGTCGGCGTCGACCACTCCGTAGAGCTGCACCACATGCCGCCCCGCCCGCTCGCCGATGTTGACGACATCGACCGTCGCCTCGAACGAGCCCGACTCCTCGTCGACAGGTCCCACTTCGAGGTCCCGGATGGCGAATCGTGTGTAGGAGAGTCCGAAACCCAAGGGGTAGGCGGCCTCGATGCCATCGCGATCAAGGAGCCGCTGACCGTGCCAGCGGTCGTACACGATGGACGTGGCGGCGACGTCGAAGAAGGGGAGGTGCGACTCGTCCCGCGGTATCGAGTAGGGAAGCCGACCGGAGGCATCCACCTCGCCGAGCAGCACGTCAGCGAGCGCATCCCCGCCTTCGCTGCCCGCGTACCAGCTGACGAGGATCGCGGGGACGAGGTCCTTCCACTCCTCGATGATCACGGCGCCGGCGGTCACGATCACGACCACCGTCCGTGGGTTCGCCGCGGCGGTCGCTCGGATGATCTCCACGTCGACGGGACGGATCCTGAGCGACGCCCGGTCACCTCCAGCCGCCGAGCCCATGAGGTTCTCGTTGCGGTCGTCGCCGGTCGGCATCGTGACCCCGGGTGGCAGCGGGGGGAAGACCTTGAGGAGGCCTGGAGCCGAGAGCATGGTGTCGCCGAGGTACTCGCCCTCGTCGGCGGCCGTGTAGCCGACGACCACGACGGCGATGTCCGCATCCGCGGCGATGTGCCCGGCGGCGACCGGATCGTCCTCGACGCTGCTGAGGACCATCGCAGTGGGGAAGGCACTGCGAACACCCTCGAGGGGGGTGATCACCCGCGGTGAATGCACGTTCGAGGAGCCCTTGTCACCCGTGTTTGCCAGGTCGGAAAGGCGTCCGATCACGGCGATCGACGAGACCGCCGTGCGGTCGATCGGGAGGAGAGGGACCTCATCGAGTGCGTCGTTCTGCAGAAGGACCATCGACTCGCCGGCGGCGCGGCGGGACAGCGCGCGGTGCTCTCGCGAGAAGACGACCGAGAGCTCGGGTTGCGGGTCGAGATCGGAGGCGGCGAAGCGCAGCTGCGTCGCGATGATCCGTCGTGCCGCTCGTCGGACGTCATTCCACGATGCGCGACCCGCTTCGAGGTCCCCGGGGAGGGCTCTGGCCCGCTGCTGCCGGAACGGCGCTTCGACGTCGAGACCGGCCCGGAGGGACATCGCGGGGTCGCGGAGCCCGAAGATGAAGTCCGAGAGGGTGATGCCCTCGAAGCCCCACTGCTCGCGCAGCACGCCCTCGAGAAGTGCCTCGTTCTGGCCGGCCCACTCGCCGTTCACGCTGTTGTAGGAGGTCATGATCCCGGCGACCTCCTCCTCAACGACACGCTTGAAGTGCGGCAGGTAGACCTCGTGCAACGTGGCGTCATCGGCGGTCACGTCGACTGCGAACCGCGCGTTCTCCATGGAGTTGAGGGCGTAGTGCTTGGCGACCGCCATTCCGTGGCGCTGCACACCGCGTACGAGGGCGGCGCCGAACTCGCCGAGGAGGACGGGGTCCTCGCCGTAGGTCTCCTGCGACCGACCCCACGCGGGGTGGCGCGGCAGATTGATGCAGACCCCGCCGAAGAAGTTGCCACCCTGCGCCCGCATCTCAGCACCGATCGCCCGGCCGATCTCCTCCTCGAGGGTGAGGTTCCAGGTCGCTCCGCGAGCCATGGACACCGGGAACGCGGTCGATTCGCCCATCACGACACCGCGCGGTCCGTCGCTGAAGCGCAGGCCGGGAACACCCAAGCGTGCGACCTCGCCCATCACGACAGGGGTGGCGTTGTACTGCCGACCCATCTCGCTCATGCCCGACCAGAACTCGCCGTCGCCGTCCAGGAGACCGAGCATCTCCTCGTCGGAGAGCTCATCGACCAAGGCCTCGGTCGCGTCGTAGAGCGAAGCGCCGGCCACTACGCGCGTCGTCGCGGCCTCGAAGGCGGTCGGCGCAGAAACGTCGTCCGCCAGTGCCGGTCGGTCACTCACGTGATCCTCCTCGAGGCGATGCGGGTCGGGTGCGTTCTCCGGTCGACGCCGGACTTGTCGTGAAGCGCGGCGGACGCCGGCCATCGTGTCGTCGACACCATCGGTCAGCCGGCGACGATCGCCGTGACCACAGGAGCGAGGCCCTTGGCTGAGACGGTGACGGTCACGACACCGGGGCCGGTCGGCCGAACGATCGCGAGAGCGCGGCCGTCGGAGGTCGTGCAGTAATTGGCTGTGAACGGCTCGCTGGTCGAGGTGGCTCCGGTGCCGAGTGCTTCGAGGACGGCAGGGCCGTCCACGGCCAGCGTCACGACGTGGGACTTCGCGTTGTGCACCGTCCCGGAGTCGTCGACGAGGGTGATCGCGAGGAAGGCGAGGTCGGAGCCATCGGCGCGCACCTCCGCGCGATCCGCGACGATGTTCAACCCGACCTGCGTGCCGGCGGAGCGGAGAGCGGAACGGCCGACCTCCGCTCCGCCGGCGGAAGCCACGGCGACGAGCTCACCGGGCGCGAAGGAGGTCTCGAACACCGCGCGGAACGGCAGCTCTGCGCCGACCTCCGCGACTCCCAGCGAGGAGCCGTCGAGCAGCAGTTCGACCTGCTCAGCGTCGCTGTAGACCTCGACGCGGATCGGCCGGCCCTCGAAGCCGGGCCAGGACCAGCTGCCCAGGGAGTCGGTCCACGCCCATGGGGTGGCGACGGCGAGCTCCTGCCCGTGGCGTTCAGGGCGGCTCACGGCGATGTACGGCGTCGAAGTGAGTCCAAAGACGATCTCGCGGAAGTACGAGACCGAGAGTCGCTCGCCGATGATGTCAATGTCGCCGCAGCCTGCGGTGAGTGCGGGGTACGCGCCGCTGAAGCCGGAGACAGCCTCCGCACCCGGCTCGACGTAGCGGTTGACGCCGATGCCGACCTCGCCGAGGTAGTCCCAGCCCGTCCAGGTGAAGTCGCCGATGACGCGCGAGTCGGCCTCGACGAGCGCCCAGTTGGCGACGATCGAGGACGGCCAGGTCTCGCTGCCGACGACGATCCGGTCGGGGAACAGCTCGCGGTCGAGCTCGTAGCGGGCGTCGGCGTAGTTCATGCCGGCGACGTCGAGGACGGCGAACGACTCCTCAGTGCGCTGGGTGGCCTGCTCAGAGGCCTGGATCCGGCCCATCATGGCGCCGAAGCCGGCCATCATCGTGTTCACGCCGCCGCCGGGCTGCTCGGCGGCCGCGGAGCGCTGCGCCTTCATCTGCGGCACGATCGTGTCGATCATCGAGACGAAGGGGTTCACCCCGTTGGTGACGTAGCGGGTCGGATCGAGCGAGCGGACCTTCTCGGCGAGACGGCGTCCCCAGATCGAGCCGATCGGGGAACCGGTCTCGGGGATCTCGTTGCCGATGGAGTAGAAGATCACGCTGGGGTGGTGGCGGTCCTTCGCGACCATCGCCTCGACGTCGCGCTCCCACCAGGTGGGGAAGTCGAAGGCGTAGTCGTTGTCGGACTTCGCCTGGGTCCACACGTCGAAGGTCTCGTCCATCACGAGCATCCCGAGCCGGTCGCAGGCATCGAGCAGCGCCGTGCTCATCGGGGCGTGCGAGCTACGGACGGCGTTGAAGCCTGCTTCCTTGAGGATCGCGATCTTCCGCTCCTCCGCGGGCCGCATCGACACCACCCCGAGCGGGCCGTTGTCGAGGTGGATGCAGGCCCCACGGAGTTTCACGCTCTCGCCGTTGATGCGCAGGCCGTGCGCCGGGTCCAGCTGCAGCGAGCGGATGCCGAAGGTCACCTGCTCGGTGTCGACGATCTCGTCGCCGTCGTGCAGGGTGACACGGGCGTGGTGCAGTGCCGGGCTGTCGACACTCCAGAGGGCGGGGTCCTCGATGTGGAGGCGGCGGCGGACGGTGCCGGTCGTCCCGGGGAGCAGGGTGATCGGCGAGCCGCTGCTGCCGACCGGGACGCCGGCGTCGTCGCGGAGGGCGACCTCCAGCCGGTAGGTGCGGGTGAGCGGGCCCGCGTTCTCGACGAGCGCCTCGACCTCGACGAGCGCCTCGCCCGCGGTGACCTCGGGCGTCGTGATGCGCACACCGTCGTGCACGATGCGCCCGGGTCGCTTCACGACGAGGTGCACATCGCGATAGATGCCGGCGCCGGCGTACCAGCGGCTGTCGAGAGAGGTGCGGCATTCGACGCGGATCTCATTGTCGGCGCCGAACTGGAGGAACGGGTCGATCCGGACGGTGAAGCGTGAGTAGCCGTAGGCGTGCGTGCCGGCCAGATTCCCGTTCACGAAGATGGCTGCGTCCCGGTAGACGCCGTCGAACTCGAGGAGGACGAGCGACCCGGCGTCCTGTTCGAGCGCCGCGAACGTGCGACGGTATTCGAAGGCGCCGCCGGGGAAGTAGCCGTTGGTCTCGCCGCGCGGGGCGTCCGGGTGGCGGGTCTGCCCGATCAGGGCGTCGTGCGGGAGGTGCACGTCGGTCCACCCGGCACCGCTGGAGCCGCCGAGCTCCGCGAACGCCGTGACCTTCGTGCGGAAGGACCATCCCTGATTGAAGAGCGACCGATTCGGACGTGCGGTGATTCGCTGCGTGGCGACGCGATCGTCGTCGCGGGTAGCGGGATCGGTCAGGCTCGTCATCGAGAACTCCACTTCATTGCGGGAAAGACACGCCGGTATCGCGCGTTACAGAGCTAAACACAGCGGGTAACGCGCGTCAACACCCGTTCTAGAATTGCTGAGCAAGATCAGTCGCCGGAGTGGAAAGGGGAGCCGCGTGATCGTGAAGAGCGAGGACGTCGCCCGCCTGGCCGGAGTGTCGCGTGGCGCCGTGAGTCAGATCCTGAACGGGCGGGGCGAGCGGTTCTCCGCCTCGACGATCGAGCGCGTCAAGGAGGCGGCCCTCGAGCTCGACTACCAGCCCTCAGCCGCCGGCCGTGCCCTCGCCATGGGTTCGAGCGACTTCGTGATCGCGCTCATTCCGAACACCACGTTCGGCGGCAACCTGCAGGACATCTTCGGCGCCGCGACCGAGCAGCTCGCGGAGCAGGGTCTCACCCTCGTCCTCCGGCTCGCAACGACGACGACCGCCGCGCTGGGGCGGTTGGTGGGCAGCATGGCCCCGCGGGCGATCCTCTCGCTGACGCCGTTCTCCGACGAGGAGAGGGAGCTTCTCGAGCGCCGAGGGGTGCGCGCGTTCGAGCCCCACCTCTCTTCCGAGGATCAGTTCGACCGGGAGATCGGCCGCCTCCAGGCGCGCCACTTGATCGAGCGGGGCAGCATCCGCCTGGCAGTGGCTCGCCTCCAGGACGCGCGGCAGGACCCGTTCGGTCAGGGCCGCGAGGAGGGCGTTCGTGAGGAGTGCCGCCGAGCCGGCCTCGCCGATCCGGATGTGGTGCACCTCGGTGTGGATCTGGACCAGGCTGTGGGGGCGCTCGACAGCCTGAATCCTCCCGGGATCGGGATCGCCTGCTATAACGACGACATCGCGACCTGCCTGCTCTCGGCCGCCCGGATCCGTTCGTTCGAGGTGCCCGGGCAGGTCGCGATCATCGGCATGGACCGCACGCCTCTTTCGCAGGTCACCGTGCCCCGGCTGACGACGATCTCCTACGACGTCACCGCGCCGACGAAGAACATGATCGCCAACTTCCTGTCGGTCCTCGGTGAAACACGGGCGCCCGATGGCCCGGTCAACGCTCTCGAGCTCGAGCTGGTGGTCGGCGGGACGACCTGACGGGCGACTTTGACGGACTGCGTTCAGTGCCCGACGACGAGCTTGAACCCCGCGGTCGCGACTCCCGCCGCCGCCAGTGCTACTCCGGTGCCCACCGTGCGCCACGAACTCTGAGTGCCGCGGAGGTGGCCGATCGTGAAGCCGAGAAGCAGGAACCTCGCCACAACGGAGAGCGCGGCGAGCGAGAAAGCCGCAGTACTGCCGAGAAGCCCGGTGGCTGCGGCAATCAGGAGCACCACGGGTATCGCGCCCGAGCTGAGCACGGGCAGACCGTCGCGCAGCGAGTGCCGAAGTGCCGCCCGGTCAGGCCGATGATTCGTCCGAATCCGTGTCGCGTACGACTCCGCGACGACATGAGCGACGAACGTCGAAACCACGGTGCCGATCAGCAAGAGCAGGTTCTCGGCGGTGCCCGCTTCGGCGGGACCGATGACCGCCAGGGTGCCCAGGACGACGATATTGCCGTAGATGTAGGCCTGGGCACGGGCGGCAGCGGTGTCGACACCGATCGAGCCGCCTTGCGCGGCCTGGACCACTTCATCACCGCCCGCAGGGTTCTGATCCATCGGTTCTCTCCTTCAGACGGTGATGCACCGGGATCAGCGGACCCCGGCCAGGTTCAGGTCGACGCTGACGGTCAATCGAAGAGCGCCGACACGTCGGCATCGACCGGCTCGACGACCACCTGACGCGCCGAGAGCGAGCCGAGAAGCTCGGACGCCTGGGAAACGGCGTCGCTCGAGATCTCGAACACCACGGCGGACTCGCCGAGCTGAAGCGTCTCACCGAGCTCCTGGAGCTGCGAATTCTTGAAGCCGACGTCACGGAGGCGACTGGCCAGGATCCCGACACCACTTCCCGCCAGGACACCGAGCGGTCCGCCGATGAGGCCGATGGCCCCGCCGACGAGAGCGCCGCGCCCCGCACCCCAGTCCTTGGTCTCGGTGAACGTGGGCGTACCGTCGGCCTTGACATGGAGGACTGCGGTGTTGGCGATCTTCTCAGGAGCGGCGCCGACGACGGCCGCGGCGGCTCGCGCTGCGCCGTCCGGCGTAGCGAAGGTCGCGGCGAGGATGGTTCGGGTGGGGGCTGTTGCGCTCATGAAGTGCTCCTCGATCAGGCCCCGCGCTTGTCGCCGGGCGATGTAGGTCCACTCTCCCGGCTCGCCATCGCGCTGCCGTCGTGCTTCAGGAGCGGCCGGTGTAGTCCATCCGCAGTAGCTGCAACGAGCTCACCAGTGGCGATGGTCAGCATGAAGGGCGAGCTTCCGGTCGCCATGGGCGGCTCAGGGCGATGCGCCCGTGCCGATCTGATGTTCGCTGCCGGCCACGCCGACTGCCTCGCGGTCCCCCTGGACCGTCGCGACAGCCGACACGAGAGAGCGTGTCGACGGATCAGGGGTTCCTCGGCGTCACCGCGAGGGAGGCGTGTCGAACGAAGCTCCGAGCAGCTGCTGGATCTCCATCAGATTCTGACCCGTCAATCGGCGGATCGCGTCCTCGACCGCGGCACCGAGGTCGAACGTCGGGTCGGAGATCCAGAACTGCATGAGCCCGTCCCAGACCGCGATGACCTGACGTGCGGTGATGCGTGGATCCACAGCGGGGTGAGCGAGCCCCTTCTGCTGGCTGTGCTCGATGAGGCGCGCGAACACCTCGACGAGGCGGGCGTTGCGCGCGGCGAAGTACTCGGCGGCCGGATGCTCCGGCGACGCCGCTGCGCCCCGCAGCACCGTGAGGAGCCGGAAGCGAGGATCGGCGGAATCGGGGTTCGGCAGCCGGCGGAAGGCGCGGGCGTCGATGACGGTGTCGTCCAGGTCCAGCTGCGACTCGGCGCCCCGCTCGTCCTCGATCGCTCCCAGAGCGGCGACGAGCAGGTGGTCCTTCGAGGGGAAGTGGTAGAGCACCGTCGTCTCGCTCACCCCCGAGCGCTGCGAGACCAGCGACGTGGTCACGCCCTCGTGGCCGAGCTCGTCGACGAGCCCCACCACCGCGGCGACGATCGTCTCGCGGCGCTTCCGCGTCGAGGCGTACGGTCCGCGCTTCGTCGGTGCAGTCGTTGTCACGCGACCAGCCTAAGCGAGTGAAGTTATCCGAGCACTCGGAATTCGATTCGCGAAGGAGCAGTGTTCTTCTTGTGGACGTCCTGAACTCTGTGCTTCACTCTGGTTTCAGATCCGGCGCCGAGAGACGCCGCCCTCCAGATCTCCGCGCTCCTCCTCCAAAGGACCCCCCGATGACGACGACGTCACGACCCGCCAGCGCCCGCGCCGCCCGCAAGGCCGACCGGCGCAGCGACCCCGACCGCCTCTCCGCCGCAGCGGGCCTGGCGTGGACCACCACCGGGCTCTCCGGAGCGGTCAACTACCTGTTCCTCGCGATGTGGGTGTTCTACGGCACCGACGTCCTCGGCCTGAATCCGGCCGTCCTCGGCACGCTCGCCCTGGTGAGCAAGCTCCTCGAGGCGGCGGTCGTCGTCCTCGCCGGCTGGCTCGTCGACCGCACCCCCGAGACTCGCTGGGGCAAGGCCCGGCCGTACGAGCTGGCGATCATCGGGGTCTGGGTCTCGACCTGGTTCCTCTTCTCCACGCCCGATCTCCCCGATGCCGGTAAGACGGCGTGGCTCTTCGTCTGGCTCCTCCTGGCCAACGTCGTCTTCACCTCCCTCCTCGGAGCGAACGACTACCTCTACCTCGCCCGCACGTTCAACTCCCGCGTCCTCGTCGCCAAGGTCGCCACCCGCACCGGCTTCTTCACGACCGTGGGAGTCGTCGCCTTCAACGTCGCCCTGCCGCTCTTCATCGCCCAGGCGGGCACGAGCAGCTCGGCGTGGTCGATGCTCGCGCTCTTCCTCGCGATCCCGCTGGCCCTCATCGGGCTGGGCCGCTTCCTCTTCTTCAAGGAGAAGTACCAGACGGAGGCCGCGGACGCTCCCAAGGTCACCTTCCGCGATATCCGCGAGGTCCTCGTCTCGAACCGCTACATCTGGATCGTCGCCGGGATCAGCTTCGTCGGCGCCCTCGCCGGCGGCACCGGGATCGCCGTCTACTACTTCAAGTACGTCGTCGGCGACATCTCCCTGATGAGCCTCACCGGCCTCGTGCCCGTGCTGATCCTCCCGCTGATGCTCTTCTTCCCCCGGCTGATGAAGCGCTTCGCCGTCAGCACGATCATCACCGCCGGCGCCTTCTGCGGAGTCCTCGCCGGAGTCCTGATGATCATCGCCAACGGGAACCTGGCGGTCATCCTGATCTCCAGCGCGCTGAGCGGGCTCGGGATCCTCCCCATCACCTTCCTCCTCCAGGTGCTGGTCATCGACAACGCGAGCTACAACCAGTGGAGCGGCCGCCGACGGCTCGAGAGCACGATGGGCGCGATCACGGCGTTCGCCGTCCGGCTCGGCGGCGGTCTCGGCGGCGCGGCCACCGGCTGGGTCCTCGGGATCGTCGGCTACGACGGCGAGGCCGCGACCCAGACCCCGGAAGCGCTCACCGGCATCGTGCTGCTCGCCGGCGCCTTCCCCGCGGTCCTCTGGATCGGCGTCGCGCTCGCCATGCGCTCCTACCGGAGCTTCGAGAAGATGCTCCCCACCATCACCGCCGGCCTCGCCGTGGTCACCCCCGAACCGAAGGACGCCCGATGACCCGCCGCCCCTCCCCCGCCACGACCGACTCGCTCGCCGGACGGCCGCTCGACCGCGACCCGGTGGACGACGCCTTCGCCCAGCCCTACGTCGACATCGACGAGTGGCGCGACGAGCCGGTGCGCCACCGCTACCTGCACGGCGGCTTCCACGACAGCGACACGCGCTTCTCCCTCTACCTCCCGACCGTCGAGCAGTTCGAGGGCAGGTTCTTCCAGCACGTCACCCCCGTTCCACAGAGCGAGAACCTCGCGCAGCAGCGCTTCGACGACGAGAACCCGATCCCCTTCACCCTCGCCAGCGGCGGCTACTACCTCGAGACCAACGGCGGCGGCCCTTCGGCGTCCGGCGGCCCGATGTCCGGCGTCGACCCGACGATCGGCGCCTACCGCGCCAACGCGGCCGTCGCCCGGCTCTCGCGCCGGCTCGCGAGCGCGGTCTTCGGCGAGCAGCGCATCTTCGGCTACCTCTACGGCGGCAGCGGCGGCGGCTACCGCACCATCGGCGCCTCCGAGAACACCGACGGCGTCTGGGACGGCTTCGTGCCCTACGTCATCGGCAGCCCGATGGCCATCCCCAACGTCTTCGCCGTCCGGATGCACGCCCAGCGGATCCTCCGCGACGCGCTCCCCCGGATCGTCGACGCCTACGACGCCGGCGGAGACCCCGCTGCGCTGGAGCTCACCGACGAGGAGCGCGCGGCACTGGACGAAGTGACCAGCATGGGCTTCCCGCTCCGCTCCTGGTTCGGCTGGGAGACCATGGGCATGCACGCCTTCAGCGTGCTCTACCCCGGGATCATGGCCGCCGACCCGGGCTACGCCGTCGACTTCTGGAGCGCAGAGGGCTACCTCGGCAGCGACCCGGACGCCTCCGTGCACCGGGACCGCATCCGCCTCGACACCACCGTCGTCGAGCTGCTCACCGCCGACACCGGCACGGCGACGGTCACGGGAGGTGTCGACGAGTCGTACAAGGCCACCGTCTCCGGTGGGCGCTCGGTCATCGGCGTCCGCCTCGCGGACGTCCCCCGCGGCTGGACGCTGGGCGCCGAGCTCGTGATCCGCTCCGGCCCCTCGACCGGTCGTGTGCTGCGCGTCGCCGGCGTCGACGGCGACGAGGTGCTCCTCGAGCCGGGCCAGGGCGACGCCGTCCTCGCCGTCGGCGACGCGATGACCCTCGACAACTCGAACTTCCTCGCCGCCCAGACCTACCACCGCCACCAGGTGCCGTCCGCCGACTACCGCGTCTGGGACCAGTTCCGGAATGCCGACGGCGAGCCGGTCCTGCCGCAGCGACCCCTGCTGCTCGGTCCGCTCTTCGCGCAGGGCGCCTCCGGCACCGTCCCGACCGGTCGCATCAGCGGCCGGATGATCGTGGTCGCCTCCCTCCTCGACCGGGAGGCCTTCCCCTGGCAGGCCGACTGGTACCGCTCCCGCGTCGCGGAGTTCCTCGGCGATGCCGCCGACGACCGCTTCCGCCTCTGGTACACCGACAACGCGCTGCACGGCGATGAGAGCGGCGTGCAAGAGCACGAGACGCGGACCGTCAGCTACGCAGGCGCGCTGCAGACCGCGTTGCGTCAGCTCAGCGCGTGGGTCGAGGACGGCATCGCGCCGAGCACTTCCACCGTCTACGAGGTGGTCGACGGGCAGGTCACCCTCGACTCCTCCAACCCTGCGCGCGGTGGCGTTCAGCCGATCGTCTCGCTGTTGGTCGACGGCGCCGAGTCGGCGCAAGTCACGGTCGGTCAGGTAGTCCAGGTCGCGATCAGCGCCCAGGCGACCACCCAGCACGGTGTCCTCGTCGAGGTGGCTGCCGATCTGATGGGATCGGGACGTTTCTCCCCGGTTCAGCCGGTGACTCCAGCCGCCGCGATCGCCACCGTGCAGGAGTGCTCATTCGACACCCCCGGCATCTACCTGCTCGCCGTCCGCGTCACCGCGCAGACGGAGGGGCGGGCGGAAAGCCCCCACGCGCGGCTCGACAATGTTGCGCGCGCACGGGTGGTGGTGCGGTAGCCGCGACTACTGCGCTGGGAGTACGGGTGACGACCCTGCACCTGTGAGCATGAGACGTGGCCACTTTCCTCCTCGATCTCGGCGCGCGCGGCCGCGCTTCGACACGCCGCCTCCGCTGGCTCGATCTCGCAAGCCTCATCATCACTGCGGGGGCAAGCGCCACAGCCCTAGTCGCGCTCGTGGTCAACGGCTTCGTCGACGGCCGCGGGATTGAGGAGGGGATCGGCGGATATGTAGGACTAGGAGTGTCCCTCGTGGGAGTCGCCATCGTCCGCGACCTCCTCCCAATCGGAATCGCCGACGACCGCGCGCGCCTCTGGCTAGGCACGGTCGTGCTCGTCCTTGGACCCGTCTCCTCCGCCATGCTGGGCACCGATCCGCTGGTGCCGTGGAACCTGGCGGTCTTCACGAGCTTCGCGATCGCGCTGCGCGGTCTCTCGGGGCCCGTAGTCGGCGCGTTCATTGGCGTGGTTAGCTACGCCTCCGTCGTGCTCTTCGAAGGTCTCGGCTGGGTGAACCCGACGGCGGGCGTCGCGCTGGCGATGTCGTTCGCCTTCGCCTCCGCCGGTACGGCTCTGCGCAGCTACGCCCAGTTTCAGCAGGAGGTCGAGAACCGCGCGGTCGAGGCGATCGCCGCGCGGGACGCCGACGCCCATCGGCGCGTCGCGGAAGAGCGGCTCAGCATCGCCCGCGACCTGCACGACGTCGTCGGACACGAGATCGCGGTGCTCGGCATCCACCTGGGGGTCGCCGAGGTGAACCTCCCCGACGAAGCCGGAACATCTCGGGCATCGCTCGAGAAGGCCAGAGCCAACGTGCAGTCAGTCCTACACGAGACGCAGCGGGTGCTGCGCGTTCTCCGCTCCGACTCCGGGTCCTCGACCGATTCGGCCCCGACGCCCGACTTCGCGCGAATCCCCGCACTCATTGAGTCGTACCGCGCCGCCGGAGTCGTCGTGGAGGCCCAGCTGATCGACCCGCCAGCGGATCTCGATCCTGAGGTCTCGACAGCGGCGTACCGCATCGTCCAGGAGGCGCTGACGAACGCACAGAAGCACGGAGCCGGCCCCGCCGCGGTGTCGGTGCGCGCCGAGAAGCGGCTCCTCACTCTTTCGATCTCGAACCGCAGACGTCCCGATCGGGCACCCGGGCGACGAGGCTTCGGCCTGATCGGCATGCGCGAGCGCGCCCACTCGGCCGGAGGCACGCTTCGGATCGAGGAGACCGATGACGACTACCGTGTCGTGGCACAGCTGCGCATCGAGGGAAGCAGGATCTGATGGTGCGAGTGATGATCGTCGACGATCAGGAGATGATCCGCGAGGGGCTGCAGGCCATCCTCGCGAAGCAGGAGGGGATCGACGTCGTCGGGTCGGCCGGTGACGGACTCGAGGCCCTGACCGCGATCGATGCACTCGAGGTGGATGTCGTGCTCATGGACATCCGCATGCCAGGTATCGATGGAGTCGAGACCACGCGCCGCCTCCGCGAGCGCTACGCCGCGGAGGACCTACGTATCGTCGTGCTGACGACCTTTGACAACGACGAGAACGTCCTCGCGGCGCTGCGGGCGGGCGCCAACGGCTTCCTGAGCAAAGGGGTGGGGCCCACGGCCCTCGCCGACGGCATCCGCGAGGTCGCTGCCGGAGGCGGCGCCCTCTCGAGCGCGGCCAGCGCTGTGCTCATCGGCCAGGTCTCGGCGCAGGCCGCGGCGCCAGCCGTCGACTCCGCGATGCTCGACCGCTTCTCGGCCCTCACTCCGCGCGAACGCGAGATCGTCGCAGCAATTGCTACCGGGCTCGACAACTCGGCCATCGCCGAGCAGTTGTTCGTCTCGCCGTTCACCGTGAAGACACACGCGAACCGGGCGATGGCCAAGGTCGGCGCGCGCGATCGAGCGCAGCTGGTGTCGTTCGCCTACCGCGCCGGCCTGACCGCATAGACGCGCACCCTGGCCGAGATGACCCGGCCGGGGTGTCATCGCTTAGTCGAAGAGCGCCGAGATGCTCGCATCGACGGTCTCGACTGCAACCTGGCGCGCCGACCGCGAGGTGAGCAGCTCGCTCGTCGTCGCGACGACGTCGCTCGCAATCTCGAACACGACGGCTGACTCGCCGCGCTCGAGGGTCTTCACCGCCCGATCACGCGACGCCTGAAGTGCGCAGAGCGGTCATCGTCATCCATCCGCAGTAGATCCGGCGGTCCGGCTGGATGACGAGCGCGGCTCCCGGTTCCGCGAACCTCGAAGGACAGCGACGCACCCCGCATCGCCCTACCGAAGGACACGTCATGCCCCAGCGCACCGCCCCCTCCGAGCCCCGCATCGCCGCTGCTCTGCCGGTGATGCTTCTTGACAACTCGCCCCGCGGATCGTCGTCGATCGATCTCGGCGACTCCATCGAGCTCTTCTTCGCCGGCCTCTCAACCACCGCGCGATAGACGGGACCCGGCGCATGAACCTCTCCAAGACGCTGCCCCTGCTCACCGCCTCCGCGGCCGCCGCGCTCCTGCTCGCGGGATGCACCTCCGGCTCCGGCACCGCAGCCTCCACACCGACCCCGACTACCGCCGCCGAGCCGACGCAATGGTCGTACGAGGGCGACTCCGGCCCGAGCGGCTGGGGCGCGCTGGAGGACGGCTTCGCGACCTGCGCGACCGGCACGCAGCAGTCGCCGATCGACCTCCCGTCCTCGACCGCACTCGCCGGCCTCCCCCTGACGCTCGACAGCGAGCGCACGGAGGGTGAGATCGAGGACACCGGGCACACGGTGCAGGTCGGCGCCGAGGACGCCTCGGAGGTGCAGTACGACGGGATGACCTATGAGCTCGCGCAGATGCACGTGCACACCCCGTCCGAGCACACCGTCGACGGAGTCGCGGCCGACGCCGAGTTCCACTTCGTGCACCAGAGCGAGACGGGCGAGCGGCTCGTCGCGGGCGTCCTCGCGGTCGAGGGCGCGGAGTCGAGCGCCTACGACGCCTTCGCCGAGAATGCTGCCAAGGCCTCGGGCACGGACGCCGACCCCGAGATCGACGTCGACGTGGCCGCGATGCTGCCGGCCACCCTCGACCACTACGCCTACGAGGGCAGCCTCACCACGCCGCCCTGCAGCGAGGGGGTGCAATGGATCGTGCTGAGCACCCCGATCGAGCTCTCGGCCCAGCAACTGGCAGAGGTTGACAAGGCCCACCCCGGCAACACCCGACCCGCTCAGCCGCTCGGGGAGCGCACTCTCACCCGCGGCACCGGCTCGGTCGTCGTCGAGAACGACTGACTCCTCCCGCCTCCTCCCTCGGAAGAACCGCCGTGACCGCGAAACCGCCCGCACTCCTCCCCGACGAGTTCACCGAGGTGACGACGTCCAGAGCCCGCCGCACAACAGAGCTCGTCGTGTTCCTGGGCGCCCTCGCGCTGTACAGCGGGTGGACCTTCGGCGTCGTGAACGGCTCCGGTGACTCTCTGGACTCCCTGCTCCGGACGCCGTCGCTGCCGCCGCGCTCCGCCGCAGGGCAGTCGGTCGAGGCCTTCGCGCTCCTGACCCACCCCTACGTGGTGTTAGTGGTCACCGTCTTGGCCGCACTGAGGTCCCTCCGTCAGCGTCAGCGCCGACTTGCGCTGGCGCTGACGATCGCCGCCCTCGGGCTCGTGTTCTGGGAGCTGCAGCGCAACCTGATCGGCCGCCCTCATCCCTTTTCCGAGTACCACGACTCCGTTTCGGCTCTCGGGGCGGCCTACCCCTCTGGACACATCGTCGGAGCGACGGTCCTTACGTGGGTCGTCGTCACCCTCGCCAACGCTCGACGCCGATCGCGGCGCGCCCAGCGCGAGCGCCGCCTCCTCGGGATGCTGTTCGTCGCCCTCGTCGGCACGAGCATGTGGGCGATGGGGACGGATCGGCTGACAGATCTGATCGGCGGACTTCTGCTCGGCACCAGTATCGCGACGGGTGCGCTCTGGATCAGCGGAGTGGAGGCCATCGGTCGCGCCTGGCGCCTTCGTGAGCTTCCGCCCGAGTCCGGTGGCCGGGCCGCCGTGATCTTCAACCCGACGAAGGTCCTCGACCTCGACCTCTTCCGCCGTCGAGTGATCTTTGCCCTCGCCCGCAGCGGCTGGGATCCGCCCCTCTGGATCGAGACGCGACAGGACGACCCCGGGCGCGCGATGGCTGAGTACGCCCTCTCGCAGAACGTCGACCGTGTCCTCGTCGCGGGTGGCGACGGCACGGCGCGGACCGTCTGCGCCGCCATCGCCGGTAGCGGTGTTCCGGTCGCGCTGATCCCGGCAGGAACCGGCAACCTGCTGGGTCGCAACCTTGGGATCTCCCTCGACGAGGACGAGGCCCTCGACGTCGCGCTGCACGGACGCGTCCGTGAGATCGACATGGTCCACTGGAGCGTCGACGGAGTGGACGCTCCTTTCGCCGTGATGGCCGGAGTCGGACTGGATGCGCAGATCATGCGCGACACTGATGCTCGCCTCAAGAAGGTGATCAAGGCCGGCGCCTACGTCGTGGCGGCCGTGCAGCAGCGTCGCATGCGCCCGTTCCGAGCGACGGTCACGATCGACGGCGAGCAGATCCACGACTCCGACGCGGTCATGGTGCTCGTCGGCAACGTCGGCCACCTCCAGGGCGGACTCGCGCTGCTCCCCGCCGCGGAGCCCGACGATGGACTGCTGCACGTGCTCGTCGCCTCTGGCGAAGGCGGCCTCCGGGGACTGCTGCGGTTGGTGCTCAGCATCACCCGCAAGGACTCACCTGACGCACCGCTCCGACGCCTCCGCGGCCGACAAGTCGACATCGAGCTCGACCGGCCGATGGCCTACCAGCTCGACGGAGACACGGAGGGCCTGGCAAGCACCTTCAGCGCGAGGGTCGACCCCGGGGCTCTGCTGGTGATGACCCCGCATTGAGCGAGGCGGTCACAGCCCCGCACCGCTGCGCTGCGCCAGGGCGCAGGGCCAGAGGCGCTGCCCTGAGGGTGCGCTCAACTATTTCGCGGCCGACAGCGACGAGACCGAAGGTGATGTCGAAGACGTGCATCCACTTGAGGCTGTCGAGGAGGTCCAGTGCAGGTAGCCGCGGACGTCGATCCCGTCGGCGCTCGCCTACGACAGTCCTAGCAGGGCGCCCGCCGTGTAGGCGATGCAGCAGCGATCCTCGTCGGAGGCGGCAAGGCCGCTCTCGGAGATCAGGATCGGGGTGCTTCCGGTCACGGCTCACGCGCGACGGACGGCGATCTTGAGGGCGTCAGTGCGGTAGGCCTAGGCGGTCGGCGTCAGCTCGGCGCCCTCGGGTACCCCTTCCAGGCCGACCAGCTGACGCGTGTACGACTGTACGCCGCCCCAATCGTCGTCGCGGGAGGTCTCGAGGTAGGTGTCCTCCCGGATCCGCTCGTAGTGGACGAGCCTGTCTTCATAGCCCTCGCGGGCAGGAGACTCGGACCGTGATGGGCCAGCCGACTTCGACGGTCGTCTTCTCGCGACGGATCTCGCGGACGCGGACACCCGCGCGGATGATGGTGTCCCTCGCCTCGCGCTTCGGTTCCGGCAGGGAGAACGCGTTGATGCCGACCTCGCGGCCCGCTCCCTTGCGCGCCACTACGGCCGCGGGATCCAGGTAACTGAAGCGGTACCGCCATGTGTTGCATCATGGCGAACATGTCCGGCTACTTGATCGTGACGACGTAGGTGGCGCCCCCGAGGACCGGTGCGGCCGTCCTCGGCACGCTCGCCGAAGCGACCGACAGCCGCTTCCGAGCTCCAGCCGTCAGACATCGCGAACGACAGCGCGCTCGAGAAGTGGTGCAACGTGACGACCGGTTCGATGCCTTGCGCGAGGCAGTATTGGATGATCGCGCGCTCGTGCGCCGGCTCTGCACGTGGGAAGTCACATCGCGTGGGCTCGATTCGCGCGTACTTGATGCCGCAGCGGAACGACGTGAGCCGGAGCGAGTCCAGCAGGTCGATGTCGGTGTTCAGCGCCGGGAGAGGTTGACTGAGTCGCGCCGCGCTCAGCGAGCGACGAGCCAGAGAGATGCTCGAGTCGCTGTTCACGTTGTCGCCCTCGTTCTGGTCCGGGCGCAGGACGCACCCAGAGGAATTCAGTGGGAAACGCAGTCAAACGAGTGAGCGAGCGGTGAGGAAATTCCGGACCTCCGGGAGCAAGCTCCCTCGGCGGTCCGGGGTTCTCTCACCGAAGCACGAAGGGGCCCGTCACCTTCTCGGTGACGGGCCCCTCGGATCGAGCGGGTCAGGCGTTCGTGAGCTCGCGCTCTTTCGCGGTGGGCTCCGCGTCGAGAGCGTGGCCTTCGGTGTCGACGTGGGGAACGATCTTGTCGAGCCACTTCGGCAGCCACCAGGCCGACGTGCCGAGCAGGCTCAGCAGGGCCGGCATGAGCACCAGGCGGACGATGAAGGCGTCCGCCATGACTCCGACCATCAGGCCGAAGGCGATCGAGGCGCCGATCGCGAACTCGCCGGTGGCGAATCCTCCGAACACGACGGTCATGATCGTCGCGGCCGCGACGAGGACAGGACCGGAGCGGGCGAAGCCCTCGCGGATCGCCTCCTTGGGTGCCATGCCCTTGTCGTGCATCTCTTTGATCCGCGAGACCAGGAACACCTGGTAGTCCATTGCGAGACCGAAGAGCACGCCGACCAGCAACAGCGGCAGCAGGCTCAGCATGGGGTCCCCCTGGGGAGCCGCAATGAAGGGGTCGAGCCAGCCCCACTGGAACACCGCGGTGCTCGCGCCGAACGACGCGCCTACCGAGAGCAGGTAGCCGAGGGTGGCGATGAGCGGGATGACGAGCGAGCGGAACATCACGATCAGCAGCAGCAGCGAGATGACGACGATCACGATGATGTACTTCACGAGCGCGCTCATCAGCGCCGCATCCTGATCGATCCCGATCGCGGTCTCGCCGGTGACCTCGAGATGGACGCCGGCCAGAGTGTCCGCGTCGTCGCGCAGGGTGTGCACGATGTCCTTGGTCTCCTGGTCGATCGGGCTGCCGTCGGGGATGACGATGAAGCGCGCCATCGTGCCATCGGCCGAGATCTCGGCCGGAGCGACCTGGAGGACACCATCGAGCTCGGTGAGGCGGGACTGAACGCCGTCGGTCTTCGCGGCGATGTTGTCGCCCTCGGCGAGGACGATGAGCGGGCTCTGGGTGCCGCCGAACTCGTCGACGATCAGGTTGTAAGCGGTGCGCTCGGTCGAGTCGGGGCTGGAGCCGCCGGGGATGTTGAACGCGGTCTTCATGCTGAACATCGGCAACGCCACGATCACCAGGATGATGATGCCGGCAAGAGCGGAGATGACCGGGCGGTTGACAACGAAGCTGCCCCAGCCGCGCATGACACCGCGCTTCTGCTCGCCGCCCTCGACCATGAAATGCCCCGCGAGAACCTCGGCGCGCTGCTTCTTCGACAGGGCGCGCAGGCCCATCGTGCGCATCAGCGCGGGAAGGAGGGTCAGTGCCAGCAACACGGCCACCAGGACGGCGGCAGCGGCGGCGAAGCCCATCTCGGTGACGAAGCTGAGGTTCGCGACCAGCAGTGCCACCAGGGCGACGATGACGGTGAGACCGGCGAAGACCACAGCGGTGCCTGCGGTGCCGGTGGCGCGAGCGACGGAGTCCTCCACGCTCTTGCCGGCTCTCAGTTCGATCCGGAACCTCGAAAGGATGAAGAGGGTGTAGTCGATGCCGACGGCCAGCCCCAGCATGGAGGCCAGGATGATCGCGTTGTCGCCGATCGGGAAGAGCGAACCGTAGGCGAGGACGCCGACGAGGCCGACTCCGACACCGAACACCGCGATCAGCAGGTTGACGCCGGCCGCGAGGAGCGAGCCGAAGGTCAGGATCAGAACGAGGAAGGCGATGACGACGCCGACGAGCTCGCCGAGACCCGGCGCAGGGGCGCCGATCGGGACGAGATTGCCGCCGAGTTGGACGCCGAGCTCTGCGGGCGCGTTCTCCTGCAGGGCGAGCGCCGCCTCGTAGTCGGTCTTCTGGTCGTCCTCCGAGAGATCGGGGTAGGCCAGCGTGGCGACGGCGAGGGTCTGATCGGCGGAGACGTAGGGCTGGGCGGGGTCGAACGGGTCTGTGACAGACACGACTCCGGGCAGCGTTCGGGCCTCAGCGAGGAAAGCGGTGATCTCGGCCGATGTCGCCGGGTCTGCGACGTTCCCGCCGGCGGGCTGGAAGACGAGCTGGAGCGCGGCGGCCGATGAGTTGCCGGCGGCCGGGAACTCATCGTTCATCCGGTCGAGAGCTTGCGAGGCGGGCGAGTTCGGGACCGATGTCTTGGCGGCCTCACTCCCGCCATTCTGGGAACCGATGACCAGGGTGCCGATCAGGGCCGCGAAGATCACGATCCAGGCTCCGACGACCACCAACCGGTGACGTGCGCTGTACCGCCCGAGGCGGGCGAGAAATGTGGACATAGTGGCTCCTGGGAGAAGAGAGGACGGGGAGGGATAGCGGAAGCGCCGCCTGCATCCAGAGTCCCGCTGAGTGCTCTCCCAGGAGTCGTCCCCTGAGACCGTCACCTCTACTACATTCGAAGTAGACCCGTCCTCTTGTCGATCGCCGTCCGCGTGCTCTACTGCAGCGAGACGACAGCGAACGCTCTACCGGAACGACGACCGGGCCGCCGGACCGCGAGAGGGTGAAGGCATCGCGGAGCGCCCGGCCCCGCAGCCCAGGAGGCCACGATGTCCATGTCCAGCCCTTTCGTCACTCGCACCTTCACCAGCACGTCGCCCGCTGCTCCTGCACGGTCTCTTTCGTTTGGTCGTGCTGCGCTTCAGCACGTCCTGATCGCGATCTCGTCGGCCTCGATCATCAGTGGAGCGCTGCTTGAGAGCCTTGGTCTCCTCAGCCGGATCGGGGCCGGTCGGCTCGAAGTCCTTCGTCAGACCGAGCGCTGAGGGTCGGAGAGTTGGAGCGCGCGAGGGACCCCTGTCCGTCACCCTTCTTCTACTCGGGGTATGCGCCGGCCGCCCGACGCCACCACGGACTAGCCCTTCGCGAACCGAAACGTGTCGATGCACCCCGGCGCCAGCTGGCCGACCACGGCGGTGGTCTGCATGAGCCTTTTCTCTGCTCAGCCTCCGTTCGACTGAGGGATCCCCTCCGCAAGAGCGTCGAAGCGGTAGAGGAAGCCGCCATCGGAGCCGCTGACCGACGCGTAGGCATCAGTAGTGCCGGGCGCGATAGCGACGTTGGTCGCGGAGCTGAGGCCTGATGCCTCCCCCGCCGGCACCACCACCGTGGTCACGAGGGCTCCGTCGACGTTGTAGATCAGGATCTCCGGACGGTTGTGCACCCCGACGTAGAGGTTGCCGTCCGAATCCACCGCGATCGAATCGACTTGGCCCACGCCCGCGGAAGCAAAGATCGCGGGGTGAGCAGTAGCGACCTCCAACCCGCCAGGAGACAGTGTCAGCCGATCGATGCGGTTGCCGGTGTTCAGCCCCACCCAGAGTGCGTCGTACTCGGGTGAGAAGCCGATGCCGTTCGGCGAGGGCAGCTCCGAGGCCAGCACGGTCGCCTGCGCTGTCACCGGATCGATGTGGATGACACGACCGCTCGCCTCCCAGTAGGGCGCCGTCGCACCTGCCGCATCGGTGACGTATAGAGCGCCGTCGCGACCGAACGCGATGTCGTCGGGCTGCATGGGCGCCCCGTCGACCGGGCCGGCGAAGACTTCGCGGACATCGGTGCCATCGGTGGTCATGCTGCGCACCGCGCCGCCGACGAAGTCGGTCACGTAGAGGCGGCCGTCCGCCGGGCCGAACTGCGCGGAGGTCAACACGCTCGTGTCATCGGTATAGACGGTCTCGACGCTCTCGTCCTCGACGTCCACGCGAAGAACCTTGCCCTCCCCCGCCGGCGCCACCACGTCAACGACATACAGGCTCCCGTCGGGGCCGAAGGTCGGCCCCTCCAAGAGGGTCATCCCGGTTGCCTCATGGACGTCCGTCACCTGCATGACGCGTTCAGCGATCTGTTCCGCTGCTATTGGCGCGTCGGTGTCGTCCGGGGTTGCGGCCGCCGTGCACCCCGTGAGTAGCAGCACGGACGGCACCGCCAGGGAGACGAGCGCGCGCCTCATCGGGAGGCTCCGACCGTCGCGCCGACGAGTACGTCCCGCATGCCGTCTTCGCGCCACTCGCGCAGAAGTCGGTGGAACGCGATCGGTCCCGGGCTGTACGCGGCGCCGGCGATCGAGCGGGTGCCCTCGCCGTTGTAGTAGCCGGGCGTGCACTCGGCCTGGAACGCCCGGGTGTCGCTGGCGGTCTCGTGGACGGTGCGCACCCACGCCTCCTCGGCCTCGGCCGACGGCTCGAGGTAGCGGGCGCCGACCTCGCGACCGCGGGCGATGACGGCGGCGATGTGCTCGGCCTGCTCGAGGAGGATGTGCGCGAAGTTCACGGAGTTCGCGTTCTGGATGCCGCTGAGGTGGAAGAGGTTCGGGAAGCCGTGCGAGGAGAACCCGTGCAGGGTCCGCGGGCCTCGCGCCCACGCCTCCAGCAGAGTGCGCCCGCCGCGACCGGTGACGGGCAGAGTGCCCGACATGACCCCGGAGATCCCGACTTCGAAGCCGGTGGCGAAGATGAGGCAGTCGACTTCGTACTCGGCGTCCCCGACGAAGACGGAGGTCTCGGTCACCCGGGTGATGCCGCCCGCGTCCGCCGTGTCGACGAGGGTCACGTTCGACCGGTTGAAGGCCGGAAGGTACGTGTCGCTGAAGCCGGGCCGCTTGCACATGTAGCGGTACCAGGGCTTGAGGGCTTCGGCGGTCGCGCGGTCTTCCACGACCTCGTCGATGCGCGCGCGGAGGCGGTTCATCGTCGCGAGGTCGTCGAGCTCGTCGCGCCGCTCGCGCTCCTCGAGCGAGAGGCTCTCGTCGACCGCGCCGGTGAGGATCTGCCGTTGCAGGGCCGTCGTCGCGGTCCAGCCGTCCTGGACGAGGCTCTCCGCGACGGGCTCGCCGGCGAGGACCGCGAGGAAGTTCTCCATCCGCTCGCGCTGCCAGCCGGGCTGGAGGGACGCGGCCCACTCGGGGTCGGTCGGCCGGTTGTCGCGGACATCCACCGTCGACGGAGTCCGCTGGAAGACGACCAGCTCGCGAGCATCGGCGCCCACGTGCGGAACGACCTGGAGGCCTGTCGCTCCGGTGCCGACCACCGCGACGCGCTTGTCGGCGAGCCCCGTCAGGCCGCCGTCGGCCGAGCCTCCGGTGTAGCCGTAGTCCCAGCGGCTGGTGTGGAAGGTATGGCCGCGGAAGTTCTCGATCCCGGGAATGCCCGGGAGCTTCGCCTGCGTCATCGTGCCCGAGGAGGTGACGACGAAACGAGCGCGGAAGCGGTCACCGCGATCGGTGCCGACGATCCACTCGTCGCATTCCTCGTCCCACTCGAGTGACGTCGCCCGGGTCTGGAAGAGCGCGTCGCGGTAGAGCCCGTAGTGCTCCGCGATCGCGACGGAGTGCCGGCGGATCTCCTCCCCCGGTGCGTAGCGCTCGCTCGGCATCGTGCCGACCTCTTCGAGCAGCGGCATGTAGACGTAGGACTCGATGTCGCAGCGGACCCCCGGGTAGCGGTTCCAGTACCAGGTGCCGCCGACGTCGCCGGCCTCGTCCATCAGCCTGATCGACTCCACTCCGGCCTCTCGCAGTCGCGCCGCAGTGAGCAGGCCGCCGAAGCCGGCGCCGATCACGAGGACCTCCACGCGGTCCTCGACCGGCTCACGCTCGACGTGCTCGGTGTAGGGGTCCTTCGCGTAGTAGCCGAATTCGCCGGCGGCTCGTGTGTACTGGCCGGCTCCGTCGCGTCGGAGGCGGCGGTCCCGTTCGTGGCGGTACTTCTCGCGGGCGGCCTCGAGGTCGAGGGTGGCGGTGCTGGCGGTTCTGGCGGTCATCGTCTCTCGCTTTCGTCGCGCCGTGCGGCGCGACGTCCGCGGTCTTCCCGGACATCCGCGCAGAAGCAGGGTTCCCCCGTCTTCTCCGCGAACGCGCCGACACGACTCCGGATCGATCACTTGCTGCAGAAAGGTTAGCGTCGAACTAAGTAATTGTGCTGGGTGTCCGCTGACATCTACGGTGAGCGGATGCGAACCGATGACGCCCGCGCACGCACGATGTCGAGCATCGAGGCGCTGTCCATTGCGATCACCGTGCGGTCGATCCCGCGGGTTCTCGAGCCACTGATGACGACGGACCTGACGATTCAGCAGCTCAAGGCGCTGACCGTCGTCGTCACGACCGAGGAGGGAGCGACCGGAGCCGGACTCGCTCAGGCGTTCGCCGTGTCGATGCCGTCGATGTCGAAGCTCGTCGACCGCCTCGCGGCGGCCGGTTTGGTCCTCCGTGCGGAAGACCAGGTGGATCATCGGGTTCGCCGCATCCACGCGACGGACCTCGGTAGAGCGGTGGTCCGCGAGCTCATGGCCGCCCGGCCGGAGCTGGGCGAGGATGTCCTCTCCCGCCTCAGCCAGGAGGAGCTCGAGGCTCTCGAGACCGGGCTCCGGGCGATCAGCCGGGAGCTGCGCGGACCGCGCCCCTGACCGCTACTGGACCGACCAGCCGCCGTCGGAGGCGAGCACGATGCCGTTGACGTTCGCGGAATCGTCGCTCAGCAGCCAGGTGATCGAGGCCGCCATCGTGTCCGCCGACACCACCGGCGGGATGAGGGTGAAGAACGGCGCGAGACGCTCGCGTCCGAAGTCGGAGGCCATGCTCCCCTCGATCGCCGTAGCGGTCGGACCGGGCGCGACGGCGTTGGTGCGGATGCCGGAGGGTCCGTAGAGGAAGGCGGCACTCTTGGTGATGCCGACGACCGCGTGCTTGGACGCGGTGTAGGCGGTGCCGGCGGCGTTACCGCGCAGTGACGCCTCCGACGCGATGTTGACCACGGAGCCCCGGCCCTGCGCCAGCATCAGCGGCAGGACCGCGCGGCTGAGCGCGAAGGTGCCGTCGACGTTCACCGAGAACACTCGGCGCCAGAGGGCGTCCTCGGTCTCGTGCAGGGGCGTCATCCCGTCCATGATCCCTGCGATGTTCGCGAGACCGTCGACCCGCTCCCCCGCCGCTGAGAGGATCTCGGCGACCCCGTCCGTCGAGGTGATGTCGGCGGTCACGGTGACGACTGTGCCCTCGGGCGACGACGCGGCCAGCTCGTCGATGCCCTTGGGCACCACGTCGACGGCGATCACGCGGCCGCCCTCGCGGAGGATGCGGCGCGCGGTGGCGCGGCCGATTCCCGAGCCGGCGCCGGTGACGATCACCGTCCGACCGGTGAACCGGCCGTCGCCGACGGACTCCTCCTGCGTCTCCTCGAGGGGAATGACGCCGCCGTTGGCCTGCTTCACGAGCGTGTCGACCAGCTCCTGCGGGAACCGTCCGCCGCCGAGCTCGACGAGCGTTCGCAGGCTCAGGCCGGCCGCGGGGCGCAGGTCCTCGGCCGACTGGCCGCCCTGCGCGAGGATCTCCCGGAGGAGCGGGCCGCCGACGGCGTCATCGAGCCATTCCTGCAGGGTGTTCTTCGAGGTGAGCATGTCGTTCTCCTTCGTCTCGGGAACGTCGTTCCCCGCGAGGGGCGCGACGCTCTCTCAGAATCGCCGATCCCCGTCCGGGTGGCGTCGTCCAAGCGCGGCGGTGCAACTACTGCGTGTGCAGTAGAAATCACCGATGAGCCGGCTCGAGGGCCGGCAGTACTTCACCAGGGAGGGCCGGCTCTTCCTCCGCGAGAATGCGAGGCTTCGGGATGAACACCGCGAGGGCAGCGCAGAGGATCGCGGCAGCGAGGCCGAAGAGGAGCGCGAGGGTGAAACCCGACTCGGAGGGCACCGAGCCTCCGGAACCGCTGACCGCCGAGTTCGCGAGCACGGCGGCGACGACGGCTGCGGCGATGCTCGTGCCGAGGGCACGCATCAGCGTGTTCAGCCCGTTCGCCGCGCCGCTCTCGCTCACCGGGACCGCGCGCATGATCAGCGTCGGCATGGCCGCGTAGCCCAGGCCGATCCCGATGCCGATCACGACGTTGATCACGAGCACGAGCCAGACGGTCGGCTCGAGCACCACGGCGGCGAGGTAGGCGAGGGCGATGATGACGGCCCCGGCCACCAGCAGCGGCTTCGGGCCGACCCGCTTCTCCACCCGGCCTGCGACGGGCGACATCGCGAGCATCGCCAGGCCCGAGGGCATCAGGATCAGGCTCGCCTCGAGCAGGGGCAGGCCCAGGCCGCCCGTGGTCTCGGGGAGCTGCAGCAGCTGGGGGAAGACGATGCTCGAGGAGAACAGCGCGAATCCCATGGCGACGGACGCGAGGTTCGTCATCAGAACGGGGCCGCGAGCGCTCACCCGCAGGTCGACCAGCGGGTTGCTGCGGCGCAGCTCGTACCAGCCCCACAGCAACAGGGCCACGACTCCGATTCCGGCGCTGATCAGCGTCGGCGCGCTCGTCCATCCCCACTCGTTGCCGCGGGACACCGCGAGAAGCAGGCCGACGAGGCCGATCGCGAGCCCGACAGCGCCACCGAAGTCGAACCTCCCCCGCGCGTTCGAGTCGCCCGCCGGGATGACGAGGACGAAGAGGGCGAGGGCGACGGCGCCGATCGCGGCGGCGACCCAGAAGAGGGCGTGCCAGTCGAAGTTCTCGGTGACGAGGGCGCTGATCGGCAGACCTAGGGCTCCACCGACGCCGAGAGTCGCGCTGACCAGGGCGATGGCCGAGCCCAGTCGCTCCTTGGGCAGGATGTCGCGGAGGATCGAGATGCCCAGCGGGATCACCCCCATGCCAGTGCCTTGGAGGCCTCGGCCGATGATCAGCGGCACGACCGTCGGCGAGAGCGCGCAGATCACGGATCCCGCGATCAGGAGGGAGAGCAGCACGATCGCGACGCGGCGCTTGCCGTACATGTCGCCGAGCTTCCCCGAGACGGGTGTGCAGATCGCCGACACGAGCAGCGTGACCGTGATCACCCAGGCCGTGTCATCGCGGCTCGCGTCGAGCAGCTCGGGGAGCTGCGCCTGGATCGGGATCAGGATCGTCTGCATGAACGACGCCCCCATTCCCGCGAAGGCGAGGACGGCGATCACGAGATTCGGGCGAAGCTTCCTCCGCGAGGCGAGTGGTTCAGCAGCGGTTGCAGTCATCGGTTCTCCTGGCTCGAATGGTCCGAATGATACGTAGTATCTACACTGATACCGCGTCTCATATCCTATGCTCGAAACATGACCGCAGGGGCGAGAAATCGAGCGCGAGACCTCTTGCGTGCGCAGTTCGCCGCGGCGGTACTCGAGGTGTTCCTCCAGCGCGGCTACTCCACCGTCACGGTCGAGGATGCCGCGCGGGAGGCCGGGATGTCGCGGGCGACCTTCTTCCGCTACTTCGGCAGCAAGGAGGACGTCGTCGTCGCCGCGGTGGAGAGCAACAGCATCGACCACGCAGCGGCGCTACGGGCTCTGCCCGCCGACACCCGAATGTCCGGCTGGCAGCTGGTGCGCCTCGCGATCGAACCGGTCATCGTCGTCGCCGCAGACGACCCCGACGGGTACCGAGCTCGACTCCGCTTGATCATGGGCGAGCCTGCGCTCACTTCCCGGCTGCGCGAGCGTCGAGCAGAGAGTGCCGTTGCGCTCGCAGACGCCCTCGCTGAGCGCATCCCCGACGTCTTCACCGCACGGGTCCTCGCGAACGCTGCACTCGCAGCAATCGACATCGCCTGGGAACGCTGGGCAGTTGAGGACGACGTCGACCTCGGCGAGCTGGTCGATGCCGCCTTCGAGCGCCTCAGCTCCGCGGCCGGCTCAGTCAACTGAGCCGATCTGGAGGGAACATTTCCGTTGGCGGCTGTACGTAGGGAAGCATGTCGCCTGGCCGGTTCTCGTCCGGAGACGTCGGGAAAGGACCGCTGGGCGAGAGCAGGACTTGCATGTACGGGTCGAGGTGGTTGATCCAGTAGGCGCTGGACCTTGCGCTGGTGCGGATCTGTTCCCACATCCGCCAGAGGGCTTCAATGCGGGTCCGCGCTTCGACGCTGCTCCACCACTGTGCCGCCCATTGATCGTCGGCGGCTTGGCCCTTGGCCCTTGGCCGTGGTCCGGCGTCGGTGCCGCCATTCACCAGAGGTACCCAATCGGCTTAGGCCAATTTCGACGTTACGTCAGTATTTCATCTCAAGCGGAGTGCTCAGGCTGCGGCTGAGGCAGACCAGCCGGCCGGAAGCCGAGATCGCCGACGGGTACGCGTCTAGGAGTTCTTGTCCGGGTCAAACATGCCCTCAGGAGGCGGCAAATATGGCAGAGGCTCCCTCGGTAGGTTCTCGTCCGTTGCACCAACAAATGGTCCTTCAGTGGACAGCAGGACGCTCATGTGCGGATCGGCGTGGTTGATCCACCAGGCGCTGATCCCGAGCCCCGCGTCGAGCCTTGACGCTTCCCAGCTGCGCCAAAGCGCTTCGATGCGCTGCACGGCCTCATCGACGGTCCACCAGTCGGCGCGCCAGCGTCCGGTGCCCTGACCCTTGGCGGAGACGCGCCGCCGGTAGGTGTACCGCCAGTACTTCCGAAGCCACTCATCCGCGGACCCGTAGACCAGGCTTGGGGTGGACTCCTCCTCGAACGAGCGCTGCACGGCCGCTTCGGCGCGTTCCTGCATCAGCTCGACCCGCTCTGGCGTCAGTGCTCGCTCCGGGGCCTCCTTCATCATCCCGGCGATGATCCCGGTGATGACGTCCGCGAACTCACTCGCGGCGATCGCGTCGACGTCGAAAGCGCCGAGCAGCGACGCGGCCGCCGCCTGGCCGTCCCCGTCGACGGCGGCCGGGAGGCCCGCAGCCTTTTGCAGGTCTCCGCCCGCGAGCGGATCGTCGTCAGTCACGCTGTGCCTCCGTCCGCCGGGCGTCCTCGTTCTCCATCAGGGCCCGCATGGAGGCGGCGAGGTCGATCGCCGAAGCCGACTCGGCGCCGTGTACTGCCGCGGCCGCGGGGCATCGCGCCGAGTTCGTCCACGGTCAGGATCCGCTCGCTCGTTCGACATCGTGACGACCGCGCCCGAGCCCCGCACCGCACCGCCGCCCGCTCCCTGAGAAATCAACGAGCAGACGCAGATCCATCACGCACCTAGCGTCGAGGGCGACCCTCCCCGACCCGACCCCGGAGCGCCATGACCCCCCTCACCACCGCCGCACTCGCCTGCGGCGTCGACCCCGCACCCGCCCGCCCGGAAGCGGAGGCGTCCGCATGAGGGTCACCGACACCAGCGACCTGTGGTGGCGCGCCGCCGTCTACTTCAACCTCGACGTCAAGACCTTCATGGACTGGGACGACGACGGCGTCGGCGACCTCGAGGGTCTCGCGCACCGGATCGACTACCTCGCCGAGCTCGGGGTCGGCTGCCTCTGGCTCGCGCCGTTCTACTCCTCGCCCGGCAAGGACAACGGCTACGACATCAGCGACTTCTACGGCGTCGACGAGCGCTACGGCCACCACGGCGACGTCGTCGAGGTGATCCGCACCGCGCACGACCGCGGGATGCGCGTCATCGTCGACCTGGTCGTCAACCACACCAGCGACCAGCACCCGTGGTTCCAGGCGGCGCGCTCCTCCCCCGACAGCCCCTACCGCGACTACTACGTCTGGCGCGACGAGCCGCCGGCCGACCAGCCGGCGAACGTCTTCCCGGACGTCGAGGACGGCGTCTGGTTCTTCGACGAGGAGGCCGGGCAGTACTACCTGCACAACTTCTACCGGCACCAGCCCGACCTCAACACCGACAACCCGGCGGTGCGCGACGAGACCGCGAAGCTCGTCGGCTTCTGGCTGCAGCTCGGGGTCGACGGCTTCCGCGTCGACGCGGTGCCCTACCTGATCGAGCCGGGCGCCCGCGACGAGCACGAGTGGCTGCGCCTGCTGCGCCGCTTCATCAGCCGCCGCTCGGGCGAGGCGATGCTGCTCGGCGAGGTGAACACGACCCGCGACGAGCAGCTCGCCTTCTTCGGCGGTGAGGACGCCGACGAGCTGTCGATGCAGTTCGACTTCATCGGCAATCAGCGCCTCTACCTGGCGCTCGCACGGGAGGACGCGACGCCCCTCGTCGAGGCGATCGCGAGCCGCCCGCCGATCTCGGTCGGCAGCCAGTGGGCCAACTTCGTCCGCAATCACGACGAGCTGACCCTCTCGCAGCTCACCGACGACGAGCGCGACGAGGTCTTCGCCGCGTTCGCGCCGGAGGAGTCGCAGCGGATCCACGGCCGCGGCATCGTGCGCCGCCTCCCGCCGATGCTCGACGGCGATCCGCGCCGTATCCGGATGGTCTACAGCCTGCTGTTCTCGCTGCCCGGCTCGCCCGTCCTCTACTACGGCGAGGAGATCGGGATGGGCGAGAACGCCGACATCCCCGGCCGCAGCGGCGTCCGCACGCCGATGCAGTGGACCTCCGCGGCGAACGGCGGCTTCTCGCGCGCCGAGCCCGGCGACCTGATCGCGGCCCCGCCCGGCGGCGGCTTCGGCCCGGAGCACGTCAACGCCGCCGCCCAGCTCCGCGACCCCGGCTCGCTGCTCGCGCACATCAAGGGCCTCGCCTGGCTCTACCGCCGCTCCCCCGAGATCGGCTGGGGCGAGTACACCCACCTCCCGGCCGACCAGCCCTGCGTCTTCGCGCACCGGATGTCCGCGTCGACCGGCACGACCGTCGCCGTGCACAGCTTCGCCTCGAGCCCGCGCACCGTGAGGATCACGCTCCCCGACTCGGAGCCGGGCTCGCGCCTGGTCGACTCCCTCGGCGGCGAGTCGCGGCCGATCGGCGACGACGGCTCGGTGACCCTCGGGATCGACGGCTACGGCGCCCGCTGGTTCCGCGTGGTGACGGCGGAGTCGCGCCGCCTGGTCTGATCCGGGAGCGCGACTGGTCCGATCCGGGAGCGCCGACAGGTCCGATCCGGGAGCAGCGGCAGGAGAGGTCAAGCCCCTTCTGAGCGCCGAAGGGCCCTGCCTACCGTCGAAGGGCGGGCGACGAGGTCCGCACCGACTGCTCCCGGAAAGGTACGACCGCATGTTCTTCCACCGTCAAGAGCTCCAGTTCACGTCCTCCCCCTCCAAGCCCGACGCCGTCTTCGCCCGCCGGTTCCAGGAGGTGCTCGGCGGCCAGTACGGCGAGATCACCGTCGCCATGCAGTACGGCTTCCAGGCCTGGAACGCCCACGAGCCCGGCAAGTACCGCGACCTGCTCTACGGCATCGGCGCCGAGGAGTTCGGCCACGTCGAGATGATCGCGATCATGATCGCCCAGCTGCTCGAGAAGGCTCCCGTCGAGCAGTCCGAGGATGCCATCAAGAAGGACCCGGTTCTCGGCGCGGTCATCGGCGGCACCGACATCCAGGCCGCGATCGTCGCCGGCGCGGGCGTCCGCCCCGTCGACAGCAACGGCAACCCCTGGCAGGGCTCGTACATCACGGCGAGCGGCAACCTGCTGGCCGACTTCACCGCCAACGCGAACGCCGAGATGCAGGGCCGCCTGCAGGTCGCGCGGCTGTACCACATGACCGACGACCACGGCGTGCGGGACCTGCTCTCGTTCCTCCTGGCCCGCGACACGATGCACCAGAACCAGTGGATCGCCGCCGCCGCCGAGCTGCGCGCGGAGGGCGCGGAGGACCTGCCGGTGCCCTCGAACTTCCCGCTCTCGAAGGAGGAGCGCTCGGTGTCGTACGAGTACATCAACTTCTCGGACGGCGCCGCGGCCGCCGAGGGCAGCTGGGCGTCCGGACCCACGCCCGACGGCAAGGGCGAGTTCAGCTACCGCACGGCGAGCCCCGACGACGGCGTGCCGATGCCGCCGCCCACCCAGCCGGACGAGCGCTTCTACGGCACCTCGCCGAAGCCGAACATCGTCGAGAAGGCCGTCGGCGCCGTGAAGGACGCGGTGACCGGCAAGTAGCAGTCAAGGCCGTGGACGCCGGGAGGCGAAACGATTCGCGTCGTTTCGCCTCCCGGCCCTGGTCCGACGAGTGGGGATGCACCTAGGCTGACTGCGAATCGTTTCGCCTCACGACCCCGAGGAGTGGCATGGACGCCGCCGTCACCGCCGCCGACCCCCGCACCGCCGCTCCGCCGGCGCACCGCACCCTCGCGAGCGGTCGCCGCATCCCCTCGATCGGCGCCGGCACCTTCGGCTCCGACCGCTACGACGCCGAGACGGTCGGCCTCGCCGTCGAGCACTCGCTCCGGGCCGGCTTCCGGCTGCTCGACTGCGCCACGGTCTACGGCAACGAGCCACGCGTCGGGCGAGCGATCGCCGACTCCGGCGTGCCGCGCGAGGAGCTCTTCGTGATGTCGAAGATCTGGAACGACGCGCACGAGCCGGACGCCGCCGTCGCATCGGTCGAGCGCTCGCTCGAGGACCTCGGCCTCGACGTGCTCGACGCCGTCTTCGTGCACTGGCCGTTCCCCAACCACCACCCGCCGCACGCCGAGACCGACGCCCGCGACCCGGAGGCGCGCCCCTACGAGCACGCCGCGTTCCTGCGCACCTGGGCGGCGCTCGAGTCGCTCGTCGACCGCGGTCTGGTCCGGCACCTCGGCACCTCGAACGTCACGATCGCGAAGCTCGAGCGGATCCTCGCCGACGTCCGCATCGCCCCGGCGCTCAACGAGATGGAGCTGCACCCCTGCTTCCAGCAGCCGGAGCTGTTCCGCTACTGCCTCGATCACGGCATCCAGCCGATCGGCTACTCGCCGCTGGGCTCGCCGTCCCGCCCCGAGCGCGACCGCGTCGACGGCGACCTCGTCGACATCGAGCACCCCGCCGTGCAGGCCATCGCCCGCGAGCGCGGCGTGCACCCGGTCGTCGTCTGCCTCGCCTGGGCCGTCAACCGCGGCCAGATCCCGATCCCGTTCGCGGTGAAGCCCGAGCAGATCGAGGCCAATCTCGCCGCCGCGTCGCTCGCCCTCACCGCCGCCGAGCAGGAGTCCCTGCGCGGCGCCGAGCGCAACAACCGGCTGATCAAGGGCCAGGTCTTCCTCTGGCCGGGCAGCACCGACTGGCTCGACCTCTGGGACGCCGACGGCACGATCCCCGGCTGGGACGGCTACGGCTCGCCCGCGCTCTGAGATGGCGACGTACAAGGACCTGCAGCGGCTGACCGGGCTGTCGCTCTCGACGATCTCGAAGCACTACAACGGCCTGCCGGTGCGCCCCGAGAACGCCGTCGCGATCGAGGCGGCGGCCGAGCGGCTCGACTTCCGCGTCAACGGCTTCGCGCGCGGCCTGCGCTCGCGGCGCTCCCGCACGGTGGGCGTGCTGCTGCCGGCGCTGGACAACGAGTTCCACCTGTCGATCATCGCCGGGCTCGAGCGGGCCCTGCGCGGCGACGGCATCGGCGTGCTGATCGGCGTCAGCCTGCCCGAGCCGGGCGCCGCCGTCGGGCTGCTGCTGGAGAAGATGGTCGACGGGATCGTCGCCGTCCCGACCCGGGGCGACGTCGACGCGCTCCGCAGCGCCTCCGAGCAGGGCACTCCCGTGGTGACGGTGGACTGGGTCGACGACGAGCTCGAGACCGACCGCGTGGTGCTCGACAACCGCGCGGCCGGCGCCTCCGCCGCCCGGCACCTCGCCGACCACGGCCACCGCGCGATCGCGGTGCTCGGCGGCGATCCGGACGTGTCGACCACCCGGGAGCGCACCGCGGGCGTCCTCGACGAGCTCGCCTCCCGCGGCCTCGGGCCGGCCGAGGTCGAGCTCGGCCCGCTGAGCGTCGAGAGCGGCATCGCCTCGATGGAGCGGATCCTCGCCCGCCGCGACCGGCCGACCGCCGTCTTCGCCAGCAACCGCGAGCTGACCGTCGGCGCGCTGACCGCGCTCGGCGACTCCGGCCTGCGCCTGCCCGCCGACCTCTCGATCGTCGGCTTCGACACCGTCGAGCTCGCGCGGGTCGTCCGACCGCGGCTGACCATCGTCGAGCAGCCGACCGACGCCATCGCCGCCGAGGCCGCCGCGCTGATCGAGCGCCGGCTCGACGGCAGCCTTGAGCCGTTCGAGACGCGCACCCTTCCCGGCCGGCTGATCGCCGGCGCCTCCGTCGCCCACGTCCACCACTGACGCCCGTCCCACCACCGTCCCCTCACCGAGGAGCACCATGCTGACCACGACCCTCCTGCACCCCGAGATCCTGCACGCGCTCGCCCGCGCCGGCCACGGCTCCCGCATCCTGATCGCCGACGGCAACTACCCGGTCGGCACCACGCTCGGGAAGAACTCCGCGCTCGTGCACCTCAACCTGCGCCCGGACATGCTCACCGTCGACGAGATCCTCGAGGCGCTGCTGACCGCGATCGTCGTCGAGGAGGCGACCGTGATGACGCCCGCGCCCGGCCTCGACGTGCCCGCGCAGGACGCCTTCCGCGCCACCCTGGACGGCGTCCCCTTCACCTCCGTCGAGCGGCACGCCTTCTACGCCGAGGCCCGCACCGACGACGTCGCCCTCACCATCGCCAGCGGCGACCGCCGCATCTACGCGAACCTCATCCTGACGATCGGCGTCCGCCCCGGCGACGCCTGACCGCGCCGCCTTCCGCCACCCACTCTCCACAAGTTGCGGTACTCGCCGCCGAGTACCGCAACTTCTGGAGGACTGGAGCCGACGGAAGGCGCGCGGCCGCCTCCCTCCAGAACTTGTCGTAGTCGGCACGCCAGTACGACAACTTCTGGACGGCGGACGCACCCCGCCCGACGCCCGCCCGCCCACTTCCCAGAAGTTGCGGTAGTCGGGCGCGACTACCGCAACTTTTGAGGAGTGAGGGCGGGCGGGGGTGCGCCGCCGCCTGAGAGGGCGCGAGGCGTTCTCCGAGCGGGCGTCCGTACTCTGAGCACCGTGGATCTGGACACCCTCCTCAACATCGGCCTCGTCGTGCTGTTCGTGCTCATCGGCGGGGTGTTCGCGGGCACCGAGATGGCGATCGTCAGCCTCCGCGAGAGCCAGGTGCGCGCGATCGAGGCGGGCAGCGAGCGCGGCCGCCGCATCGCCGAGCTGGTGCGGAACCCGAACACCTTCCTCTCGGCCGTGCAGATCGGCGTGACGCTCGCGGGCTTCTTCTCCTCGGCGTACGGCGCCTCGACGATCGCGCCGGACCTCGTGCCGCCGCTCGAGTCGCTCGGTCTCTCGAACGGCGCGGCGTCGACGGTCGCGCTGATCCTGATGACCCTCGTCATCGCCTACCTCTCGCTCGTGCTCGGCGAGCTCGTCCCCAAGCGCCTGGCCATGCAGAAGTCGGTCGCCTTCACCAAGGTGCTCGCCCCGCCGCTCAACACGCTCGCGCGTCTCATGCGCCCGATCATCTGGCTGCTGTCGGTCTCCACCGACGCGGTGGTCCGCCTCCTCGGCGCCGACCCGCGCGAGAAGGGCGAGAGCGTCTCGGCGGATGAGGTGCGCGACATGATCTCGAGCAACACCGAGATCGCCGAGGACAGCCGGCAGCTGCTCGCCGACGTCTTCCGCGCCGACGACCGGCGCGTCGCCGAGGTGATGCGCCCGCGGCCGGACGTCGACTTCCTCCGCGGCGACCTGCCCGTCGCCGAGGGCTACGCGGAGGTGCTCGGCCGGCCGCACTCGCGCTACCCGGTGGTCGGCGAGAACCGCGACGACGTCCTCGGCTTCGTGCACGTCCGCGATCTGATGGCCGCGTTCCCGGCGGCGGGCCGCGACGGCACCGCGAGCAGCGTCGCCGACATCACCCGCCCGATCCTGGCGGTGCCCGGCACGACGAAGGTGCTCGCGGCCCTGCGCACCATGCGGCAGGACGGCCACCAGATCGCCGTCGTCATCGACGAGTACGGCGGAACCGACGGCATCATCACCCTCGAGGACCTGCTCGAGGAGCTCGTCGGCGAGATCTACGACGAGTACGACGGCGCGCGCCAGGACGTCGATGCGAAGGCGGCCGAGCAGCTGCAGGACCTCGACGGCGGCATGATCCTCGAGGACCTGGAGGAGCTGCTCGGCATCGAGCTGCCCGAGGGTCCCTACGAGACGGTCGGCGGCTACGTGCTCGACCGCATCGGCCGGGTCGCCGTCGTGGGCGACACCCTCGTCGTCGGCGACCACGTGCTCCGGGTCGCCGAGACCGACCGCTACCGGATCTCGCGGGTCACCCTGACGCCGCAGCCCGCGTCGGAGCCGGCCGCGCCGGTCGACGGCGACTGACCGCGGGTCCGAGAGTCCGGCCCCGATCCGTCGCCGCCCCGCCCCGAAGCGACCCCGCCCTCGTCAGGGCAGCGGCGCCTCGACCCAGCGCGGCGCCGGCAGCCCGGTCGCACCCGGCCGCGCGAGCCACAGCCCGCCCGCGAGCGGGTACCGCGCCCGCTCGTCCGCCGACAGGTCGCGCGAGGCCGACGACACGACGGCGACGTCGAGCGCCTCCCCCGCGAAGGCGATGCTGGAGGAGTGCGGCGCGTCGATCGCGATGCCCTCGCCCTCGAGTCGGCGGCCCTCGGAGTCGTAGACGCGCACGCCGCTCCCGCCCCAGACCGAGCACCACAGCCGGCCCTCGGAGTCGACGGTCATGCCGTCGAGGAAGACGCCCTCCTCCGGCTCGAGGAAGGTCTCGCGCGGGCCGTTCACCCCGTCGAGGTACGGGCGCCGGTAGACGACGCCCGACTCGGTGTCGACCGAGTACATCACCGCGCCGTCGGGCGACCAGCCGAGGCCGTTCGAGAGCCGCAGGTCGTGGTCGAGGACGGTGACCGCTCCGTCGTGCTCGAGGCGCAGCAGCACGTCGTCGCCGACGGACTCGCCCAGCGTCAGCGAGCCGACGACGAGCCGGCCCTGCGGGTCGATGGAGCCGTCGTTGAAGCGGTGCCCCTCGGGCAGCAGCTCGGAGCCGCGGGTCAGCGAGCCGTCGACCTCCAGGATCGCGAGGCGGCGGGTGAGCGCGACGAGCACCCGGCCGTCGCCGAGCGGCAGCGCGCAGCCGACCTGCTCGCCGACGTCCGTGCGGGTGATCGCCCCGAGCCCGTCCGCGGTGAGCGGCGCCGACAGCACCGCGCCCGCCTCGATGTCCACCCAGGTCAGCCGGCCGGTCTCCCCGTCCCAGACGGGCCCCTCGCTCAGGACGTAGGCGGGCGTTCCGGCGGGTGTCGCATCGATCATCCCCCCACGCTACCCACGCCCTCGGCGCCCCGCCCCCCCTCCGCGAGATGCCACTTGTGCACGCGACACGCCGTGGAAGGCGTGCACAAGTGGCATCTCGCGGAAGGGGGCAGACGCGCACGTCGCCGGATACACCCGGCAGGCGCGCCGTGGCAAGGGGTGCATAGCCCGGCGATGCTCGGGTCTATCGTCGTCACGCCGCGTCCGGGACCGCGCGCATCAGCAGCGCAGCCGGGGCGACAGGAAGGCGCGAGCCATGTCCACCGACACCGAAGAGCGCGGCCCCGTCCGGAGCCTCGTCCCCGCCCGCATCGACCGGCTGCCGTGGACGCGGTTCCACTGGTCGATCGTCGTCGGCCTCGGCTTCTCCTGGGTGCTGGACGGCCTCGAGATCCAGATCGTCGCGAGTGCCGGCTTCGCGAAGGAGTTCGACCTCTCGGCCGCGCAGGTCGGCGTGCTCGGCACGGTCTACCTGGTCGGCCAGATCGTCGGCGCGCTGATCTTCGGGCGGCTGAGTGACCGGCTCGGCCGGCGCAAGCTCTTCATCCTGACGCTGGTGATCTACCTGGTCGCGAGCGGTCTGGCTGGGCTCGCGCCGAACTACCTCTTCCTCGCCGTCTTCCGCTTCTTCGCGGGGATGGGCATCGGCGGCGAGTACGCGGCGATCAACTCCGCCATCGACGAGCTGATCCCGTCGAAGTACCGCGGCCGGGTCGACATCGCGATCAACGGCACCTACTGGGGCGGCGCGGCGCTCGGCTCCGCGGCGAACCTCTTCTTCCTCAACGACCAGCTCTTCGCCGAGAACGTCGGCTGGCGCCTCGGCTTCTTCCTCGGGCCGATCCTCGGACTCGCGATCATCTACCTCCGCCGGCACATCCCCGAGAGCCCGCGCTGGCTGATGACCCACGGCCGCGAGGAGGAGGCGGAGCGCACCGTCGACGAGATCGAGCGCCGCGTCGAGTCGGAGGGCGGAAAGCTCGAGCCGGTCGACGACTCGCAGGCGATCACCGTGAAGGCGACCGAGAGCATCCCGTTCCGCACCATCGCGCGGGTGCTGATCAAGCAGTACCCGAAGCGGACCCTGGTCGGCGCGACCATGATGATCACCCAGTCGTTCCTCTACAACGCGATCTTCTTCACCTACGCGCTGGTGCTGGAGAACTTCTACGGGGTGGAGCAGAACGCCGTCTCGTACTTCTTCTTCCCGTTCGCGATCGGCAACCTCGTCGGTCCGCTGGTGCTCGGCCACCTCTTCGACGTCTGGGGCCGGCGGAAGATGATCTTCCTCACCTACGGCGTCTCCGGGGCGGTGCTCGCGCTCTCGGCGCTGCTGTTCAGCATGGACGTGCTGACCGCGACGACCCAGACGATCCTCTGGTGCGTCTCGTTCTTCTTCGCCTCCGCCGGCGCCTCGAGCGCCTACCTCACGGTCAGCGAGATCTTCCCGCTGGAGCTGCGCAGCCAGGCGATCTCGTACTTCTTCACCCTCGGCCAGATCGCCGGCGCCGTCGCGCCCACCCTCTACGGCGTGCTGATCGGCGACGGCAGCGACCGCGGCCCGCTCACCGTCGGCTACTTCGTCGGCGCGGCGGTGATGATCGTCGGCGGCGTCGTCGCCCTGATCTTCGGCGTCGACGCCGAGCGCCGCAGCCTCGAGAGCATCACCGAGCCCCTCTCCACGGTCCGCGACTGACCCGCCCCTCCCTCCCGCGAGATGCCACTTGTGCACGCGACACGCCGTGGAAGGCGTGCACAAGTGGCATCTCGCGGCGGGGAGGGAGGCGAGGCGCGTACGCTGAGGGGACACCCCCGGACGCTTCGGCTACCGGGCGCGGGGCCCCTTCTCCGGAAGGGGCCTCAGCTCTTTCCGCCCCACGCAGCGGGGCGACGGAGGACGCCGCGGTCGTCGTGGAGCACATCCGGAAACCGGCTCCGCTCGAGCACACCGCGGCGGATCTTGCGGATGTGCGCGGGCGCCACCGCGAGCAGCGAGGCCGACGGTCTGTCGGTCGGCGAGATCAGGCCGATCTCCTTGCCCGCCTCGTCGCGCACCATCCGGAAGGCCTCGGTGAAGTCCGAGTCGTTCGACAGTAGGAAGAACGTCTCCGCCTCGCCCCGGAAGGCGTCGACGAGCATGTGGGCGGCCAGGTTGACGTCGGACCCCTTCTCCTCCGTCCTGCGCACTCCGACCGTCACGAGCCGGCCGCCGTCGTCGAGCCGCGCAGGATGCACGGGCATGGTCCGACGATCTATGCGGAACATCCCTTCGTGGACGGTGATCCGCGGAGAGGTCCGCAGAGCGCGCACGTATGCCTGCTGTCGAGCCGGCGCCTGCGGATCGGTCCCGAGCGTCGCCCGGATCATGGCGGTGAAGTACCGGACCCGGACCACGTCGAAGGTCGGCAGAAGGAGATCGCACAGGCGTGCGAGATCGAGCCACTTGAGCGTCGGCTCAGACTCCAGGACCCTCCGGTAGAGGTTGAACCCGTCGACGTAGACGGAGGCCGTCGGTCGCGCTTCGTCCGTCGCGACGCCGGGCGAACGGAAGACGATCATCGCGGGAGGCTACCCACCCCTCCACGCTCCCCGTCGACTCCCCGTCGCCGAACGTCGGGTGCGCTCAGTCCCCTCCCTCCCGCGAGATGCCACTTGTGCACGCGACACGCCGTGGAAGGCGTGCACAAGTGGCATCTCGCGGCGGGGCGGGAGCGGGCGCGCGGGTCAGCCGACGTGGACGCCCGGGCGGCGCTCGCGGCGGGGCTCGGCGCGGCGCAGGACCTCGCGGGTGACGGGGGCGACCTCGCCGGTGCCGGTGATCAGGAAGCGAAACATGTTGGAGAGCGGGCCGCCCTCGGTCCACTCGAAGTAGACGTCCGGGACGACGCCGGTCAGGGCGCGGATCTCGAGCAGCACCGTCGCGATGGTGTTCGGGATGTTGCCGCTCGTCACCGTGAGCACGCGGAAGCCGTGGCAGACGCGCCCCTGCACCACGAGGTCCTCCTCGAAGTCGGACGAGTCGGTGGTGTGCACCTCGAGGAAGAGGACCGGGCCGCGCATCGGCAGGTTGCTGTCGCGCTGCTCCTCGGCCAGCTTGTCGCGGTACTCGCGCTCGGAGCCGTCGTCGGGCTCGTTCGCGAGGACGCGGATCACGCCGTAGTCGTCGGCGTCGGTGCTGAGGAAGTCGAGAGCCTGCGCGTCGAAGGTCACCGAGGTCGCCCGCAGCTGGAACGAGCGCTGCACCCGCGAGATCAGCGACACCACGAGGATCCCGAGGATGAACAGGCTCGCGATCCGCACGCCGTCCGGCCGCTCGACCACGTTCACGACCGTCGTGTAGACGAAGACGAGCGCGATCACCGCGAAGCCGACGGCCCGCTTGCGCTGCTTCTTCCGCTTGGCCGACAGGAACACGGCGACGGAGGCGGACGTGATCAGCACCAGCACCCCGGTCGCGTACGCGCCGCCCTGGGCGTCGACGTCGGCCCGGAAGAGGATCGTGATCAGGAACGCGACGGCCGTGAAGACCAGCACCAGGGGACGCACCGCCGCGGCCCACTGCGGCGCCATCCCGTAGCGCGGGAGGTAGCGCGGCACGATGTTGAGCAGCCCGGCCATCGCCGAGGCGCCCGCGAACCAGAGGATGCAGATCGTGCTGACGTCGTAGGCGGTGCCGAAGGCGTCACCGAGGTACTCGTGCGCGAGGTAGGCGAGGGCGCGGCCGTTGGCCTGCCCGCCCGGCTGGAACTCGGCCTGCGGGATCAGCAGCGTCGTCACGAAGCTCGAGGTGATCAGGAACGCCGACATCGTCACGGCGGCGGTGATCAGCAGCCGCTTCGCCCCGCGGATCCGGCCGACCGGGGCCGCGTCGGTGTCACTCGCGTCGCCGCGGATCTGCGGCATCACCGCCACGCCGGTCTCGAAGCCGGACAGCCCGAGCGCCAGCTTCGGGAACACGATCAGCGCGATGCCGACCATGATCAGCGGATTCCCGTGCTGCGTCGTCAGCGCCGACCACCAGTTCCCGATCACCACCGGGTTCTCGGCGACGTGCGCGATCGCGACGACGATGACGACCGCGTTCAGCGCGAGGAACACGGCGACCAGCACGACCGCGATCGAGATCGCCTCCTTGAAGCCGCGGAGGAAGACGATCCCGAGCAGCGCGACCAGCCCCAGCGTCAGCGGCACCTCCGCGCCGTGGAACCAGGCCGGCGCGAACGGGTTCTCGACCGCGTGCGCGGTGGCGTCGGCCGCCGACAGGGTGATCGTGATCATGAAGTCCGTCGCCGCGAAGCCGAGCAGCACCAGCACGAAGAGCTTGCCGCCCCACCAGGGCAGCAGCCGCTCCAGCATCGCGATCGAGCCCTCGCCGCGGAAGCTCTCCCGGGCGACCCGGCGGTAGACCGGCAGCGCGCCGAAGAGGGTGAGCAGCACCAGGACGATGGTCGCCAGCGGCGAGACCAGTCCGGCGGCGAGCGCCGCGATCGCGGGCTGGTAGCCGAGCGTGGAGAAGTAGTCGACGCCGGTCAGGCACATCACGCGCCACCAGGAGTGCGTCTTCTCGGTGGTGGAGTGCGGCCCGGGGTGCGCGCCGGAGTCGCTCCGCAGCCCCTCGAGCAGCCACGCCTTCACTCCGCCGCGGCGCCCGGAGGAGGGCGCTGAGGAGAGGGGCGAGGGTTCGAGGGCGTCGGCGTCGCCGCGGACGAGAGAGGAGGTCACTGGACGTGTCTACTCGGCGGAGGCGGCTCCGGAGCCGAGAACGCCCGGATCCATACGGTTCCCTAACGGGCAGTTCGCGGGCGGGCGGCCCGAGGGACGCGGGTCACCGCCGCGAGGCGTGCACGAATAAGGCTGGATGCCCGGATCAGCCCGAAAACGAGGCGATCGCGGCCATCCAGCCTTAGTTGTGCACGGGGGCGGAGGTTTACTCCTCGACGACGATCGTCGTGATGACCGGGTTGCGACGGTGACGGCGGGTCAGCCAGCGGCCGAGGGTGCGCGTGATCAGCTTCTCGATCGCGTCGCGGTCGGTCGGCTGGCCGGCGGCCTGGAGCACCGCGTCGTCGATCGCCTTGCTGGCGTTCTCCTTCCAGCTCGGCTCCTCCACAAAGCCGCGGGTGAAGAACTCGACCGGCTCGCCGAGCGTGCCGCGGTCCAGGTCGACGATGGCGAGCACCGTGATGGTGCCCTCCTCGGCGAGGACGCGGCGGTCGATCATCGCGTCCTCGGTCGCGACGCCGATCGTGGTGCCGTCGACGAAGACGAGGTCGGCCGGGATGCGGCCGCTCATCCGCGAGCGCCCCTTGACGAGGTCGATCGAGACGCCGTCCTCGACGACGAAGACGTTCTTCTCGTCGATGCCGGTGCGCGTCGCGATCGCGGCGTTCGCCGTGAGGTGGCGCCACTCGCCGTGCACGGGCAGGACCGCGGTCGGGCGGAGGATGTTGTAGCAGTAGGCGAGCTCGCCCGCGCTGGCGTGGCCCGAGACGTGCACCTTGGCGTTGCCCTTGTGCACGACCGTCGCGCCCCAGCGGGTGAAGGCGTTGATGATCCGGTAGATCGCGTTCTCGTTGCCGGGGATCAGCGAGCTGGCGAGCAGCACGGTGTCGCCGGGGCCGATGTCGATGATGTGGTCCTTGTTGGCCATGCGCGAGAGCGCCGCCATCGGCTCGCCCTGCGAGCCGGTGCAGATCATCACGATCTGGGTCGCGGGCAGCTTCTCGAGCACCTTCATGTCGACGACGAGGCCGGCCGGGATCTTGAGGTAGCCGAGCTCGGCGGCGATGCCCATGTTGCGGACCATCGAGCGGCCGACGAAGGCGACCTTGCGGCCGTGCTTCTGCGCGGCGTCGAGCACCTGCTGGATGCGGTGCACGTGGCTGGCGAAGCTCGAGACGACGATGCGGCGCGGGGCGGTGCGGAAGACCTGGTCGATCGCGGGGGCGAGGTCGCCCTCGGAGATCGCGAAGCCGGGGACGTCGGCGTTGGTGGAGTCGACCAGGAAGAGGTCGACGCCCTCGTCGCCGAGGCGCGCGAAGCCGGGGAGGTCGGTGGTGCGCCCGTCGAGCGGGAACTGGTCCATCTTGAAGTCGCCCGTGTGCAGCACGAGGCCGGCCTCGGTGCGGATGGCGACCGCGAGGCCGTCGGGGATGGAGTGGTTGACCGCGAGGAACTCGAGGTCGAAGACGCCGGCGTCGATCCGGTCGCCCTCCTTCACCGGGCGGGTGCGCGGGGTGATGCGGTGCTCGGTGAGCTTCGCGGTGATCAGCGCGAGGGTGAAGGTCGACGCGATGATCGGGATGTCGCCGCGCTCCTTGAGGAGGTACGGCACGCCGCCGATGTGGTCCTCGTGGCCGTGGGTGAGCACGATCGCCTCGATGTCCTTCAGGCGCGAGCGGATCGCGGCGAAGTCGGGGAGGATCACGTCGATGCCGGGCTGGTTCTCCTCGGGGAAGAGCACGCCGCAGTCGACGATGAGCAGCTTGCCCTTGTGCTCGAAGACGGTCATGTTGCGACCGATCTCGCCCAGGCCGCCGAGCGGGGTGATGCGCATGCCGCCCTTCTCCAGCGGCTTGGGGGCGGGGAGCTCGAGGTGGTGGCGCGCGGGCTTGGCGGTTCTGGCGTTTCGCATGGGTGCTTTCTGGTGGGGGACGTGGCGTCGTGCTGGTGCGCGCGGCCCCCGCTTCGTGCGGAGCGCCTCGGCGCAGGTGGTCTGTGTGGTCGCAGCCGCCGGGTGGTTCCGGTGCTCTGCACGGCCTCGTCCGCAGCCACCCGGGTCGTGCTCCGCGCCGCATCGTGCGGCACCGGGAGCGGTGCGGGTGGGGGCGCGGGTCGCGGTGAGGAGGTGGACCCGGAGTGTGCGGATCGCTGCCGAGACCGCGGCGGCCGCGTCCAGCATGACAGCATCCGCCGCGAGTTGCCCGCACAGCGCCGGATCCGCGCTGAGCCCGGGCACGACGGAGCCCCCTCGCCGTCGCCGGTCGAGGGGGCTCAGCGCCTTCCGCGAGATGCCACTTGTGTACGCGACACGCCGTGGAAAGCGTGCACAAGTGGCATCTCGCGGGAGGGAGGCGGGGGGTCAGCGCAGGGAGTCGAGCACGGCCTCCAGCTCGTCGACGGCGGAGTCGATCTCGCCGGCGGTGACGACGAGGGGCGGGGCGAGGCGGATCGTCGAGCCGTGGGTGTCCTTGGCGAGGACGCCGCGGGCCATCAGGGCCTCGCAGACGGCGCGGCCGGAGGCGAGGGCGGGGTCGATGTCGATGCCGGCCCAGAGTCCGGCGCCGCGGACGGCGACCACGCCGCGCCCGATCAGGGCGGTGAGGCGGGCGTGCAGCTGGGCGCCGCGCTCGCGGGCCAGCGCCTGGTACTCCCCGGTGGCGAGCAGCTCGACGACCGCGAGGCCGACGGCGGCGGCGAGCGGGTTGCCGCCGAAGGTCGAGCCGTGCTGGCCGGGCTGGAGCACGCCGAGCACGTCGGCGTTCGCGACGACGGCCGACACCGGCACGATGCCGCCGCCGAGCGCCTTGCCCAGCAGGTAGACGTCCGGGACGACGTCGACGAGGTCGCAGGCGAAGGTCGCGCCGGTGCGGCCGAGGCCGGACTGGATCTCGTCGGCGATGAAGAGGACGTTGTGCCGCGCGGTGATCTCGCGGACGGCGGGGAGGTAGTCGGCCGGCGGGACGACGATGCCCGCCTCGCCCTGGATCGGCTCGATCAGCACGGCGACGGTGTCCCCGTCGATCGCGGCCTCGAGGGCCGCCGCGTCGCCGAACGGCACCGTCCGGAAGCCGGGCGTGAACGGGGCGAAGCCGTCGCGCGCCTCCGCGTCGTCGCTGAACGAGATGATCGTCGTGGTGCGGCCGTGGAAGTTGCCGGCCGCGACGATGATGTTCGCGCGGCCGGGCGCGACGCCCTTCACCCGGTAGCCCCAGGCGCGGGCGACCTTGATGCCGGACTCGACGGCCTCCGCGCCCGTGTTCATCGGGAGGACCATGTCCTTGCCGGCGAGCGCGGCGAGCGCCGTCACGAACGGGCCGAGCTTGTCGTTGTGGAAGGCGCGGCTGGTGAGGGTGACCCGGGAGAGCTGCGCGCGTGCGGCGTCCAGCAGCACCGGGTGCGAATGGCCGAAGTTGACGGCGGAGTACGCGGCGAGGCAGTCGAGGTAGCGGCGCCCCTCCACGTCGGTGATCCACGCGCCCTCGCCGGTCGCGGCGACGACGGGCAGCGGGTGGTAGTTGTGCGCGGCGTGCGCCTCCTCCGCGGCGATCAGCTCGGCGGAACGGTCGGTCTCGGTGATGCTCATGTCGTGCCTCCTGAGGACGATCGACTCCTCAGAAGTTGTCGTACTCGAGTGCCGAGTACGACGACTTCTGCGGAGTGGGTGAGGGAGAAAAGGAGCGGCTCAGCGCCGCAGCTCGAGGGTGCAGCACTTCACGCCGCCGCCGCCGAGCAGCAGCTCGGACAGGTCGACGCCGATCGGGTGGTAGCCGCGCTCGCGCAGCTGGCGCTCGAAGCCGGCCGCGCGCGAGGCGATGACGACGTTGAGGCCGTCGGAGAAGGAGTTGAGCCCGAGCACGGACGCGTCCTCCTCCGAGACGAGGATCGCGTCGGGGTAGAGCTCGCGGAGGACGCGGTTGCCCTCCTCGCTGAACGCGCTCGGCAGGTAGGCGATGTTCGTGTCGTCGAGCACGGCGATCGCGGTGTCGAGGTGGTAGAACGACGGGTTCACCAGCTCGAGGGTGACGACCTCGCGGCCGAAGATCCGGGCGACCTCGGCGTGCGAGTCGGAGGCGGAGCGGAAGCCGGTGCCGGCGAGGATCCGCTCGCCGACGAGGAGGAAGTCGCCCTCGCCCTCGTTGACCTCCTCGGGCACGCGCACGTCGAAGCCGGCGCCGCGGAACCAGTCCATGTACGCGGGGCCCTCGGGCTGGCGCTCGGGGTAGGTGAAGGAGGCGCCGTAGGCGATGCCGTCGATCACGAACCCGCCGTTCGCGGCGTAGACCATGTCGGGCAGGCCGGCCTCGGGCTCGATCAGCTGCACGTCGAAGCCGAGCTCGACGTAGGTGTCGTACAGCGTCTGCCACTGGCGCACGGCGAGGGCGGTGTCGGTGGGGACCTGCGGGTCCATCCAGGGGTTGATCCGGTAGACGACGGTGAAGTGCTCGGGGCGGCACATCAGGATCGCCTTGGCGACGGGGGTACGTGCGACGGGGGTGCGGGTCGGGGCGGTGGCGAGCACGGCGGTATCGGTCATTCGAGTCCTCCTGCGAAAGGATGCGGATGAGCGGACCGGGTCCAGTGGCTCCGTCCCCGCGGGGCGGGTGGAGCACGCTCGCAGCCAGTCTCGCACGCGCAGATCCTGCGATTTCCGCCAGGAGACGCACGGAATCGCTCACTATCGCGGTCTCGCGCGCAGGATCGCAGCTCCCGTCGCGAGCGCGCATCCCTGCCGGACGAGCGGCCACCTCCCCTTTCCATGCTGGTCGAGTAGCCCGAAGGGCGTATCGAGACCCACCACCGCAAGGACTGCTGCGCCACCACTCTGCCGGGGCGTGGATCTCGATACGCCCGCTGCGCGGCCTACTCGATCAGCATGGGGTGCGCTGCGCGGACTACTCGATCAGCAGGGGGTGCGCTGCGCGGGCCGCTCCTCAGCACGGGGCGCCGACGCGGCCGCCCGCCGCCAACCCCCCGCCGATCCGCGACGGGCCCCCGGATGGGGGTCTGCGGGGCGGCGCCGCGAGAGTTCTCGAGGCACCCTGGCAGCTAGCATTCAGGCACCGTGTCCGCCCGCGGTCCGCCGCGGATCCTCTCGAAAGATCTGCCGTGACTCCTCGCCGCCGTCGGCCGCTCGCTCCTCTCACCGCACTCGGCGTCTCCGCCGTGCTGCTCACCGGCCTCGCCGCCGGTCCGGCGCAGGCGCAGGAGGACGCCCCACTCGGCACCGTGACGCAGACCGCGACCACCGACGCCTTCGATCGCGCGCTGTCGAACGCCAAGACCCAGCGCGACGCCGTCGCCGCCGACCCGGCCGCCGAGATCGTCCTCTCCGGCACCATCGCGCTGAAGGACACCGACGCCGCGCACCCCGCTCCGACCGGCGCCGCCTACCGCCTCCGCGTCGAGAACGGCGCGGGCACCGAGATCCGCACGATCGCCACCGAGGCCGCCTTCTCCCTCACCCTCCCGGGCGGCGAGGCCTACTACCTCCTCGCCTCGGTCGACGGCGACGACAGCTGGTACCCGACCTGGTTCGGCGACACCCCGATCGACGTCGAGGCGGACGGCGTCGGCGAGTCCCGCACCGACCTCACGATCAGCCTCCCGCGCGCGACCGCCGCCTCCGGCACCGTCACCGCCAGCGCCGCGTCCGGCGTCTCGACCACCTCGTTCGTCGTGCAGCCCTACTGGTACGAGCGCGAGACCAAGGCCTACTACCCGTTCGCCGAGGTCCGCACCTCCGGCATCCCGGGCACGGCCGACGCCTGGACCACCGCGCAGAAGGCGCTCCCCGCCGGCGAGTGGGTCTTCCGCCTCGCCGAGCCCGGCTACCCGTCCTACGACGACCAGTACTTCTCGAACCTGCCCCGCCTCACCGGCGCGGCGATCGTCCCCGTCCCCGCCGCCGGCCGCACCGGCGTCGACTTCGCCCCGACCGCGTACCAGTCCGAGGTCGGGCGCCTGCAGGGTGACGACCGCATCGCGACCGCCATCGCCGTGACCCGCTCCTACTTCGGCGACGACCTCCCCGTCCTCTACATCGCGAGCGGCGAGAAGTGGGCGGACGCGCTCAGCGCCGGCCCCGCGGCCGCGACGCAGGACGGCGCCCTCCTCCTGACCAACCGGGACGACGTCCCCGACATCCTCGCCGCCGAGATCACGCGCCTCTCGCCGAAGAGGATCGTCGTCGTCGGAGACGCGCTCTCGGTCAGCGACGCCGTCTACGACCGGCTCGCCACCTTCGCCCCGACCTCCCGCGTCGCCGGCTCGGACCGCTATGACACCTCGCGGAAGATCGTCGAGGGCGCCTTCCCCACGGCCGGCTTCGGCACCGTCTTCCTCGCCACGGGCGGCAACTTCCCCGACGCCCTGTCCGTCGCGCCGATCGCCGGCCGCACCGACCAGCCGGTGCTGCTCGTCGACGGAGCGCAGCCCGGCCTCGACGCGCCGACCCGCGCCGCGATCGACCGCCTCGACGCCGGCCGCGGCCAGCTCATCGGCGGCACCGGCACGATCTCCAGCGGCATCGAGTCCGACCTCCGCGCCTCGGGCCTCACCGGCTCCGTGAACCGCATCGCGGGCAAGGACCGCCACGACACCAGCCGCCTGCTCAACGCGGCCTACCCGCCCTCGCCGCTGGTCGACACTGCCTTCCTCGCGTCGGCGACCGGCTTCGCCGACGCCCTCGCGGCCGGTCCCGCCGCCGCCTCGATCGGCGCCCCGCTCTACCTGAGCGAGCCGAACTGCGTCCCCGTCGAGACCCGCAAGGCGATGCAGGGCCAGGACCTCGACCGGATCTTCCTGCTCGGCAGCGTGCGCACGCTCACCGCGGACGTGGCGTCGCTCCGCGGCTGCTGACCCGGAACCGGCCAGCACTCACCAGAAGTGCCCCGGTCGGGGGACAGATCCTCCGACCGGGGCCGTTAGCATTCGAACCATCGTGTCCGCCGCGGCCCGCCGCGCTCAACGGAAAGCCACACCGTGACTCCTCTACGCCGCCGCTCCTCAGCGCTCTCGCTCTCCCTCTCCTCGCTCGCGGTCGGCGCCCTCGCCGTCACGGGCCTCGTCGTGGGGCCCGCCTCCGCGGCGATGGCCGCCGACGGGGCGATCAGCGGCAGGGTCACGGTGCCCGCCGTCGCCGGCTCGCACCGCTTCGTGGTGCAGGCCTGGGACGTCGCCGGCGACCCGAGGGACGCGGACCTCGTCGCCTCGACCGAGAGGACCCTCGGTGCCGGCGCGACGTGGGACTACTCCCTCACAGGACTCGAGAACGGCTCGTACGTCGTCCGCGTGGTCGAGGAGCCGACCGGCAGCGGTGTCCCCACCGTCGGCGACCAGTTCTGGCTGCGCACCGACTGGGTGGGTGACTCCACGAAGGTCGCCGTCACCGGCGGCCCGGTCACGGCCGTCGACTTCGCCCCTGAGGCGTGGTCCTTCTCCTCCGCCCGCATCTCCGGCAGCGACCGCTACGGCACCTCCGTCGCCAGCACCCAGTCCGTCGATCCGGGCGTGCCGGTGCTCTACATCGCGAGCGGAGGAGGCTGGGCCGACGCGCTCAGCGCCGCACCCGCCGCCGCGGTCCAGGGTGGCGCGCTGCTCCTGACCGACCCGGACCAGCTCTTCCCCGTCACCAGCGCCGAGATCACGCGGCTCGCCCCGAAGAAGGTCGTCGTCGTCGGCAGCGAGCTGACCGTGTCGGCGGCCGTCTTCCAGCAGATCGACGCCGTCGCCGGCACGGTCGTGCGGATCGGCGGCACCGACCGCTACGACACCTCGCGGAGGATCGTCGCCGACGCCTTCCCGGCCGGCTCGGCCGAAGACGTCTTCCTCGCCACCGGGGGCAACTTCCCCGACGCCCTCTCCGTCGGACCGGTCGCCGGCCGCCTGGGCGAGCCCGTGCTCCTCGTCGACGGCGCGAATGCCGCCCTCGACGCCGCCACGCGCGCGGCGGTCTCGCGCCTGGACCCGACGACCGCGGTCGTGCTCGGCCAGGAGCCGTCGATCTCCGCGGGCATCCAGGCCGAGCTCACCTCGGCCGGCCTCGTCGACCGGACCACGCGCATCGGCGGCGAGAGCCGCTACGCGACCAGCCGCCTGATCAACGAGGCGTACGCGCCCGCCGAGCTCACCGACACCACCTACCTCGCCTCGGGCGAGGGCTTCGCCGACGCGCTCTCCGGAGCCGCGATCGCCGCCGCGGACGGCTCGCCGATCTCGCTGAGCCGGCCCGAGTGCGTTCCGGCCGCCACGGTCGACTCGCTGAAGCGCCTGCACCTCGACTACGCGGTCGTCCTCGGCAGCGAGCTCACGCTCTCGGCCGAGGTCGGACGCGTCGCGGCCTGCTGACCCGGTGACCACCGGAACCCGCGCCCTCCTCCTCGGCATCGAGACCGGCGGCACCAAGGTCGTCGCCGCGATCGCCGCGCAGGAGGACCCCGAGCGGATCCTCGCGAAGACGACCCTGCCCACCCGCGGGCCGGCGGAGACCCTCGGCGACCTGGCCGCGTTCACCCGCGACCACGGCGTCGAGGGGACCGTCGCCGCGATCGGCGTCGCCTCGTTCGGCCCGCTCGACATCGACCCCGCCTCGCCCGGCTACGGCCGGCTCACCTCCACGCCCAAGCTCGGCTGGGAGGGCACCGACGTGCTGTCCCCGCTCGAGGCCGCGGCGCCCGGCGCCCGCACCGCGCTCGTGACCGACGTCAACGGCGCCGCTCTCGGCGAGGCGCGCTGGGGCGCGGGGCAGGGTGAGCCCGACTTCGTCTACCTCACCGTCGGCACGGGAGTCGGCGGCGGCATCATCGCCGGCGGCCGCCTGCTCGCCGGCAGCGGCTGGCCCGAGGTGGCGCACGTGCTGCCGCGCCGGCACCCGGAGGACCGCTTCGAGGGCACCTGCCCGTTCCACGGCGACTGCCTCGAGGGGCTCGTCGCCGGCCCGGCGATCTCGGCGCGCTGGGGCGTGGACGGCTCGAGCCTCGGACCGGAGGACGCGGCCGCGAACCTGCGCTTCAGCTCCTACTACCTCGCCCAGCTCGTGACGACACTCGCCTACGTCGCGGGCGTCCGCCTCGCGATCGTCGGGGGCGGCGTCGCCAAGACGCCCGGCCTGCTCGCCGCCACCGAGGCCGAGGTGGAGCGCCTGATGGGCGCCCCCGGTGCGAACGGCACCGGCGCCGCCCACCTCCGCCTGGTCCCCCCGGCCCTCGGCGACGAGGCCGGCGTCCGCGGCGCCCTCTCCCTGGCGCAGTCCCTGCTCTGACGCGCGCCCTCTGCCTCCTTCGCGAGATGCCACTTATGAGCGCGACACGCCGACGCGGGCGCTCACAAGTGGCATCTCGCGGAGGGGCTACAGGGCGTCGAGGTCGCGGAGGGCCGCCAGGGCGCGGGCGAGGCGGGCGGGCTCGGGCTCGTCCCACCACTTCGGGCCGCGCTCGCCGAGACCGTGCTTGGCCAGGCCGGTCCGCGTGCGGGCGGCGGCGACCGCGTCCTCGTCGCCGGCCTTCTTCGCCGTGCGCACGCCGGAGCGGCCGCGGCCGAGGTGCGACTTCAGCGCCGCGACGACGTCCTCGGGGAGGCTCGGGTCGGTCCGGCGCCAGCGGCGGCCGTCGACGACCAGCCAGCGTCCGTCAGCGGTGGGGCCGTCGGCGAGAGGCTCTTCGGCGGTGGGTCCGTCGGCGACCGGCTCGTCGGCGGTGGGCTCTTCGGTGCTCACGACGCGGCGTGCGCCAGGGCCGCGTAGGCCCGCTCGGGGCCGGTCGTCCTGGTGAGCGCCGCGGACAGCTCGTCCAGCCGCTCCCGCGCCGCGCCGTCCAGCGCGAGCATCCGCCGCGCGGCGTCCGCCAGCTCATCGACGGTCGCACCGTTCGGATCGAGCACCTCCGCGACCCCCGCGTCCTCCAGCGCCGCGGCCCCCGCGAACTGGTCCGTCGAGAACGGCAGCACGACCAGCGGCACCCCGGCCGTCATCGACTCCGTCACGCTGTTGTTGCCGCCGTGCGTGACCGCCAGCGCGGCCCGGCCGAGCAGCGTCACCTGCGGCAGGAAACCGCGGACCAGCCAGCCGGCGGGCACGTCGCCCAGGGCCGACGGATCGGTCGCGCCCGAGGCCAGCGCGACGCGCACCGGCCGCCCATCGACGGAGACGCCGGCCAGCGCCGCCACCACCCGCGCGAGCACGTCGTCGCGCACCGAGAGGAAGCTGCCGAAGCTCACGTAGACGACCGGGTCGTCCGAGGCGGCCAGCCACTCCTCCACCTCGGCGTCGCGCGGCTCGCCGCGGACGGCCGAGCCGAGGAAGGCGTGCGGCGGGAGCTGCGCCGTGCGCGCCGCGTCGTGCAGCTCGCCGGGGTAGTTCAGCAGCAGCACGTCGCCGCTCTCGGCGAAGGCGTCGAGGCTGAGCGGCGCGGCCGGGTCGAGCGCGGTCAGCGCGGCGTTCCACTCCGCCGTGAAGGAGTCACGGACCCGCTCGCAGAGCGCCCGCAGCCGAGCCAGATCCTCGGCCGGCGGCTCGAAGGCGTCGGGCCAGACCGGCGGGAAGCCGTAGACCTCGCCCGGCACCGTCAGTGCGCTCGGGTGCCCGAGCACCACGTCGCCGTAGGGCACGCCGAGCGCCCGCAGCGCGACCCGCGCGGTGAAGGCGAGGTGGTCGACGACGATCGCGTCGGGCCGGACCTCGTCGAGGATCTCCCGCAGCCGTGCGGCGACGCCCGCCGGGTCCCAGAGCAGGTCGGTCAGCCGCTCGCCGGCCTGGTACTCCAGCGTCGGCACCATCCCGCGGCGGGTCGCGTCGAAGAAGCCGCGGAGCGAGTCGCCCTCGTCGGGCGCCTGCTCCTCCGCCCGGATCGTGCCCGGGTTGGAGCCGCGGCCGAGCCGGAGCGGGACGTGCTCGAAGCCGAAGCCGTCGACGATCGAGCGCGTCGCGTCGCCGGTGGCAACCACGACGCGCTCGCCGGCCGCGCGCCAGGCGGTGCCGAGGGTCGCCAGTGGCAGCAGGTGCGAGGCGTAGTCGGGGCTGACGATCAGCAGGGTCACGAGGCGCCCAGCACGAGGTCCGAGCCGAGCGGGCGCTCCTGCTCCGCGGTCGCCCGCGCGTAGACGGCGGAGAGCGCGTGCGCCATCGCCTCGATCGTGTAGCGCTCGCGCACCATGGCGCGGCCGCGCTCGGCGGAGTAGTCGGCGAGCGGACCGGCGGCGAGGTCGAGCGCGAAGCAGGCGGCGACGGCGAGCGCCTCCTGATCGGAGGTGTCGACGAGGAAGCCGGTCACGCCCTCCTCCACGTAGGTCGCCGGGCCGCCGGTGGCCGGAGCGACCACCGGCAGCCCCGCAGCGAGCGCCTCGAGCAGCGCGATGCCGAACTCCTCCTTGACGCTCGCGCAGACGTAGGCGCCGCCGGCCGCGGCGAGCCCGGGGCGGCCGTGACGCACGGCGCCCAGCCAGCGCGCGACGGTGCCGTTCGGGCGGTGCCCGGCGAGCAGCAGACCGCCCGCTGAGCCGGGCCGGGCGGTGACGGCGCGGATCCGGTCGAGCTGCTCCGTCTCGTCGGGGGTCGGCGCGTCGAGGTCGCCGCCGACGAGGAGGAGGTTCGCGCGGTCGCGCAGCGGCGAGCCGGCCCAGGCCTCGGCCAGCGTCGCCATCCCCTTCACCCGGTGCAGCCGACCCACGCTGAGCAGCAGCGGCAGCCCGCGGCGCTCGGCCGGCAGCTCGGCGAGGAGCGCGTCGAGGGCGGAGAGGTCGTCGCCGGCGTCGAGGGCGACCGGCTCACCGGCCGCGGCGGCGCGAGCCGCCTCCTCGCCGCGCTCGACCAGGCGCACGTCGATCCCCTCGGGGACGATCGTGTGCCGCTCGGGGTGAGCGGTGATGTCGATGCCGAGCATGTCGCGCATCGTCTCGGCGAGCTCGGCGCGCGGGAAGAGGACGGTGTGCGCGGCGTCGGCGGCGAGCCGCTGCACCAGGCGCACGCGGAACCAGAAGTGCTCGACGGCGTCGCGGTCGCCGAAGTCGGCGCGCGAGAGGGTGCCCGCCTCGTCGAGCCCGGCGATCAGGGCGTGCGGGTCGGGTGCGACGGTGAAGACGACGGGGATCTCCAGCTCGCGCGCGACGGCGGCCGCGGCGAGCGAGCCGACGTCGGCCATCCGCAGGTGCACGACGTCGACGCGGCCGGCCGCGCGGAGGTAGCGGCGGATCCCGCGCTCGGCGGCGATGCGCCGCGGCCAGGCGAGCGGCATCGGCACGGCGGCGCCGACGAACGGCACCGGAGCGAAGCCGTGGCCCGCGGCGGGCAGCTCGGCCAGCGCGCGCTCCGCCTCGGCCCAGGTACCGCGGGAGAGGGTGAGGACGCGCTCGATGCAGTCCTCCTCCGTCAGCGCGTCTCCGAGGCGGACGAGGAGGGTGGCGATGCCGCCGTTGTCGCCCGCGCCGACGCGGGTGAGCGTTCCGTCGATGTCGGCGTGCACGAAGAGCTGCGCGACGGTGGGGCCGACGTCGGCGACGGGAGCGATCGCACGGTCGGCGAGGGCGACGCGCGCGACGGGACCGAGCGGCTCCGGCATCTCGCCGAGGCGGGCGAGCATCAGCGCGGCGTCGTCCGAGGGCCGCTCGCCGAGCGCGTCGGCGGCCGCGGCGCGCGCCTCGAACACCTCGCCCTCGTCGGCGGCGGTGTGCAGGAGGGTCCGCTCGGCGATCGCGCCGGGGACCAGGCCGATCGTCTCGACGTAGCGCGCGCGGACGTCGCGGTCGCGCTCGCCGATCAGCGCACCCTCGAGCGCGAGCGCGACGAGGTCGGGGGTGGAGGACGCCCAGAGCAGCAGGGTGCGCTGCGCGAGCATGCCGGCGAAGCCGCCGTCGCGGACCATGCGCAGCAGCGGGCCGACCGCGGCCGGCCGGGGCAGGCGGCCGCCGAACGCCCAGGCGGCGTGCTCGCGGATGAAGGCGCGCTCGTCGGCGATCAGCCGCAGCAGCGCGAGGTCGGCCTCCTCGTCGAAGACCTGCGCGAGCGAGTGCACCGCGGCGATGGCGGTGAGCTGGTCGGCGGGGTCGAGGGCCGCGCGGGTGAGCAGGCGCACCGCGCGTCCGCCCCCGTCGCTCACGGCGGCGATCGTCAGGGCGTCGGCCGCCCGGATCGCCTCGAGGAGGGTGGGCGCTGCGCGCACGGCATCGAGAACGGTCTGCGTGGCCACGGGATCACCTGGTCTGGTCGGAGCGGAGAGGGCGCGCCTCGGAGACGGCCCCCACGAGCATGCCGCTCCCGACGCTGGGAAATCACTACTTGCGCCGGAACTCCCCCCGAGCTAGCTCCTCCTGTCAAGGGGGTACCACCCGCGACTTCGCTTTCCGCGAGATGCCACTTGTGCACGCGACACGCCGTGAAAGGCGTGCACAAGTGGCATCTCGCGGCGGGGGATCAGGGCGCGAGCCAGTCCAGGAGTCGCGGGAGGGGCCACGTCGTCACGATGCGGTCGGGCGGGACGCCGAGGCGCTCGGCGCGCTCGGCGCCGTAGTCGAGGAGGCCGAGCTGGCCGGGGGCGTGCGCGTCGCTGTCGATCGAGAAGAGGCAGCCGGCCTCGAGTGCCAGGGCGATCAGCTCGTCCGGCGGGTCCTCCCGCTCGGGGCGGGAGTTGATCTCGACCGCGGTCCCGTGCTCGGCGCAGGCCCGGAAGACGGCGCCGGCGAAGGTCGACGGCGGGCGGGTGCCGCGCTCCCCCGTGACGAGCCGCCCGGTGACGTGCCCGAGCACCCGGGTCCGCGGATGCGCCGCCGCCGCGACCAGGCGCGCCGTCATCTCGCGGCTCGGCATCCGCAGCTTCGAGTGCGCGCTCGCGACCACGACGTCGAGCCGCGCGAGCATCTCCTCCGACTGGTCGAGCGCGCCGTCCTCCAGCACGTCGACCTCGATCCCGCTGAGCAGCCGCAGCGATCCGGTGTCCAGACCGGCCAGGTGCTCCAGCTGCTCGGCCAGCCGCTCGGCGCTCAGCCCGTGCGCGACCCGCAGCCGCGGCGAGTGATCGGTCAGCGCGAGGTACTCGTGCCCGAGCGCCCGCGCCGCGTCGGCCATCGCCGCGATCGGCGTCGCTCCGTCCGACCACTCGCTGTGGCTGTGCAGGTCGCCGCGGAGGAGGCTCCGCAGCGCGCTCTCGGGCAGGGACGCGGTCCCGCGCAGCTCGGCGAGGTAGTCGGGCACCCGCCCCTCGAGCGCCTGGCGGATGACGGTGAAGGTCGTGTCGCCGATCCCCGGCGCCGCGCGGACCCGCGCGAGGTCGGCCCGCTCGTCCTCGCTCATGCCCTCGAGCACGGCGAGCGCCTTCCGGAACGCCTTCGCGCGGTACTTCGACGCCCGCTCCTGCTCGAGCAGGGAGGCGATCTCCTGCAGCGCCGCGAGCGGATCCATGCTCCCGGTCTAGCAGACGCTCGCGCTCCCCTGGGTGATCGCCGAACATCCTTGCCCGCGGCGCAACACGCGATATATCGTGACTTCCATCGACTCGCGCTATATCGCGAGTCGTCCCGGCATCACCAGCAGCAGGATCGCCCCACGTGGGCGCAGGAGGAGGAGCACCATGTCGCTCGAGAAATGGCTCGTGCAGGCGGGCGAGACGAAGGTCATCGACCTCGACGTCGTCCGCGCGATCAAGATCGCCCTGGTCGGCGGTCAGATCGACGTCATCGGGCACGACGAGCCCACCGCCCGCGTCGAGGTGCACAGCGTCTCCGGCCGCTCGCTCAAGGTCTCGATGGACGGCGACCGCCTCGAGGTCGACCACATCCAGCTCCGCTGGGACACCGTCGTCGACGTCGCCAAGGGCCTCGGCCGCCGCGGCGACCGCGCCGACATCAGCCTGCTCGTCCCCCGCGGCGTCGCGCTCAAGTTCGACACCGTCTCGGCCGACGGCCTCGTCTCCGGCCTGCATTCGGACGCCCGCGTCTCCACGGTCGGCGGCGACATCGTCATCGACGGCCTGCGCGGCGACATCGAGGCGAACACCGTCCACGGCGAGCTCTCCGTCCGCAACCACACCGGCCGGGTCACCGCGCACACCGTCTCCGGCGACGTCACCACCGCCGGCGCGCTCACCCGCTTCTCCGTCGACGGCGTCTCGGGCAGCGTCTTCGTCGACGCCGAGGACGCACCGGACGAGATCCAGTGCAACACCGTCAGCGGCGACCTCACGATCCGGATCGACGAGGGCCTCGGCGCCCGCTACCGGATCAACACCGCCACCGGCACGCTGCAGCTCGACGGCGAGGTGGTCAAGGGCACGTTCGGCCGCGGATACACCGCGACCACCGGCTCGCTCGACTCGAAGTGGGTCGACGTCACCGCCAACTCGGTGACCGGCGCCGTCACCGTGGTCCGCCGCTCCCCCGCCGCTCCCGCCGCGCAGCGCCTCACCGACGCGAGCGCGCTGTGAGCCCCGTCTTCGCGCACGGCCGCCTGCGCCTCTACCTGCTCAACCTCCTCGCGGAGTCGCCCAAGCACGGCTACGAGCTGATCCAGGCGCTCAGCGAGCGCTTCGGCGGCACCTACGCCCCGAGCGCCGGCACGGTCTACCCGCGCCTGGCGAAGCTCGAGGAGGAGGGCCTGGTCACCAAGGAGGCCGACGGCCGCAAGACCGTCTACTCCATCACCGACGCCGGCCGCGACGAGCTGGCGAACCGCGCGACCGACCTCGGCGACATCGAGGAGGAGCTGACCGACTCCGTCCGCCGCCTGGCCGACGAGGTGCGCCTCGGAGTCGCGGAGGCGATGAAGAGCCTGCGCGCGGATCTGGCGAGCGCCGCCCGCGACTCGCGCCCGTCGCGCGGCGGTCCGGAGCACTCGGCCGAGACGCCCGCCCCGGCGGAGTCGACGCAGGACTCGACCTCGGGCTCGACCACCGGCGAGCGCCCGCAGGACGCCCCGCCCGCCGAGAACCCCGCCGCCGACACCGCCGCGGTCGACGCGCGCACCGCCTCCCGGCTCGCCCTGCGCGACGCCGAGGTGCTGCTCACCGAGTTCCGCGACGAGCTGCGCGCCGAGCTGCGCACGGCCGCCGCGCACGGCTCCGTGAGCGCGGCGAGCACGGACGCCCTGCGCAGCGCGCTCGACCAGGCGCGCGCGGCCGTCCGCTCCACGCTGAGCTGACGCCCACCGCACCACCGCACCACCGCACCACCGCTGACGGCGGGGATCCCTCGGGGGTCCCCGCCGTTCGGCTGTCCTCCGCTGCCGCCGCGCTGCACGACGAAGGACTCGTGGCCCCGGCCCGGTCCTACGGGATCGGTCGGCTCCTCCGTGCCGGAGCGGTTCCGACGTGCCGGAGGCACGCCGACTGACCGGGGCCGGAGGCTCGGCTCGCTCGATCGGCGCGGGCTCGCCGAATCGGCCGGTTCCGGCGTGCCGTACTGGTTCTCGCGTGCCGGAGGTGGCCGTGGTGAAACTTCGGCTCGCAGATCCGGCTCGGACTCGCTGAATCCGGCGGTTCCTGCGTGCCCAAGCGGTTCTCACGTGCCGGAGGTGGCCGGTGGCCGATGTTCGGCTCGCGATTCAGGCCCGGGCTCGCGGAATCGGACGGTTTCCACGTACCGGAGCAGATTCCGCGCGCCGGAGGTGGCCCGGGCGTAAATCCGGCTCGCGCTTCAGGCCCGGGCTCGCGGGATCGCACGGTTCCGACGTGCCGGAGCTGTTCTCGCGTGCCGGAGGCGGCCGGGCGGATCTTCGGCTCGCGGTTCAGGCCCGGGCTCGCGAGATCGCACGGTTTCGACGTGCCAGAGCGGTTCTCCCGTGCCGGAGGCGGCCGGGGCGGATCTTCGGCTCGTGATTCAGGGGCGGGCTCGCGAAGTCTTCCCCGGCTGGCGGAATCGGGCGATTCCGGCGTGCGGGGGAGGTTCTCACGCGCCGAGGATGGGCGGACTGCCCAGGACCGCAGGTTCGGCTCGCAAAGTCGGCCTCGGCTCGCGGAACTGAACGGTTTCGACGTGCCGGACGGATTTTTGCGTGCCGGAGGCAGCCGGGCCGAATCCTCGGCTCGTGGTTTCGGCCTCGGCTCGCGGAATCGGACGGTTTCAGCGTGCCGGACTGTTTTCCACGTGCCGGAGGTGCCCGGGGCGGATGCTCGACTCGCGGTTTCGGCTCAGGCTCGCGGAATCGGGCGGTTCCGCCGTGCCCAAACGATTCGCGCGTGCCGGAGGTAGCCGAGGCGGATGTTCGGCTCGTAGTTCTAGCTCAAGCTCGCGGAATCGGTCGGTTTCGACGTGCCGGACTGAGTTTCGCGTGCCGGACGTGGCCGGGGCGGATGTTCGACTCGCGGATCCGGCTCAGGCTCGCGGAATCGGACAGTTTCAGCGTGCCGAAGCGGTTTCCACGTGCCGGAGGTGGCCGGGATGGCGTCCCGCCTGCCGCGCTCCCACCCGCCCCTTGCGCTCCGCCGCTCCAGGACTATATTTCCTATAGGATCTTTTGTGCGACCAACGCCGGTCGCAATCGAGCGCAATGGAGCACTGATGAGCGAGAGCACACCCGCGCGGACCGTCCAGGGGGCGCCGAACCTCCAGGGGGCGCAGTCCTGGGACGGCGTCGACTGGAACCCCGACAGCTGGACCGCCGAGACCTGGCCGATCGCCACCTGCCTGCACGGCATACCGCCCGTCGGCCGCGACGGCGTCGCCCTGCACGACGCGGCCCCCGAGGTCTGGGACGACATGTTCGCCCAGGTCGAGCAGGTCGGCTTCACCCTCGCCGAGCTGGCCGACAGCCACGTCCGCCCGGCGGACCTCGAGCCCTCGCGCCGCGACGAGTTCCTCAGCATCGCGAAGTCGCACGGCATCGGCATCCCCTCGGTGCACCTGCAGCGCCAGAGCGTGATCATGCCCGGGCACGAGGAGAAGAACCTCGCCTACGCGCACCGCACCATCGACGCGGCCGCCGAGTGGGGCATGCAGGTCTTCTCGACCGGACTGCACCAGCCGTTCAGCGCCGCGCAGAAGCGCGCGCTCTGGTTCTGGACCGCCGAGGGCCCCAAGGACCCCGACGACCCCGACGTCTGGAACGCCGCCGTCAGCCGCATCCGCGAGCTCGGGAAGCACGCCGCCGACGTGGGCCTCCCGCTCGCGCTCGAGCTCTACGAGGACACCTACCTCGGCACCGCCGACAGCGCCGTCCGCTTCGTCGAGGACGTGGGCCTCGACAACGTCGGCCTCAACCCCGACGTCGCGAACCTCATCCGCCTGCACCGCCCGGTCGAGGACTGGCGCGAGTTGTTCGCGAAGACGCTCCCGTACGCCAACTACATACACGTGAAGAACTACACCCGCGACGAGTCGGCCGACGGCTCCTGGGCCACCTCGGTCCCCTCGACCATGGAGGCCGGTCTCATCAACTACCGCCAGGTCCTGCGCGACGCGGTGGAGGGCGGCTTCCGCGGCATCCTCCTCGCCGAGCACTACGGCGGCGACAGCCTCGGCATGTGCTCGACCAACCAGACCTACATCCGCTCGCTGCTGCCCCGCGCGGCCCGGGCCTCGCAGTAAGGAACGACAGACATGAGCGACACCACCGGCACCACCACCCCGACCGCACGCACCATCGCCGTCGTCGGCTCCGGCTACATGGGCGGAGGCATGGCCCAGGTCCTCGCGCTCTCCGGCGCCACCGTCGTCATCGCCGACATCTCCGAGGAGATCGCCCGCAGCAACTACGAGCGCCTGCTCACCGAGACCGCGCAGTTCGTCGCCGACGGCCTCTTCCCCGAGGACGCGGTCGAGCGCATCCGGCGGAACCTCTCCCCCGCCGCCTCGATCGAGGAGGCCGTCGCGACCGCCGACTTCATCGAGGAGGCGGTGCCCGAGAAGATCGAGATCAAGCACGAGACCCTCCGCCGGATCAGCGCCGCCGCGCGCCCCGACGCCGTGATCGGCTCGAACACCTCGACCATCCTGATCGGCTCGCTGGCCGAGGCCGTGACGAACCCCGAGCGCTTCCTCGGCGTGCACTTCTCCAACCCGGCGCCGTTCATCCCCGGCGTCGAGCTGATCCCGCACGAGGGCACCGCCGAGAGCGCGATCACCCTGGCCGAGGAGATCGTCGCGGCGACCGGCAAGGAGACCGCGCGGGTCAAGGACTCCACCGGCTTCGTGCTCAACCGCCTGCAGTACGCGCTCTTCCACGAGGCTACGCAGATCGTCGAGGAGGGCATCGCCACCCCCGAGGACATCGACACGATCGTCCGCACCACCTTCGGCTTCCGCCTCCCCGTCTTCGGCCCGTTCGCGATCGCCGACATGGCCGGACTCGACGTCTACGCCTTCTGCTACGCCTCGCTGCAGACCCGCTGGCCCGAGCGCTTCGCCACCCCGGAGTCGCTGGCCGCGCTGGTCGACGCCGGGAAGTTCGGCACCAAGTCCGGCGCCGGCTACCTCGACGTGCCCGCCGAGCGGACCGCGGAGCTGATCGCGTACCGCAACCGCGCCTACGTCGCCATCAAGAAGCTCATGGACGAGCTCGGCCCCGCGCCGATCGCCTGACGCGCCGACCGAGAAGGAGCACCCTCATGACCGCATTCCCCGAGTCCCGGACCGTCGTCCTCACCGGCGCCGCGTCCCCGCGCGGCATCGGCCGCTACTCCGCCCACCACCTCGCCGAGCTCGGCTGGAACGTCGGCGTCATCGACCTCCACGCCGAGGCCGCGCAGGAGGTGGCCGCCGAGATCGCCGAGCAGCACGGCGTGCAGGCCGCGGGAGCCGGCGCGAACGTCGCCGACGACGCGCAGGTCCGCGCCGCCTTCGACGCGCTCGAGGCCGCCCTGCCGCCCGTCGTGGCGCTGGTCAACCTGGCCGGGATCGCCTCCCCCGTCTCCTACCTCGAGGTCACCCCCGAGGAGTGGCAGCGGGTCCTCGACGTCAACCTCAACGGCGTGCACTTCAGCACCCGCCGCGCGGTGGAGTCGATGGTCACCCGCGGGGTCGGCCGCGTCGTCAGCCTCTCCTCCGTCTCCGCGCAGCGCGGCGGCGGCACCTTCAGCAAGACCGCCTACTCCGCGGCCAAGGCCGGCGTCATCGGCTTCACCCGCAGCGTCGCCCGCGAGCTCGGCGGTCAGGGGATCACCGTCAACGCGATCTCCCCCGGCCCGATCGACACCGACATCATGGGCGGCACCCTCACCGAGGAGCGCAAGACGGCCATGGCCGCCGACGGCGTGCTCCCGCGCATCGGCACGCCCCGCGACATCGCCGCGGCGATCGCGTACCTCATCAGCGAGGACGCCGGCTTCGTGACGGGTCAGACCCTGAACGTCGACGGCGGCCTCTACATGCACTGATCCCCCTCAACTCTGATCCCCCCTCGGCACTGATCCCCTTCAGCACTGGAACGGACACCCCATGAACAAGCTCACCGGAACCTGGTCGCTCGGCCGCTGGATCTTCCTCGGCGTCGGCGTGATCCTCGTCGCCGTCGGCATGGCGCAGATCCTGCCCGCGCTCGGCTCCTGACCCCTCCCACCCCTCACCGCATTCGGCCGACTCAAAGGAGAGCGCCTTGACCACCTCGTCCCCAGCCCTCGGATCCACCCGTGATCCCGCGCTGAAATCCGCCATCTCGAAGGCGTCGCGGCATCTGATGCCGATGCTCGTCATCCTCTACTTCGTCGCGTTCCTCGACCGCACCAACGTCGGCTTCGCCGAGGAGGCGCTCTCGGTCGACCGCGGCATCTCCGACGGCGCGTTCGCGCTCGGCGCCGGCATCTTCTTCATCGGCTACGCGATCTTCGAGATCCCGAGCAACCTGCTGCTCAAGCGCTTCGGCGCCCGGTTCTGGCTGGCCCGCATCGCGGTCACCTGGGGCATCGTCGCCGCGGCGTTCGCCTTCACCACCGGCGACACGATGTTCATCGTCCTGCGCTTCCTGCTCGGCGTGACCGAGGCCGGGCTCTTCCCGGGCGTGATCATGTTCCTGTCGGAGTGGTTCCCCAACAAGGTGCGCGTGCAGATGTTCGCGATCTTCTACCTGGCGCAGCCCTTCTCGCAGATGCTCGGCGCCCCGCTCAGCGGCGGCCTGATCAGCGTCGGCAACCAGATCACCCCGTGGGAGGGCTGGCAGGTGATGTTCTTCACCGAGGGCGTGCTCGCGGTGCTCGCCGGCATAGCGGCGCTGAAGTTCCTGACGAACCATCCGCAGAAGGCGAAGTGGCTGACGCAGGGCGAGAAGGACTCCTTGACGGCGGCGATGGAGCGCGAGGACACCGTGCGCCAGGCCGACGGCCCGACCGGCATCTGGAAGGCGATGGCCAGCTGGAAGGTCTGGTACTTCACGATCATCTACTTCTGCCTGCAGATCGCGGTCTACGGCACCACGTTCTACCTCCCGCAGCAGGTCGCGAACCTGATCGGGCAGGACGTCGGCTTCCAGGTCGGCCTCGTCTCGGCCATCCCGTGGCTGGTGGGCCTGTTCGCCTGCTACTACGTGGGCCAGCACGCCAACACGATCCGCCGCCGCCGCTCCTGGGGCGCGATGTTCTACATCTTCACCGGCCTGTCGATCTTCGGCTCGGCCTGGGCGGGCTCGGCCGGCCAGCCGATCCTCGGCCTGCTGTTCATCACCCTCGCGGTGGCGAGCTTCCTCTCCGTCGGACCGATCACCTGGGCCTACCCGACCGCGTTCCTCACCGGAGCAGCGGCCGCGGCCGGCATCGGCCTGATCAACTCGCTCGGCAACCTGGGCGGCTTCGTCGCCCCGCTGATGCGCAACGGCTTCAACGAGGCCGTGCCCACCGACAGCGGCGTGTGGGGAGTCGTCTCCCTCGGAGTCTTCGCCTTCCTCGCCGCGGCCATGATGTTCTGCACCAAGTTCTTCCGCGGCTCCAAGGCGGACGAGCTGCTCGAGACCACGAGCGTCCAGGCGGGCCACTGACCCGCCGCCACCGTGAAGGGCCCGACCGCACCCGCGGCCGGGCCCTTCGCCGTCCCGCCCTCCGGCTGATCGAGCAGCCCGCACAGCGGGCCGCCCCTGCCGGTCAAGCAGCCGTGCAGTGCGCGGTCCATCCCGATCAAGCAGCCCGCGCCTCGCGCGGCCCATGCTGATCGAGTAGCCCGCTGAGCGGGCGTATCGAGATCCACCGTTCTGCAGGACTCCGGGTCTCGATACGCCGCTCCGCGGCTACTCGACCAGCATGAGTCGGCTCACCTCCTGCAAATCGGACAGCCCGGCCGACGGCCGGTCCCCCTGCCGATCGGACAGCCCGCGCATCGCGCGGCCCATGCTGATCGAGTAGCCCGCGCAGCGGGCGTATCGAGATCCACCGTTCTGCAGGACTTCGGGTCTCGATACGCCGCTCCGCGGCTACTCGACCAGCATGAGTCGGCTCACCGCCTGCAGATCGGACAGCCCGGCCCACGGCCGGTCCCCTGCTGATCAGGCAGCCCGCGCATCGCGCGGTCCATGCTGATCGATTAGCCCGCATCGCGGGCGTATCGAGATCCACCCTCTGCAGACGCCGGGTCTCGATACGCCGCTCCGCGGCTACTCGACCAGCATGAGTCGCCGTACTCGCGCACACCTCTCGCCCTGACAGTGCACCGTCGAGCCACCTCCGGCACGCGGATCACCCTCCGGCACGCGGGAACCGCCCGATTCCACGAGCCCAGGCCGATTTCACGAGCCCGAGTTCAGCCCCTGCCACCTCCGGCACGCGGAACGACCTCCGGCACGCCGGAACCGCCGGATTCCGCGAGCCCGGGCCGAGACCACGAGCCGAAAGGTCACGCCCGGCGGCGAAGCCCGCGCAGCCGCAGCGTCAGCGGACGGAGTCGCGGCGCGAGCGCTCGCGCACCCGCTCGATGTGCGCGCGCATCGCCGCCGCCGCCGCCTCCGGGCCGGCCGCGAACGCGTCGACGATCGCCCGGTGCTCCAGCACGGCCTCGTCCGCGTCGCTGACGCCCGTCTGCACCGTCTGGCGCATCCGGTGCACGCGCGTCGAGATCGCCTCGGACATGTCGATCAGGAACGGGTTGTGCGTGCCCTCGAAGATCAGGTGGTGGAAGTTCCAGTCCACCGCGAAGTACTCGCGCAGCAGCGCCACCGGCAGCTCGCCCTCGGTCGAGGCCGCGCGCACGACGGCGGTCATCGCCTCGTGCTCGGCGAGCGCCTCCTGCAGCCGCGGCACCAGCGCCGCCTCGTGCGCCGACGCGAGCGCCGCCGCGCCGCTCTCGAGCACCAGCCGCGCGTCGAAGAGCGCATCGAGCTGGTCGTCGGCGAGCGGCGGCGCCACCCGGTAGCCCTTGTTGGCCACCCGGGTGACGAGGCCGGTCCGCTCCAGCTGCACGAGCGCCTCGCGCACCGGCGTCGGCGAGACGCCGAGCTCGCGCGCGACCGCGTCGATCGACAGACGCATGCCCGGTTCGATGTCCGGGCCGAGCAGCACGTCGAGCACGCGCTCGTAGACGTGGTCGCGCAGCCCCCGCCGCTCGATCGACTCCGCGCCGGTCAGGCGGAACACGGCGTCGGTCATCACAGCCTCGCGGGTCGGTGCGGAAGGGGCGCGCCGCGGATCACCCGGTTCGGGGCGCTCGGCACAGCGGTCGGCTCAGCTTACGCAGTCGCTCCCGAGCGCTCGTACGCGACGATCTCCTCCACCTTCGCGGCCGAGGCGCTCGACTCGTCGAAGACGTAGCCGAGCCACTCCCGCACGTTCCGCCGGGCGACCTCGATGCCGACGACGCGCTGCCCCATGCAGAGCACCTGCGCGTTGTTCGAGAGCACGCCGCGCTCCACCGAGAAGGAGTCGTGCGCCGTCACAGCGCGGATCCCCTCGACCTTGTTCGCCGCGATGGCGACGCCCAGGCCGGTGCCGCAGATCAGCAGCGCCCGGTCGGCCTCGCCGCGCGCGACCAGCTCGGCCGCCGCGATCGCGACGCTCGGGTACGGCGTGTGCGACTCCGCATCCACGCCGACGTCGACGACCGAGACGACCCGGTCGTCGGCCTCGAGATCGCGCTTCAGGATCTCCTTGTAGTCGTAGCCGGCGTCGTCCGATCCGACGACGATCCTCCAGGTGGTGCTCATGCGGTCTCTCCTTCGGTTATGGACGGTGCGTCCGTGGTCGATGCGGTGCCGGAGGCGGCACCGAGCTGCGGCGCGATCGCCTCGACGATCAGCGCGAACGAGATCGCGCCGGGGTCGGGCGTCCCGAGCGACTTCTCGCCGTGCGAGCGCGCGCGGCCGAGTCCGGGCATCAGATCGGAGGTGGCGTCGGCGGCCGAGCGCGCGGCCCCGGCGGCGGCGGCCCACGCCTCGGCGAGCGCGTCGCCCGCCCCGGCCCGCTCCGCCAGCGTCTCGGCGAACGGCACCAGCGCGTCCACCATCGTCTTGTCGCCGACGCTCGCCTTCCCGTAGCCGCGCACGGCGTCGGAGGCGGCGGTCACTCCCGCGCTCACCTCGCGCGCGCTCACGGCGCGGTCGTCGCCGAGCGCCTCGCCGACACTGCGGAGGATGACCCCCCACAGCGCGCCGGAGGTCCCGCCCGCGCGGTCCGACCAGGCGTCGCCGGCCCGGGTGAGCAGCGTCTGCGCGCCCGCCCCGCGCTCGAGCACGTCGGCGGCCTCCTGCGCGGCCGCCCGCGCCCCGCGCTGCATGCCGATGCCGTGGTCGCCGTCGCCCGCGATCGAGTCCAGACGGCCGAGCTCGTCGGCGTTCGCGTCGATCACGTCGCGGATCGCCGCGATCGCGTCGGACAGCCGTGCCGCCGCGGCGCGCGACTCCTCCGAGGCCTCGCCGACCTCTTCGGCGACCTCCTCCGCCTGCGTCGCGGTCACAGCGACGAGCGCGCCGCCGTCGACCGCCCCGGTCCGGAAGGCCGGGGTGTCGCTCGGCGCCGTCCACAGCGTCTCGAGCTCCTCATCGACCCAGAACAGCGTCAGCGAGACGCCGGCCATGTCGAAGCTGGTGCAGAACTCGCCCACCTGCGGGTCGACGAGGGTGATCCCGCGCGCCTCGAGCAGGTCGGCGATCGTGCTGAAGACGACGAACAGCTCCTCGCTCTTCACCGAGCCGAGCCCGTTCAGCACCGGGACGACCCGGGCGCCGTCGACGCTCACGCCCTCGGGGATCTCGGCGTCGGCGAGCAGGTGCTTCACGAACAGCTCGGCGAGCTCCGCGGCGCTCGGGATGTCGACCTCGTCGATCCCGGGCTCGCCGTGGATGCCCAGGCCGACCGCCATCCGACCCTCGGGCACCGAGAACAGCGGCTCGTCGGCCCCGGGCAGCGTGCAGCCGGTGAAGGCGACGCCGAGCGAGCGGGTGCGCGCGTTGCCGAGCACGGCCACCCGCTCCACGTCGTCGATCGCGTAGCCCGCGGCGGCCGCGGCCCCGGCCACCTTGAAGACGGTGAGGTCGCCGGCGATGCCGCGGCGCTTGTGCGCCTCCTCGGGCTTCGCGCTGAAGATGTCGTCGGTCACGGTGACGGTGCGGCAGTCGATGCCGTCGGCCCGCACCGCGTCCTGCGCGGCGGTGAAGTGCAGCACGTCGCCGGCGTAGTTGCCGTAGCTGAGCAGCACGCCGCGGCCCTGCTCGCTCGCGCGGATCACCGACTCGACCTGGTGCGCCGAGGGCGAGGCGAAGAGGTTGCCCATCGCGGCGCCGTGGGCGAGGCCGGGACCGACCAGTCCGGCGAAGGCCGGGTAGTGGCCGGAGCCGCCGCCGATGACCACCGCGACCTCGGGCTCCTCGGAGCGGGTCGAGCGGGAGACCCCGCCGACCACCTTGCGGACCCAGCGGCCGTTGGCGCGGACGAAGCCGTCGACCATGTCGTCGGCGAAGTCGGCGGGTTCGTTCCAGAGACGGGTCATGCTCGTCGGCTCCTCATCATCGAGTGCGCCGGCCCTCCGGCCGGACCCGTCGATCCTATAGGATTTTCACCGCTCGCTCCAGGCGGCCGAGGCAGGCCGCCTACTGCCGCCCCACCGCCAGCGCCTCCTCCTCGACATCGAGGAACGCCAGCGCGCTGCGCACCGCCGGCTCCTGGTAGCGGCCCTCGGCGCGCGCCTTGAGCACCGCCTCGCGCTCGGCTGCGATCATCACGCGCCGCAGCCGGTTGTAGGAGTGGGTCAGCGGCTCCGCGCCCTCCCCCTCCGGCGGATTCTCCAGCGCGTCCGCGAGGAACACCGCGTTCCGCCGCAGCCGGTCGAGCACCCGCTCCTCGACCCCGTCCTGCGGCTCCTGGTCGAGCCGCGCGAGACCCGCCGACTGCGCCTCCGCCAGCAGCATCTGCTTCTCGACGTGCTCCTGCTGCTCGTTCGGCGCCGGCAGCTTGAGCAGCCGGAGCACCCGCGGCAGCGCGAGCCCCTGCACCAGCGTCCCCGCCACCACCACGAACGCCAGGAACTGCAGGAACGCCCGCTGCGGCGTCTCCGCCGGCAGCAGGAACGCGGCCGCGAGCGTGACGACCCCGCGGATTCCGGCCACGGACACCCCGAGCGCGGTCGGCCAGGTCCAGCCGCGCTGCTGCAGCCGCCGCGGTCCGTGCCGGAAGAGCACGGTGGTCAGGCACATCCAGAGCACCCGGCTGCCGATGAGCGCCGCGAGCAGCGCCGCACTGATGCCGATCCCCTGCCAGACGCCGATGTCGGAGTCGGCGGTCGCCGCGACCACCGAGGACAGGCTCAGCCCGATGAAGAGGAAGACGGCGTTCTCGAGCAGGAACTGGATGGTGCGCCAGTTCAACGACTCCGCGATCCGCGCCTGGGCCGACTGGATGACCGGCGCCCGGAAGCCGAGGAACAGCCCCGCGACCACGACCGCGAGCACGCCCGAGCCGTGCAGCAGCTGCGCCGGGATGAACGCGACGTACGGCGTCACCAGCGAGAGGCTCGTGTCCAGCACCGAGGAGGACACCTGCTTGCGCACGAAGCCGAGGACGACCGCGATCAGGATCCCGACCCCCGCGCCGACCACGACGGCCAGCACGAAGTCGAGCGCGATCCCGCCGGGCGTCACGGTGCTGACGATCGCGAGCAGCGACGCGTTCAGCGCGACCAGCGCGGTCGCGTCGTTGAGCAGGCTCTCGCCCTCGAGCACCGTCATCATCCGCCGCGGGAGGCGCAGCCGCCCCGCGATCGCGGACACCGCCACCGCATCGGTCGGCGCCACGATCGCGCCGAAGGCCAGGGCCGCGGCGATCGAGATCGCGGGCACCACCGCCCAGGCGACCGCGCCGACCACCAGCACCGTGAAGACCACGAGCCCGACCGAGAGCAGCAGGATGCTGTCGCCGCGGGCGCGGACGTCGAGCACCGAGGTGCGGATCGCCGCCGCGTAGAGCAGCGGCGGCAGGATCCCGTAGAGGACGACGTCCGGCTCGACCACCACCTCGGGGATCCCGGGGACGAAGGAGGCCAGCGCCCCGACGGCGACCAGCGCCACGGGTGCCGACCAGCCCGCCTTGCCCGAGAGCCCCGTCACCAGCACGGTGACGACCACGAACGAGACGATCCAGATGATGGCGACGACCGGTTCCTCCACGCGGCTCCCTCCCGAGAGCCGAGCCTAGGCCCGAGGGCCGACGCTAGGCACCGGCCTCGTGGATGTCGCGGGCCTTGGTCACGCGCCCCGCGTCGACCGGGTTCATGCCGAGCACGATCTTGCCGCGGGAGTGCCGCTTCTCGAGGTCGTCGAACGCGTCCTGGACGAAGCCGTAGGGGTAGAAGCCGGAGACCAGCACCCGCAGCTTCTGGTCGCGGACCAGCGCGACCAGCTCGCCGAGGATCTCGGTGTCGCGCCGCGCGGTCTCGGCGTCGGGCCAGACGGCGCGCAGCTCGATCTCCTTGCGGTCGTCGCTGGAGTGGAAGCGGGCCGGCTCGATCCCGAGCTCCTCGGCCAGCGCCGCGTTGTCGCCGCCGAAGTTGTCGAGGAAGACGGTCACGCCCTTCGGCGCCGCGGCGCGGATGCGGTCGGCGATGCCGTCGCCGTAGACGATCGGCTTCACGCCGATCTGGCGGAGGTAGTCGAAGTTGCGCTCGCCGCAGGTGCCGAGCACGGTCGCGCCGCGCAGCTTGGCCAGCTGGATCTCCATGCTGCCCACGCCGCCCGCCGCTGCCGAGACGACCACGGTGTCGTCCGGTCCGATGTGGGTGGCCTCGATCGCGCGCCAGGCGGTGACGCCGGCGAGGAAGAGCGCGCCGCCGACCTCCCAGCTCACCGAGGCGGGCTTGGCGACCAGGTTCTCCCGCGGGACGACGATGTGGGTGGCGTGCGAGCCGACCAGCGCGTGGCCGACGACGTCGCTGCGGAGCTTGAGGTCGGTCACTCCCTCGCCGAGGCCGACGACGATGCCGGAGAAGTCGGTGCCCTGGCGCATCGGGAAGGCCGCGGAGTGGTCGGAGTCGAACATCCCGCGCCGGATGAACGCCTCCATGTGGTTCACGCCGGCTGCGAGGACCTCGACCAGCACCTCCCCCGGCCCGGGCTGGGGCCGCGCGATGTCGGCGATCTCGAGCACGTCCACGCCGCCGAAGCGGGAGAACTGGACGGCACGGGCGGAGTCGGAGCGCAGACGGGACATGCGCTCATCATCCGCCCCCGGCGGCGCGACCCCGTGACCCCCGAAAGGGGACGTGCGACGCCGGAGGGGCCGATCGGGCCGTCAGGCGACGGTGGCGGCGTCCTCGTCTGCGACGGCGTCCGGGCAGTAGAGCTGCGTGCGCGGGCCGCTGCGGTCGATCACGTGCTCCGACATCAGGCGGCCGCAGAGCGGGCAGGCGCGGCCGGCGGGAGCCTCGGGCTCGGGCTGGTCGTAGGGCCCGAGCGGCGGCGGGCCGAGCCAGGGGAAGAGCCGCGCGTTGAAGCGCTGGTAGAGGGAGCGGGTCGGCTTGGCCATATGCTTAGTGTACTAATGATCAGTGCGCGAGGGGAAAGGGAGGACGAATCCGTGGAGGACGAAGCCGTGGTGACCGATCCTGTGGACACCGACCCGCTCGCCCTGCGGAGCCAGGTCTGCTTCTCGCTCGCCGTGGCCGCCCGCACCGTCATCGGCCTCTACCGCCCCGTGCTCGAGCCGCTCGGCCTCACCCACCCGCAGTACCTCGTGATGCTCGCGCTCTGGGAGCGCGCCCCGCGCTCGCTCGCCGACCTCGGTGCCGCCCTGCGCCTCGAGCCCGCCACCCTCAGCCCGCTGGTGAAGCGCCTGGAGGCCGGCGGCTACGTCACGCGCGCCCGCAGCACCGAGGACGAGCGCCGCCTCGACGTCGCGCTTACCCCGGAGGGAGCCGCCCTCCGCGAGCGGGCGCTCCAGGTCCCGCCGCAGATCGTCGAGCGCCTCGACCTCCCCCTCGACGAGCTGACCACCGTCCGCGACACCCTCACCCGCCTGATCGGCGCCGCCACCCGCCCCTGACGCTGCGGCGCGAACCGACTCGCCCGAGACGGCTCGTTCTCGGGGTGGAGAACGAGCCTTCTCGGGCGAGTCGGTGCGGCTCCGGCGCCCCTGCGCGTCGGAGACTTCCGCTTGCAGAACGAAGGTCTCAACCGAGAAGAGCGGTTCAGGGGTGTGCACACGGCACGCCCCTGAACCGCTCTTCTCGGTTCTCAGTAGCTCAGTTCGCGACGCGGAGCGTGATCGCCGAGCTGGTGGTCACGTTGCCGGCCTTGTCCTGGGCCTTGGCCGTCACCTGGTAGCTGGCGTTCGGGTAGGACTTGGAGTTGGCGGACAGCGTCCACGTCCCGTTCGACTGCAGCACGCCGTTGCCGAGCTTCGTGCCGCCGGCGTAGAACGCGACGGCCGTCACTCCGACGTTGTCGCTGGCCGAGGCCACGAGGCGGATCGAGCCGACGACCGTGGTGTTGGTCGAGGGCGACGTGATGCTCACCGTCGGCTTCTGCGTGTCGGTCGCCGGCGGGGTGGTCGGCGTCGCGGTCGGCGTCGGGGTGGCGGTCGGCTTCGGAGTCGAGGTCGGGGTCGCCGTGGGCGTGGCCGTCGGAGTCGCGGTGGGCGTCGCCGTCGGAGTCGCGGTCGGCGTGGCCGTCGGCGTCGGGTCCGGCGTCGGAACGGTGCCGACGGGGATCGTGCTCACCGCGTAGCCGAAGTAGCGGCCGGCGACGGGGCGGGTCGGGTCGCCCTGGAAGGTGCGGCCGCGCTCGGTCGCCGCCTTCGCCTGGGCGATGACCTGGGCGCGGACCTGCGCCGGGCTCTTGCCCGCGCAGGATCCACCGGCGGCCATGCAGTCGAGGACGACGCCGCTGGTGCCGGCGGCCGCCATGCTGGTGCCCGACTGGATGTAGGCGTAGGTGCCGCCCTTCTTGGTGGTGTACGGGCACATGCCGGGGGCGGCGATGGTGTGCTTCTGGTCAGCGGCCGAGACGGCGAAGTTGCTGTTGGTCGAGACCGCGTCGTCCTTGGTCTGGACGCCGCAGGGCGCCGTGCCGAGTCCGCCGGGCTTGCCGTCGTAGTTGGCCATGTTGGTCACGGCGAGCACCTCGTCGTAGGCGGCGGGGATCCAGCCCGCGAGGTCCTCGGAGGTGTTGCCCGCGGAGCCGACGGAGACGATGCCCTTGGCCTCGAGGTCGCAGATCGCCTGGTGGATCACGTCGCCGTTCGAGCGGCCGCAGTTGCCGTCGTCGGTGCCGTAGGTGGCGAGCGACATGTTGACGACCTTGATGTTGTACTTCGCCGCGTTCGCGGACACCCAGTCGAGGGCGCACATCAGGGTGCCGGTGTTGCCGCGGTTGTTCGCGTCGAGCGCTCGGACCGAGTAGATCGGAGCGCCGGGCGCGACGCCGACCGAGCCGGAGTCGTTGTCGTAGGCGGCCATGTAGCCCGAGACGCCGGTGCCGTGGCCGTTGGCGTCGGCGGCGGTGCCCGAGCCGAAGCAGTTGATCTGCTCCTTGAGGTTGTAGTCGGGGTGCGCACTCACGCCGGAGTCGATGACCGCGACGGCCGGGCCGGTGTAGTTCGTCACTCCGTCGCCGGCGCGCACCGGGGCCTTGTCGGCCTCCGCGGTGAGCACGTGCGAGGGGGTCGTCTGCGCCTGGCCGTCGACGACCTGGTCGGCGGGGGTGATGCCGAGGACGCGCGAGTCGGCCTCGAGGACCGCCTTCTGGCGCTCGGTCAGCGGGGCGGTGAAGCCCGCGACGCCGCCCTCGAACTGCACGTCGTCGGCGACGCCGAGCGCGCGGACGACCTGCTCCGAGATCGAGCTCGAGTCGACCGACACGAGGTACTGGCCGGTCGTGGCGGCCTGGGCGGGGGCGGAGCCGGCGAGGGCGATGCCGGCGGTCACGGCGAGCGCGGTGGCCAGGCCGGCTGCGCGCCAGAGGCGCGAGCGGGCCGGCGGCGCGGCGGTGCGGGAAGTGGACACGGGTTCCGTCGATTCTGTCGGCGTCTCGGCCGACCTGTCGTGGTGCGGGCGGGTCGACGCAGGCACTCCGAGCGAGCGCCCGCGCCGCTGCAGCGGGGCTCGGGTCAGAGGCCGGGAGGCGGCGGAACGGTGCAGATCCCTCCGAGCGTCGACGGGCGGAACCCGTCGGCTCCCCCCACCGGAGTGACCTGTCTTCGACTTCAACAGACTTCGGGCGATTTCACAGCGTCGAGGGTGGCCCCAGTTCGAGGGTGATTTGACCCCCTGTCCCACAGATGGGGACCTCATTGGAACCGCTTGCCCGACAGCTGCGGAAATGCCCGGTCACAGCGCGGGTTCAGCGCTCGTCCGGCTGGAACGCGGGCGGCTTGACTGCCCCCGGCCACGGAGTAGTGTCGTCGCTCGTGACACACGAGGGCCCCCCTTCGGGCGCGAAGGCGTCCCCCACCGGTGCGGACGACGCCGACGCGAACGAGCTCCGCACCGCGAAGCACTTCTTCATCGGCGAACCGCTCTCCAGCGACAAGCTCGAGGGCCAGCTCCTGCAGAAGCGGCTCGCCCTCCCGATCTTCGCGAGCGACCCGCTCTCCTCCGTGGCCTACGCGCCGCAGGAGCTGCTGATGATCCTGCTGCTCGGCGGCCTCTCCTTCCTCACCTTCGCGCCCTGGGTCGCCGGCTGCGTCGTCGTCCTGCTGGTCGTCGTCGTCCTCAGCTACCGGCAGCTGATCAAGGCCTACCCCTCGGGCGGCGGCGACTACGAGGTCGCCCGCACCAACCTCGGCGAGACGGCCGGGCTGACGGTCGCCGCGGCCCTCCTGGTCGACTACGTGCTCACCGTCGCGGTCTCGGTCGCCTCCGGCGTCGACAACATCATCTCCGCGATCCCGGCGCTGGCCCCGCTCCGGGTCGAGCTCGCGATCCTCTTCGTGATCCTCCTGGCCGCCGTGAACCTCCGCGGCGTCTCGGAGTCGAGCAAGGCCTTCGCCGTCCCCACCTACCTCTTCGTCGCGAGCGTCTTCGTGATGGTCGTCGTCGGTCTCGGCCGCGCGGCCTTCGGCGACGCCCCGATCGCGGAGTCGGCCGGCTACACGGTGCAGGGCGAGCAGCTCACCCAGGCCGCGATCGTCCTGCTGCTGCTGCGCTCCTTCGCCAGCGGCTGCGCCGCGCTCACCGGCGTCGAGGCGATCTCGAACGGCGTGCCCGCCTTCCGCGTCCCCAAGGTCAAGAACGCGCAGCGCACCCTCGTCGCGATGGGCACGATCGCGATCGTCCTCTTCGTCGGGCTGACCGCTCTCGCCCTCCTCTCGAACGTGCACTACGCCGAGAACGCCTGCCACCTCGTCGGCTTCACCGACTGCGCGACGACGCCGCAGCGCTCCGTGATCGCGCAGGTCGCGGCCGCCACCTTCGGCAACAACACGATCCTCTTCTTCGTGATCCAGGCCGCCACCGCCGCCGTCCTGCTGCTCGCGGCCAACACGGCGTTCAACGGCTTCCCGCTGCTCGGCTCGGTCCTCGCCCGGGACGGCTACGCGCCCAAGTCGCTGAACACCCGCGGCGACCGCCTCATCTACTCCAACGGCGTCATCATCCTGGCGCTCGTCGCGGCGATCATCCTGCTCGTCTACCAGGCCTCGCTGACCAGCCTGGTGCAGCTCTACATCATCGGCGTCTTCGTCTCCTTCACCCTCGGGCAGTCCGGCATGGTGAAGCACTGGATCCGGATGATCAAGAACGGCGAGGGCTCGCGCACCGTCAAGACGAGCCTCGCGATCAACCTCTTCGGCGCCACGCTCACCTTCGCCGTCCTCGTCGTCGTCACGATCACGAAGTTCACCCACGGCGCCTGGCTCGTCTACCTGGTGATGCCGATCCTCGGCGTGCTGATGGCCGGCGTCTACCGCTACTACCGCGACGTGGAGAAGGAGATCGAGGTCGACCCGACCACGACCTTCGGCGCGAACGGCGACCACGCCGTCGTCCTCGTCGGCCGGATGAACAAGCCGACCCTGAAGGCCCTCGACTACGCCATCGCCGCGCGGCACGAGTCGCTGGAGGCGGTGCACTCGTCGATCGACGACGCGCAGACCGCCCAGCTCAAGGCCGACTGGGCGCGGATGGACATCGAGGTCCCGCTGCGCTGCATCGCCTCGCCGTACCGCGACATCTCGTACCCGCTGATCAAGTACATCAAGGCGCACCGCCTCGAGCACGGCTCCGAGATCATCACCGTCTACATGCCGCAGTACATCGTCGGGCACTGGTGGGAGGGCTTCCTCCACAACCACAAGTCGCGCCGCATCCGCCAGAAGCTGCTGCTCGTGCACGGCGTCACCGTCGCGCTCGTGCCGTGGCTGCTCGACTCCTCCGAGCTGATCTACGGCCGCCGCTCGCGTCCGATCCCCGGCCAGTCCCGCCGCGGCGAGCCCGTGCGCCCCGTCACCCGCCGGCCCATCCCGCCCGCCTCCGTCCTGCCCAAGGGCGCGGCCGGCGAGGGCGCCCCGCGCAGCGGCTCGCGCACCGCCGCGGCCACCCGCCCGAAGAAGCCCGCCGGCAAGGGCGGCGGCAAGCGCCGATAGCCCGGCGCCCGCCGGCCGCCTGCCGGCGACGCCGCCGTGGACGCGAGCCACGGCTCGCGGCTGGTCCGTCGGCTGCCGCCTCATGCTGATCGAGTAGCCCGCGCAGCGGGCGTATCGAGATCCACCAGCGCCGGAAGACGAGCCTGCAGACCACCCCGCTGAGGACGCGGGGTCTCGATACGCCCCTGGCGGGGCTACTCGACCAGCATGCGTGCGAGCGGCTGACGGAAGGGCGACGGAGCCTCCGGGTGCTCCCCCGCCTCATGCTGATCGAGTAGCCCGCGCAGCGGGCGTATCGAGATCCACCACCGTCGGAAGAGGAGTCTGCAGGCCACCGTCATGAGGACGGTGGGTCTCGATACGCCCCTGCGGGGCTACTCGACCAGCATGCGGAGGGCGCTGCCGCCGCGGAAGCGGCGTCATCCTCACGGCCGCTCAGGCGTGATCGTGCAAGACCGCATCCGCAGACAGGTAGAGGGCCCGCGGCGACTCGCCGCGGGCCCTCGATTTCCCCTTGTGCCTTCCCCCGAAGGCGGCCCGCCCCAACGGGCCGTCATCGACGCTATCGGCGGGCTATGCACCCGCGCATCCTCCTCACGACGGATCCGCGTCAGCCCCCTGGCGTGGTGCGACGCCGAGCGCGAGGTGCCAGAGGACGGCCACCGCGAGCAGGGCGGCGGTCGTCCAGACGACCACGAGGACGGCCGCGTCGACGACGTAGGAGCGGTACGCCTCCTCGAACGGATCCAGCCCCGAGCCCGAGAGCACCACGCCGGCCGGGACGACCGCGGCGGCGAGGACGGCCGTCCACGCCGCGACCCGCGCGGGGCCTCGGTGGTCGACGGCGACGTGATGCGGCCGGCGGGCGACGTACCAGACGAGGGCGCCGATCCCGAGGCCCACGAGGCCGAGCACCCCGCTGGCGTACTGCGCCCACTTGTAGCCCGCGAACGGGCCGAGCTCCTCGCGCAGGAACGGCAGGGCCGCGACGAACGGACCGCCGTCGTGGGTGAAGGCGTCCCAGAGCACGTGCGACGCCGCGCCGATCACGATCCCGACCATCGCCAGGACGATCGCCGCCGTCCTCGCCCGCGCGGTGCTCGGCGGTGCCGGCGGCGGTCGCAGGCGCACCCGGACGATCCACGGCGCGAGGTCGCGCCAGGCGGGCCGGAGCAGCACCAGCCAGAGCACGAGGCCGACGGCGCCGACCGCGAGGTCGACCGTCACGACCCCGAGCATCGAGTGCGTCGCGTCCCGCGCCCAGCGCAGCGGCAGGTAGAGGCCGATGTCCGGGGCCATCGCGCCGATCGCGACCGCCGCGGCGGGAATGCGGCTGTTCGTGAACGCCAGAGCGACGACGGCGTGGCTCGGCGTGAACGGCATAGTGCACGGTATCCCGTGCGCACCTCGCTCCGGCGGTCCCGGACGCCCCGCGCACGGCCCCCGCCCGGGGAGCTCGGAGCGCCGCGACCGTAGAATCGTCCGGACGTCCGGCCCTCCGGGCTGGTCGAGGCGACGGATCGGAGCGGGTGTGCGGAAGGCGTTCGCGATCCTCCGTCTCGCGCTCGCGGGACTGGGGGCCGTCGGGCTCGTCGGCGACTTCCTCTACACCCTCGGCTTCCGGCTGTTCCAGATCGACAACTTCTTCGCGTACTTCACCACGCAGTCGAACATGGCCGGCGTCGTCGTCCTCGGCCTCTCCGGCATCGTCGCCCTCGCCCGCGAGCGCGAGCCGCGCTGGCTCAGCACCCTGCGCGCGCTGGTCCTGACCTACATGGTCGTCTCCGGCATCGTCTTCGGGCTGATCGCGGTGGAGGCGAACAACCGCGGCGTCCGCGTCGACGTGCCGTGGTCGAGCGCGCTGCTGCACTTCGTCATCCCGACGCTCGCGCTGCTCGACTGGCTCCTCGCCCCCGGCCGCCGCCCCGTCGCCTGGCGCGGCACCCTCACCGTGCTCGGCTTCCCGATCGTCTGGGGCGTGATCACGCTGGTGCGCGGCGCGCTGATCGGCTGGTACCCCTACTTCTTCCTCGACCCCGCCCAGGTCGACGGCCCGGTGATGTTCGTCGTCTACGACGTGATCGTGCTCGGCCTGATCTCGGGCATCGCCGCCTTCATGCTGGCGCTCAGCCGGGTCCGGCCGCTCGGTGCAGCGCGCGCGACGGAGTGGCGCGGCCCGCTCGCCCGGCTGCGGGAGCGGCTCAGCCGGCAGCGACGGCGAACGGCGTGAGCGCCGACTGCGCGACCACGAGCAGCTCGTCGTCGCTGAGCGACTGCAGCGACAGGGCCTGATCGGCGCCGACCAGCCCGACGAGCACCGCCTCGCCGGTGGACGGCTCGAGGTTCAGCCACTCCGTGATCCCCGCCGCGGAGCCCACCAGCGACCAGCGCGCGGGCAGGGCCGGATCGGTGTCCCAGAACGGCTCGTCGAAGCGGAGCCAGAGCGTCTCGACGACCCCGGAGCCGATCGCCGCGATCGCGGTGCGGTGCGCGAACGGCAGCGGCGGATCGAACGCGATCGCGTCGCTCTGCAGCACCCCGATCGGCACCGTGACGAGGACGCGGTCGGCGGTGAACGACTCCCCCGTCGCGAGCCGGATGCTCGCGCCGGTGTCGCTGTAGCCGATGCCACTGACGGCCGCGCGCAGCGAGATCTCGACGTCGGTCAGCAGCGTCTCGACGAGGGGCGCCAGGCCGTCGGTGAGGACCGCGGAGGCCTCGTCGGAGGAGTCGGCGACGTCCTCCGCGGTGCTGGCGGCCGAGGCGTCGCCCAGCCCGTACCAGGCGGAGAGCTCGGCGGGTGCGGCGCCCGTGCGCAGCACCGGGCCGCCCGCGAGGAACGCGGCGAGGCGGGCGGCGTCGCCGTCCCCGCTGCCGGGCTCGACGGCCGCCGGGTCGGGAGCGCCGGAGCCGGCGAAGGCATCGGCGAGCGGCAGCACGGTGGGCTGCTCCGCCGCCCACTCGAGCGCACGGGTGAGCGCCTTCGCGGCGGTGTCGCCGACGTCGGGCCGGTCGCCGTCGTCGGTGCTCGAGAGGACGGTCGCGAGGTCGACGGCGGAGGTGGTGATCCCGGCGTCGAGGACGCTCTCGCGCAGCGCGGGGCCGGCGCCGACGAGCGCCCAGGCGCCGCTGTCGACGGCGATCGGCCAGCCGTCGGGGGTGCTGGTGGCGATGCGGCCGCCGACGCGGTCGCGCGCCTCGACCAGCGCGACGTCGTAGCCGGCGTCGAGCAGGCGGCGGGCGGCGACGGCGCCCGCGAGACCGGCGCCGATGATCGCGATCCGCTCGCCCTCCTCGGCGATCGCGGCGATCTCGCCGGCCGCGCGGACCCCGGAGTTCCAGGCGCCCTGCAGGGTGCCCGGCTCCTGGGAGTCGGTGGCCTCGCCGGCGAAGAACAGGCGGTCGAGCACGTTCCCGGCCAGGTCGTCGCGGTGCTCGGGGGTGGCTCCGACCGCGAGGTAGGAGACGGCGCCGAGTGCGTACGGGTCCTCGGCCCAGCCGGAGCGGACGAACGCGGCCGGCGTCGGCACGGCGGTGGTGCTGGGCGTGGGCACCGGGGCCTCGGTGACGGAGCGCGTGGGGGTCGGCCGCGGCGGAGTGCAGCCCGCGAGGACCAGGAGACCGGCGCCCGAGGCGGCTCCCGACAGGAAGAGGCGGCGTCCGATCGTCATCCCCGTCATCCTACGTTCTCGCCGCCCGGCGGGAGCCGCGGACACGGGCCGCCCGGCGGACGCTCGATCCCGAGTGGTAGACCTGTCCCATGAGCAACGACATCCGCGAACTCTCCGAGGGCGAGAGCTACCTCGCCTTCTTCCAGGGCGGGCCGTTCGACGGCCAGACCGAGACCCGTGTCAGCACCGAGGGCGGCTACGAGAAGTCGGTCGACGTCTACGCCGCCGTCGACGGCCAGGAGACGCACCTCGTCTACACGTCCGTCTCGGCCAAGGAGGTCGGCGAGTCGGTCCACGTGACCTACGCGCTCGACGCCCCCGACTCCGACCCCGTCGAGGACCCGGAGGACCGCGGCGGCGGATTCCAGTAGTCCGCAGCAGCGCCTCCCCGTCTTCCAGCGGGAGCACGGACGCCGTCCCGGTCGCGATCTCGCGATCCGGGGCGGCGTCTTCGTCTGCGTCCGGAGGCTCTTCATGACGAACCGTGACGTCGCCCAGGTCCGCTCCGAGTCCACGTCCCTACGATCGCGCCGGAGCGTCCGATCCACGGCCGCCCGGACGGAGACGACGATGCCCACCGAGCAGACCACCGCGACGATCGGCGCGCAGACCGCCGACTTCACCACCGGCTTCAACGAGACGATCGGCGACGAGCTCGCAACGGTCTTCGCGAGCGAGCAGGCCGACCTCGTCGAGAACGGCGTCCCCGCCGGAGCCGTCGCGGCCGGGGAGCGGCTGCCGAGCGCGACCGTGGTCACCGAGGGCGGCGAGAGCGTCGCGCTCTCCTCCCTCCTCGGCGACGGCCCGGCCGTGCTCGTCTTCTACCGCGGCGCCTGGTGCCCCTACTGCAACATCACGCTGCGCCACTACGACGCGACCCTCGCCCCCGAGCTGGCGAGCCGCGGCATCGCCTTCGTCGCGGTCAGCCCGGAGACGCCCGACGCCTCCGCCACGCTGGGCGGCGAGCTCGGCTTCACCGTCGTCACCGACCCGGGCAACGCGCTCGCCACCGAGCTCGGCATCGTCACCGCGCCCAGCGACGCGGCGATCGAGGCGCACACGGCGCTCGGCTTCGCGGTGAAGGACTCGAACGCCGACGACACCCCGGCGATCCCGTTCCCGACCGTCCTGGTGCTCGACGCCGAGGGCGTGGTCCGCTTCGCCGACGTGCACGTCGACTACACGACGCGCACCGAGACCGAGGCGATCCTCGCCGCCGTCGACGCGCTCTCGTAACCAGCACGGGGAGGGGCTGTCAAGGGCCCCTCCCCTCACGGCTCGCTCCCCATCCGCGGCGCCACACTCCTTCGAACAGACAGTTGACGCCGATCCACGGCGCCGGAAGGAGCACGACTCATGGCAGAGATCACCGCCCACCACGGCCTCTTCAAGGACACGGACCTCCACGTCGACGACACCGGCGGCTCGGGTCGCCCCGTCGTCCTGATCCACGGCTGGCCCCTGTCGGGCGAGTCCTGGAGCGAGCAGGTCCCCGCGTTCGCGGCGGCCGGCTTCCGCGTCATCACCTACGACCGCCGCGGCTTCGGCCGCAGCGACAAGCCGCTCACCGGCTACACCTACGACACCCTCACCGAGGACCTGCACACGCTGCTCACCGAGCTCGACCTGCAGGACGTCACGCTCGTCGGCTTCTCGATGGGCGGCGGCGAGGTCGCCCGCTACTTCTCGAAGTACGGCACCGAGCGCCTGCACAGCGTCGTCTTCGCGTCGGCCGTGCCGCCGTACCTGATGAAGACCGACGACAACCCGGACGGACCGCTCGAGAAGTCGGCCGCCGCCGAGATGACCGCCGGCCTCACCAAGGACGAGGACTCGTTCTACGAGCAGTTCACCACCGAGTTCTTCTCGGTGAACGGCGAGCTCAAGGTCACCGAGGCGCAGCGCCAGGACGCGCTCGCGCTCGCGAAGCAGTCGTCCAAGCACGCCGCGCTGGCCTGCATGGCCGCGTTCGCCGGCACCGACTTCCGCGAGGACCTGCCGAAGGTCACGGTTCCGACGCTCGTCATCCACGGCGGCGGCGACGGCACCGTCCCCTTCGAGGGCTCCGGTGCGCGCACGCACGCCGCGATCCCCGGCTCCGAGCTCCACGTCGTCGCCGGCGCCCCGCACGGCGTCAACGTCAGCCACGCCGAGGAGTGGAACCGCGTCGTCCTCGAGTTCCTGAAGAAGTAGCACGGAGGAAGGGGCGCTCCGCTGCGGCGGAGCGCCCCTTCCGTCTGCTCGGGATCTCGATACGCGCGCTGCGCGCGCTACTCGATCAGCATGCATGCCGCGCTGCTCGCGCTGCTCCATCAGCCCTGACGGGCGCGGCGACGTCCATGCCGGTCGAGCAGCTTCGACGGGCGCAGGGAGGTTCATGCTGGTCGAGTAGCCGCGGCACGCGGCGTATCGAGACCCGGAAGCACAGCGCGCCGTGCGCGCCCTCGGCGTCAGCCCTTCTCCGCGCCCTCCGTGGTGTTCATGATCCGCCGCTGGAAGACGAAGAAGAGCACCGCGACCGGGATCGACATCAGCACCGCCGCCGCGAGCTGCAGCGGGTACTGGTTGCCGGTGCCCAGCTGCCCGGAGACCAGCGAGGCGACTCCGGTCGTCAGCGTGTTCAGCTCCGGCGACTGCCGCGAGACGACGAAGTGCGAGAACTCGTTCCACGAGCCCTGGAACGACAGGATGAACAGCGTCACGATCGCCGGCCGCGCCATCGGCACCACGATCGAGCGGAAGGTCCGGAAGACGCCCGCCCCGTCGATCCGGGCGGCCTCCTCGATCGACAGGGGGATCGAGTCGAAGAACTGCTTCATGATGAAGATGCCCGCCGCGTCGACGATCAGCGGCACGATCATCCCCGCGTAGCTGTCGTAGAGCCCGAGCTGCTTGAGGATGAGGAACCGCGGGATCAGCAGCACCACCGCCGGCACGCTCATCACGCCGATGAACAGCGCGAAGAGCAGCCCGCGACCGCGGAAGCGCAGCCGCGAGAGCGCGTAGCCCGCGAGCGAGTCGAAGAACACCCGCCCGACCGTGACGAAGACGGTGACGATCACCGAGTTCAGCGTCCAGAGCGGCAGCGGCACGTCGGTGAACAGCCGCTCGTAGGAGGCGAACGACCAGGTCGCCGGCAGCAGCGACAGCGGGTTCGAGGTCGCGTCGGCGTCGGTCTTGAACGACGACGCCACCGAGATCAGGAACGGGTAGATGTAGACCAGGGCGAGGCCGATCAGCAGCAGGTAGCCGCCGATCAGCGAGGCGCGGCCGCGGGCACCGAGCTGCACGCGGCGGTGCGGCAGCGGCGCCTGGGGCGGCGGCTCCGCCTCGGTGCGCGGCTCGGAGTCGACCAGGGTGCTCATCGCACTCCTCCCGTCGTGAGGGTCGTCGCGGCGTCCGCGCGGGCGGCCCGGCGGGTCCGGCGGGCGCTCGGCTCGCCCTTCTCGCGGAGGATCGCGCGCTGCAGCAGCGTCAGGACGACGATGATGAAGAACAGGATGAAGGCGATCGCCGCGCCCTGGCCCCAGCGGAGGTCCGTGAACGACGACTCGTAGGCGAGGTACGCCGGCGTGAGCAGCGTCTTGCCGGGTGCGCCGCCTCCGGTCAGGTAGATCTGGTCGAACACCTGCCAGGTGCCGATCAGCCCCAGGGTGAGCACGGTGAACAGCGTCGGCTTCAGCATCGGCAGCGTCACCGAGAAGAACTTCCGCAGCGGCCCCGCGCCGTCCATCAGCGCCGCCTCGTCGATCTCGGCGCCGATGTTCTGCAGCGCCGCGAGGAACAGCAGCATGAAGGTGCCCGAGGTGGTGAAGATCGCCATGGTGATCAGCACGCACATCGCGACCGACGGACCGGACAGCCAGTCCCACCAGGTCAGCCCCAGCGGAGCGCCGCCGGCGAACCAGCTGCCGTCGACGCCGACGAGTCCGAGCAGCGAGTGCAGCACCCCGGTCGGGTCCGCCATCCAGGTCGGGCCGTCGGCGCCGAACCAGCCGAGCACCGCGTTGATGACTCCGGAGGCCGAGAAGAGGAACAGGAAGATCACGGTGATCGCGATCGACGAGGTCACCGACGGGAAGTAGAACGCGGTGCGGAAGAAGCCGCGCCCGCGCAGCACCCGGCGGTTGACCTGCACCGCCAGGAACAGCGCGAGCGCGGTCTGCAGCGGCACGACGAGCAGCACGTAGTAGACGTTGTTGCGGATCGCCGTGCCGAAGTCCTTCTGCGCCAGCCCGGAGTCCAGCAGCACCGCCCGGTAGTTGTCGGTGCCGACGAACTGCGCGGTCGGGCCCAGCGGCGAGCCGAGGCCGTTCCAGTTGCTGACGCTCACCCAGAGCGCGAGGGCGATCGGGACGACCAGGAAGACGCCGACGACGAGGATCGCGGGGAGGGTGAACAGCCAGCCGTAGCGGGCCTCGTTCCCGCGGATACCGGAGCGGCGGCTCCGGGCGGCGGTGGCGGTGCTCATCGGCGTCGTCCCGCGCTACTTCGCGTTCGCGGTGTCGAGCGCGTCCTGCAGGTTGGTCTGCAGGTCCGCGAGGATCGCCTCCGGGTCGCCCGACGCCAGGCCCTCGAGGGCCGAGTTGAAGTCGGTGATCACGGTGGCGGCGCCGGCGAAGGCGACCGGGCTGACGGCGTAGTCGTTGCCGGTGACGAAGGCGGCGTTCTCGGGGTACTTGCTCGCGTACTCCGCGGCGCCCGACTCGGTCGACGGGATCACGCCGAACGCGTCCGAGAAGGCGAGCTGCTGCTCGTCCGAGGTGAGCGACGCGACGAGCGACTCGGCCTGGTCGGCGGTGGTGCTGCCGGCCGGGATGCCCCAGCAGTTGCTGAAGGTGAAGGTCGACTTGCCGACGGGGCCCGCGGGCAGCTCGGCGACCGTGTAGTTCACGTCCGGGTAGTCGGCCTCGAGCGCGCCGTTGATCCACGGGCCCTCGATCACCATCGCGGCCGCGCCCTTGCCGAACGCCTCCCCGGACCAGCCGGAGTCGAGGTCGGCCGGGAACTTCAGCACGCCGTCGCTCAGCAGGGTCTTCACCTCGGTGAGGCCCGCGACGTTCTCGGGGGTGTCCGCGGTGACGGTGGTGCCGTCCTCGGAGAGCAGCGAGCCGCCGGCCTGGTTCATGAAGGTGCCGATGCGGGCGTACTCGGGGCCGAAGGACAGCCCGGTCACGCCGTTCGCGGTGAGCTTCTGCGCGGCGGACTGGAGCGACGCCCAGTCGGTCGGGACGTCCGCGTCGGTCAGGCCCGCGGCCGCCCAGAGGTCGGTGTTGATCACGAGGCCCAGCGTCGAGAAGTCCTTGGGCTCGCAGTAGAACTGGTCGTCGTAGGTGAAGGCGTCGCGCAGCGCCGGGTAGAAGGCGTCGGCGTCGTCCGCGTCCTGCGCGTAGGGCTCGAGGTAGCGGTTGCTCGCGTAGGTCTGGAACTGGTGCCAGCTCATGTAGAAGAGGTCGGGCGGGTTGCCGCCCGAGAAGCCCTGGCCGAGCTGCTGGGTGAGGTCGCTGGCCGCGACGACGTCGACGGCGGTGTCGTTCGCCTCGCCCCAGGAGTTCACGGCGTCGGTGACGGCGGTGGTCTCGGCGTCGCCGGACGAGCCGATCATCACGGTGAGCCCGGCGGAGTCGTCCGATCCGCCGCCGCCGCTCGAGCAGGCGCCGAGGGAGAGGGCGAGGCCGCCGGCGAGGACCGCGGCACCCCAGCGTGCCGTTCTGGTGCTGTGCGTCATGTTCTGACCTTTCATGGGTTTCGGGAGGGAGTCGTGGGGAGTCGTGGGGGAAGGTGGCGCCCGGTGTGCGGCGTCAGCTCTCGGAGTGGTGGAGCGGGGTGCGCACGACGAGGTGCGGCGTGATGAGGCGGTGCGCCTCCCCGGGTGCGAGGGGGCGGTGGACGACGTCGTCGCCCTGCTCACCGAGGAGGAGCTCGAGGGCGCCGGCCGCGACGGCGCCGAGGTCCTGCTCGACGCTGGAGAGGCCGACGGCGCCGGCGACCGGGGTGTTGTCGAAGCCGACGATCGCGAGGCTCGGCCGGCCGACCGCGACAGCCGCCATCGAGGCGCCGAGGGCGAGGGAGTCGGAGACGCAGACGAGCCCGTCGACCTCGGGGTGCGCCTCGAGGAAGGCGATCGCGGCGGAGCGCGCGCGCTGCACGTCGTCCTCGGCCTCCGCGACGAGCAGCGGCACGTCGGCGAAGCGCTCCGCCATCACCCGCTCCCAGCCGCTGCGGCGGTCGTCGCCGGTCGCCGAGCCGTCCGGCCAGCCGAAGAAGGCGATCCGGGAGCAGCCCTCGTCGGCGAGATGCGCGGTGGCCTGCGCGACGCCCGCGGCGCCGTCGACGTCGACCCAGAGGTGCTGCGGGTCGCCCTGGTCGTCGAGCCCCCAGGGGCGCCCGAAGGTGACGAACGGCACGCCCTGCTCGATCAGCCAGGCCGTGCGCCGGTCGCCGTAGAAGGTCGAGGTGAGCACGAAGGCGTCGACGTCGGCGCCGTCGCGGAGCTTGCCGATCCGCTCGATCTCCTCCTCGGGGCTCGCCGCCGTGTAGAGCAGGATCCGCATGCCGCGGGCGTCGGCCTGCTCGGTGACGGCGTGCAGGAAGCGGTCGAGGAGGCTGCCGGAGACGCCGTCGAGCACCCGGTCCATCCGGACGCCGATCGTCCCCGACTTGCGGGTGCGGAGGCGCCGGGCGGAGGCGTGCGGCCGGTAGTTGAGGTCGCCGATCGCCTTCTCCACCCGCTCCCGCGTGCTCTCGCGCACGATCTGCGGGCTGTTCAGCACGTTCGAGACGGTCTGGCGCGAGACACCGGCTGCGCGGGCGACGTCCTCGACGGTCGGCAGTGCCATGCGTCCTCCTCGACGGGTGTGCGGTGGTGCGGTGCTCGGGCTTGATCGTTCAAATCCCCGCGGGCCGAGTTATTTGATCGATCAAATTCCTGGGTAATGTTACCTGCGGCGACGGCGCTGTCAACCGGCCGTACGCTCCAGTACCGACGATCCAGTGAGGAGTCGACCGTGACGACCGACCACGACGACCACCCCCGCCCGCCCCGGCAGCCCCTGCTGAACGACGCCGTCGTCCTGCTCCGGGCGCCCACCCAGCTCTGGAGCGACGACGCCGGCGAGCTCGGCGCGCTGCCCGCGCACGGGCTCTACCACGGCGACGTCCGCGTCCTGGCGGGCCTGCGCCTGCTCGTCGGCGGCGAGCCGCTCGAGTCGATCGCGGTCGGCCGCGACGGCGCCTCCTCCGCCCGCTTCACCGCCCTCGCGCGCCACCTCGACGACGACGCCGCCGACCCGCGCCTGCGCGTCGTGCGCCTCCGCACGGTCACCCCCGGCCGGCTCGAGGAGCGGATCCGGCTCGAGTCGGCGCTGCCCGACTCCGTCGCCACCACCGTCGAGCTCGCGCTCGACCCCGACTTCTCGCTCGTGCACGTGGTGAAGGCCGGGCTGCGCGACGAGACCGCGGTGGCGACCGCCGTCGACGGCTCCTCCCTGGTCTGGACGCACGCGGGCGCCCGCGCCGAGGTCCGCGCCGAGGGCGCCGTGGTCTCCCCCGGCGGGACGCTCTCCTGGGACGTCGTCGTCCCGGCCCGCGGCTCGGTCGAGGTCGCCTGGAGCATCGCGATGACCGACTCCGCGGCCGTCGTCGGCGCCGCCCCCGGCCCCGCGGAGTGGGCGGGCGCGACCGTCGAGGCCGGCGACTCGCGCCTCGCCGCCTGGTGCCGCGCCGCCCTCGACGACCTGGACGCGCTGCGGATGGTGACCCTGGAGCGGCCGGACGCGCCGTTCCTCGCCGCCGGCGCGCCCTGGTTCTTCACGCTCTTCGGCCGCGACTCGATCTGGGCGGCGCGGATGCTCCTCCCGCTCGGCACCGAGCTGGCCGCCTCCACCCTGCGGGTCCTCGCGGGGCTTCAGGGCACCGAGCACGTCGCCGAGACGGCCGAGCAGCCGGGCAAGATCATGCACGAGCTGCGCTCGACGACCCTCGAGATCCCGGGCGAGGGCGTCTCGCTGCCGCCGCTCTACTTCGGCACCGTCGACGCGACCGCGCTCTGGGTCTGCCTGCTGCACGACGCCTGGCGCTGGGGTCTCGCGGACGAGGAGGTCGAGGCGCTGCTGCCGGCGCTCGAGGCCGCGCTGCGCTGGCTCCGCGACGAGGGCGACTCCGACGGCGACGGATTCCTCGAGTACGTCGACACCACCGGCCACGGCCTCGCGAACCAGGGCTGGAAGGACTCGGGCGACTCGATCCAGTGGCGCGACGGCAGCCTCGCCGACGGGCCGATCGCGCTCTGCGAGGTGCAGGCCTACGCCCACGAGGCGGCGGTCGGCGGTGCGGCGCTGCTCGAGCACTTCGGCCGCGACGGAGCGGAGTGGCGCGCGTACGCCGCCGCGCTCAAGGACCGCTTCACCGGCGCCTTCTGGATCGACGACGCCGACGGCGGGCACCCCGCGATCGCGCTGGACGCGGCCAAGCGCCCGGTCGACACCGTCACCAGCAACATCGGGCACCTGCTCGGCACCGGGATCCTGCAGCAGGAGCAGGCGGCCCGCGTGGCGCAGCTGCTCGGCTCCCCCGAGCTCGACTCGGGCTACGGGCTGCGCACCCTGTCGACCGGCTCCGGCGGCTACTGGCCGCTCTCGTACCACGGCGGCTCGGTCTGGGCCCACGACACCGCGATCGCCGTGACCGGGCTCGCCCGCGAGGGCTTCGGCGCGGAGGCGACCGCCCTCTCCCGCGGACTGCTCGCCGCTGCCGAGGGCTTCGGCTACCGGATGCCCGAGCTGCACTCCGGCGACGCCGCCGCCGAGGTGGCGGCCCCCGTGCCGTACCCCGCCGCCTGCCGCCCGCAGGCCTGGTCGGCCGCCGCCTCGATCGCCGTGCTCTCCGCCGCCCTCGGCCTCGCCCCCGGCGGCTCGACGCTCGTCGTCGCCCCGATCACCCCGCCCCTCGCCGGCTCGATCCGCGTCGACGGGATCCGCTACCGCGGCTCCGTCGTCCCCATCGACTGGCGCGACGCCCACTGAGCGGCGGATGCTCCGCTCTTCCTGCCGCCCCAGCGGCCCTCGCCGAACGAGCGGCCCGCGCCGCCCCCTTTGCTGATCGAGTAGCCCGCGCAGCGGGCGTATCGAGATCCACCACCATCAGGACGCAGACCCTGCAGACCATCATCCTGACGACGGCGGGTCTCGATACGCCCCTCCGGGGCTACTCGACCAGCATGCAAGGGCGCCGCCTCACCGGGCCGCGCCGCCGTCAGGACAGCCGCGCCACGACCGCGCGAGCGATCAGCCGGCCGGAGCGGTTCGCGCCGATCGTCGACGCCGTCGGCCCGTAGCCCGCGAAGAAGACCCGGGGGTCCGTGAGCGACGCGCCGTCCTCGACCGCGACCCCTCCCTCGCGCTCGCGCAGGCCGAGCGGCGCGAGGTGCCGCAGCTCCGGCCGGAATCCCGTCGCCCAGATGATCGCGTCGGCGCGGGTGTAGGAGCCGTCCGGCCAGCGCACCCCGTGCGGCTCGATCGAGGAGAACATGCCGCGCTCGTGCAGCACGCCGCGCTCGATGCCCGCCACGACCCGGCGCGTGCGCTGCACCCCGGTGCCGCCGACGATGCTCGGCAGCGCGCGGCCGGCCCGCGCCGCGCGGTCCTGCTCCGCCACCGCCTCCACCGCCGACTCCAGCGCGAGCTGCTCGCCGTCCCGGTAGACCACCGGTCGCCGCGTCGCCCAGGTCAGCGAGCGCGCGACCCGCTCCAGCTCGAGGAGGAAGCCGATCGCGGAGGTCCCGCCACCGACCACGATCACCTGCTGCCCGGCGAAGTCGGCGGCGCGCAGGTACTCGGTCGTGTCGATCTGGACGCCCTCGAAGTCGTCCCGGCCCGGGTAGTACGGCAGGAACGGCGAACCCCAGGTCCCGGTGGCGTTGACGAGGATCCGGGCGCGCTCGCTGCCGGCGTCGGTCTCCACGACGAGCGGTGCCGTCCTGTCGCCGATCGTCGCACTGCTGACGCCGCGCACCGCCACCGGCCGCCGGACGGCGAGTTCGTAGGCGCTCTCGTAGGCCTCGTAGTACTCCGTGACGACGTCGCGCGCGGGCCGGCGGCGGTCCGCGGTCGCGAAGGACAGGCCGAGCCGGTCCATCCCGGGCAGGTCGTGCACGCGGTGCGCGGAGCCGAGCCGGAGCGCCTCCCAGCGGAACTGCCAGGCACCGCCGGCGCGCGGCCCGCGGTCCAGGACGGCGAAGTCGACGCCCGGGCGCAGGCCCAGACGGCGGAGGTAGTAGGCGACCGAGAGCCCCGCCTGACCGGCGCCGACCACGACGACGGGCCGCGGATCGAGCGCACTGTCCACGGTGCTCCCCACGCGGTCGGGAGGCGCCGCTCACTCCGCTGCTCGCGCACAGGGGGGCCGGTGCCTCGTCTGCTAAACTACCGGCTAGATTTCATACTTCCTGTCTGCTTCTTTTTCTCCAGCCGGCTCACCGCCCGTCTGGCCTGTCATCGTGAGGGGGTCACCCATGGGGCGCGGCCGTCAGAAGGCAAAGAACACCAAGATCGCTCGGGAGCTGAAGTCGTTCAGCCCAACGGTCGATTACAGTGCGCTCGAGCGCGAGCTCAGCCACCCGGACGAGCCGGACTACTCGAAGTGGATCGACGATGAGGACGAGGGCGACGACACCGACCTCGTCGAGGAGCAGCACCAGAAGCGTGCCTGATCCCTCCTCCGCCGCGGGGCCGCTCCAGTCGAGCGACCCCGCGGCTTCTGCGTTCCCGGAGCGGTCCGCGTTCCCGGAGCAGCCAGCGTTCCCGGAGCAGTCTCCGTTCCCGGAGCAGTCCGGGCAGCACGGCCGCGTCGAGCAGCTCTCCACCCGTGTCGCCTATGAGACCCCGTGGATCCGCGTCCGCGAGGACGAGGTGCGCTGGCCCGGCGGCGTCGAAGGCGTCTACTCCGTCGTCGAGCGCGCCGACTACGCGCTGATCGTCCCGCGCGAGCGCGACGGCTTCTGGCTGGTCGAGCAGTACCGCTACCCGATCGGCCGCCGCACCTGGGAGTTCCCGTCCGGCGGCTGGCCGCACGACTCGCCCGGCGGCGACGCCGAGGCGCTCGCGCGTGCCGAGCTGCGCGAGGAGACCGGCCTGCGCGCCGGACGACTCCGACCGCTCGGCCGGCTCAGCGAGGCCGACGGGTTCGTCGCGCAGTCGTTCGACGTCTTCCTCGCCGAGGACCTCGAGCACGGCGAGCCCGAGCGCGAGGAGACCGAGCAGGACATGCGGCAGCAGTGGTTCCCGGACGCCGAGGTGGCGGCGATGGTCCGCTCCGGCGCGATCGTCGGCACCTCCGACGTCGCCGCGCTCGGGCTGTTCTGGCTGGACCGGGGGCTCGGCTCGTGAGCGCGCCGACCGCCCGGGCGCGCTCGATGTCGGTCGTCGCTGCCAGGATGTCGAGATGAAGCCCGCGTCCGCGCCGTCGCCCGTGTGGCACTCGGAGACGCGCGGCCGCGACCTCGACGAGGCGCGCGCGTTCTACTCCCGCGGCTACAACGGGTCGGGCTTCCGCGCCGAGCACACCCGCGTCCCGTTCGCCTACCGCTACGCGTCGACCGGCCCGGGCCCCGTGAGCCTGCACGCCGCCTCCTTCCTCGGCTCGGTCCGCGGCACGGTCGAGCCCACCGGCGTCTACATCGTGCTCTGGCTCAACGAGGGGCGCGCGAGCCTCGACCTCGGCCGCGACGAGAACCGCCTGGTCGCCGGCCGGCCGGCGATGTTCCCCTCCGGCCGCCCGTTCGGCTTCGAGACGAGCGAGTACCGCGACGCGCTGGTCCACTTCGACTCCGCCTACCTGGAGCGCGCCGCCGCCGAGCGGCACGGCACCGAGCCCGGCCCGATCCGCTTCGCCCCGCTCGCGCACTCGCCCGCCCCCTGGTGGGCGGCGGTGCGGGTGCTCCGCGACACGCTCACCGGAGTGAAGGCCCCCTCGTCGCTGCAGCGCGAATCCGCGTCGCAGGTCGCCGCCGCGGCCGTGCTGCAGGCCTTCGCGCACCGGGTCGTCCCGCTGCCCTCCGCACCTCACTCGGTCAGCGCCCGGCGGCTGCGACGGGCGGTCGAGTTCGTGCACGCGAACGCCGACCTGCCGCTCGGCGTCGCCGACATCGCCGACGCCGCCGGACTGACCGTGCGCGGCGTCCAGCTCGCCTTCCAGCGCGCCTACTCGATGACGCCGCGGCAGTACCTGCGCGGCGTGCGCCTCGACCTCGCCCACGACGAGCTCGTCGCCGGCGGCCCGCAGACCCTCGTCGTCGGCGACGTGGCTGCTCACTGGGGATTCATCAGTGGCGGCCGGTTCGCCCAGCACTACACCCAGCGCTTCGGCGAGCTGCCGAGCGAGACCCTGCGGCGCTGAGCCCTCGCTGAGTCGGCGGGGCTGAGTCCGCGGGGCTGTGTCCGGGCCGCTGTGTCCGCGCCGCCGGACCGGCGTCACTCACTCCGCGACGCCGCAGGACGCAGCATCGGCCACCGCTCCCGAGCGTCGGCCCCGAGGACCTGGCCGCACCGCGAGGACTCCGCCGCGCCGACCCCGCGAGGGCTGTCGGAGGCGTAGTGTCCGAAGTCCACCCGCGGAACGACCCGCAGGTCCGCGTCGATGGAGCCGCGATGTTCGAACCCGAAGGATCCGCGCGCCCGGTCGCCCGGATCATGTCCGTGACCGCCGCACTGCTGATCGGCGCCGTCCTCGTCGGCGGCGCAGTCGGAGCCGCGGTCGCCCTGGCCCTCTACCTCCCGAGCGCGCTCGCCGCCGGAGCGCTCGACCCGTCCGCGCTGGTCGGCTTCGGGATGCTGATGGGCGTCGCCTCCGGCGCCGGCCTCGGCGCAGTGGGAGGCCTCGGCGCGATCGCCGGCATGGTCACCGTCCGCGCGATGAGCCGTCGGAGCGGCGCCTTCATCGCCGGGACGAGCGTCGGCGCCGCGTTCGGCGTGCTGGTCCTCGCCGCGAACCTCCTCGTCAGCCGGGACGCCGCGACCTGGATCACCGCACTCCTCGCCACGGCGGCCGCCTTCCTGCTCTGCGCCTGGGGCTCCTGGCTGCTGACCCGCCGCGAGCACTCCTGGGAGCGGGCGCACGCACCCGAGCGCGGGCGCCCTGCCGCGCAGCCCGCTGCTCCGGGCGCGGGACCCTCCCGGAGCCGCCACCGCCCGGCCTGACGCGGGCCCGATCGCCGCCCCACCTCCGGCACGCGAAACCGCCTCCGGCACGCCGGACCAGCCGATACTCGCGAGCCGAGACCCGTTCCGCGTGCCGAAGCTTCTCCGTCAGACCTCCGGCACGCGAGACCATCTCCGGCACGCAGAATCAGCCGATCTCCACGTGCCCAGCCGCGTTCCACGTGCCCAAGCTCCTCCGCCGGAACCTCCGGCACGCGGATCCAGCTCCGGCACGCCACATCAGCCGACTTCCACGAGCCGAGGCCCGTTCGACGTGCCCAAGCCCCTCCGCCGGAACCTCCGGCACGCGGATCCAGCTCCGGCACGCCACATCAGTCGACTTCCACGAGCCGAGGCCCGTTCGACGTGCCCAAGCCCCTCCGCCGGAACCTCCGGCACGCGGATCCAGCTCCGGCACGCCACACCAGCCGACTTCCACGAGCCGAGGCCCGTTCGACGTGCCCAAGCCCCTCCGCCGGAACCTCCGGCACGCGGATCCAGCTCCGGCACGCCAAACCGGCCGACTTCCACGAGCCGAGGCCCGTTCGACGTGCCGACGGTCTCCTCCGCCAGAACCTCCGGCACTCGAAAACACCTCCGGCACGCCCGATCAGCCGATTCCGACGAGCCGAAGCCCGATTCACGAGCCGAATGTCGAGCCGGACCGCCCCGCGGTCAGCCCGCGTACGAGCCGACCAGGCGCACCGCGCCGCCGTCGACGCCCTTGGCGCCCTGCTCGAAGCCGTCGAGCGAGCGCTCGCTCAGCGACACCCGGCCCGCGACCCAGGACGGCACGCCCGACGCCTCGAGCGCCGCGATGACCGCGGGCGCCGCGTCGGCGTCGACGACGGCGAACATCCCGATGCCGAGGTTCCAGGTGCCCTCGGTGCTCTCCAGCGTCGCCCCCGACATCGCGGCGAGCGCCCGGAACACGTCGGCCGGGCTCCAGCTCGAGCGCTCGACCTCGACCCAGGAGCCGCGCGGCAGCACCCGTGCCAGGTTCGCCGCGATCCCGCCGCCGGTCACGTGGCTGATCGAGTGCACGCCCGCGCCGAGCGCGTCGTCCTCGAGCACGCGGAGCAGCGGCGCCGTGTACAGGCGGGTCGGCTCGAGCAGCACCTCGCCCACGACGCCCCCGAGCTCGGCGGAGGTGTCGGTGAAGCGGATCCCCTTCTCGGCGAGGATGTGGCGCACGAGCGAGTAGCCGTTGGAGTGCAGCCCGGAGGAGGCCATCGCGATCACCAGGTCGCCGTCGCGCACCCGGTCGGCGCCGCGCACCGCGTCCGCCTCGACCGCGCCGACGGCCGCACCGGCCACGTCGTAGTCGTCCGGGCCGAGGAGCCCAGGGTGCTCGGCGGTCTCGCCGCCGACGAGCGCGGTCCCGGTGGCCGAGCAGGCGCGGGCGATCCCCGCGACGATGTCCGCGATCCGCGCGGGGACGACCTTGCCGCAGGCGATGTAGTCGGTCATGAAGAGCGGGCGGGCGCCGACCACGACGATGTCGTCGACGACCATGCCGACGAGGTCCTGCCCGATGGTGTCGTGCTTGTCGATCGCCTGCGCGATGGCGACCTTCGTGCCGACGCCGTCGGTCGAGGTCGCGAGCAGCGGCGCCCGGAAGTCCTTGAGGAACGAGACGTCGTAGAGCCCGGCGAACCCGCCCACTCCCCCCAGCACATTGCGGTCGTGGGTGGCGGACACCGCCGCCTTCATCAGCTCGACGGCGAGGTCCCCGGCCGCCGTGTCGACTCCCGCGCGGGCGTAGCTGCTCGTCTCGTTGCTCACGCGACGACCCTACCGAAGGGCCGCGCCGTGCAGACGCTGCGATCAGCCGGGGACGACCACCCCGCATCGAGCTCGGGCGGACCGCACCCCCTTCAGGGGTTGATCTCGGGATCGAGAGTGACGGCGAGATGGTTGCGTTGCCATGCTCGGCGCGTCCCCTCTTCATCCTGGACGGCAGCGCAATCCACGCCGTCCTCCGCGCCCCCGAGGAAACCTGATGGCCGACCCCGCCTCCCCGTCCGGCTCGCCACTCCGCCGGCGCTCGATCGTGGCGGCCGCCGCCTGGACGATCCCCACCGTCGCCCTGGTCACCGCGGCGCCGCACGCCGCCGCCTCGACGCCGCCCGAGCCCGTCGGTCCGCCCGATCTGCTCGACGTGACCGGCTTCGAGGCGGTCCGCTGCGACGTCGTGCCCGCCGGCACCGTGCTCTTCCGCGCCCTCGACGGGACGTCTCCCGCGGCCAGGGGCGCCACGGTGACCGTCACGCTCCCGCCCGGGCTCGGCTTCTCCGCCGGCGGGACCTCCGCCGTGGTGGCGGTCGGCACGGAGGGCGTCGTCTCCGTCCCGGCGTTCGCCGCGTCAGGGTCCGCGGGCTCCTACACGATCACGGCCACCTACGGCACGGCGATCGCCTACGCGCCGGGGACGGTGACCGCGAGCCCCGGCCAGGTGGTGGAGCTCACGCGCTCCCCCGGCGGCGCGAACCAGCAGCCGACGTTCTCCACCGCCGTCGTGCCCGGAGTCGCCGACGGCGTCCACGGTGCCATCTCCGGCGACGAGCTCGCCGCCAGCGCCGGCCGGAACGCCGCCGTGCTGACCGCCGACGGCCGGGTGCGGTACTGGGGAGCGAACCTCGGCGCCCCGGTGACTGCTCCCGGAACCCTGACGTTCGCCGGAGCCGCGGTGACGGGCATGGTGTTCATCGACACCTGGACCTGCGTGCAGGCCGGCAACACCTCCGCCGGTGGCATCGCCGCGGGAGCCGGAGCGGACTCCGTCCGCCAGTGGTACCGCACGGGGACCGGCACCGGGCCGCTCACCGTCGTGGCGGTGACCGGCGTCACCGGCACGGTCCTCGCCGCGGAGTCGAACGACGGCTACAGCTACGCCCTCACGAGCACCGGCCTGCACTGGTGGGCGAACGCGACCTCGGGCGAGCAGATCGCCGCCACGCTCATCGCGGGCACGGCCGGGGCGTCGGCGATCAGCACCTGGAGCTACCGCCGAGCCAACGGCGTCCTCGCCTTCGGCGGCGGGATCCTCCGCGCCGACGGGGGCGTCAGCGCCTGGAACGGCAGCCACGCCCTCACCGCCCTCGGCGGCGCTCCGGCGGACATCGTCGAGTTCCAGGCCGGGCAGTCCACCGTCTACGCCCTCACCGGCTCCGGCGAGCTGTGGACGCAGGGCGCCGCGTTCACCTCGTCGCCCGGCGGCGCGGGCTGGATCCTGCGCGCCGAGAACCTCGCGACGACCCACGCCTGGACCTACGAGGGCTACACCGGCGGCGTGTACGCCACCACGGCGGGAACGGTCGCCCAGTTCTTCGCCGCGCAGCCCGCGGGCAACGCCTACCGCACGGAGGCGAGGACGATCCCCGCGGGCGTCACCCTGACGAAGGTGTTCAGCACGGACGGCACCTACCTGGCGCTCGCCTCGAACGCGACCGTCTACGCCTGGGGCGGCAACCTCGACAACTCCGGCCGCTCGCAACCCGCCCTCGTCGCCGGAGTCACGAACGCGACCGACCTGAACGCCTGGGGCTACCACGGACCGTCCTACGTGGGCGGCGGGTACGTCATCTCCTCGACCGGCTGCTGACGCAGGACGCGCCATCGGCGGCCCGCACGACGCGCCAGCTTCGGCGGGCGCCGCGCTGGTCGACAGCGCTCCGTCCGGAGACCGAGCCCGCTCCCGCACTGGCGTAGCGCGCTCTCCCGAGCCTCCCCAGCAGGGAGCCGCCCGACTGCCGATCCGATCAGCTTCGAAGATCCTCAGAGGCGATTCGCGCGTCGGCTGCCAGGCTCTCGACCCGAGACGAGGTGAGGTCCGCTCACCTGTCCGTCGACAGGCAGGAGTGGGCAGTGGTGCACACGATGTTCCGAGGGAGCGCGACCGGCGATCGGAGCCGCGGGCGGCGCGTGCCGCTCCTCGCCGTCGCCGCCCTGGTCGCCCCGCTCCTCGCACCGGTCGCCGGCGCGGTCCCGACGGCGCCCACCGTCGAGCGAGTCGCCGCCGCGACCGCCGATGCCGCTGAAGCCTCCACCGACGCCGACGCCGCATCCCTCGCGAGGACGTTCGACCACGATGTCGTGGTCAGCAGCAGGACGACCGCGACCGAGATCACGACGGCCCTGCCCGACGGCACGATGCAGTACGTCGCGAGCACGGAGCCGCAGCGCGTCGAGCGGAACGGCACGTGGATCGACGTGGATACCACGATGTCCCGGACGGCCGATGGCGCGATCGAGCCCGCAGTCGCCACGGTGCCCGTCCGATTCTCGGGAGGCGGTGATCGGAAGCTGGCGCAGATCCGGACGGCGACGGGCGCCTGGCTGTCGATGAACTGGGAGCACGGCGTATTGCCGAGCCCGGTTCTGGACGGCTCGACGGCGCTGTACCAGGACGTCTTCCCCGAGGTGGACCTCCGGGTCGCGTCGACCAACGTCGGGATGTCGCAGGTCCTGATCGTGAAGACGCCGGAGGCCGCCACGAATCCGGAGCTCGACACCGTCCGCTTCGAGTTCGACGGCGGCGAGGTCTCTCGGGAGGCCGACGGCGGCCTTTCGGCGGAGATCGACGGGAGGGACTCCGCCCTCGTCGCGAGCGCGCCGACCTGGTGGGACTCGTCCTCCGTCGACGCGGGGAGTCGGCCGACGGGCGACGCTCCCGAGTCGAGCACGGTCCCGACGAGCACGACGGGCGATTCGCTGTCTCTGGACGTCGACTCCGTTCTCACGACTCCCGGCCTCGACTATCCCGTCTTCATCGACCCGGACTTCTCCGGCACTCGCGCTCACTCGTGGTGGGTGGCGTCCAACCTGCCGAACGCCTCGTTCCTCGACGGGCAGGGCAACGACGGCCGCGGGCAGTCCGTCGGCTCGGTCGACGATCCGGCGGGGGACATCCGCAACGCCCGGTCCTTCTTCCTGATGCCCACCGAGGGCATCAAGGGCGCGGAGATCATCAGCGCGAGCTTCAGCGCGCACGAGATCTGGTCCTGGAACTGCACCGCGACACCGGTCGAGCTCTGGTGGACCGGCAGCATGCGCGAGGGCGCGACCTGGAACGAATCGGGTGGCGGGAACTGGATCCAGAAGCTCGACACCGTCGACGCCTCCGGGCGGCGCGGCGCGGCGGACTGCCCCGAGAAGAACGTCGGGTGGAACGCCACCGAAGGAGCGAAGGTCGCCGCCGGCGCGAACGCCGACACCATCACCTTCGGACTGCGGGCGCCGGATGAGGGCGACCACAGCCAGTGGAAGCGGTTCGATCCCTCGGCCTCGATGACCGTCACCTACGACCGCAGGCCGGAGTCGCCGACGAACGTGGTGATGTCGACGCCCGATCGCGGCTGCGGGGTCGCCTCCGATCCCGCCTGGGTGACCAACCGGACAGCGCTCGTCCTGCGTGCGACGATGCACGACCCCGACGGCGATCCGATGTACGGGCGCTTCCAGGTCGTGACCGCGAGCAGCGGCGGCACCGGCCACGACGCCCCGCCGGGCTCGACCAGGGTCGTCTTCGCCACCACACCGGTCGAGCCCGACCGCTGGGACCGCACGATGACGCTCGACGCCGGAACGCTGGCGGACGGTCGCTACGCCTGGTCGGCCCGTGCGGACGACGATCGTCTCCAGTCGGACGACTCCCCGTGGTGCTACTTCACCGTCCGCAACAGCGGCCCCTCGACCCTCCCGACGATCACGAACGACTCCAGCCCCGCGAGCTACACCGTGGGCCGGCCGTTCACCATTCATTTCGAGGCACCGGCCGAGGACGGGGTGGACAGATTCCTCTACCGCTGGGTCCCCACCGACGGGGTGCCGAGCGACTACAGCCTGAAGACCGAGGTCGACGCGCTGCCCGCCTGCGGGACCCGGACCGGGGAGGTCCAGGTCGTCTGCCCGGACGCCTCCGGACGGTCGGCGACGATCACGGTCGCGCCGATCGCCGAGGTCTCGACGCTCCTCGTCACGAGCGTCGACAAGGTCGGCAGCTGGGCGAACGTCGCCAACGCCGACGGCACCCGATCCACCGTCGCACAGCTCAGGATCGCCGCCTCCGCCGACCCGACGACCCCCACCCGCCCGCAGACCTCCGCCCCGGTCACCCCGCATCCGCTTGACCACTAGTCCGTCTCCGACGGCACACCCTCGAGAAACGGGCCTTCCTGTGGCATCTCCGAACTCCCTCCTCCGTCGCGCCCGCTTCCGGCGCCTCCTCGCCTCGACGGTCAGCGCCGTGCTGGTCGTCACGGTCCTCTCCGTGACACCTGCCCACGCCGCCGAGGTCGTGCCGCCGGTCGATCGGGGCGTCCTCGTCGACGTCGATGCGATCGCCGGACGCGAGTCCGACGGGGAAGCGGCACCGGCTCCACTCGTGGACGAGGCAGCACTGCCGGAGCCGGAGTCGTTCGACGTCGATCTGTCAGCGGAGACCCCCTCTCCCCCGTCGCCGGAGGCCGCGTCGCCCGCTGCGGCGTCGACGGCGATGCGCCTCGCGGCGCTCCCGTCAGCAGACGATCCGGAGGCAGAGGCGCACACGTCCCCGACGGAGCTCGGCGACACGGGCATCACGGTCCAGGCGAGTCCGGCGGAGGGCTCTCCCGCCGTCGAGTCGGTGTCCGTCTCGATCCTCAGCGCCGAGGAGGCGGCGGCGAAGGGTGCGACCGGTCTGACCCTCGAGGTGTCCCGCACGGACGGGACGACCGCAGCGGGCGTCGTCGAGCTGTCGGTGCCGGACGAGCTGACCTCGGCCCTCTACGGCGGCGACTACGCCTCGCGGGTGTCCTGGGTGCAGATCCCGGAGTCTCCCTCGACGACGACGACAGCGGAGCCGGCGTCATCGATCAGGACGGCGGCGGCGATCACGCCCCGTAGAGCCGCGGCGACACCGGTGGCGTCGAAGAGCACCGCCGGAGCGAGCGTCATGAGGGTGCAGGCGGACGCGGCGCCGACCGTGGTGACCGCGGCCGCGGCGGCGAGCTCGGCGGCGGGGAACGGCGACTACCGGGCGACCTCGCTCGCGCCGTCGAGCACGTGGGACGTCAGCGCCCAGACCGGCGCCTTCGTCTGGAGCTACCCGCTCGCCGTCCCGCCGCCGGCGGCCGGCCCGCAGCCGGAGCTCGCCCTCGCCTACGACTCGCAGAGCGTCGACGGCCGCACCGCGTCCACGAACAATCAGACCTCGGTCGTCGGCGAGGGCTGGGACCTGGCCGGCAGCGGCTTCATCGAGCGCAGCTATCTCCCCTGCGCCCTGGAGGACGAAGCCGGCCGTGATGCGAAGGCGTCCGGCGATCTCTGCTGGAAGACCGACAATGCGACTCTGTCGTTCGGCGGGCACTCCGGCGTGCTCGTCCGGGACGGGACGACGAACGTCTGGAAGCTCGAGCAGGACGACGGATCCCGGATCGAGAAGCTCACCGGATCGGCCGAGTGCGTCGGCAACGGCGCGAAGGACGCCGAGTGCTGGCGGATGACCACCACCGACGGCACCCAGTACTTCTTCGGCCGGAACCGCCTCCCGGGCTGGTCTCCGGGCAGTCCCGAGACGAAGTCGGTCTTCACCGCGCCCGTCTTCGGCGACGACGCGGGTGAGCCCTGCCACGGCTCGACCTTCGCGTCGTCGTCCTGCACGCAGGCGTGGCGCTGGAACCTCGACTACGTCGTCGACACGCACGGCAACGCCGAGGTCTTCTCCTACGCACAGGAGACCAACCGCTTCCGATCGACGGCCGGCACCGGCCCGACCGCCTACGTGCGCGGCGGTGCTCTGACGAGCATCGAGTACGGCATGACCGAGGGCACCGTCTACGCTCCGAACGCCGCGACCGGGAGGGTGACCTTCGGCTACAGCGCCACCGGGCGCTGCAACGCCTCCGATGCGAGTGCGTGCGCCCCACTGGCCCTCGGGGGCGACGTCCGGACACCGGGTGTGGACGGCGCCGCGGGAAGCGCGAGCGTCTACCCCGACGTCCCGTTCGACCTCAACTGCACGACCGGCAGCTGCGACGGTCAGCGCTCGCCCACCTTCTGGACGACCGCGCGCCTGGACAACGTCACCACCCAGGTCCGCACCTCCTCCGCCTACGCCACCGTCGACACCTGGACGCTCGGCCACTCCTTCCCCGAGACGGGCGACGGCACCGACCCCGCCCTCTGGCTCGATTCGATCGCGCACACCGGCGGGAGCGGCGCGAGCACGCTGCAGGAGGGGACGACGACGTTCTCCGGCCGACAGCTCCAGAACCGGGCACGAGCCGCGATCGGCTACGCGCTCCTCAACAAGATGCGGCTGAACGCGGTCCGGCTGCCCACCGGCGGCGGGATCAGCGTCACCTACCTCGCCCCCGAGTGCGACGACCCCGCCGTCCAGTCCGCGGTGCTCGGCGATCTCGCCGGGAACACCAGACGCTGCTTCCCGCAGTGGTGGACGCCGAAGGTCACCGGAGCGGTGCCGCGCCTGGACCTCTTCAACGCCTACGTCGTCGGCACGATGCTCGAGAGCCCGCAGACCGACGGCGCCGTCGACCCGACGAAGGTGTCGACCTACGACTACAGCGGAGGGGTGGCCTGGCGCTACGACCGGAACCCCCTGCTCCCGGAGGCGAAGCGCACCTGGTCGGAGTACGCCGGCTACGCGCAGCTGAGCGTTCGGGTCGGCGATCCGGGCACCTCCGACAAGCGGGTCCGGACCGACTACGTCTTCTACCGGGGACTGAACGGAGACCGGGGCAAGCCGGGCACGCGCATGGTCCCCGGCACCGAGGCTCCCGACGACCGGTGGCTCGCCGGCCGGGTGCGCGAGGTGAGGACGTACGTCGACGACACGGTGCTCACCGGCACGGTGACGACGCCGTGGGCCTCCGCCGTCGGCGCCGACGACGGCGCCCGGCAGTCCCGGAAGCTCGGCGACGGGAGCGTGCAGGTCACGGAGCGCCTCTCCACCGGCGGCGACCGAGTGACCACGACGACGACCGCCTTCGACCCGACCTACGGCTACCCGACCGCGGTCAGCGTCGTCTCCCCCGCCGGAGAGCTCTCCAGCTGCACGATCACGAACTACGCCGCCGCGAACACGACGGCCTGGATCATCGGGCTCTCCAGCGAGGTCCTGAAGCTCGGGAAGGCCTGCGGCGTCGACGCGAGCTACCCCGACGACGTCATCGTCCAGACCCGGGCGGCGTACGACGGAGCGGAGGTCGGCGCCGCGCCGTCGCGGGGCGACGCCACCGGCAACTGGGTCGCCGCGTCGTACTCCGGATACACCCCGACCTGGTTGCGGACCAGCACCACCGGCTACGACGCCGTCGGCCGGGTCATCTCGGTCGCCGACGTCGCGCAGCGCACCACGACGACCGCGTACACCCCGGCCGCGGGTGCGGCCGCGGGCTCCGGCGCCCCGACGCAGATCGTCGTCACCAACCCGAAGGGCTGGCAGACCGTCACCGCGCTCGACCCCGCCCGCGGTCAAGCCACGACGAGCACCGATCCGAACGGCCGGATCACCTCGACCGACCACGACGCCCTCGGCCGGCTGACGGCGGTCTGGCGGCCCGGCCGGCTGAAGACGGAGAACCCGGACTCCCCGAGCCTCGGCTTCAGCTACGCGATCCACGCGACCGGGATCTCCACCGTGGAGACGTCGAGGATCTCGGCCGGGCAGGTCCTGAAGAAGCTCGACGTCTACGACGGCCTCGGCCGGTTCGTGCAGTCCCGGACCCCGGGGCCCGAGAACAGCACGGTCGTGGCGGACACGCAGTACGACTCGCTCGGCCGGATCGTCGCCACCAACGGCCCGTACGGCGCGAACAAGGAGTACTCGAGCAGCGCCGTGGTGCTGCAGGCCTACTCGTCCAACAACATCCCGACGCGCACCGTCCACTCCTACGACTCGGCGGGCAGGATCACCGCCTCCTCGCTCTACGAGGTCGGCAACCACCTCCGCTCGACGACCACGACCAGGTACTCCGGAGTCGACCGCGTCGACGTCACTCCGCCCGCCGGCGCCACCGCGCAGACGACCTACACCGACGCGCGGGGCCTCACCAGCCGGCTCGTCCAATGGCAGGGAGCCGTCGACTCCGCCTCGCCGATCACCACCGCCTACAGCTACACCGCCCAGGGCCGGATGGCGACCATGAAGGATCAGAACGGCAGCACCTGGTCCTGGAGCTACGACGTCCGCGGACGCAAGACCGGCTCCAGCGATCCCGACACCGGATCGTCGAGCTTCACCTACGACGACGCCGGCAACGTGCTCACCTCGGTGGACGGCCGCGGAGTCGCCCTCGCGTACCGCTACGACGAGCTCGACCGGAAGGTGGCGCAGGTCGACGGCGCCGGAGTGCAGCTCGCCGGCTGGACCTACGATCTCCGCGCCAAGGGGCAGCTAGCCACCTCGTCCAGCACCGTCGACGGCACGACTTACCTGAAGAGCATCGACGCGATCGACGCCGGCTACCGGCCGACCAGCGTCACGACCTCGATCCCCGAGGGCGCGCCGGCCTTCTCCGGCTTCCGCTACACGCAAGGGTCCGAGTACTACCCGGACGGGGCGCTGAAGAAGTCGATCCTCCCGGCCGTCGCCGGGCTGCCCGGACAGCCGGGCCTCCCCGCGGAGACGGTGGAGACCCGCTACGACTCCCTCGGGCTCGTCGCCGGCTCGACCGGACTGCGCGACTACGTGAGCAAGGTCGTCCTCACCAACACCGGCGACGTCGCCCAGTTCCAGAGCGACCCGGACCCGGGCGCGGCCGGGCACACGAAGATGTTCACCACCACCGACCACGACGGCGCGACCGGGCGGATCACCGCGATCCGCAACCTCACCATCGGCACGCGGGGGGCGTTCACGGTCGCGGACCGCACGATCGGCCGCAACCCCGCGGGCGGCATCACGTCGATCCGCACCAGGATCGGCGATCCCGGCATCGACACCGTCACGCCGTCCCCCGCGGACACGGCGGCGCAGGAGATGCAGTGCTTCGCGTACGACGCCCTGCAGAACCTGAAGGACGCGTGGACCCCGGCATCGGCCGACGGGAGATGGACGTGCGGTGACAGCGGCGAGGGAGTCGCACTCGGCGGGTCGGCCGCATACCGGACGACCTACACGGTCGATCCGGTCACCGGGAATCGGACGAAGCAGACGACGGCCGCGGCGGCGGGCGGCGGAGTCGCCTCGACCACCGACTACAGCTACGGTGCGGCCGGGCACGCCCACGCGGTGAGCGCGACGGCGCAGACCACCGGAGCCGGAGCGCCGGCGACGAGCAGCTACGCCTACGACGGCGCGGGCAACACAGTGAGCCGGCCCGGCCAGACCCTGAGCTGGGACGCGCGCGGGAAGCTGAGCGGCGTGGTTGCGGGTCCGGCCACCCAGGCGAACGTCTACGACGCGTCGGGCGACCTCCTGCTGCGCGTCGACTCCGGCGAAGGGGCGCGCCTCTTCCTGGGCGACACCGTGCTGCAGCGGAAGCCGGGCTCCTCGACCACCTCCGGGACCCGCACTTACGGCTTCAACGGCGCCGCCGTCGCGGAGCGGACCACGACCGCCGCCGCACCCGCAGTGAGCACCATCGTCTGGCTCGCGACCGACACGGTGGGAACGGCGTCCGTCTCCGTCGACCAGGCCACCGGATCCGTCCGCCGGCGCTTCATGGACCCCTACGGCAACAGCCGCGGGCCCGGATCCGGCTGGACGTCGAGCAACGCGTACCTGAACGCGCCGAGGTCGTCCGCCAGCGGCCTGACGCATCTCGGGGCGCGGGAGTACGACCCGGGCCTCGGGAAGTTCGTCAGCGTCGACCCGGTCCTGTCGCCGTTCGAGCCGCAGCAGAACAACGGGTACTCGTACAGCCAGAACAGTCCGGTCAGTCGTTCCGATCCCTCCGGCCTTCAGTCAGCCGATTCCGCCGAGCGATCGCACAGCACCGCAGCGGTACCCGCGGCGAACGGCACGGGCCGATTCGCGCCTCGTGGCCCCGGACCAGCGAAGCCGCACAACGTTCCCGGCAGCGAAAGCGCGCCGAAATGGTTCACCCAAACGACTCTTGACAACTGGGATTGGAAGTCGAAGGCCACACCTTACCCCCGAGCAGGCGTCTACAACGACAACCAGTACTGGGTCAATAAGCAGTGGGCTGACTTCCTCGAATCGCGAAGTATTGCGAAAATGCCAGCCTGGCAGCGAGACCTACTGGCAAACAATAAACATGCAGCGGATGTCGTCCGTCCATCTGTGTTACTTTTCACTGCGGCTTTGGGGAGCGTCGGCTCTGTTAGCGAGACTGCGGGAGTTGCCGCACAACAGACCACGAGTCTCTTGTCAATGGCGGGCAAGAGGGGTCTCAAGAGTTACGTCAGTCTGGCGGACGGCGGGGGTACCGCTCACATCATTGACCGACACATGAGTCCGGGCTTGCCGGAAAAGAGCCTTTTCCCTGAACACTGGTCCGCCGAGAAGATCATGCACGAAGTCTCGGATATAGCCACAGACCCGAGTCTGTCCTGGGCCTATCCGAACGGCCAGATAAAGGAATTGACAAATCGAGGCGTCCCGATTCGCGCGACAGTGACCGGGGAGAGAGAGGGCGTACTGATTAAGGTAGTCATCGAACCCGCGACCGATCGGATCATCACCGCTTATCCTGTCCGTCAATGAAGTCCGCCCTCCACGCGAGCAAAGGTACACAATGAATCTCAAATCCGAAGTCACATGGATGGCGTCCATCCCGAATTTCTTGAACGACCAGGCGCACGACCTGGCGATCTCGCTCATCGATGCAGGTGAGTGGGAGATCGCCTACGAGGAGATGATTCTGCAGGGCTCAGAGGTGGATGCGCCGCTTTCGCCCGACGACATGCGGCGCATCCGATCCATTGCAATCGAGTTCGGTCTAGATCTCGAGAGGGGGGGCGACTGGCTCGCCGCGCTGGATTGATACCTAAATACTGCACAGTCCGGTCAGGCGTTCCGATCCATCGGGCCTTCATTCACCCGACCAACAAGAAGGCCGCCGATGCCGTCCGGCGAGCGATCTCACTCATCTTTGCGGCCGCGGCGAGCCGCTCGGTGGAAGCACAAGACGTCCCAGCCGGAAGCCCCCCCTTCCATAACCTTTAACTTCTCCGAAATGTAGATGCCGTCGAATTGGACTCCATTGCCGAGACCGGCGAACTTAGGCTAGGAAAAAACAGTGTGGAAGGAAAGTTCTTCACGACATCTGGAGAAGCGGCGAATGAATGGCGCGCTGAGACGAACGGAGGGAGGTCATCACTGTCGAGACGAAGGTACCCAGATCTCATCATTGACGAGCTTGAAGACGAGGGTCCTCACCCGACGGAATAGGGACAAGCATACTGCGCTTACCCCGTGCAGCTAAGAATTCTCACCGACGGGATGGATGGAATCAAGGTGCGGCCATGATAGAAGAAATTCTCAACCCATTCGCGTTCGCGCGAGTCGAGTGGCTTGCACCCGACCTCCGAGGGCGTCGGTTCGGGGAACCGAATTCGCCGGTATACGCCGCAACGTGCTATTCCGTCGAACTCGAGCTGACAGGAGCCACGTTGAGCGAATATTTCAGCATTCTATTGCAACGCGACTCCGCCCCCGAGGCAAGTATTTGGAAGCTAGATTTTCTCTCGCCTGAGATTGCCGCCCGCGAAGTCCACGATGGCGGCCTTCTCGTCATCACCGAAGGCAAACACGTGGTATCGATCGCGGAGATAATCGCCCTCGCCGGAGACCCTGTTCGAGTTGCCGAGACACAAAAGAATCATGATTCTTGACACGCTAGAGCGATGAACCACGTGGCTCCGAGTGATGGGTCCACAGATAGGGTGATCGCTGGAGAACTCACAGCCGGTGGGACGAGGAAGTCGAGACGCTACACCGGAAGGCCGTGGCTATTCGAGGTCGAGGATGAGGACTCCCAGTTGACAGACCTGATCGATGTGACGGAGACCGACGGCGGACTGATCGAACTTCACGCGAGCGGGATGCGGACCGTCGAGCAGCTGTGGGACTGCTATGGACGCGCGCTGGCCTTCCCGTGGAAGGTCGAGAACTGGCCCTCGTTCGCGGAGCAGATGAGAGACCTCTCGTGGTACCAGGCTTTCTCCTTTCTGATTCTCGTTCGCGGATCGGGCGAGCTGTTGGCGGACGACCCGGGAGAACGCGAGACCTTTCGTCGCATGTCGAGCATGATCGGGCAGGCCTGGGAGAACTCTCCGGTGAGGTCGTACAGCTTCACCACCGTCCTGCTCGAGCGTTGAGCTGAACCCACTGCTGAGCCCAGGGCATCGCCGGGAGATCGCACATTCGGAGCCGGGTGTCGTTCGACAGAAAGAATGGAATCGAGGTGCGGACATGATCAACGAGATCGTCCATCCCTTCGCAATCGCGCGTGACGATCGGGTGAACCCGATCAACGAAGGTAGACGCGACCACTCGTCGGCCGATTCTGCCGATCCGCCTTCGGACTCCAGCGAGCCTTCGGGATGACTCTTCGCACACAGAGAAGGACCCGATGACTGAGGCTGACTGCACGACCGGCCGGACCGTCGTCGTCTCGTGGAAGACGTTCGACGTCGCGGCCGGCATCGTGCTCCAAGCGACGCGCTTGCCCGCGTGGCAACGTGACGAGCTGCAGTTCTCCGGCGAGAGGAAGCGCTCACTGCTCGCGCTGATGATGCTGACGCGAAGCGAACAGGCGTATTTCGAGAACCACGACGTCGTCGAAGTGACGATCACCGACGGACCCAGCGAGCCGAGCACGCCGGTGGTGATCCAACAGGATCATCACGGTGGACGCCGTCTCCGCACGACGCTGCCCCCGGCGGCCGCGAGGATCGTCCGCCCACTGCTCCGCGCGACGGTCCTCCACCACCGCCGGCCGGAGCTGCACTTCACGACGGGCTTCACGGCCGTCGAGGTGAGCGCCGCGATCGCCGAGATCTTCGGCCGGCCCGATCCGGCCGTCAAGCAGCTGGCCGCGGCTGAGCGCGCGTCCGGTGAGCCGGACCGCCGACCGGCCGATCCGCCCGCGCCGCCACCCGCGAGCGCCCCCGCCCGGGCGGATCCGCCGGGAGCGAACCGTTAGGGGATGCGTCGTCCGCGTGCCAGGATGGACCGTCAATCCCCCCTGCTATCCCCTTGGGAGCCCCTCCGGCATGTGCGGAATCGTTGGGATCGTGTCCTCCGGGCCGGTCAACCAGTCCATCTACGACAGCCTCTCCCTCCTGCAGCACCGCGGCCAGGACTCGACCGGCATCGCGACCGCCGACGGCAGCACGCTGCACATCAAGAAGGCGGCGGGGCAGGTCCGCGAGGCGTTCCGCACCCGCGACATGCGCTCGCTGCTCGGCACGATGGGCCTCGGGCACGTCCGCTACGCCACCAAGGGCAACGCGGAGCGCGAGGAGGAGGCACAGCCGTTCTACGTGAACGCGCCGTACGGCATCATCCTCATCCACAACGGCAACCTGACGAACACGCGCGAGCTCACCGAGGAGCTCTTCACCGTCGATCGCCGCCACCTCAACACCACCTCCGACACCGAGCTGCTGGTCAACGTGCTCGCGAACGAGCTGCAGGCCTCGATCTCGGGCCGCGACCTCGACGCGGACGAGGTGTTCGACGCTGTCGCCCGCGTGCACGAGCGGGTCGAGGGCTCCTACGCCACCATCGCGCTGATCGCCGGCCACGGGCTGCTCGCGTTCCGCGACCCGTTCGGCATCCGGCCGCTGATCGTCGGCCGCCGGTTCAATGTCAACGGGCCCGACGACTGGGTGGTCGCCTCCGAGTCGCTCGTCCTCGAGGCGCAGGGCTTCGAGATCGTCCGGGACGTCGCTCCGGGTGAGGCGATCTTCATCACCCCCGACGGCCGGATGACCAGCCGCCAGTGCGCGAAGAGCCCGCGCCTCATCCCGTGCTCGTTCGAGTACGTCTACCTCGCGCGGCCCGACTCGATCCTCTCCGGGATCTCGGTGTACGAGGCCCGGCTGCGCCTCGGCGACCGGCTCGCCGACACCATCGCCGAGTACACGCCGGGCGGGGCGATCGACGTGGTCATGCCGATCCCGGACTCCTCGCGCCCTGCCGCGATGCAGGTCGCGCAGAAGCTGGGCATCCCGTACCGCGAGGGCTTCTACAAGAACCGCTACGTCGGCCGGACGTTCATCATGCCCGGGCAGGCGGTGCGCAAGAAGTCGGTGCGGCAGAAGCTCAACGCGATGTCGAGCGAGTTCAAGGGCAAGAACGTGCTGATCGTCGACGACTCGATCGTGCGCGGCACGACGTCGAAGGAGATCGTCGACATGGCCCGCACGGCCGGTGCGAACAGCGTCACCTTCGCCTCCGCGGCGCCGCCGGTGCGCTACCCGCACGTCTACGGGATCAACATGCCGTCGCGGCAGGAGCTCGTCGCGCACAACCGCCGGATCCCCGAGATCTCGGAGGCGATCGGCGCCGACTACCTGATCTACCAGGAGGTCGCCGACATGAAGGCGGCGATCCTGGAGGGCTCGGACGTCACCGACCTCGAGACCAGCTGCTTCACCGGCGAGTACGTCACCGGCACCGTCACGCCGGAGTACCTCGACTGGGTGGAGCGCACGCAGCTGAGCTGACGCTGGGAGGGCGCGCATCCGGCAGGCACAGCGCCCGGGTGCGCGCAACGGGGTGCCGTGCGGCGGCGGATCGTCCATGCTCGTGGGGCGCCGCTCCGTGCGCCCGAGACGAGGAGTCCCCGTGATCTACCGCCTGCTGCCCCTGCTCCTGACGTTCATCGCGGGTCGCCTGAAGAAGTCGCAGAAGGCCAAGCGCGCCACGCAGAACGCTGCGCGCTCGACGAGCCGCAGCAGCCGCAAGCGCCGCTGACCGCTCGCTTGGAGCGTCGTCTCTAGCGCGTCGAGGCGTCCGGCTCCGTGCCGGGCGCCTCGTTCTCGTCCGGGGCGTCGTCAGGCTCGTCCGCGGGCTCGACGTCCGCCTCGCGGGCGACCGTGCGCTCGGCGGTGGTGCGGACGACGCGGCGGCCGACGACCCGGTCCAGGATCACGACGACGAGCGCGGCGAGACCGCCGAAGATCGTCACGAACAGCAGCAGGCTGAAGCCGAAGACCTGCGCCTGGCTGAAACCCTCGGTCTCGGGCAGCGCGAAGGTGAGCAGGAAGGCGACGATCGCGCCGAGGCCCGCGCCGAGCGCGAGGATGCGCCAGACCCGCGGCGAGCGGCGGACGTCGACCTCCTCGCGGGTGATCTCGACGTCGTCGGGGCGCGGCGAGGAGTCGAGCGGATCGGTCATGCCTCCATTGTCCCCTGTGCCCGGCCGGGCGCGGGCCGAGTGGCGAGGCGGCGGCGGATCGGGTAGCGCGGTCGAGAGGCGGCGGGTCTCGATACGCCGCTGCGCGGCTACTCGACCAACATGAGGAGGGCGCTGCGCGACTGTTCGACCAGCGCAGGGGCGCCACAGCATGCTGATCGAGTAGCCGACGCAGTCGGCGTATCGAGATCCACCGTGGCCGTGACGGGGGTCGGCACCATGCTGATCGAGTAGCCGACTAAGTCGGCGTATCGAGATCCATCATCATCGGAACGGTGGTCTGCAGGCCCCCGCTCCGGAGGACGGTGGGTCTCGATACGCCGCTGCGCGGCTACTCGACCAGCATGGAGCGGCGCCTCATCGCGGCTCCGAGGGCGCGACTCCGAGGGCGCGGTCACATGGAGTGGAGGAGGCGGCCCGCCTGGGCGCGGAGCTCGCGGACGACGGTCCGCACGGAGAGGCGTTCCGCGCGGTCGGGGCGCATCAGGGCGACGATGTGGCGCACGGAGTTGACGCCGCGGAGGGGTTTCACGACGATGCCGGCCGTGCCCGCGGTGTAGCGCGGGACGACGGCGATGCCGAGGCCGGCGGCGACGAACGCCTCCGTCACGCGGGTCGAGGCGAAGCGCTGCTCGACGCGGACCGGCTCGCCCGAGGTCGTCTCGATCTCCTGCATGATCCGCTCGAAGGGGAAGCCGTCGGGCACGCCGATCCAGGTCTCGCCGACGAGGTCGCCCGCGGTGACGGTCGCGCGGTCGGCGAGCCGGTGGCCGAGCGGCAGGGCGATGTCGAGCGGCTCCACCATCAGCTCGGCCATCGCGAGACCGTGCCCGGCCCAGGCGCTGCGGCCGGTGGGCGAGTGCGCGAGGACGATGTCGAAGTCGGCGGTGAGATCGAGGAACTCGTCGGTCCCGGGATCCGCGTCCTCGCAGTGCACGACGAGCCCCTCGACGCTGCGCAGAGCGACCAGCGCATCCGGCAGCAGCATCTGCCCGGCCGTCGGGAAGGTGGCGATCGTCACCTCGCCGATCGGATTGTTCTTGAAGGTCTGCCACACCGCGTCGGCGCGTTCGAGAGCGGTCGCGATCTCGGTGGCGCTGCGGGCCAGCTCGCGGCCGGCCGCGGTGAGGACGACACCGCGTCCCGAGCGCTCGATCAGCGGCACTCCCGCCTCGCGCTCGAGCACCTTGAGCTGCTGCGACACCGCCGAAGGAGTGCGGTGCGTCGCCGCCGCCACCGCGGTGATCGAGCGCCGCATCGAGAGCTCCCGGAGCAGTTCCAGCCGTCGCACGTCCATGTAGGAACGCTACACGTCAGGCCAAGAACAGTGCGATTGTCCTAAGGAACAGAAAGCCCGAGAGTGGACGTTGTACAGAGCATCCCGGCGGATGGATCGCCAAACCTGGCAGACACGTCGGAGCAACGAAAGGCAGAACACTCATGAGCATCGCAATCCTCGTCGTCCTCGGTGCCGTCGCCGCATGGGGCACGGTGTCGACGGTGCTCGTCGCCAGCCGCGACGGATACCGTCAGGTCCCCGTCCGCCACTGAGCCCCGCGCTCCGCGACAGCACCTCATCGCGTTCCGACGCCGTCTCCCCACCCGGGGAGGCGGCGTTCTCGCGTTCCAGGGGGCGCCCGCACGTCACGCTCACCCGGAAACGCAGAAGAGGCCCCGCGGCGCGAACCGCGGGGCCTCTCCCGTGCGAGTGCTACTTCGCGGCGGTGCGGCGGCGCAGACGCGCCACGGTCATGCCGAGGCCGAGCAGCAGCGCCGCGATACCGGCCGCGAAGGCCGGAGTCGCGTCGACGCCGGTCGCGGCGAGGTGACCGGTCGAGCCGCCCGAGGCGCCGGGCATGGCGGGAGCCGTCGTCGCCGGGGTCGTCGGGATGACGGTCTCGGTGGGCTCCGGGGTCGGCTCAGGAGAAGGGGTGGTGCCGGGGCCTGCGGTCTCGGTCACCGTGAGCGTCGACACGACCGAGACACCCGTGACCGGCAGAGCGAACTCGAGCTCGTGGTCGCCGGCCGACAGCTCCGCGACCGAGAAGCCGACCGACGCGCGGCCCTGCTCGTCGGTGGTGTCGACGACGGTGTGGTCGATCGGAGCGGTCGCCACCTGGACGCCGTCGATCAGCACCTGCACCTCGTCGTCGCGGACGGTCGAGTTGTTCACGTCGAGCGAGGACAGCTCGTAGGACAGCGTCTCCGCACCCTCGACGCTGGTGTCGACGATGCCGATCGAGCGCGAGGCGGGGTCCGGCGTCACCGGCGAGAACTCGGCCATGTACTCGGTGAAGGCGTTCAGATCGCTGCGACCGGAATCGGCCTTGTCCGCCCCGGTGCCCAGCGCGGTGAAGTTGTCGCCGCCGGCGCCGAGGAAGGAATTGGTCACGATCTTGAAGGTCTCGTCGTCGCCGACCGGCGCTCCCTGGTAGAAGACTCCGGTGATGTGCGAGCCCACGGCAGCCGTCGGGTCGTAGGTGTACGACAGGTCGGCGGAGATGCCGAGGTGCAGCTCCGGGCGCGACTTGCCCGGCTGCCACTGCTGCTCGAGCACCTGGCGGATCTGAGCGCCGGTCAGCGTCTCGGTGACCAGCGTGTTGGCGAACGGCTGGACGACGGCGGCCTCGCGGTACGTGACGTTGCCGTCCGCATCTCCCTCACCACTGGAGGCGTAGGTGATGTCCTGGCGGATCCCGCCAGGGTTCATGAAGGCGATCTGGGTTCCGAGGTCCTCCTGCGTCGCCCACAGCTGCGCGTCGGCGACGAGGTTGCCGATCGTCGACTCCGCTCCGCGGTTCTCGGTGCCGTCCGACTGCACTCCGCGGCGCACGTCTCCGGTGATCGAGCCGATGGAGACCGCGCCCTCGACATCCGCGACGGCGACGGCGTCAGCGACCAGCGCGGCGACCGTGGTGCCCTCGGGGGTGGACTCGGGGGTGTAGATCGGCTGGTAGACCGTCGAGACGACGCCCTTGGCGTCCGTGACCTCGACCGGCTGGAGGAGGTCGACGAGGTCGGACGTGATCGAGGTGAGAGTCTTCGTGTCAGCGTCGACGGTCATCTCGAGGTGACCGAGGTAGGTCCCGTAGCTGCCGGTCTGGAGGACGGGAAGCGTCTTGTCGCCGATCGTGACGTCCTGGTCGTAGACCTGGTGGGTGTGGCCCGAGACGATCGCGTCGACGTTCGGGCCGACGCCGTTCACGATCTTCCCGAACACCGACTCCTGGTCGGTGAAGCTCACGGTGGGCGATGCGGCCCCCTCGTGCATGACGACGACGACCACGTCGGCTTCGAGGTTCTTCTGCTTGACGGGCACGGAGGCGTCGTCGGTCTCGTCCACGCCGTCGTGCAGACGGGCGGTCTCCTCATTGACCGAGTCGACGATCGAGGCGACGTCGAGCGTCGAGATGCCGTCCGGGCTGACCAGGTAGGGCAGGTCCTCCGTGGTCGCGCCGACGAAGCCGACCTTCACTCCATCGAAGTCCTGGACGTAGGACGGCGAGTAGGCGTGCTCGTGGGTGTCCTTCTCGAGCAGGTTCGAGCTGATGTACTCGTAGTCCGAGCGCGGGATGATGCGCTCGTCGAGGTCCTCGCGGCCCTTGTCGAGCTCGTGGTTGCCGACCGCGGTGGCGCTCAGACCGATCTCGTTCAGCGCGTCGATCGTGGGGTTGTCGTCCTGAACCAGCGAGGTGAAGGTCGAGGCCCCGACGTTGTCGCCCGCCGACACGAGGATGGAGTTGGCGGGATTCTCGGCCTTCAGCGTCGAGAACGCCGAGGCGATGGAGGCGGCACCCGCGGTGCTCTGCGCGACCGAGGAGCCGGCAGTGGCCTCGAGACGGCCGTGGAAGTCGTTCATCGTGTAGACGTCGATGACGCGCTCGTCGGCCGCCATCGCCGGGGCCGCTCCGAGGAGGGCCGCTCCGGCCACCGCGCTGACGGCGGTGACGGAGAGGAGTCTGGTCAGGCCGCGACGGCCGGGGGTAGTGCTTCGCATCTGTGGGAGGTCTCCAAGCATCGAGCGGCGATTCGGAGAGAACTCCTGCCGCAGTGGGGGAACTTTCCCAGACAACCCGACGCGAGCCTGTCCGTCAAACGTCGATCGGGGCGGCGGCGGTGCGTTTACGAGATGTTAATTCGCCGACGGCCGGCGGACGTGGAGCAGCGGGAGGAATTGCGAGAGGTCGGCACGCACGCCCGAGGCGTGGATCCGGCCGCTCGCGAGGCCCTCGCTCCACGGGAGGGAGCCGGTGGCGAGGGGCAGCCAGGTGGCGGCGTCCATCTCGATCACGTTGGGCGGAGTGCCGCGGGTGTGGCCCGGGCCCTCGACGCACTGGGCGGCGCCGAACGGCGGCACGCGGACCTCGACGCTGCGGCCCGGGACGTTCGTCTCGATGATCTGCAGGAGGAAGCGCACGGCGGTCGCGGTCGTGTTCCGGTCCGCCCCGCCGGCGAGCGCCGCCCGCACGGCGTCCTGCCCGGTCGCCTCGTCGATCTTCCCCTTGGCCATGCGTCCAGTCTGCCGTGCCGCCCGGCGTCCCCCGTGTCTGCCTGCTTTCGCGAGATGCCACTTGTGCACGCGACACGCCGCAGAAGGCGTGCACAAGTGGCATCTCGCGGAGGAGCGGGCGGGCGCCGGCCGGGGCGTGCGGCGACGGGGCGCGCGGCGGGCGGGGGCGCTCCGGGGCGGGCCTATCCTGTCAGGGTGAAGATCCTCGTCCTCGGCTCGGGTGCCCGTGAGCACGCCATCATCACCGCTCTGCTCGCGGAGGAGGAGGCGCACGAGATCATCGCCGCCCCCGGCAACGCGGGGATCGCGCGCGACGTGGAGGTCATCCACTTCGACACCAACAGCCCGCGCCTGGTCAGCGACTTCGCGGTCGAGCAGGGCATCGAGCTCGTCGTCATCGGGCCGGAGGCGCCCCTCGTCGCGGGGGTCGCCGACGCCCTGCGCCGCCGCCGCATCCCCACCTTCGGCCCCGACCGCGCCGCCGCCGCCCTCGAGGGCTCGAAGACCTTCGCCAAGCGCGTGATGGACATGGCGCGCGTCCCCACCGGCCGGGCGACCCGCGTCTCGACCCTCGTCGACGCGACGCGCGTCATCGACGAGTTCGGCGCCCCCTACGTCGTGAAAGCCGACGGCCTCGCCGCCGGCAAGGGCGTGCTGGTGACCGAGTCGCGCACCGCCGCCGTCGCGCACGCCGAGTTCTGGCTGCAGTCGGGCGACGTGCTGATCGAGGAGTTCCTGGCCGGCCAGGAGGTCTCGCTCTTCCTCCTCTCCGACGGCCACGACGTCGTCCCGCTCTCGCCCGCCCAGGACTACAAGCGCCTCGCCGACGGCGACGAGGGCCCGAACACCGGCGGCATGGGCGCCTACTCCCCGCTCCCCTGGCTCGCGGACCGCTGGGAGAGCGAGCGCGCCTTCGTCGACGAGGTCATCGACACCGTCGCCATCCCGACCATCCGCCAGCTCGAGCGCGAGCGCACCCCGTTCGTCGGACTCCTCTACTGCGGCCTCATCGTCACGGACGCCGGCATCCGCGTGATCGAGTTCAACGCGCGCTTCGGCGACCCGGAGACCCAGGTCGTGCTGCCGCGCCTGGTCTCCCCGCTCTCGGCGCTGCTCTTCGCGGCGGCGACCGGCGCGCTCGCCTCCGTTCCGTGGCCGGCCTTCTCGGAGGACGTCGCCGTGACGGTCGTGCTCGCCAGCGAGGGCTACCCCGAGAACGCCGCCACCGGGCGCGTCCTCGGCGGCCTGGAGGCGGCGGCCGAGGTCCCCGGCGTCACCCTCGCGCACGCCGCGACCCAGCTGGTCGACGGCCGCTTCGTCGCCACCGGCGGCCGGGTGCTCAACGTGGTCGCCCGCGGCGCCGACTTCGCCGAGGCCCGTGAGCGGGCCTACCGCGCCCTCGACCTGATCACCCTCGACGGCGGCCAGTACCGCCGCGACATCGCGCTGCGCGTCGCCGGGCGCTGACGCCCCTCGCTCGCTCGGCCGGGCCTCAGCTCAGCCCGTGAAGCGGTGGCTGTAAAGGGCGCTCTCGTCCGCGAACGCACCGGTGTCCGCGTTCGGATGAAGGAACGGGTGAAGCTCGATCATGCCGCGGGAGAATCCGCGCAGCCATGTCGAGATCTCCGGAGTCACGGAACGCACCGCGGCTCGGATCACGGACAGCCCGTCCTCGTCGGTCCCGTCCAGGAGCGCCACGACCTGCCACTCGATCCTCCTCGCGCCCAGGTCCTCCCGCGCTCGATCGAGGTCGGCGCGACTCCACGGCGAAGCGATCAGCGTCAGCGCGGAGCCATGCACGCGCTCCAGTCGTGGTCGGACCGACTCGGGATCGGCGGCCGAGATGATCACCCGCCATCGGCCGTCCTCGGCCCGGAGATATCTGCGGCTGTCGATCTCTCCGCTCTCGAGCATCTCGGCTTCACGGGCAGCGGACCGCACGTCAGGATCCGGTCTCTGCACGGAGGACCTCTTCGAGGAGCGGAGGGACGGCGAACGGTCGAAGACGTCCTCCACGCGATGGTGCCGCAGGGCTGCGACCCGGAAGTCGGAGCCCGATAGCGAGCCGAGGGCCGCGATCACACCGCTTCCTGCGGGAAGGCGAGCACCGACGAGTCTCAGCCCGTGCCGACGGACCGTCGAGAGCCACTCAATCGTCCGTACCGGCGCCTCCCCGTGCGATGTCCTCTGGACGATCCAGTACTCGCCGTCCAGCTCGACGAGCACGCCGATCACGGAGAGCCGATGCTCCTTCGTCGTCATCGACGCACCTCTCTCAGCTCGTCCGACCGGAGGGACACGATCACCCATTCGACGATGCGCGCGGCGGCGTCCGCCCACGTCGCAGAGTCGAATGCACGGCCGCTCGCGGCGAAGAAATCTCCTTGCACTCCGTCGTAGACGACCATCTCATGGGGAAGGCCTGCAATCGAGAGTGCATCGTGGACGCGCTGATGCGCAGAGACGGTCACTGAATCCTGTCGGGAATGCAGATCGAGGATGGGCAATCCATGGAGAAGCTGGACCTCGACGTTCTGCCCGGACGGAACACTCACGAAGACCGCCGACCTGAGCCGATCGCTCACCTCCGGGAGTGAATCCCAGACGGGAGTCGAGCGATGACCGAACGCCACGAGAGCCATCTGCTCACCTGCCGGCGAGGAGTCGACCTCCAGAGAGAGGAGTGAAGCGTCATCGAGGAAGGCAGCACTCACTCCTGACCGCGCGAGGGAATCGGAGAGCGACGCGAACTCCTCCGCCGAGAAGCCCGGAGCTACGACGACCACTGTGCCCAGATGACCGTCCTCGCCAGCAGGCTCTCGTGAGCAGGACACCAGTGCGAGCGCCCAGAGGGCGATGACCACCCCCGCCAGGATGCTAGACGGTCTGCCGAACGACACGGTCGACGCACGAGTAGTCGTATCGGACCCAGAGCCAGTGCCGATCGTTCGACTCCCGCTCGGAGCAGTAGGACTCCCGGTGATAGGCGAAGCGGACGACGTACTGGGTCCGGTAGGACTCGCAGGTCTCTTTCGATCGGAAGTTGTCTCGGAGAAGGGTGTAGCCGGGCTTGCCAGCCGCAAGCGTGATCACTCCCTCGGAACGGGATTCGATGTTCGTGACGTCCGAGACGATGACAGCACCTCCGCTCGATGAGCCGGGTGCGGACAGGGTGCTGGGCGCGCTGATGGCCATGACCAGTGCCGCTGCCGAGGCCAGTGCGAGCAATGCCGTCTTACGATTCGATGTCTTCATCCAGTCCTCCGAGTTATGTGAACGACACAGCTTGGCCATACCCATGTGATGACGGAGATGCTCTCGCAGATGCGCGAAGAAGTCACGGGCCGACGCCCGACGAGGGTTTGGTGGCGTGAGAACAACGCCTCGCACGCCGATCTCGGCCATTCGTCCTCGTTTCGCAGAGGCGTGCGCGCGGGCCCACCGCGCGCTGCGCGTCGCCGGGCGCTAGCACGGAGGCTCCCGCCGGCGCCTCGACCCGGTCGCCGGAGTGGGACAACGTGTCTCGCTGCGCCGCGCGCGTCGGCGGTCGTCGCTAGCGTGTGGCGCACCCGGCAGCCCGTCGCCCCGACCGAGCCGCCTCCGTCGCTCCGGAAGGCCGCCGTTGTCCCCTGCACCCCGCTCCCGGTCCCGCGTCCGCCTCCTCGCCACCGCGGGGGCGGTCCTGTCGCTGCTCGCGGGAGCCGTCGCGGCGGGGTCACCGGCGCAGGCCTCGGCGGCCGGGACGATCGAGGTGTCGGGTCTCCTCCGCCCCGGCAGCGTCGACGCCGCCACCCCGGATCCGACCGGCGAGGCGTACCGGGTCCGGGCGGTGGACGAGGCCGGAGCCGTGGTCGAGGAGATCGTCACGGATGAGACCTACTCGCTGACCCTCCCCGCGGGTGGGAGCTACGCCGTGCGCGCCGAGGTGATCGACGACGACGCCTGGTACCCGACCTGGTACGCCTACAACCCCTTCGGCGGCGTCTACGGCAGTCCGTTCGAGCGGGAGGCCCAGCGGTTCACCGGATCGAACGACTCCGTCGACATCCAGCTGGCCGCCGCAGGAACCGTCACCGGAACGGTGACGCCCGCCGCCGCCCCCGGAGTCACTACGACGGACTTCATCGTCGAGGCCTGGTACTCCAGCAACGCGGGGGATCTCGTCAAGCTCGCCTCCCTGGCCACCAGCGGCACGCCGGGCGCGGAGGACCGCTACTCGTTCAGCGGCGCGGACCGCCTGCCCACCGGCGTCTACGTCTTCCGGCTCACCGAGGCGGACGTCCCCGACTACGACGACGAGTACTTCCAGGAGACGGCGCGCCTCGACAAGTACGTCTACCAATCCCTCGAACCAGAAGGCCTCACCGGCATCGACTTCACCCCGACCGCCTACGGCTCGGACGTCGAGCGCGTGGCGGGATCGGACCGCTACGAGACCGCGACACTGGTCTCACGCGCCGGATACGTGTCCCAGAACTCGCCGATGTACATCGCGAGCGGGGCGAACTGGCCCGACGCCCTGTCCGCCGGGCCCGCCGCGTCGCTCCAGCGTGGCAGCCTCCTCCTGACCGACCCGCTGGTGCTCCCCGAGACCGTCGCCCGCCAGGTCGAGGACCTGCGGCCGAGCCGGATCGTGGTGGTCGGCAGCGCCCTCTCGGTCAGCGACGCCGTCCTGCGGAGCCTGGACGACCTGACCGACGCTCCGGTCGTGCGGATCGCGGGCCGGGACCGCTACGAGACGTCGCGGCGGATCGTCGCCGACGCGTTCCGCGGCTCCGACTACTCGACGGTCTTCCTCGCCACCGGCACGGACTTCCCCGACGCCCTCTCGGCCGCGCCGATCGCCGGGCGTCGGCTCGAGCCCGTCCTCCTCGTCGACGGTGCCCGGAGCGATCTGGACAACGCGACGCGGAACGCGATCCGCCGGCTCTCGGCGGAGTCGGGCCAGCTGCTCGGCGGAACCCCGTCGATCAGCTCCGGCATCGAGTCGGCCCTGCGCGCGTCGACCCTCGTCGAGTCCGTCCACCGGGTGGCGGGGACGGACCGGCACGACACCAGTCGCCTCCTCAACGCCCTCTATCCGCCGTCGGAGCTGGTCGACGAGGCCTTCGTCGCCTCGGCGACGAGCTTCGCCGACGCTCTGGCCGCGGGGCCCGCGGCGGCGGAGCGGGGAGCGCCGCTGTACCTCAGCGAAACGGCCTGCCTCCCGGGCGCGACGAAGACGGCGATCGCGAGACAGGACCTCGACTACGTGACGATCCTCGGCGGCACTCCGACGCTCTCGGCCGCGGTCGGCCGGCTCCGGGCCTGCTGAGCGGGCGACTCCTCAAGAGTCGTCGTAGCGGGAGCTCGAGGACGACGATCTCTGGAGAGCGGATCCGGCGGACGGGGGGGGTCAGGCGGTGCGCAGGGGCGTGCGGCGGGTCGCGGACCACCAGAGCACCGCGCCGCCGAGGACGACGGCGCTGCACAGGGCCATGACGGTGCGCGGCTCGAGGAGCAGGATCCCGAGCGAGACCAGGGCCTGGCTGAGGGCGATCGCGAGCATGGCGATCATGGTGTCGACGGCGAAGACGCGGCCGCGCAGGTCGTTCGCGGTGATCGACTGCAGGCCGTAGCCGCTGAGACTCGCGTTCATGCTGCCGCCGATGTGGGCCAGCAGGACGAGGGCGATCGCGAGGACGACCGAGGTGCTGATCGACACCAGGGCGTAGCCGAGGCCGAAGAGGAGCACGGCGGCGACGATCCCGCCGCGCAGGTCGGGCGAGCGCTCCGCCGCGAACCGCGCGACGCGGGGCCCGATCACGGCGCCGACGCCGCGCGCGGCGAAGAGGAGACTCGCGGCGACGGCGGGGTCCGCCGCCATCGTCAGAGAGAGCGCCGGGAAGAGCGCGATGGCGCCGTTGCCGAGGTGGCTGCCGGGCTTCGCCAGCAGGAGGGCCGGGATCCGCCGGTCGGAGCGGCAGAAGGCGGCGACCTCGCGGACGTCGCGGGCGAACCGGGCGAGGCCTCCGCGGCGGCCGGCCTCGCGACCGGCCCCTCGCCCCGCCCCGCGCTCGGTGCCGCGCGCCGCGGGCAGGCCGAGCAGCAGCAGCGCGGAGAACCCGTAGGCGCCGGCGGTGATCGCGAAGCAGAAGTACGGCGAGACGAGGGCGGAGGCGATGCCGCCCAGGGAGGCGCCGAGCGCGAGCATCACTCCCCAGACCGAGTTCAGCCCGGTGCTCGCGACGAGCAGGCTCTCCCGCGGCACGATCTGCGGGACGATCGCGTTCACCGCCGGGGTGAAGAACGCCTTGCCCGCCGCGAGCAGCGCGAAGGTGAGCACCGCGAGCCACGCGGTCGCCGCCGACTGCAGCAGGAACAGCGGCAGCACGGCGAGCGCCGACCCCGCCTGCGCGGCGACCAGCACCGTGCGGCGCGACGTGCGGTCGACGAGCCCGCCGGCCCAGAGCGGGAGCACGGCGATGACCGCGGTCTCGGCCGCGAGCAGCAGCGCGCCGAGGGCGCCGTCGCCGGTGAGGCGCTGGAGCAGGACGATCAGCGGGATCATCGTGAACCAGTCGCCGCCCTGGCTGACGATCTGGGCGAGGAAGACGCGGCGGTAGTCCGGGTTCGCCCGCAGGATCCGCCGGACGCTCTCGCGCGCGGTCGTCATCGCGGCGGGGTCCGTCCGGTCGGTCGTCGGGCGTCTCCGTCGGTGTCGGTGGGGTGCGGCCGGAGCTCGACGGCGAGAGTGAGCACGCTCCCGGTGCCGAGCTCCAGGCGGTGGACGCCGCTCGGGAGGGAGCGCAGCCTGGGGACGCAGACCTCGGCGAGGATCGAGCGCGTGCCGAGGACGGTCCGCTTCTGCTCCGAGCGCAGGACCAGCTCGGTCGAGAGGGTCGCGTTCACGATCTGGCAGCAGTCGGCCGGCACGGTGACGACGCGGCCCGGCTCGGTGCAGATCAGGACGACGCCGACGTCCGTGCGGAGCAGGAGCACGCCGTCCCGGTCGCTCTCGCGGTGGGCGCCGGCGCCGTGGTGCAGGAGCGCGCGGTACCAGCGGTGCACGCGGAGGAGGCAGACGCGCTGGCCCGGATCGAGCGCGGTGAGGTCGCGTCCCCAGGCGGGGACTCCCCCGGCGACCATCCGCAGTGCGATGACGCACACCTCGGCGGGCGACGCCGAGCGGGGGAAGGTCTGGTAGTCGTTCAGCCCCGGCATCCCCCGGGCCTGGAGGTAGTCCATCCGCACCAGGTTGGTCCGCGACGCGTACGGGGAGTCGCCGCCGCGCACGACCGAGCCGAGCCCGGCGATGGCGGCGGTGGCGTGGTCCTGCTTCATCTCGACGACGACCGGCCGCGGCTGCGCCTCGGTGATCGCCGCGCACTCGGCGAGGACGCGGTGCAGTCCGACGATCGTCGAGCCGAGGTCGTGCGCGTGCACGGGGGACTCGCACTCCTCGGACGGCAGCCCGTCGAAGAGGTCGTACGTCACGCCGTCGAAGGGGTGGCGCCGGAAGAGGTCCCGCACGACGTCGACCATGACCCGCCGGGCGCGCTCGCTGCGGAAGCACAGCGAGGAGAACATCGCCGGGTTCAGGATCGGGGCGCCGTGCGCGTCCTGGACGAGGAGGTCGCCGACCCGCCCGAAGGCCGCGGAGGCGGGACCGACGGCGTGCGGGGCGCACCAGATGATCACCCGGCTGCCGAGCGCGTGGATCGACTCGATCAGCCACGGCAGGTCCGGGTACTTGACCGGATCGGGGGTCCAGTCGCCGATGTCCATCGGCACGTCGTCGCTCGAGTCCCGTCCGCGGCCGAACCAGCCGTCGTCGATGACGATGTTCGGGATCCCCAGCTCCGCGGCGAGGCGGGCGTTCCGCAGGACGAGCTCCTGCGTGACGTGCTCGGAGCTCCAGTCGACCCCGGTGCACCAGTGGGGCTCGAGCGCCTCGGGGCGGGTGGAGCAGCGCACGTCCAGGGCCAGCCGCTCGCAGGCGGAGAACCGCCGCAGCACCGAGCGCCAGTCGGCGTGCTGCGACGCGGGGAGGACGGCGATCCAGAACCGGTGCACGGCCTCGCCGTCGTCACCGGCCTCCGCGGTGTCGGCGAGGTGGAGCAGCGTGAACTCCACCCGGAGCCGGCGGAAGTGCACGTTCAGCGCCCGGTTCGAGGCGGGCTCGTGCAGGGTGATGTCCATCTCCGCGGGCGCGGCGATCACGCCCACGCCGCTGGCGCCGCCGCCGAGCCGCTCGAAGACGTAGACCGGCGTCTTCAGCGAGTTCGCGCGGACCTGCAGGTCGCCGCTGAAGCGCCACGCGGAGACGGGGTGGCTGCTGTTCATGTGCCAGCGGCCCGTGTCCGGGACGACGACGTGGTCGAGGGTGTCGAGGGTCGTCGTGTAGACGACGCTCACGTCGCGCAGCTCGGGGCGGGCGGGCAGGCGGACCTCGAGCAGCTCGTCCGCGGCGCCGGTGAACCGCCAGCCCGTCGGGACGGGAGTGCTGTCCGCGACGACGAGGCGGCCGTCGCCGGTCGCGACCAGCACGGCGCGGAATCCGACGGACGTCCCGTCGAGGCGCCGGGCACGGACCTCGACGCTGCCGGCCGCGGTATGCCGGGCCGTGCTGTCGCTGGATCCCACGGTGTGCTGCTTCCTTCGTCGGCGGTGCCCGGCGGAGTCGGCGGTGCCGCGGTGGTCCGTGACCGTTCACGGAGCGCAGGGCCGCCTCGTACCGCGACACGGTGATCCGCGCCGTTGCAGGCATGGTGACGTTAGCATCCGAGCGCGCGCGATGAGTACCCGGGGGTTCGGGGAGGGGCGCCGCGGGGACGGGGCGCCGGCGTCGGTGTCGGGGCGCCGGTGTCGGGAGGGCGGTGTCGGGAGGGCGGGCGATCCCGGCCCGGGGTCAGCGCGCGGTCGCGACGATGTCGCGGAGGGCCTCGCCGAGGTCGGGGTGGGCGAAGGCGAAGCCGGCCTCCTCGAGGCGGCCGGGGACGACCCAGCGGCTCTTGAGCAGCAGCTCGGACTCGGTGCGCAGGGCGAAGGTCGCCGGCTCGAGGACGAAGCGCGGGGCGGGCAGGCCGATCCGCCGGCCGACCGCGGCGCGCAGCAGGCGGGAGAGCTCGGTGTTGTCGCTGGGGTTCGGCGCGGCGACGTTCACGGGGCCGTCGAGGGGCTGCTCCTCCAAGAAAAGGACCGAGCGGTACACGTCCTCGACGTGGATCCAGCTGAAGTGCTGGCGTCCGTGGGTGGGGCGGTACTCGTGGTGCACGCCGGCCGCGCGCCGGGCGCGGGTGGCGGGCCAGCGGCCGTCGAACTGCGGGCCGCCGAGGCCGAGGCGGGCGAGCTTCAGCAGGATGCCGGTGGCCGGGCCGTCGCCGAGCACGATCGTCATCCGCAGGGCGAGGCGGCGGACGCCGGGGGTCTCGCCGGCGAAGAACGCCTTCTCCCAGGCGCGTGCGACGTCGACGGAGAAGCCCTCGCCGAGCACGCCGTCCTGCTCGGTGTTGGCGCGCTCCTCCTCGTGGCGGTAGATGGTGGCCGTGCTCGCGTTCATCCAGACGGGAGGCGGGGTCGCGGCGGCCGCGACGGCGCGGTGCAGCTCCTGCGTGGTGTCGATCCGGGAGCGCAGGATCTCGGCGCGGTTGGCCGGGGTGTAGCGGCAGTCGACGCTCTTGCCGGCCAGGTTGACGAGGAGGCGGGCGCCGTCGAGGGCCCGCGTGATCGCGGTGGTGTCGCCCCAGCGGGCGTCGGGGCCGGAGCGGCCGATCCGGCGGACGGTCCAGCCGTCGGCCTCGAAGCGGCGGGCGAGGTCGGTGCCGAGGAAGCCGCTCGCTCCGGCGAGGACGACGACGGGGCGCGCGGGGTCGGGCATGCGTTCATCGTGCCGCATGGCGGGGGTTCGTCGCGGCTCCGGATCCTCAGTGCTTGCGGGCCGCCGCCAGCGCGCCGGCGAGGCGCTCCGGGAAGCCGGGCGGGACGTCCTCGGGCAGGGCGTCGACCGGCCACCAGGCCAGGGCGTCGCTCTCGTCGCTGACGGCGAAGGGCTCCTCGGGGTCGGCGATCGCGCCGTAGCCGATGTCCCAGTGGGTGCTGCAGCGGCCGAAGCCGCCGCCGAGGCCGTGCCGGTCGAGGTCGAGCGGGACGTCGCCGAGCAGGGTGAGGGCTGCCAGGCCGCTCTCCTCGCGGGCCTCGCGCTCCGCGGCGACGGGGACGGAGGCGTCGGCCGCCTCGACGTGCCCGCCGAGCTGCACCCAGAACCGGCCCTTGCGGTGGTAGCAGAGCAGGACCCGGTCGAGGCCGGGCGAGAGCACGAAGCAGCTCGCGGTGACGTGCTCGGGGCCGCCGCCGCGCTCGAGTGCCGCGTCGCCGTGCTCCGCGAGGAAGGCGAGGTACTCGTCCCGGAGCCCGGCGAGCGCCGCGGGCGCCGCCCACTCCGCCAGCTCACTGCTCAGCCTGCCGGCACGCGCGTTCTCCACCCGCACGAGCGTAGGCGAGGGCCTCCTCCCGCGGTGCGCGTGCGGCCGCAGTCCGCGAGATGCCACTTATGAGGGCGACACGCCGAGGCAGGGGCTCATAAGTGGCATCTCGCGGGGAGGGCCGGGGTGAGAGTGCGGCCACAGTCCGCGAGATGCCGGTTCGGTACGCGACACGCCGAGTGAGGCGTACCCAAGCGGCATCTCGCGGGGAGGGTGCCCGTGCGGCCGCAGTCCGCGAGATGCCACTTACGAGGGCGACACGCCGAGGCGGGGGCTCATAAGTGGCATCTCGCGGGAGGGGGGTCAGACGGCCAGGCCCGAGAGGCCCTCGCGGTCGACGCGGCGGTGGAAGCGCATGCCGGCGAGGCCGCCGAGGACGGCGCCGACCAGGGAGACGACCAGGGCGGCGAGGACGGTCACGATCGCGGTGACGGTGGCGTCGCCCGCGTCGAGCGGGATCTGCGGGAAGCCGCTGACGGCGGAGAGGATCTGGCTGCCTCCGGTGAGCGCGGAGACGATGCCGACGACGATCGCCACGACGACGGCCCAGGCCCAGACCGCGACGCCCTGCTTGGCGCCGCTGAAGCGGGCCATCCGGCCGGCGACGTAGCCGCCGGAGTAGTAGGCGACGAGGAGGATCACGAGCAGCGCGATCGCGCCGACCCAGCCGAAGGCGGCGGGGTCCGCGGCCAGGTCCGCCGTGACGTCCTGCGTGCCGACGACGGCCGCGCCGATCGCGGTGACCAGGGCGGTGAGGATGACCGCGAGGCCGGTCGCGGCGAGCCAGCCGAAGAAGGCGCAGCCGACCTTGAGGCCGCCGAAGCGATCCTTCTCGCGCTGGTGGATGTCCTTGCGGGCGGCGGTGCGGGCCTTCGCGGCCTCGGCGGAGTCGGGATCGACGGGGGCGCGGTGCGCGGCGGGCTGGTCGTCGGGGGCGGTGGTCGCGGTGGCGCCCGTGCTGCTCGAGGCGGTGCTCGTCGTGTCGAAGCGGGCGGTCGCGTCGTGGTCGGCGCCGCTCGGCTCGCTGCGGAAGCGGTCGCTGCGGTCGGGACCGGTGCTGTCGGAGCCGGGGCCCCGATCGGTGGGCGTGCTCATGTCGGCCTCCTCGTGCGCCCCGGTGCGGAGCGTCGGCTCAGTCAACTCCCCGGCGGCTCCCGGTGTCTCGGGCTTGACGGCGCGGATCGACGGGCGGCTCGGGTGCCGGTGGGGTCGTCGCCTCCTGCTGATCGAGTAGCCCGCGGAGCGGGCGTATCGAGATCCACCGTGGTCAGCATGCGGGGTCTGCAGAGTCCGACTTCTGATCACGGTCGGTCTCGATACGCCCCTTCGGGCTACTCGACCAGCATGGGTGCGCTTCGGGGCTACTCGACCAGCATGGGGGCGCTTCGGGGCTACTCGACCAGCATGTTCGCGCACGACCACGCTCGGCGCGGCCGAACGGGCGTCAACCCCGTTCCGCCGCGCGGCGGGAGCGGCTTGCATGGGGAGACCGACCCACGACGAGAGGGAGCATCATGACTCCGGAATCCCCTGAGCAGACCCCGCCCGGTACCGAGGCCGAGCTGACGCCGAAGGCCGACCACGGCGAGACCAGCTACCGCGGCTCCGACCGCCTGCGCGGCAAGGTCGCCCTGGTCACCGGCGCCGACAGCGGCATCGGCAAGGCCGTCGCGATCGCGTTCGCCCGCGAGGGCGCCGACGTCGCGATCTCGTACCTGAACGAGCACGAGGACGCCGAGGACACCGCGAAGTGGGTGCGCGAGGCCGGCCGCGAGGCGCTGCTCCTCCCCGGCGACCTGCAGGACCCGGCGCACTGCCGCTCCGTCGTCGCCGAGACCGTCGAGAAGCTCGGCCACCTCGAGGTGCTCGTCAGCAACGCGGCGTTCCAGATGAGCCGCGAGGAGGTCACCGACATCCCCGACGAGGAGTGGGACCGCACCATCGCGACCAACATCAGCGCCTACTTCCACCTGGTCAAGTCCGCGCTGCCGCACCTGAAGAGCGGCGCCTCGATCATCGCGACGAGCTCGGTGCAGTCCGACCAGCCGTCGTACCAGCTGCTGCCCTACGCGGCGACGAAGGCCGCGATGCTCAGCATGACCGCCTCGCTCGCGCAGGCCCTCGGCGAGAAGGGGATCCGCGCGAACGCGGTCGCCCCCGGCCCGATCTGGACCCCGCTGATCCCGGCGACCATGCCGCCGGAGGCCGTCGCCTCGTTCGGCGAGCAGGTCCCGCTCGGCCGCCCCGGCCAGCCCGCCGAGGTCGCGCACGCCTACGTGCTGCTCGCCTCGGACGACGCCAGCTACATGAGCGGCTCGACGATCGCCGTCACCGGCGGGAAGCCGATCCTCTGAGCACCGCCACGCGGAGCCTCCGGAGCGCCGCTCACCCGCAGGAACGTGCGGTAGGTTCCCGCGGGTGAGCGTCCACATCCGCAGCATCGAGACGGCCGTCCCGCCCACGGTCCTGCACCAGCCGGAGCTCCGCGACCTCTTCGCCGCGCAGCCCGCCGTCACCCGCCTCGGCTCGCGGCTGATCGGCGCGGCCTTCAACGCCTCGGGGATCGACACCCGGCACACGGTCGTCGACGAGCTGGACGGCGAGGAGCGCCACGGCGAGAGCACCTTCTACGACGCCCGCTCCGGCCTCCTGCTCGATCCGGGCACGGCCGCGCGCAACGCCGTCTACACGGCCCGCGCTCCGGAGCTGTTCGCGCAGGCGGCCCGGCGCGCGCTCGAGGCGGCCGGCTTCGCGCCGGACGAGGTCACGCACGTGGTCACCGTCTCCTGCACCGGCTTCTACGCGCCCGGTCCCGACTACCAGCTGGTCCGCGCGCTCGGGCTGCGGGTCTCGACGCAGCGCTTCCACCTCGGCTTCATGGGCTGCTACGGCGCCTTCCCCGGGCTCCGCGCCGCGCGCGCGTTCTGCGAGGCCCACCCGTCGGCCGTCGTGCTGGTCGTCGCGGCGGAGCTCTGCAGCATCCACCTGACCAGCTCGAGCGACGCGGAGCAGATCGTCGCCACCTCCGTCTTCGCCGACGGGGCCGCCGCCGCCGTCGTCACGGCCCGCGCACCCGAGCCGGGTACCGCGGTGCTCGACATCGACGAGCTCGACACGACCCTCACCCCCGAGGGCGAGGACGAGATGGCCTGGACGATCGGCGACCACGGCTTCACCATGCGGCTGAGCACCTACGTGCCGTCCATCATCGGCACGAACATCACCGCCGCGCTCGAGCCGATGCTCGGCCTCGGCGGGGTCGGCGCCGCGGACGTGCAGCGCTGGGCCGTGCACCCGGGCGGCCGGAGCATCCTCGACCGCGTGCAGTCGGCGATCGGCCTCTCGGACGAGCAGATGCGGCCCTCGCGCGAGGTGCTGCGGACGGTCGGGAACATGTCGAGCGCGACCGTGCTGTTCATCCTCCGCCGGCTGCTGCACGGCGAGGCGGCCGACGGCGAGCGGATCGGCGCGATGGCGTTCGGACCCGGGCTGACCGTCGAGATGGCGCTGCTGACCAAGCGCGGCGGGGCGTGAGCGCCCACGCGCCGCTCGTCCCCGACCTCCGGCACCGGGAGACGGACGCGCAGGAGCTGATGGACGACCCGTCCTGCGACCGCGCGCTGCTCGACGCGACCTACGCGCGGTTCGGCACGGTGAACCGTCTCGTCTCCGGCTGGCGGCGGCTCTACCGGACCCGGCTGCGCCCGCTGTTCCGGAGCGAGGAGCCCCTGCGGCTGCTCGACATCGGCTCGGGCGGCGGCGACATCGCGCGCTCGCTCGCCGACTGGGCACACGCGGACGGGCTGCGGCTCGCGATCACCGCGATCGATCCGGACGAGCGGGCGTTCGCCTTCGCGACATCGACGCCGGCGCCGGCCGGGCTCGAGTTCCGGCGGGCGAGCAGCGCCGAGCTGGTGGCCGAGGGTGCGCAGTACGACATCGTGACGTCGAACCACCTGCTGCACCACCTGCCGCCGGAGTCTCTCCGCGCGCTGCTCGAGGACAGCGAGCGGCTCGCTCCGCGCGCGCTGCACAACGACATCGAGCGCTCGCGGCTGGCGTACACCGCGTACGCGGCGGCGACCCGGCCGATCGCGGCGGGGTCGTTCCTGCACTACGACGGGTCGCTGTCGGTGCGGCGGAGCTACACGGCGCCGGAGCTGCGCGTGCTGGCGCCCGAGGGCTGGCGCGTGGAGCGGGCGGCGCCGTACCGGCTGCTGCTGGCGCGCGGGTAGTGCGCGCTCGGGGCCGCGCGGCCGGGGTCACGCGTGGTCGGATTGCTGCCCCGGAGCCGGCGGCGGAGCGGGAGCGGGTCGTGCCCGCCGGCCGGCGGAGCGCGGGCTAGCGGTGGGGGCGCTCGACGTCGTCGCCGGGCGTGCGCTCGTCGGGGCCGTGCGAGCGGCGGTACTGCCAGCCGGCGAGGGCGAGGATCAGCACGCCGCAGAGGACGGTGATGATGTCCGGCACGGAGACCCCGTCGCCGAGCGAGCTGATGCCGGCGCCGAGGAGCAGGACGCCGCCGATGAGGTAGAAGATGACTCGCGTTTTCATGGCCTCGTCGCTTTCGTCCGCCGGAACAGGCCCTGCGATGCTACCCGGTCGCGCCGGACGGAGGCCGGGCGCGGTCCTCGCTGCGGGGGACGTCCTCCGGCACGCGGGGTCGCCTCCGGCACGTCGGAATGCGCCGAGATCGCGAGCCCGGGGTGGAATCGCGAGCCGAACGTCCCCGTGCGCGCGAGCTCCGGCACGCGGAAACACCTCCGGCACGCTGGAATGCGCCGAGATCGCGAGCCCAGGGCGGAAGCGCGAGCCGAACGTCCGAGCAGAGGGCGTCCGGGACGCGAGAGGGTCACCTCGTCAGGGTGGACGCTCCATGCTGATCGAGCAGCCCACGCAGAGGACGTATCGAGATCCACCCGCGTCGAGAGGACGAGTCTGCAGACCCACCCTGCTGGGGACGGTGGGTCTCGATACGCCCCTGCGGGGCTACTCGACCAGCATGAGGTTCGCAGAGGCCCTCGGCGAGAGGTCGGCACCCCCTGCGGGGCTACTCGACCAGCATGCGGGCGAAGCGGCCCCCGGCTAGGGGGCGCGGCCCGGGCTGTCAATGGGGCATCGGCGTGTCTCCCCGCCGATTCCGCGTGGAGGGGCTCCACCGGTTACCGTCCCCGAGGAGCTGTCCGCCGTGGGCGGCTCGCACTGACGAAGGGCGCCCGTGGCCACGCTGACCTATGGACCGCAGAATCTCGAGATCGAGTTCGAGGAGCGGGTGCTCGCCCACCTCAAGGTCGCCGTGCTGTCGAAGCTGCGGCGCAACGAGGCCTTCTCGCTCTCCTGGACCGCGGACGCCTCCACCGGCCACGGCCGCAGCTCGGTCTGGCTGCACCCGTCGGTGCCGCTGCACTTCCGCTTCGCCGAGACGCACCAGCCCAAGCTCAACCGCGCGTGGATCGAGCAGATGCTGAGCGTCGCGAGCATGCACGGCGAGCTGTCCGTCCTCCCGGAGCCCGAGGAGACGCGTCAGGGCTCCTGACCCCGCCGCCTTCTCCCCCGAGACCGGATCCGTCAACCCCACCCCCCGTCCCAGGGTCGCGTCGTAGCGTCTGAGGACAGTGACCGGGCGGTTCTCCGTCGGTCGCGACCACGGACGGAGACGACGATGACCGATACCGCGCGAGCAGTCGCAGCACCCACCCTGACCGGGACGGGAGGCTCCCTCCGCAAGGACGAGCCGATCGCCGTCCGCCACGCGCCCGATTCCGCCTCCACCGCCTCCCAGCCCGTGCTCGGCTGCCGGATCGACGTGAGCGGCCGGATCTTCACGGTCGAGCTCGAGATGGCCGGTGTCTTCCTGCGGCAGGTGCGCCGTACGCTCCGCGACGGGGACAGTGCGCTCGTCCTTCTGCGTCACGTCGACGGGATCGAGATGATCCCCTTCACCCGTGCGACGCCGTTCGAGGTCTCGGACATCGTCTGCCCCGAGGGCGTCGAGCCCGCGCAGGCACGGATCGCCGAGGGGCTGCGCGCCCGCTAGAACCGCCGCGGCGCGGGGTCGATCCCGCGCCGCCGTTCGATCGGATCCGCGCAGCCGCCGCGATCAGGCGGGGAGCGACGCCTCGATCAGCTGGACGATCCGCGGGTCGTCGGGCTCGACCGTCGGGCGGAAGCGATGCACGGTGCCGTCGGCGGTGATCAGGAACTTCTCGAAGTTCCACTTCACCTTGCCGGCCTTGCCCGCCTCGTCCTCGGTCTTGGTCAACTCCGCGTAGAGCGGGTGCGCCGAGCGGCCGTTGACCTTGACCTTCTCGAACATCGGGAACGTGACGCCCCAAGTGGTCGAGCAGTACTCCTTGATCTTGTCGGAGTCGCTGAGCTCCTGCAGGAACTGGTTGCTCGGGAAGCCGAGCACCGTGAAGCCGCGGTCGCCGTACTGCTTCTGCAGCGCCTCGAGCTTCTCGTACTGCGGGGCGAGGCCGCAGCGGGAGGCGACGTTGACGATGAGCTTCACCGGCGCGTAGTCGGCGAGCGTCGACGTGGATCCGTCGATCGTGGTGAGCGGGATGTCGGTGATCGTCTCGGGCACGGGGCTCCTTGTCGAGGAAGTGGGGGTGATCGTCAGGCTATCCAGTGCAGCCGTGCGCGGGCCGCGAGACACTCCTCCACACCGTCGCCCTCGCCGTGATCCTCCCCCGTCGGCGCAACTCCCGCCCCGGCGGCGGACGAGCGACGCCACCATGGAGTCATGACCCCCTCCTCGCAGCAGCTCGTGTCGGTGGGTGGGCGGCGCCTGCGGCTGACCAACCTCGACAAGGTGGTCTATCCGGAGGCGGGGTTCACCAAGGCCGACGTCCTCTCCTACTACGCGTCCGTCGCCTCCGCGATGCTGCCGCACCTCGCCCGGCGGCCGGTCACCCGCAAGCGCTGGGTCGACGGGGTCGGCACCGCGGAGGAGCCGGGCGAGGTCTTCTTCGAGAAGAACCTGCCCTCCTCCGCGCCCTACTGGCTGAGCCGGACGAAGCTGGCGCACTCCTCGCGCGATGTCGAGTACCCGCTCGTCGACGACGTCGCCGGGCTGACCTGGCTGGCCCAGCAGGCGGCGCTCGAGCTGCACGTGCCGCAGTGGCGGGTCGGCTCGGACGGCGAGCGGCGGCCGCCGGACCGGCTCGTGCTCGACCTCGACCCCGGCGAGGGGGCGGGGCTGGCGGAGTGCGCCGAGGTGGCGTTCCTCGCGCGCGACCTGCTGGAGGGGATGGGGCTCGAGCCGTTCCCGGTGACCAGCGGGAGCAAGGGCATCCATCTCTACTGCCCGCTGGACGCCTCCGCCTCGAGCGATCAGATCTCCTCGGTCGCGCACGAGCTGGCGAAGGTGCTCGAGGCCGACCACCGCGATCTGGTCGTGTCCGACATGAAGAAGACCCTGCGCGAGGGCAAGGTGCTCGTCGACTGGAGTCAGAACAGCGCCGCGAAGACGACCATCGCGCCGTACTCGCTGCGGGGACGACTGCTGCCGCGGGTCGCCGCGCCGCGCTCGTGGGAGGAGATCGGGGCGGCGGATCTGCGGCACCTCGCTCCGGACGAGGTGGTCGAGCGGCTGCGGAGCGACGGCGACCTGCTGCGCCCGGTGCTCGCGTCACGCGGTGCGGGGCTCGAGCCGTCGCCGGAGCGGATGGCGGGCTTCGCGGCGACCGACGCCTCCGCCGACCGGCTGGCCGCCTACCGCAGCATGCGCGACGCCTCGAAGACGCCGGAGCCGGTGCCGTCGCCGGGGGCGGGGATCGCGACGTCGGGCGACACCTTCGTCGTGCAGGAGCACCACGCGCGACGGCTGCACTACGACTTCCGGCTCGAGCACGACGGCGTCCTGGTCAGCTGGGCCGTGCCGAAGGGGCCGCCGCTGGACGGCGATCCGAACCGGCTGGCGGTGCAGACGGAGGACCACCCGCTCGAGTACGCGACCTTCGAGGGCACGATCCCCGCGGGCGAGTACGGCGGCGGCGAGGTGCGGATCTGGGACGAGGGCACCTACGCGCTGGAGAAATGGCGCGAGGGCGAGGAGGTGATCGCGGTGCTGACCGGCCGGCCGGACGGCGGGCTCGGCGGCGAGCCGCGGCGGTACGCGCTGCTGCACACGGGGGCGAAGGGCGGGAAGGGGGACGAGAAGCACTGGCTGCTGCACCTGATGGCGCCGGGGGCCGCGGCGCACGGGGGGAAGGCGCACGGGGGGAAGGCGCACGGGCGCGGGGTCGGGGTGCGGAAGGGCGGGGGGTCCGGCGGGGCGTCGGAGGCCGGAGCGCCGGCACCGTCCGCTGCCGCACCGACCGATCCCGGAGCGCCGCGGTCCTCCGCTGCCGCGCCGACCGCGGAGGCCGCCGCCTTCCGGCCGATGCTCGCGACCGCCGGCCGCGCGGCGGACATCCCCGCGGACTCCGCGATCGAGATGAAGTGGGACGGCTACCGCGCCCTGGTACGGGTGGCGGGCGGAGCCGTGACCCTGACCAGCCGGAACGGCAACGACCTGACGGCCGCGTTCCCCGACCTCCTCGCCCCGATCGCCGAGGCGGCGGCGGTCGACTGCGTGCTCGACGGCGAGATCGTCGCGCTCGACGAGCGCGGCCGGCCCGACTTCGGCCGGCTGCAGACCCGCGGCGGCCTGACCAAGCCGCGCGAGATCGAGGCGGCGGCCCGCGCGACTCCGGTGCACCTGATGCTCTTCGACCTGCTGGCGATCGACGGCACAGAGGCGATCGGCCGCCCCTACGACGAGCGGCGCGCCGCCCTGGAGCAGCTGGCGACCGAGAACGAGCGGGTGCACGTCCCTTCGGTCTTCGACGGCGACCTGGAGGAGGCGATGTCGACGAGCCTCGCCCTCGGCCTGGAGGGTGTCGTCGCCAAGCGCCGGGACGCCGCGTACCGGCCGGGCGTCCGCTCCGGCGACTGGGTGAAGCTCACCCACCACCGCGTGCAGGAGGTGGTGATCGTCGGCTGGCGCGAGGGCGAGGGCGGGCTGGTGGGCTCGGTCGGCTCGTTGCTGACCGCGCTGCCCGGCGACGACGGACTGGTCTACTCCGGCCGGGTGGGCAGCGGCTTCAGCGACCGCGAGCGCCGCGGCCTCGTCGACCGCCTCGCCGAGCACGCCACCGACGAGCCCGCGGTGGCCGTCCCGCCCGCCGAGTCCCGCGGCGTGCACTGGGTCGAGCCCGTCCTCGTCGGCGAGGTCCGCTACCGCGAGCGCACCTCCGGCGGCACCCTCCGCCAGCCCGTCTGGCGCGGCTGGCGCGCCGACAAGTCCGCCGCGGAGGTGCGCCTGGAGTGAGCGGGTGAGTCGCCCGAGATGGCGCGGATCGCGGGCGGATTCGAGCCTTCTCGGGCGACTCGGCGCCCGAGCGGGCGGCGCGGGTCAGTCGAGGCGGACGCCTCGGAGGAGGACGAGGGTGGAGCCGACGGCGACGCCGGTGCCGATGAGGACGCCGCCGGCGCCGGCCGCGGCGGCGATGGTGCCGAGGAGGGTGGGCAGGGCGATCAGGCCCATGCGGTTGCCGGCGAGGCGGAGGGAGAGGGCGCGGCCGTGGCGGTCGGCGGGGGTGCGCTCGATCAGCCAGGACATGGTGATCGGCTGGCCGATGCCGAGCCCGAGACCCAGCAGGGCGACGGCGACGAAGAGCAGCGCGGTCGGAGCGGGCAGGGCGGTGAGGATCAGGCAGACGGCGGAGACGACGATGCCGGCGACCATCACGCGGGTGCGGCCGAAGCGGGAGGTGGTCGCGCCGAGCAGGAGCCGGGAGGCCATCGAGGCGAGGGCGCGGACGGTCAGCAGGGCACCGACCACGCCCGCGGGCAGGCCGCGCTCGGCGCCGAGGGCGGGCAGGTAGACGACGGTCAGGTCGACGGCGGCGACGACGGTCGCGCTGGTGAGCAGGGCGCGGGCGAGGCCGGGGATCCGCAGCAGGCCGAGCGTCGAGCCCTCGGACGGGGCCTCGGCGGCGGCTCGGGGCGCGGGGCGAGCGATCGCGGTGGTGACGGCGAGGAGGAGGACGGCGAGCGCGCCTCCGACGAGGAACAGCGGGGCCGGGTCGGGGCGCACGGCGCTGCCGGCGAAGACGGGGATGAAGGCGGGGCCGATCGCCTGGCCGAGCGAGGCGGCGAAGGTGTAGTAGCCGAAGCGGCTGTCGAGGCGGGTGCCGGCCGCTCCCCCGGCGACCACCGCCTGCTGGCCGACGACGCAGCCGAGGTGGCCGGCGCCGAGCAGCGCGGTCCCGCAGAGCAGGCCGACGAGGCCGCCGCCCGCGAGGAGCAGCAGGCCGGCGGCGGCGATCGTCAGCAGCGAGCCGCAGGCCATCACGAAGCGGGCGCCGACCCGGTCGACGAGGCCGCCGACGGGCAGCGCGATCAGCAGCGGCACCACCGCGAAGGAGGCACCGAGTGCTCCGAGCGCCCAGGCCGGCACGTCGAGCTGGATCGCCTGGTAGACCGCGGCCGGCCGCAGCAGGAAGGCGACGGCCTGGATGAGCACCGCGTGCGTCAGCAGCGCGCCGGTCGAGAGAGCCTGGCGGTCCGGCACGGCGCTCCCTCCCCTCGACGGGCGGTCGCCCGCCGTCCATCCTGGCGCACCGTCGGGCCGGACCCCGCGCGCACGATCGCCGGCCCCGATGCGGTGAGCGAGGAGCCCGTTGGACTGAGTCGCCCGAGAAGGCTCGTTCTTGGGCGAGAGAACGGACCTTCTCGGGCGACTCAGCGCGTGCGGGCTCCCGCGGGCAGAGGGGGGCGGCGATCCGGCACGAACGGCTCCTTCGGCGGCGAGGCAGCAGCCGGTGGTGACGGATGGGGCGACACGGAGGGACGGGCAGGAGCGCGGACGTCGAGAGGTCAGCGGTCGAGCGGCTCCGGGAGCGGCTGGGCGTGCTCCGGCAGGACGCCGAGGTGGTGGCGGCCGCGGAGACGGAACCAGGCGAGGCCGACGGTGACGACCGCGCCGACGACGATGAGGGCGATCCAGCGGAGGGGGCCGTCGCCGTAGACCTCGGTGCGGGGCCAGGCGAGGTTCACGGCCATCGCGGCGCCCCAGAGCACGGCGACGATGTTCACCGGCAGGCCGAGGCGGCCGAGCGAGAAGTAGCCGGTGGGCGCGTCGGCGGTGGGCCAGCGGCCGCGCAGGCGGCGCAGCAGCAGGGGCACGGTGACCAGCAGGTAGGCGAGGTAGATCAGGATGACGGCGACGCTCGTCACGGCGGTGAAGATCTCGGGGGTGCCGATGTTGACGACGAGGATCAGGACGGCCAGCACGCCGATCAGGACGGCCGGGGCGACCGGGGTGCGGCGGCGCGGGTCGACGCGGGCGAGCAGGGCGCTGCCGGGCAGGGCGTTGTCACGGGCCATCGCGAAGACCAGGCGGATGCCGGCGGTGTGCACGGCGAGCGCGCAGACGGTGATCGCGACCACGATGCAGCCGAGGAACACCGAGCCGAGCGGGCCGCCGAGCACCTGCAGGACCACGAGCTGCAGGCCGCCGGACGGGGAGCCGAGTGCGGGGTCGGCGAGGTCGGGGGCGGCGAGGAGGCCGAAGAGGATGATCAGGCCGCCGAGCACGAACGAGGCGGTGATCGCGCGGAGGATCGCGGCGGGGGCGGTGCGCCGCGGATCGACGGTCTCCTCGCCGAGCGAGCCGGCGGTGTCGAAGCCGTACATCACGTAGGCGGAGGCGATCGCGGCGATGAGGAACGCGCCGAGGTAGCCGCCGGGGACGCCCTCGCCGCGGCCGGCCGTCTCGAGGACGACGCTCGGCGGGTTGACCGCATTGGCGGCGAGGACGACGACGAGCAGCACCGCGGCGACCAGCTCGATCAGCACGCCGACGCTGTTGATGCGGGCCATCAGCCGCACACCGATCGCGTTCACGCCGGTCGTGAACGCCACCAGGATCGCGCCCCAGAGCACCGCGCTGACGCCGGCGCTCGTGCCGGTGCCGTCGCCGACGAGCTGGAAGCCCCGCCAGATCTGCGGGAGCGTGCTCTGGTAGGCGAGCACGACGGCGGCGAGCGAGACGACGGAGGCGAGCGCCATGATCCAGCCGGCGAGCCAGCTCACCGTCGGGCCGGCCAGGCGCTTGCTCCAGTTGTAGACGGAGCCGGCGACGGGGTAGCGCGCGGCGAGTTCGGCGAAGCAGAGCGCTACGGCCAGCTGCCCGGCGAACACCATCGGCCAGGACCACCAGTAGGCGGGGCCGCCGTTCGCGTAGCCGAAGGAGAAGAGCTGGAAGGTGCCGGTCAGGATCGAGATGTAGCTGACTCCCGCGGCGAAGCTGCCGAAGCGGCCGATGCCGCGGGTGAGGGTCTGCCGGTAGCCGGACTCGGCCATGCCGTCGTCGGACATCCGCGCCTCCATGCACGGGATCGGGGCGTGCGAGGTCAGGATGGCAGGCCGCGGCGGGACGTGGGGGGCGGGAACACGGATGGGGGTGATCGACGGAGCAGGCAGGGGAGGGTCTCGATACGCCGCTGCGCGGCTACTCGACCAGCGTGAGACGAAGACGCCTCGGCCGCAGGGTCTCGATACGCCGCTGCGCGGCTGCTCGACCAGCATGATCTGACGGCGGGCGGTTCATGCTGATCGAGTAGCCCGCGGAGCGGGCGTATCGAGATCCACCGTGGTCACAAGGCGGGTCTGCAGGCCCGACGGCTGGCGACGGCGGTCTCGATACGCCGCTGCGCGGCTGCTCGACCGGCATGGGACGTGAGCGCGTCAGCTCGTCGAGGGGGTCGGCGGGCCGAAGACGAGGAGGAGCTCGGCGGGGGCGGCGGACTCGTTGGCGACTCCGTGGTGGCTGCCGGCCGGGGCGTAGAGGGCGTCGCCCGCGCGGAGGACGGCGCTCTCGCCGTCGACGGTCATCACGACCTCGCCGAGGACGACCACGTAGAGCTCGTCGGAGCTGTCCGGCGAGCAGCTGCCGGGATCGCCGGAGAGGTGCACGTGCTCGCCCTCGGAGGTGCCCGGCTCGAGGTGGAAGCGCATCACCGAGCTGGGCAGCGCGGTGGTCGCCCGGAAGTAGTACTCCAGGTCGAGCACGCCCGAGCCGCCGTAGAGCGGGCGGCGGCGCGCATCCTCACCGAGTCTCTGGATCTGCACGGGGTCCTCCTCCGAAGTCGGTCCTCACCAGCCTGCCGGACGCGCGGCGCTCAGCCCAGGAGCGGCGCCGCGACCGGCGGCGTCACTCCGAAGGCCGACACGTCCTCGCTGGTCGCACCGTCGAGGGCGAGCTCGGCGAGCACGCGGCCGATGGTCGGCGTGAACTTGAAGGCGTGCCCGGCGCCGAGTCCGACCAGGATGTCGGGGTGCTCGTCGAGCGGGCCGAGGACGAAGCGGCGGTCCGGCGTCAGCGCGTACTGGCAGGTGACGGTGCGCAGCACCTCGCCGGCGGTGGGCACCACGGCGCCGACGAAGCCGGTCAGCTCCTCCAGCAGCTCGGCCGAGGGGACGAAGGTGCGCTCGCGCGGCGCCATCAGGTTGTCGGAGACGTCGCGCGCGGCCTTGATCGTCGGCTCGCCGTAGGTCGGGAAGCCGTAGAAGCAGTGCTCGTCCTCCCAGATCCAGACCGGGAAGCGCTCGCGGTCGAAGGCGCTCGGCTCGGCCGGCGCGAAGTAGCTGACCTGCTCCTGCATCGTGACGAGCGGGATCTCGGCGCCGAGCGGCGCGAGCAGCTCGTTCGTCCAGGCGTCCGCGGCGAGGATCACCTTGCCCGCGAGCACGTCGCTGGCCGCGGTGCGCAGGACGACCCCGTCCTCGCCCGGGAGCAACGCCTCGACCGGCGTGCGGTCGCGGATCACGGCGCCGTGCTGCCGGGCCCGCAGCTGCAGCACGGCGACCGTGCGGGCGGCGTGCACGATGCCGGAGTCGGCGGTGTACACCGTCTGCGTGCCCTCGGGCAGCGAGAACTGCGGCCAGCGCGCGCTGACCTCGGCCGGCGTGAGCAGCTCGAACGGCACTCCGCTCTCGGTGAGGCTCGAGCGGAACGCCTCGGCGGAGTAGGGGCTGCCGACCGGGAAGAAGACCAGCCCGCCGGTGATCGTGACGAGCGACTCGCCCGACTCCGCCTCGAGGTCGGCCCAGTCGAGGTACGCCGACTGCGCGAGCCGGACGTACTCGGGTGCGCCGTAGGAGGTGCGCAGGATGCGCGAGGTGTCGTGCGAGGCGCCGCGCACGTGGCCGAGCTCGAACTGCTCGAACGCGACGACCCGGGCGCCGCGGCGGGCCAGGTGGTAGGCGGCGGCGCTGCCGAGAGCGCCCATTCCGACGACGGCGACGTCGAACTTCTCCATGCTGATGCTTCGCTTCCGTGGATCGGTGAGGGCCGCCGGGATCGACGGCCCGGGTGACAGGGTCAGAGGACCTTGGACAGGAACGCGCGGGTGCGCTCGTGCTGCGGGTCGGCGAGGATCCGCTCGGGCGGCCCCGACTCGACGACGACGCCGCCGTCCATGAAGGTCACCGTGTCGGCGACCTCGCGGGCGAAGCCGATCTCGTGGGTGACGACGATCATCGTCATGCCCTCGGCGGCGAGGTCGCGCATCACGTCGAGCACCTCGCCGACCAGCTCGGGGTCGAGTGCGGAGGTCGGCTCGTCGAAGAGCATCAGGCGGGGTCGCATCGCGAGGGCCCGGGCGATGGCGACCCGCTGCTGCTGACCGCCGGAGAGCGAGCGCGGGTACGCGTCCGCCTTGGCGCCGAGGCCGACCCGGTCGAGCAGCACGCGGGCGCGGGCCGTGGCGTCCGGCACCTTCTCGCGGCGGACCAGGACGGGCGCCTCGATCAGGTTCTCCAGCACGGTGAGGTGCGGGAAGAGGTTGAACTGCTGGAAGACCATGCCGATCTCACTGCGCCGCGTCGCGATCTCGGCGTCGCGCAGCTCGTGCAGACGGCCGTTGTGGCGGCGGTAGCCGACCAGCTCGCCGGCGACGCTGATCGTGCCCGCGTCGATCTTCTCGAGGTGGTTGATGCAGCGGAGGAAGGTGCTCTTGCCCGAGCCGGACGGGCCGAGCAGGCAGGTCACCTCGCCCGGCGCGACGGTCAGGTCGATGCCGCGGATGACCAGGTTGCCGCCGTACTGCTTGTGCACGCCGGTCGCCTGGACCATGGGCGCGATCACAGCGCTCCCTCCCCTCGCGCGGCGGGCCGCGGCCTCGCGCTCGCGAGCAGCGCCCCGAGCGGGGTCGGGCCCTGGACGATCCGGTCGCCGCGGGAGAAGCGCCGCTCGATCATCCGCTGGCCCGCGCTGAGGACCGTGGTGACGAGCAGGTACCAGAGGCTGACGGTGATGAGCAGCGGGATCACCTCGAAGTTGCGGGAGTAGATGGTCTGGGCGGCGAAGAGGATGTCGGGGATCGCGATCACGCTCACCAGCGACGTCGTCTTCAGCATCGAGATCGTCTGGTTGCCGGTCGGCGGGATGATGACCCGCATCGCCTGCGGCAGGACGATCCGGCGGAAGACCTGGGCCCTCCGCAGCCCGAGCGCCTCGGCGGCGTCGACCTGGCCGGGGTCGACCGAGAGCAGGCCCGCGCGGACGATCTCGGACATGTAGGCGCCCTCGTTGAGCCCGAGGCCGAGGATCGCGGCGAGGAACGGGCTGATCAGCACGTTGGTGTCGGCGCTGGCGAAGGTGGGGCCGAACGGGACGCCCAGGCTCAGCTCGGGGTAGAGCGCGGCGAGGTTGAACCAGAAGATCAGCTGCACCAGGAGCGGCGTGCCGCGGAAGAAGGCGACGAACGCGCCCGCCGCCGTGGCGACCACGAGCGTCTGCGACTGCCGGCCGACGGCCATCAGGACGCCGATGACGATGCCGACGACCATCGCGATCACGGTGAGCAGGAGCGTGGTGCCGAGGCCGCGGAGGATCCGCCCGTCGAGGAAGTAGCCGAAGACGCTGCCCCACTCGAAGTTCGGGTTGGTCGCGACCGAGTGGGCGAGCAGCGCCGCCAGCACGAGGATCACGACGGTCGCCGCGCGCCGGCCCCAGTGCCGGACGGGGACCACGGTCTCGGGCGGCGCGGTGGTCGTCGCGCGCTGCTCCACGGCGGTCATCCGCTGATCTGGGCCGGGTCGGTGTAGAGCTCGGCCTGCTCGACCGCGCCGACCTCGACGCCGAAGCGCTCGAGGTTCTCCTGGTAGTCGCCCGTCGTCATCAGGTGCTCGAGGGCGGCCTGGAAGGCGGGGGCCAGCTCGGAGCCGTCCGGGAAGGCGATGCCCCAGGGGCTCGGCTCGAAGTTGACGTCCAGCGCCTCGAGCGCGCCGTCGGACTGCTCGGCCTGGAAGACGGCCGGGGGGACGGCGCTGACCGTCGCGTCGACGCGGCCGGAGCTCAGGGCGAGCACGGCGTCGGCCGCGGTCGGGAAGGTCGAGATCTCGATCGCCGGATCGCCCGCCTCGGTGCAGACGGCGTCCCACTTCGGCAGCGTGATGTCGTTTTCGGTCGAGCCCTTGAGCACGCCGACGGACTGGCCGCAGAGCGTGTCGATCGTCAGATCGAGCGGGTTGCCGCCCTCGACCAGGAGCGTGGTGCCGCCGAGGAAGTCGCTGACGAAGTCGACGGTCTCGAGCCGCTCGGCGGTGACGCCCAGCGCGGCGGCCGCGGCGTCGATCTTGTTCGAGGCCAGCGAGGGGAAGAGCGCATCGAACTTGATGTCCTCGAAGACGACGTCGAGGCCGAGCACCTCGCCGATCAGGCGCATCTCCTCGGGCTGCGAACCCGAGAGCGTGGTGCCGTCGTCCGCGAGGTCGAGCAGGGGCGGATAGCCGGGGCCGCTCGCGATGCGGATCTCGCCGGCCGCGGCGATGTCCTCGGGCACCAGGTCGGCGATGCTCTGCTCGAACAGGGCGCTCGGCTCCGCGTCGGTCGTGGCGGCGGCGTCGGCCGAGCAGCCGGCGAGGAGGGCCGCGGAGGCGAGCACCGCGGTGACGACGGCGGCCCGGCGGGCGGGGTGCGGCGTGGCGCGGGGCGCTGTGCGGGTCGCGGGGCGGGGGACGGTCGGGTTCATGGGACTCCTAGGGCTGTGGGAAGCGTTCGTGGAGCGGGTGACGGCGCGCCGCCGTCGCGCTCGGCGGGCCGTCGTGACCGCCGCCGGGCGAGTGCGATCACTGTAGGAACGGCGGGTTCCGGCGCTGTTACAGTGCGTGCTGGCGGCGATTCGAGCGCCTCGGGATTGACGGTTCTGCAGAGGGGCGGCTCGTGAGCGGACGCGTGACGACGGGCCTGCGGGTGGTGCGGCTGCTCGGCGAGCGGCCGGATCCGACGGCGCCGCTCGGGGTCGGAGTGATCGCCGCCGAGCTCGGCGCGCCGCTCAGCTCGGTCTCGCGGCTGTGCGCGGAGCTGGAGCGGACGGGGCTGATCGAGCGCGGCGCGGACTACGGCAGCTACCGCCTGGGCGCGGTCGCCGTGCGGCTCTCGGGGCGGGCTGCGGCGCCGGTCGCTCGGTCGCTCCGCTTCGCTCTCACGCTCGCCGCGCAGCAGACCGGCGAGACCGTCGTGCTGGCGGCCGGGGCACCCGGGTCGATGCGGGTGATCGGCAGCGTGCTCTCGTCGTGGACCCTGCACTCCCCCGCCGCGGTCGGCGAGCGGATCGACGACGCGGGCAGCGCGATCGCCCGCGCCGCGGATCCGCTGGGCCCGGGCGACGACGCGGTCGCGGAGACGATCGAGGGGCTGCGGGTCGAGATCGCGACGCCGCTACTGACGCCCGCGGGCGAGTGCGCGGCGGTGCTGGCGGTGCGACTGCCGGCGGTGCGGCTGCGCGAGAACGGGCCGCGGATCCGGCGGGCTCTGGCCGTCGCGCGGCGGAGCATCGAGGCGGGGCTGGACGGGTCGCGGGAGGCCGGCGCGGGACACGACACGGCGGACAGCGACGACGCGCTGGTCTCCACCACCCCTTCCGCCGGCGGCTCCGCGCTCCACGCGGTCCTCCCTCTCCTGCAGCACCTCGCCGACGGACCGGACACCGCCGCCGGCGCCGCGCGGGCGACGGGCCTCCGCCGCGACCGCACCGGCCGGCTGCTCGAGGCCTGCGTCGCGGCGGGCGTGGTCGAGCGCGGCGGCGACGGGGAGTTCCGCGTCGCCTGGGTCGTGCACGGCTGGTTCCGGGCGGCGGCCGCTCCGCTGATCGTGTCGCGCGGCGGGCCGCTCGTCGCGGAGGCGGCGCGGAGTCTGCGCGCCTGCGCGTTCGTCACCGTGCTCGCGGGGATGCGCAGTCTCACGCTCGTGGAAGAACTCGAGCTGGCCGGCGACGGCCTCGCGATGATCCCCTGGCTCGGCCGCGCCCACCCGATCGTCGGCTCGGACGGCGGCCCCACCATGCTGATGGACCTCGAGCCGGACGAGCTGACGCAGCTGTTCCCGGCCCGGCACACCCCGCGGGACCTGGCCCGGTTCCTCCGCCGGATGCAGACCGTCCGCCGCGACGGCGTCCTCTCGATGCAGGCCTACGACGACGCCGGCATGGTCTCGATCTCGGCGCCGATCCGCGACGCGAGCGGCGCCGTCGTGGCGGCGGCCTGCCTCGTCGGGATGGCCGACGACGTCACCGCGCGCTCCCGGGAGCTGGAGCGGGCAGCGATCCGGCTGGCGGAGGCGGTCTCGGGCGTCCTGCGCTGAGGGTGGCCGCGTGCGGGCGTGCACAACCAAGGCCGGAAGCCCCGAGAACCGCGAATTCTCGACCGATCGCGCCTTCCAGCCTTGGTTGTGCACGCACCGGTCCTCTGAGGGAGCACGGACCATCGTGTTCTCAGGGCGATGTCCATGCTGATCGAGTGGCCCGCGCAGCGGGCGTCTCGAGCGGAGGGAGCGCCTCGGGCGCCGGCGGAGGGCTGGGAGGAGCACGAAGGGAGGCCGACTCGGCGTGGGCTCGCACGCAGGAGCGCGTCGTCGCCGGGCGAGTGGGAGCGGCTCCCGACGCGAGGGAGCGCACATCGCTCCGCAGGTCAGCGGCTCCGCTCCTGACGCGGGATCTGCGTCAGGTCGATGCCGAGGACGCTCCGGAGCTGCGCGGCGAACGCCCGCTCGAGGTCGGCGCAGACCGGGTCGCCCTCGGCCCAGATCCTCGCGGCCCGGCAGCTCTCCTCGATCCGCTCGGCGGTCGCGGACCGCCACCACTGCGGGTCGGCGGCTGCGGCGAGGAGGGTGCGGGCGTCCTCGACCTCGCGCCGGTAGCGGGCGAGCAGTCCGCGCGTCCTCTCGGGGTCGGCCTTGGCCGCCCAGAGGTTGTCGATGCGGGACTGCAGTTCGGCGTCCCCGACGCGGCAGGCGTGGAGGACCAGCTCGCGCGCGTTCTCGAGCGGCGGGATGCGGGTGTCGTCGAGGCCGGTCACGGTCACGGCCGTTCGCCGGTGATGCGTCGGCCTTCGGGGGGTCGGGGGTCCAGCAGAGTCGTCATCGAGATCCTTCGGCGCGCAGTCGGGGGCGGGGAGCGGCGGGGCTCGGTGACGTGCGTCCGGCCGGCCGCGAGGGAGTGGGGGCTCTCCTGCGGCGGGCGAACGGTGCCCTCGTCGCCACGGCCCTGGGGTCGGCGTCCGCGGGCGGGCGCCCTCTCGTGGGGCCGCGGGGGGATGCGACGACGGCCGACTCCGGATCCGCTCGCCGATGACGCTATCTGAACATCCCTTCAGACTTCGAGGTGTTGACAGGGCCCCCGGATCTGCATGGGTGGACGCGGGTGGGGCTCCGACGCCCGGCCGCACCCCGTTCCGCGTCCAGTCGCGGTGCGTCTCCCGCGCGAATGGACCCGTACCGGGCTCCGGCGCTCTCGGAGCCCCCGCTCCGCGTCCAGTCGACGCGGAGCAGCACGCAGCAGCGCTCACCGAGATGATCCTGCGAGAAGAGAAGGACCCCCGGCGCGTCACGGTTCGCGCCCGGAGAGGCGCACTGGGGGAATTCGCTGAAGCCATGACGGGGCGCCGCCGCTGCCCGAAAGATCACCTTATCAGTATGGCGAAGCCCCTGCTGATCGAGTAGCCCGCGGAGCGGGCGTATCGAGATCCACCAGCGTCAGAAGTCGAGTCTGCAGACCGCCCTGCTGGCGCCGGCGGGTCTCGATACGCCCCTGCGGGGCTACTCGACCCGCATGAAGTGCCGCCGCGTCCGGTCGCCGGCCGGCGCGTCAGCGCGTCGTCGCCATCACGCGCAGGCGGCAGGCCAGCTCCAGGGCGAAGCGGGTGTCCGGGTCCTCGAGGTCCAGGGCCAGCGCCTGCTCGATGCGGCGAACGCGGTAGTTCACGGCGTTCGGGTGCAGCAGCAGCACCTCGCCGGCCCGGGCGAGGGAGTTGCGGTTGCTGAGGTACGCCAGCAGCGTGCGCACGGAGATGGCCGAGCGTTCCGCGCCGAGGGCGTCCAGCGGCGCGAGCACGTCGTCGAGCAGCGCGCGGCTGAGCGGCGACGCGTAGAAGTCGAGCAGCACCCTCCGCAGCCCCGTCACGTCGGTGACCTCGACCGCCCCGAGGCGGCCCGCCGCGACGGCCGAGCCGGCGGTGATCCGCGCCTCCGTCGCCGACTGCCGGAGCCCCGAGGCGCCCGACTGCGGCGTGCCGAGCCCGACCGTGAACGTCCAGCCCTCCCCCGCGACCGCCACGCCGTACGCGATCAGCCGCTCGGCCACGTCCCGCACCCGCCGCTGGTGGTCCGGCGCGCCCGACTCCTCCGACGCCACCACCACCAGGTCGTCGTGGAAGACCGCGAGGTGCCAGACCTCGTCGCGGCCGTCGGTCAGCTGGAAGGCGTTCAGCTCGATCGCCGCGACCAGCGCGGCGGGGAGCCGGCGCTCGGCGTCGTCGCGGTGGCGCGGGGTGATCCAGGCGGCGGCGTGCGCGGAGGCGACCGGCAGCCCGGCCCGCGCGGCGTCGACCGCGAGCGCGTCGATGCGCGAGGACTCCGCCAGCAGCAGCTCGACCACGAGGTCGGCCCGCGAGCGCGCCGGGCCGAAGCGCACCTGCGACTCGCGCTGCAGCGCCCGCGACAGCAGCGCGGCGATCACCGGCAGCGCGATCACCGCCGCGGTCTCCGGCTGCTCGGCGACCAGCCGCCCGACCGCGACCTCGCCGATGCAGACCGCGTCGGGGTCGCTCCAGGTGACGGCCGGGTCCTCGATCATCCGCAGCTCGATCCCGAGCGCCGCCGTCGCCGCGTCGAGCACCGCCGAGCGCGCATCGAGAGGGTCGCCGTCGCAGGCGGCCCGTGCGGCGGCGATCGCCAGCTCCGCCCGGCCGAGCGCCTCGGCCGCCCCGCCGCGCAGCAGCCGGTCGATCGAGACGGCCAGCTCGGAGGGCGGCGCGCTCGCGGTCAGCACCGGCAGCGCCCCGCGGTCGGCCAGCGAGCGCGAGGTCTCGGCCAGCGCCAGCTCGCCGACGAAGAGCAGCGCGGCGACCTCGGCCGCGATCGCCCGCCGGATGACGATGTCGATCTGGTACGCCCGCGGCTGCTCCGCGCCGTGCAGCACGATCACCAGGTGGCCGGGCAGCGCCTGCCCCACGTCCTCGAGCGCGAGCATCTCCACTCCGCTGAGCGAGACGCCCGCCGGGTCGCCCGCGCGGCAGACCATGCCGAACTGCTCGCCGTGCTCGAGGACGTGGAGGAGGGACGTCTGTGCCATGAGCACAATCATGGCCGTTTCCTCATGGTGACGGCACATTCCGCCCACTTGCGCCCCTGGCTAGCCTCGGAGCATGAGCTTCACGCCCCCGGCCGGACCGAGCCCCGTCCGCCTGATCACCCGCGACGACGTCGCTCCCCTGGCCGCCGGCTGCGCGGTCTTCGGCACCGGCGGAGGCGGCTCGGTGCACGGCGCCCAGCTCTCGGTCGAGAACGCGATCGACGCCAACGGCCCGGTGCGCGTGGTCGGCGTCGAGGACCTCGGCCCGGACGACGCGGTCATCATCATGTCCGGGATGGGCGCTCCCTCGGTCGGCATCGAGATGCTCGGCTCGAGCAGCCAGGCGCACACGCTGCTGCGCGAGGTCGAGCGCCTGATCGGCCGCCCGGTCACCACCGTGATGGCGGCCGAGATCGGCGGCAGCAACGGCGTCGCGCCGGTCGGCTGGGCCGCGGAGCTCGGGCTCGCCGTGCTCGACGCGGACGGCATGGGCCGCGCGTTCCCGAAGGCCACCATGATCTCGATGAACGTCGCCGGGCTGCCGAGCGAGTTCGCGGTGATGAGCGACGTGGTCGGCAACGTCACCGTCCTCCGCACCGTCGACATCGCCTGGCTGGAGCGCCACGCCCGCGCCTTCACGGTCGCAGCCGGCGGCATCGCCCTCGGCGCGCACTACCTGCTCACCCACGAGACCGCCCCGGGCGCCGTGATCGAGGGCACCGTCAGCCGCGCGATCCAGGTCGGCCGCCGCCTGCTCGCCTCCGCCGACCCGGTGACCGACATCGCCGAGGAGCTCGGCGCGGCCGTGCTGATCGGCGGCAAGGTGATCGACATCGACCGCAGCACCGAGGGCGGCTTCACCCGCGGCTCCGTCACGATCGACGGCGTCGGCGCCGACCGCAGCCGGATGGTGCGGGTCGAGATCCAGAACGAGAACCTCGTGGTGATCGAGGACGGCGGCGTCCTCGTCAGCGTCCCCGACCTCGTCTCGATCCTCGACTCCGAGACCGGCGAGGCGATCTCGACCGAGATGCTCCGCTTCGGCCAGCGGGTCAGCGTGCTCGCCTGGGCCTGCGATCCGCTCTGGCGGACCCCGCGCGGGATCGAGCTGGCGGGCCCCGCCGCCTTCGACTTCGACTTCGACTACGTGCCGTTCGACGGCGCCGTGGCGGAGGTGGCCCGATGAGCGCCGCACTCCGCGACCTCTCCGTCGGCATCGACGTCGGCGGCACCAACACCGACGCCGTCGTGCTCGACGCCGACGGCGCCGTGACCGCCTGGACCAAGCAGGCCACCACCGAGGACGTCACCGGCGGCATCCGCGCCGCGCTCTCCGCCGTGCTCGGCGAGCTGGGCGCCGACCGCGACCGCGTCTCCCGCGTCATGCTCGGCACCACCCACGCCACCAACGCGATCGTCCGCCGCCGCGACCTCGGCCGCGTCGCCGTGATCCGCCTCGGCGCCCCCGCCTCGACCGAGTTCCCCTCGCTCTCCGGCTGGCCCGCCGACCTCCGCGACACCGTGCTCGCCGGCAGCCTGCTCGCCGGCGGCGGCCACCTGATCGACGGCTACCCCATCTCGCCGCTCGACGTCGACGGCATCCGCCGCTTCCTCGACTCGCTCGAGGGCCGCTTCGACGCGGTCGCCGTCTGCGGGATCTTCAGCCCCTCCTTCCCGGAGCAGGAGCTCGAGGTCGCCGCGCTCGTCGCCGACCACGTCGGCGTGGACCTCCCCGTCTCGCTCAGCCACGAGATCGGCGCGCTCGGCCTGCTCGAGCGCGAGAACGCGACCGTGCTCAACGCCGCGCTGCACGGCATCGCCCGCGACGTGACGCAGGGACTGCTCACCGTCGTCGACGAGGAGCGCCTCGACGCCGCCACCTTCTTCGCCCAGAACGACGGCACGCTGATGGCCGTCGAGTACGCGGCCCGCTACCCGGTGCTCACCATCGGCTCGGGCCCCGCCAACTCGATCCGCGGCGCCGCGTTCCTCTCCGGCGCCGACGACGCGATCATCATCGACATCGGCGGCACCACCAGCGACCTCGGCGTGCTGGTCGACCGCTTCCCCCGCGAGTCGACCCTGCCGCGCGAGATCGGCGGCGTCCGCACCAACTTCCGGATGCCCGACATCCTCAGCGTCGGGATCGGCGGCGGCACGATCGTCGACACGGCCACCGGCGTGCCGACCACCGACTCGGTCGGCTACCGGATCGCCCGCGAGGGCCTGCTCTTCGGCGGCGCGACCGCGACCCTCACCGACGCCGCCGCGATGCAGCTGCCCGGGATGATCCCCGGCAGGGCCCTCCCCGCGCTGGATCGCGCCACCCGCTCCGCCCTCGGCAACGCCCTCGCCGTGGCGCAGGACCGGATCGAGTCGGCCGTCGAGCGGATGTCGCTCGGCCGCGTCGGCCTGCCGCTCGTGGTCGTCGGCGGCGGCGGCTTCCTGGTCCCGGACCACGTGCACGGCGCGAGCGAGGTGCTCCGCCCCGACCGCGGCAACGTGGCCAACGCCGTCGGCGCCGCGATCGCCCTGGCCGGCGGCCGCGCCGACCAGCTGTGCGACCACGTCGACCGCGCCGCCGCGATCGAGGCGGCCGGCCGGATCGCGATCGAGCGCGCGATCCAGGCCGGCGCCGATCCGCGGCTCGTCGAGATCGTCGACGTGCTCGAGACGCCGCTGTCCTACTCGGCCAGCGCGTCGCTCAAAGTCTCCGTGAAGGCCGCGGGCCCGCTGGCCCTGATCGGGAGTCCTGCACCACTCGCCCTGCATTCCCCGAAGGACGCATCATGACCCGTTCTCCCCGCACCACAGCGCTCCGAGTCCCGGCCGTCGCCGCGGGCTCGCTGGTGGCGATGCTCGCCCTGAGCGCCTGCTCGGCCCCCGCCGGCGGCTCCGCGGCCGGCGCCGATCCCGTCTCGGGCGGCACCTTCTCCCTCGCGATCAACGACGACCCGGGCAGCCTCAACCCGTTCACCGGCGTCTCGCTCGTGCAGCGCGCGATGGTTACCTTCGGCTACGACTCGCTGGCCTACACGACCCCCGAGGGCGAGGTCGTGCCCTTCCTCGCCGAGAGCTGGGAGAGCACGCCCACCTCGATCTCGTACACGCTGAAGGACGGCATCACCTGCGCCGACGGCACCCCCTTCACCGCCGAGACGGCCGCGGCGAACTTCGCCTACCAGGCGAACGCCGACAACGGCACGTTCTGGTTCGGCTCGAGCGTCACCGCCGACATGACGGCGACCGCGGAGGGGAACGTCGTCACCGTCACCTCGACGGCGAACAACCCGTTCCTGCTCCAGGGCACCGGCAGCATCGAGATGGTCTGCCAGGCCGGCCTCGACGACCCGTCGACCCTGACCGACACCACCAACGGCACCGCGCTCTACGCGCTGACCGCGTCGAGCCCCGGCTCCGACTACACCTACACCAAGCGCGACGACTACACCTGGGGCCCGGACGACGTCACCAGCGACACCGAGGGCCTGCCCGACGAGATCGAGGCGCGGGTGATCACCGACGAGGCGACCGCCGCGAACCTGCTGATCTCGGGCGAGCTCAACGCCGCCTCCGTCATCGGCGCCGACCGCCAGCGCCTCGACGCGGCGGGCCTGGACACCGAGGGCGTGCTCAACCCGATCGGCGAGATGCTCTTCAACGAGCGCGCCGACCGCCCCACCGCCGACGTCCGCGTCCGCCAGGCGCTGACCCTCTCGCTCGACCGCGACGCCGTGGGCGAGCTGGTCACCGACGGCAACGCCGTCGACTCGGTCTCGCTGGTCAACCAGATCCCGCTCACCTGCGTCGCCGGCGGCCCGGAGTGGACGCTGCCCGACACCGACGTGGACGCCGCCGGCGAGCTGCTCGACGAGGCCGGCTACCCGCTCGGCTCCGACGGACTGCGCGCGAAGGACGGCGAGCCGCTGACCATCCGCTTCCTCTACGACGCCGGAACGCCCTCGCACGGCGCCGCCGCCGAGGAGGTCCAGCAGGAGTGGAACGAGCTCGGCATCACGACCGACCTGGTCGCCGAGGACTCGGCCGGCTGGTCGACCGACCTCTACCAGAGCTACGACTGGGACACCGGCTTCATCCAGCTCGCCCCCTCGAGCCCCGTGGTGCTGAGCCTGTTCTTCCTCGGCGAGACGAGCGAGAACGGCGGCTACAACTTCATGGGAGTCTCGAACCCCGAGTACAACGCCCTCGCGACGCAGGCGCTCAGCGCCGGCACCGCCGACGAGGCCTGCGGTGTCTGGAAGCAGGCCGAGGCCGAGCTGATCGAGCGGGTCGACGTCTTCCCGCTCGCCGAGACGGAGTCGCCGATGTACGTCAAGGGTGCGACCCTCGAGCGTCCCGGCACCGTCGCTCCCACCACGATCCGGATGCAGGGCTGACCATGACGATCCCCTCGGTGCGACCCACGGCCCCGCTGTCACCGGCCTCCCCGCCGAGCGCGCCCGCGGCCGGTCCGCGCCGGGGGGATCGTCTGCTCGGCGTGGTCGGCTCCCCGCGCCTCGCCTTCCTGCTCAAGCGGTTCGCCCGCGCGGCGGTCTCGCTGGTGATCGTGCTGATCGCCTCCTTCTTCATGGTCCACTTCGTGCCCGGCGACCCGGTGCGCGCGGCCCTCGGCCCGACGGCGCCGGCCGAGACCGTGGCGGTGCTGCGGAGCACCCTCGGCCTCGACCTGCCGATCGGCCAGCAGTTCGCGAACTACCTCGGCGGGCTGCTCCGGGGCGACCTCGGCACCTCGATCAGCACGCAGCGCCCGGTCGGCAGCACGCTGGCCGAGCGGCTGCCCGCCACGCTGATGCTCTCGGTCGTCGCCTTCGCGGTCGCCGCGCTCGGCGCGTTCCCGATCGGCGTCGCCACGGCGGTCTCGGCCCGCGCCGGCAAGCACCGCACGCTCGACCTCGGCGTCTCGGGACTGCTCGGCGTCGTGATCGCGATCCCCAACTTCCTGCTCGCGGTCGTGCTGATCTGGCTGTTCAGCATCGTCGTGCCGCTCGCGCCGTCCGCGGGCTGGGGCGGCCCGGAGTACGCGGTGCTGCCGGTGCTCGCCCTCGCCATCGGCCCGCTCGCCTACCTCGCGCGCATCGTGCACGTCGAGATGGTGCGGGTGCTGGAGGCGCCGTACCTCACCACCGCGCGCAGCAAGCGGCTGCCGGGGCACCTGCTCTACCTCCGGCACGCGCTGCCCAACATCGTCACGGCGACGCTGACCGCGGGCGGAGTGGTGCTCACCGGCCTCGTCGCCGGCACGGTGCTGATCGAGACGGTCTTCGTCATCCCGGGCATCGGATCGACGATCGTCTCGTCGATCACCACCAAGGACTACCCGCTGATCCAGGGCATCGTGCTGATGTACGCCGTCCTGGTCCTCGCCGCCAACCTCGTCATCGACCTGCTGCTCGCCGCGCTCGACCCGCGGTCGGCCATCGCGGAGGCCTGAGCCATGAGCACTGCATCCCGTTCCGCCCGCCCGTCCCTCGCCCACCGGCTGCCGGAGTCGCTGCGCACCCCGCAGGGTGTCGCGGCCGCCGTCGGCCTCGTCCTGGTGATCCTCGCGACGGTCCTCGGCCCGATCCTCTTCGGCGATCTCGCCACCGAGCGCTCGATCGCCGACCGCCAGCAGGGCGCGAGCCTCGCGCACCCCTTCGGCACCGACGACCTCGGCCGCGACCTCCTCGCCCGCGTCGTCGTCGCCACCCGGGTCTCGGTGCTGCTCACCCTCGGCGCGACCGGCATCTCGGTCGTCGGCGGCGTGCTGCTCGGCGTCGTCGCGGTGCTGCTGCCCCGCCTGCTGCAGCGGCTGATCGCCGGCCTCATCGACATCCTGCTGTCCTTCCCCTGGCTGCTGCTCGCGCTGTTCTTCTCGGTGATCTGGGGCACGACCGCGGTCGGCGCGATGCTCGCCGTCGGCTTCGCCGGCATCCCGGTCTTCGCGCGGCTCACCAGCACGCTCGCGGCCTCGGTGTCGTCGAGCGACTACGTGCGCGCCGCCGGGATGCTCGGCAGCCGGCCGCTGCGCACGACCGCCCGGCACGTGGTGCCGAACATCCTGCCGCCGCTGCTGGTCAACTCCGCCGCGCACGCCTCCGTCACGCTGCTCTCCTTCGCCGCGCTGTCCTTCCTCGGCCTCGGCGTCCAGGCGCCCGAGTACGACTGGGGCCGGCTGCTCAACGAGGGCGCGAAGCGGATCTACGTCGATCCGATGGCCGCGATCGGCCCCGGCATCGCCGTGGTGCTGGTCGGCGTCGTCTTCGCCCTGCTCGGCGAGGTGTTCAGCGAGTCGTCCTCGCGCCGCCGCCCGGTCAAGGCCGTGAAGCGCCGGCGCTCGGACGAGGTCGTCGCCGCGGTCACGGACGACATGCCCGTCGTCGAGATGTCGGGGCTGCGCGTGGCGTTCCCCGGCCGCGACGGCGCGATGACCGAGCGCGTGCACGGCGTCGACCTGACGATCCTGCCCGGCGAGACCGTCGGCATCGTCGGCGAGAGTGGCTCGGGCAAGTCGGTCACGGCGAGCGCCGTCGCCGGACTGCTCGGCCCTGACGCGCTGGTCACCAGCGAGCAGCTCGTCTTCCGCGGCATCGACATGACCGCGGTGCCCAACGCCGGCGAGCGCCGCCGCCTCGGCCTCGAGCAGGCGATGATCTTCCAGGACCCGCTGACCTCGCTCAACCCGGCGCTCACCATCGGCCGCCAGCTGCGCGAGGCGAGCGAGGTGCACGCCCGCACCCCGCGCGCCGAGTCGCTGCGCCGCGCGATCGACAAGCTGAACCTGGTGCGCATCCCGGACGCCGAGAAGCGCGTCGGCCGGCTGCCGCACGAGTTCTCCGGCGGCATGCGGCAGCGGGCGATGATCGCGATGGGCCTGATGGGCACGCCGCGGCTGCTGATCGCGGACGAGCCGACCACCGCGCTCGACGTCACCGTGCAGCGGCAGGTGATGCAGGCGCTGCGCGAGGCGCAGACCGCGACCGGAGCGGCGATCCTCTTCATCTCGCACGACATCGCGCTGGTCAGCGGCTTCTGCGACCGGATCGTGGTGATGCGCGACGGTCGCGTGGTCGAGGAGATCGCCGCGGACCGCCTCGACGAGGCACGGCACCCGTACACGCGCGGGCTGATCGCCTGCGTGCCGGACATGGCGACCGACCGGAGCGCGGCGCTCCCGGTGATCGCGGCGATCGACGAGGAGCCGCCTTCCGCCGACCGGACCGCCCACGACGAGCCCGCCCACGACCTGACCGCCCACGACCAGGAGGCACTGACCGCATGAGCGAGCTGCGCTACGAGGCGGTGACCGTGCGCTTCGGCCACGGCCGCTCGGCGACCACGGCCGTCGACGCCGTGGATCTCACGGTCCGGCCCGGCACCACCCACGGACTGGTCGGCGAGTCCGGCTCCGGCAAGTCGACGGTCGCGCGGGTCGCGGTCGGCCTCACCCCGCTGCACTCCGGCCGGATCCTGCTCGACGGCGTCGACATCACCAGCCGCGAGCCGTCGGCCCGGGCCGCCCGCCGCCGGGTGCAGATGGTGTTCCAGGACCCGCTGTCCGCACTCGACCCGCGGATGAGCGTCGGCGCCTCGATCGCCGAGGGACTGCTCGCGACCGGCCGGCGCCACTCCGCCGCCGCCCGCGACGACCGGGTCCGCGAGCTGCTCGACCTGGTGCACATCGACCCGGCGCGCGCCGACGACCGCCCGACCGCCTTCTCCGGCGGGCAGCGCCAGCGGATCACGATCGCCCGGGCGCTGGCCGCCGAGCCGCAGGTGCTGATCGCCGACGAGATCACCTCGGCGCTCGACGTCTCGGTACAGGGCGTGGTGCTCAACCTCCTCCGGGAGCTGCAGCAGAGACTCGACCTCACGATGCTCTTCATCTCGCACAACCTCGCCGTCGTCCGCTACGTCAGCGACGAGGTCTCGGTGATGCGCGGCGGGCGCCTCGTCGAGCACGGCACGACCGACACCGTGCTGTCCGATCCCGCCGACCCGTACACGAGGCAGCTGCTCCGGGCCGTGCCCGTGATGGGCCGGCCTCTCGACCTGGAGGACGCATGACCGAGCTCCTGATCCGCTCCGCTCGCTTCGCGGGGCAGGACGCCCCCGCCGACCTGCTGCTGCGCGACGGCCTGATCGCCGAGATCGCCCCGGCCGGCACGCTGCCGGGCAGCACCGAGGCGCTCGACGCCGACGGCCGCTTCCTCGCGCCCGGCTTCTGGGACGCGCACGTGCACTTCACCCAGTGGGTGGTGCGGAGGCAGCGGGTCGACCTCGCCCCCGCGGCGAGCGCCGCCGAGGCCGTGGCGATCATGCGCGCGGCGCTGCCGGTGCGCGAGGACGCCGTGCTGATCGGCTACGGCTTCCGCGACGGCCTCTGGACGGACGCGCCGACCCGCGCCGCCCTCGACGCGATCGCGCCCGACCGCCCGCTCGTCCTGATCAGCGGCGACCTGCACTGCGGCTGGCTCAACAGCGCGGCCGGCCGGCGCTTCGGCCTGTCGATCCCGGAGGACGGGGTGCTGCGCGAGACGGAGTGGATCGGCACGCTCGACCTGATCGACGCCGTCGGCCTGCCCTCCGTCGCCGCCTACCGCGAGACCGCCGCGGCCGCCGCGGCCCGGGGAGTCGTGGGGATCGTCGAGTTCGAGAACGCCGACAACTCCCGCGCCTGGCCGGCCCGCATCGCGGAGGGCGTCACGTCCCTGCGCGTCGAGACCTCGGTCTGGCCCGACCGGCTCGACGACGCGATCGCCCGCGGGCTGCGCACCGGCGACGCCCTCGATCCGGCCGGCCTCGCCCGGATGGGCCGCCTCAAGATCGTCGTCGACGGCTCGCTGAACACCCGCACCGCCTACTGCTTCGACCCCTACCCCGGGATCGCCGCCGACCACCCGCACCCCTGCGGCGTGCTGAGCGTCGCGCCCGAGGAGGTGGAGGGCCTGCTGGTCCGCGCCCGCGACGCCGGCATTCTCCCGGCCGTGCACGCCATCGGCGACCGCGCGAACGCCGAGGTGCTCGACGTCTTCGAGCGGCTCGGCCTCGCGGGCACGATCGAGCACGCCCAGCTCGTCGCGGCCGAGGACTTCGCGCGCTTCGGCCGCCTCGGGCTCGTCGCGAGCGTGCAGCCGGAGCACGCGATGGACGACCGCGACGTCGCGGACCGGCACTGGGCCGGCCGCACCGACCGCTCCTTCGCCTTCGCCTCGCTGCACGCCGCCGGCGCGAGCCTCGCCCTCGGCTCCGACGCGCCCGTCGCCCCGCTCGACCCGTGGATCTCGCTCGCCGCCGCCGTCAGCCGCCGCCGCGACGGCCGCGAGGCCTGGCACCCGGCCGAGCGGCTGCCGTTCGACGTCGCGCTCGCGGCGAGCACCCGCGGGGCGACCGTCGCCGTGGGAGCCGCGGCCGACCTCGTGCTGCTCGACCGCGACCCGGCGACCGCCGACGACGCGGAGCTGCGCACGACACCCGTCGCGGCGACCCTCCTCGGCGGCCGGCCGACCTGGTCCGCGCTCTGACGGACTCTCCTCCACAGGGCCGTGCCGGACCGATGTCCTCCACAGGCCGACTCTCCTCCACAGGCCGCGCAGACCCGGCCGTTCTCCACAGGACACCTCTCCTCCACAGGCCGCGCAGGCCGCCCGTTCTCCACAGCCACTCGCTCCTCCCCGACAGGACCCTCCCGCCATGCCCCTGATCACCACCCCGGCCGGCGTCGCCGTGCACTACGAGACGACGGGCGACCCGTCCGGCCGCCCGCTCGTCCTGCTGCACGGCGGCGGCGCCCAGCTGATCGGCTGGGACGACCGCTTCTGCGAGCTGCTCGCCGAGCACGGCTTCTTCGTCGTCCGCACCGACAACCGCGACGTCGGCCTCAGCCAGGCGACCGGCGGCCCGGAGGACACCTCGGCCGGCTACGACCTCGCCGACATGGCGCTCGACGTCGTCGCCGTGCTCGACGAGCTCGGGATCGCGCGCGCGCACCTCACCGGCATGTCGATGGGCGGCTACATCGCCCAGCTGGTCGCGATCCTGCACCCGGAGCGGGTCGCCTCGCTCGGCCTGATGTCGACCTCGCTCAGCTCGGCGCCGGAGTTCCTGGTCGGCGAGCACACCGGGCAGCCGATCATCGAGGTCCCGGAGGTCCTCGACCGCGACGCCTACATCGCCATGTTCGTCGGCGGCCAGCGGCACTACCAGTCGCCCGGCTTCCCCTTCGACGAGGCGGCGAGCGCCGCCCTCGGCGCCCGCTACTACGACCGCGCCTACACCCCGACCGGGCTGATCCGGCAGTGGAACGCGCTGCTGCGCGGGCCGCTCGAGCGGCGGGAGGCGATGGCGAAGGTCACCGTGCCGGTCGCCGTCCTCCACGGCCGCGGCGACCAGAGCCTGCACTGGAGCGCCGCGCTCGAGACCGCGCGGATCCTGCCCCAGGCCGAGCTGCACCTCTACGAGGAGATGGGTCACGACATCCCGGTGGAGCTCTGGCCCGAATTCGCTGCGATCCTGGCTCGGACCGCCGCCCGCGCCGAGAGGACCGCCGATGCGTGAGAGCACCGAGTACGCGATGACCGACCCCGCCGAGATCCGCGCCCTGATCCGCGCGACGCCCTGGGCGACGATGGTCAGCGCCACCGAGGACGGCGTCGTCGTCTCGCACTACCCGTTCCTGCTGGAGGAGCCGCTCCCCGGCGCCGACCCCGACGAGCTCGTGCTGGTCAGCCACGTCGGCCGGCCCGACGAGCGCGCCCACCGGCTCGGCGAGTCCGAGCTGGCCGTGGTCTTCCAGGGCCCGCACGGCTACGTCTCGCCCAGCTGGTACGGCGTGACGCGCGCGGTGCCGACCTGGAACTTCGCCGCCGTGCACGTCTGGGGCGTGCCCGAGCTGCTCGGCGACGAGGAGAACCTCGCCGTGCTGGAGCGGCTCGTCGACCACTTCGAGGACGAGCTGCCCGAGCCGTTCCGCCTCCGGATCAGCGCCGAGAACGCGGCCTACGCCGAGCGGATCGTGCACGGCACGGTCGGCTTCCGGCTCCGGGTCACCCGGCTCGAAGCCAAGGAGAAGATGAGCCAGGACAAGCCGGCGGAGGTCGTCGACCGGGTCACCGCGGCGCTGGACGCGCCGGGGCCGTACTCGAACCCCGCGCTCGCCCAGCGGATGCGCCGCGTGCACGCGCAGTCCCCCGCGCAGCCGCGGCCGGAGACTCCGCAGTGATCCCCGGCCTCCACGACGACCTGGTGCGCCTGCGCCGCCGCCTGCACGCCGACCCCGAGCTCGGCCTCGCCCTCCCGCGCACCCAGGCGCTGCTGCTCGAGGAGCTGGCCCCGCTCGGCCTCGAGATCACGACCGGCCGCGGCCTCGGCTCGATCACCGCCGTCCTCCGCGGCGGCCGCCCCGGACCGGTCGTGCTGCTGCGCGCCGACATGGACGCGCTCCCCGTCGTCGAGGCGACCGGGCTGCCCTTCGCCGCGACGAACGGCGCGATGCACGCCTGCGGCCACGACCTGCACATGGCCGGGCTGATCGGCGCGGCCCGCCTGCTCGCGGCCGGCCGCGACGAGCTCGCCGGCACCGTCGTCCTGATGCTCCAGCCCGGCGAGGAGGGCTTCGCCGGCGGCCGCCTGATGATCGAGGAGGGCGTGCTCGACGCGGCGGGCGAGCGCCCGGTCGCCGCCTTCGCGATGCACGTCGACTGCTCCACCGACTCCGGCCTCTTCGTCACCCGCTCCGGCCCGATGATGGCGAGCGCCAGCGGTATGCGGATCACCGTGACCGGCACCGGCGGGCACGCCGCGTTCCCGCACCTCGCCGTCGACCCGATCCCCGCGGCGGCCGCCCTGGTGCAGGCCCTGCAGACCTTCGTCGCCCGCCGCGTCCCGGCGACCGACCCCGCCGTCGTCTCGGTGGTCAGCATCGTCAGCGACTCGACCGCACCCAACGTCCTGGCCGCACGGGTCGAGCTGATGCTCAACATCCGCACGCTCTCCCGCGACACCTTCGCCCTCGTCCGCTCCTCGCTCGCCGAGCTCGCCGCAGGCGTCGCCGCGGCGCACGGCTGCGGCGTCGAGACCGAGTTCATCGACTCCTACCCCGTCACCCACAACGACCCGGAGGAGACCGAGCGCGTGATCGCCGCGCTCACCGCCCGGCACGGCGCCGACCGCGTGCTCCGCCTCCCCGCGCCGTCGATGGCGTCGGAGGACTTCGCCTACGTCCTCGACGAGATCCCCGGCACCCTCCTCTTCCTCGGCACCCGCCCGCCCGGCGTCCCGGCCGAGGGCGCCCCCTCGATGCACTCCGAGTCCGCCGTCTTCGACGACGCCCTGCTCGGCCTGCACGCCGAGACCCTCGCGCAGCTGGCGCTGGATCGGCTGGCGGTCGGCCGGGCATCCGACGCGCCGACTCCCGCCGGGGCGCTCGCGTGACCCGCTACCGCGCCCTCTCCCCCGAGGCCCTGCGGGCGGTCCTCGGCGAGCCCGAGCAGCCGGCGCGCGACAAGATCATGGACCGGCTCGACCGCAGCTGCCGCGTCTTCCTGGCGCACTCGCCGTTCGCCTGCCTCTCCACCAGCGACGCCGCCGGCCGCTGCGACAGCTCCCCGCGCGGCGACCGCCCCGGCTTCCTTCGCGCCCTCGACGACCGCACCGTGGTCATCCCCGACCGCCTCGGCAACCGCCTCGGCGACTCCTTCTCCAACATCCTCGAGAACGGCCACGTCGGCCTGGTCTGCTTCGTGCCCGGCATGACCGAGACGCTCCGGATCAACGGCTCCGCGTACGTCACCGACGCCCCGGAGCTGCTCGCGATGCTCGAGCAGGACCACGTCGTCCCGGACCTCGCCACCGTCGTCGAGATCGAGCAGGTCTACCTGCACTGCGGACGCGCCCTGCTGCGCTCGCGGCTCTGGGACCCGGAGATGCAGGATCTCGCCGCGGAGGTGCCGAGCGCCGGCACGATGTGGGCCGAGGCCTCCGGGCTGAGCGCCGAGGTCGCGCGCGCGATCGACGACGCCTCGGACCTCGGCTACCGGACGCTGTACTGACGTGGCGGGTCCTGAGGTGGCGGGTCTCGATGTCGCGGGTCCTGACACGGCGGGTCCTGATCCGGCGGAACCTGACGTGGCGGGTCCCGATCCGGCGGGACCTGACGTGGCGGGTCCCGACGCGGCGGGTCCTGACATCGCTGGTTTTGACGCAGCGGGTCCCGGCGCGGCGCCGCGATGCCTGATCGAGGTGCCGGCGTGAGCGACCGCGCGGGCCGGATCCCGCTCGTCGTCACCGCGATCGTGCCGGAGGCGGAGGGCGTCGTCGCGCTCGAGCTCGCCGACCCCGCGGGCGGCGACCTGCCCGAGTGGGAGCCGGGCGCGCACCTCGACGTCCAGCTGATCACCCGGCAGGAGCGGCAGTACTCGCTCTGCGGCGACCCCGCCGACCGCCGCCGATACCGGATCGCCGTCCTCCGCGAGGAGCGCTCGCGCGGCGTCTCGATGTACCTCCACGACTTCCTCCGCGTCGGCGCCACCGTGCACGTCCGCCCGCCGCGCTCCCTCTTCCCGCCGGCGAGCGCCGACGAGCACCTGCTCCTCGCGGCCGGCATCGGCATCACCGCGATCCTTCCGCTCGCCCAGCGCCTCGACCGCGACGGAGCCCCGTGGAGCCTGCACTACGCCGTCCGCAGCGCCGCCCACCTGCCGTTCCGCCGCGAGCTGGCCGCGCTCGGCGACCGCGTCACCGTGCACACCCCGGCCCCGGACTCCCCGGCCTCGAACTCCGCGGACCCGAACTTCGCGGCTCCGGTTTCTGCGGCCCCCGACTCCGCAGATCCGAACACGCCGGCCCCGTCCTCCGCAATCCCGGCCTCCCTCCGCTTCCGCGGCCGCCTCGACCTCCCCGCGCTTCTGGCGGAGCCCCGCCCCGGAGTCGCCGTGCAGGCGTGCGGCCCCGCCCGCTTCCTCGACGCGATCGCCGCCGCGATGTCCGCCTGGCCCGCGGGCAGCCTGCACCTCGAGCGCTTCGAGCCGAAGCCCGTCGCCGCCCGCCCCAACGCCCCGTTCACCGTGCACTGCGCCCGCTCCGCCGTCTCCGTCGAGGTCGGCGCCGGCCAGTCGATGCTGCACGCCCTGACCTCCCGCGACATCCCCGTCACCGGCTCCTGCCTCCGCGGCGTCTGCGGCTCCTGCGCCATCCCCGTCCTCGCGGGCCCCGTCGACCACCGCGACTCCCTGACGACGTCCCCCGACTCCCCCGTCATGTACCCCTGCGTCTCCCGAGCCGCAGCCTCCGAGCTGACGATCGACCTCTGACGTCACCGCGAGATGCCACTTGTGCACGGATCCCTCGGCGTGTCGCGTACACAAGTGGCATCTCGCGGGCCCGATCACACTGACCGGGCGGCCCGCGAAGCGGCCCCTCCCTGCTGATCGAGTAGCCCGCGCAGCGGGCGTATCGAGATCCTCCCAGGCAAGAACTCCAGCCTGCAGACCCGCCCAGCCGAGCACGCCGGGTCTCGATACTCCCCTCCGGGGCTACTCGACCAACATGGACCTCCACCTCCGCTGCTCCCGGGCCTTCCTCATGCCGGTCGAGCAGCCGCGCAGCGGCGTATCGAGACCCACGTGAGCCAGAATTTTTTGCCAACGGACATTCCGCGCCGAAAAACTACCGGTCTCGCGCCAGGTCTTGAAGGAGCCGCCCAATACCGACCAAACTGAGTCACGAAAAGGAACCGGCTGGCGTCCGGTGGACATTCCTATTCAGATGCCCATCCACAAGCATGGATACAATTCAGAAATCGATTCGCAGGCGCACACTTCTTGTCCAGATCACCGATGGCGGTGAACTACTCGAATGACGCGTCGCGGCATGAAGTGCCTTGATTTTCATCACAAGTATCTGAATCGGCTCGGCGTCCGCTCGACCCGGGTTGAGCCGTGCTGTGAACACACCACCTGTCGCCAGTATCTCGATCGAGGAGTGAATACCTCCGCCCTCTCGTCGATCCCAGCACCTGGATCAACCTGACCCAGTAGAGAGAAGGACAAGAAATGAAAGCTAGACGCACATTCGGGTCGACCGCGGCCGCCGTGACTGCGGTCCTCATATCGACATGCTTACCGAGCGTCGCGAACGCGGACACGTACTCCGTCGCAGACGTTCTCGAGAGGGCTGAGACCGTCGCTGTCGGGTCATCGACTCCGGCCGACGCCCAGCTGCCCGCTGTTCACGCCGGCGACGACGGCCCGACCGTCGCGGTGGAGGGCGCAGACCTGTCGGTCACTCTGGGTGCTTCGGACGACGCCGCAATCTCCGAGTCGGAACAGTTCGCAACGGTGGAGGACGAATCCATCACCTACGCGATCAGTCATCCCAGGGAAGGCGCGACGCGATTCTCAGCAGTCCTCCGCACCCCCACGAACGACCACCCACACTGGACCTTCGGGAGCGACACCCAGCTTCTCCTTCTCGATAACGGATCAGTGAGCATCTCGGAGGGTGATGAATTCATAGGGGGCATCGAAGCGCCGTGGGCGGTCGACGCTCTGGGACGCTCGCTCTCCACGCATTACGAGATATCAGGCTCCACACTGACTCAGGTCATCGACACCGCGGAAGCGGCTTTCCCCGTCGTCGCCGACCCCACTGTCGACTTCTTTGGCCTGTACATCCAAGTTCACCTGAACAGGCAAGAGAGCTTCACGGCAGTGGGCGGCTATGGGGCCTGCGCTGGCGTACTAAGCAAGTCGCCCGTGCCGTTCGCCAGACTGCTTTCGGTTGCTTGCACGACGGTTGCCGCCATTGGCACGTCTCAAGTGGCCGGCGGCAAATGCATCTCTATTCACTACGTCGTCGGACTCGGAGGGCCCGCGGGCGTGTGGTGGCCGTGGACCAGGGATTGCTAGAGCAATAACGTGATGCTCGTCGCAGTGGGCGCCGTCCTCTTCGGTCTCGGCGCCCTGTCCGGGAGAGCAGGGCCGAAGCTCGGCACAGCCCTCGCCCTCGCCCCTCTCGCGGTGTGGTTCGGCGTGTTGGCGTGGCTCATCCAGACGGGAACGCTCGAGGGCCCGAAGGGAGAAGCACATGCCAACTACCTCTTCATCGGTCTCATAGCGTTCTCTGTCGGATCGAACCTGACGACCCGCCCCTCGTCACCCCGAGGACCACGCCGAGACCACTGATCACCCTGCCGCGACAACGCGACACCCTGCGCTCCCGCGAGATGCCACTTGTGCGGCCGACACGCCGTCAAAAGCGCTCACAAGTGGCATCTCGCGACCCCGACCAGCCCGCACAGCGGCCCCTGCATGCTGATCGAGTAGCCCGCGAAGCGGGCGTATCGGGCGGAGGGGGCGCCTCCGGCGCCAGCGCAGGGCGGGGAACAGACCGACGTCCTTAGGTGGGCGGGTCTCGATACCTCCCTGCGGGGCTACTCGACCAACATGTCTGCGGGCGTCTCTTCCAAGTAGATCCGCCCACCGCCAGAACTGAGGCCACCCTTACTGAGAGTTAGGCTAGCCTACCCTCATGCATCGCACATCCAGCTCTCGCATCCCCCTGCTGATCGCCGGTCTCGCCGCCGCCTCCGTCGCCCTCGCCGGCTGCTCGTCCGGCGCCTCCGGAGCCGCCCCGAGCGACGCCGCCGCAGCCACGATCGTCGTCGAGAACGCCAAGCCCACGCTGACCCTCGTCGAGGAGGACGGCGAGCAGTCCTACCAGGAGGACACGGCCGTCGCCCGCACCTCCGTCGAGGTCCCCGCGTCCCCCTCCGCCGTGGTCACCTTCGACATCGCGACCCTCGCCCTGCACACCATCGGTGCCGGCGACGCGGTCGTCGCGATCCCGGACGCGACCCTGCCCGAGTACCTCGCCGAGTACGCCGACCTGCCGAAGGTCGGCACGCTCTTCGAGCCCGACTTCGAGGCCGTCGCCGAGCTCGAGCCCGACCTCATCGTCACCGCCGCGCGCAGCACCGGCCAGTACGACGAGCTGTCCGAGATCGCCACCACGATCGACCTGACCGGCAGCTACGCCGGCACCTTCGACCCCGCCGCCGCCCTCGAGCGAGCCACCCAGCTCGGCGAGATCTTCGACCGCGAGGAGGAGGTCGCCGCCCAGGCCGCCGCCACCGAGCAGCTCGCCGCGACCATCGAGGACCGGGCCGACGGCAGCGCCCTCGTGCTCTCCGTCTCCGGCGGCGAGTACAGCGCCTTCGGCGAGGGCTCCCGCTTCGGCTACTTCTTCGACGATCTCGGCTTCACCCCCGCCGTCGCCGCGGCCGAGCTGCCCGGCACGGAGGGATCCCCGCACGGCGACACCGTCACCAACGAGTTCCTCCTCACCGCCGCCCCCGAGTGGATCTTCGCCTTCGACCGCGGCGCGGCCACCGGCGCCGCGAGCACCGCCGAGGCGACCCTCGACAACGCCCTCGTCGCGCAGACCCCCGCCGCGCAGAACGACCGCATCGTCCAGTTGCCCGCGAGCGAGCTGTACATCGTGATCAACGGCCTCACCGCCGTGCAGAACGTGCTCGAGAGCGTGCACGACGCGATGCAGAGCTGAGCGCTCCCCGCGTGGTCCGTCCTCCCGTCCGCGCGCTGACCGTCGCGGGGGTGGCGCTCGTCGCCGCCCTCGCGACGCTCTCGCTGTTCCTCGGGGTCGCCGAGCTCGACGCGTTCGTCCTCGTCGAGAGCCGCCTCCCCCGCACCCTCGCCCTGATCCTCGCCGGCGCGGCGTTCGCCGTCACCGGCCTGATCCTGCAGCTGCTCACCCGCAACCGCCTCGTCGAGTCCGGCACCACCGGCGCGACCGACGCCGCGACCCTCGCTCTGCTCGGAGTCCTCCTGCTCGCCCCTGCGCTGCCGATGGGAGCGAAGGCGGCGCTGGCCGCGGTCGGCGCCCTCGCGGGCGTGCTCGGCTTCCTCGCACTGTCCCGCCGCATCCCGGCGCGCTCCAGCGTCCTCGTGCCCGTCGTCGGCCTCCTCTACTCCGGAGTGATCGGCGCCGCCACCACCTTCCTCGCCTACCGCACCGACACCCAGCAGGAGCTCCTGAACTGGGGCATCGGCGACTTCTCCGGCATCCTCCGCGGCCGCTACGAGATGCTCTACGTCGCCGCGGCCGCCGCCGCCGTGGCCTGGATCGCCGCCGACCGCTTCACCGTCGCCGCCCTCGGCGAGGACACCGCGCGCGGCCTCGGCCTCGACACCCGCGCGGTGATGCTCACCGGCGTCGTCATCATCGCCGCGGTCACCGGAGTGATGATCGTCGTGACCGGCGCCCTGCCCTTCCTCGGCCTGATCGTGCCCAACCTCGTCAGCCGGCTCGTCGGCGACACCATGCGCCGCTCCGTGCCGCTCGTCGCCCTGCTCGGAGCGGCCCTCGTCCTCGCCTGCGACCTGGTCGCCCGCACCGTCCGCTTCCCGTTCGAGCTGCCGATCTCCCTGGTGATGGGGATCCTCGGCGGCCTCGTCTTCCTCCGCCTGCTGATCGGGCCCGCCCGTCGGAGGACCGCCGCGTGACCGCCCTCGCACCCCGCCGCGCCGCCCGCGCCCTCCGCCCGGCGGCCCTGCGCAGCCCCGGCCCGCACCTGGTGCTCCTCGCCGCGATCGCCGTCGCCGTCGTCGCCCTCTACCTCGTCACCGATCTGCCCGGCCGCTGGGAGTACGCGCTCGGCCTGCGCACCCGCACCGTTCTCGGTATGGTGATCGCGGCCGCGGCGATCGGAGTCGGCACCGTCCTCTTCCAGACCGTCACCGCGAACCGCATCCTCACCCCCGGCATCATGGGCTTCGACGCGGTGTTCCTGCTGCTGCAGGTGGTGACCGCCTTCGCGATCGGCCCCGCCCTGCTGGTGTCGGCGCCGCCACTCGCCTCCTGGCTGGTGGAGCTGGTGCTGATGGTCGGCGTCGTCACGGCCCTCTACTCCTGGCTCTTCGTCCGCCGCCGGCTCGATCTGCACGTGATCGTGCTCGCGGGCCTGGTCCTCGGCGTGCTGCTGCGCTCGGTCACCGGCTTCCTGCAGCGCCTCCTCGATCCGGACACCTTCGCCGTCGTGCAGAACCTGACCTTCGCGAGCTTCACCTCCGTCGACCGGGAGCTGCTGCTGCCGACCGGCGTGCTCGTCGCCGCGGCGATCGCCTCCCTCTGGCCGATCCGCCGCTCTCTCGACGTGCTCGCGCTCGGCGAGGCGACCGCCGTCTCCCTCGGAGTCGAGCACCGCCACACCGTGATGCATGTGATCGTCGCGGTCGCGGTGATGGTGGCGGCCTCGACCGCGCTCGTGGGCCCGGTCGCCTTCTTCGGCCTGATCGTCGCCAACGTCGCCTACACCGTCGTCGGCCACCGGCACCTGCGCAGCATTCCGGCGGCGGTCGCGGTCGGAGTGGTCGCCCTCGTCGGCGGCCAGCTCGTGCTCGACCGCGTGCTCGGTTTCGGCACCGAGCTGCCGGTCGTCATCGAGTTCGCCGGCGGCCTCCTCTTCCTCCTCCTCGTGCTCACCGGAAGGGCCCGCTGACATGATCCAGACCACCGCCGTCACCACCCGGCACGGGAGCGTCGTCGCCGTCGACGACGTCACACTGGCCCTCGAGGCGGGCCTCACCGCGATCATCGGCCCGAACGGCTCCGGCAAGTCGACCCTCCTCGCCACCATCGGCCGCCTGGTGAAGCCGTCCGCCGGCAGCGTCAGCGTCGACGGCCTCGACGTCGCGACCACCCGCTCCCGCGACATCGCCCGGCGCCTGGCGATCCTCCGCCAGGACAACCACGTCGCGATCCGCCTGAGCGTGGAAGACCTCGTCGCCTACGGCCGCTTCCCGCACGGCGGCCGGGGCACCTCCCCCGAGGACCGCGCCCACGTCGACGCCGCGATCGCCGCCCTCGACCTCTCGGCCGTCCGCGAGCGCTTCCTCGACGAGCTCTCCGGCGGCCAGCGCCAGCGCGCCTTCGTCGCGATGGCGCTCGCGCAGGACACCGACCACCTCCTCCTCGACGAGCCGCTGAACAACCTCGACCCGCGCCACGGCGTCGTGCTGATGAAGCTCCTGCGCCGCCTCGCCGACGAGCGGGGGATGACGATCGTCGTGGTCCTGCACGACATCAACGTCGCCGCCCGGTTCGCCGACCGCATCGTCGCCGTCCGCCACGGCCGCATCGCCCATCACGGCCCGGTCGCCGAGGTCCTCACCGCCCCGCACCTCGAGGCGCTCTACGACACCCGCGCGCTGGTGGCCGACGTCGCCGGCCACCGCATCGTCCTCTGGCAGTGACGCCCCTCCCCCGTCCGCGAGATGCCACTTGTGCACGCATTCCTCGGCGTGTCGCGCTCACAAGTGGCATCTCGCGGCGCCGCCGACACGCGCCCCGAGTGCCACGCGCAGCGGCCCGCCCCATGCTGATCGAGTAGCCCGCGCAGCGGGCGTATCGAGATCCCCCCCTTGCTCGAGACGCCCCGGCGGGGCGACTCGACCGGCACGCACCCGGACCCGCTCGGTCTAACGCAGCCCGGCCGCGCACTCCAGCAGGTCGGGGATGCCGCTCACGGGCTGCGGCTCAGGGTCGGCCCGCGGGCCGAGGCGGCGGAAGACCGGCGGCTCCGTCGCCAGCACCTGACCGACAGCGCGCCCTCCGGTCCAGACCGTCAGCAGCACCTCGCCGTCCGGGCGCTCGGGAGCGCCGATCTCGTAGACCCGGCCCCGCACGGCCGCGCGCACCGGCGTCTTCCGGGCCAGGTGCACCCACACCGGGAACTCGCAGACCATGTCGACTCCTTTCTCATCAGCCCTCGACCGGGAGGAACCGCTCAGTAGTCGAGAGCGCTCTCGACGTCGAAGTCCGAGGTCAGACCGCCGTCGCCCGGCTGGACCGGGTGCGACCCGACGAGCGCCTCGGTGCGCGCGCGGATCCGCTGCACCTCCTCGTGGTTGTCCGGCTCGGGCAACTCGGACGGCGTCGTCTCCGAGACGAGCGACGCGCCGGAGTTCAGCAGGAACGACACCTGGATCGTCGCGCCGTCCGCCCCGATCCCCGTGTACTCGACCCGGTCGGCCGTGCGGTTCGCGCCGAGTGCGACCGCGTACGCCACCAGGGCGTCCGCTGCGTCGTCCCCGAGCAGGATCGTCTTGTCCGCGAAGAGGATGTGCTTCATGTCGACCATGCTCGGTCGAGGTCCCCGCCCCCGGGGAGGTCCTTGACAGATCGAGGAGGAGACGGGACGGTGGCGAGGATCGATCGGGGTTGTCAGGGCCGTCGATCTGGAGAAGGGTGGCAGACAGGCGGGCGCCCGCCGGCTGTGACGAAGGCTGGAGACGGCGATGGGAAAACTGTTCTACGACGGATCCGTCGAGATCGACTTCGAGGACCGGGTGCTCGCGCACCTGCAGATCGTCATCACCGCGAAGCTCCGCCGCAACGAGTCCTTCCTGCTCAGCTGGCGCGACGACCACAGCATGGGCGACGGCCGCAGCGCCATCTGGCTGCACCCCGCGGTCGGCCTGCGCTACAAGTACTTCGGCGGGCGGATGCCCCGCATCAACCCCGCCTGGATCGCCGCGCTCACCGATCTCGCCAACTCCGCCGGCGGCCTCTACGTCGTCGCCGAGCCCGACACCGAGCACGTCCGCACGCTCGACCGGGAGGCGCACTGATGCGCCGGCTCGACATCCTCTACGACGGAGCGCCCTACACGGTGAGCGACCGCACCGCCGCCCAGTTCCGGGTCGAGGTGGACGCCGCCCTCGCCGCGGAGACCCCGCAGTGGCTCGCCGTGAACCACGGCGAGGGCCGCGCCAGCACCGCACTCATCCTGATCACCCCGTTCACGGCGATCACGATCCTCACGAACGACGCCGAGGACGACGACACACCCGACGCGGCCTGAACGGCGCGGAGCCGACGCCGAAGCGTCGACGCTGCCGGCGGCCGCCTCGTCGCTCCGGCCCGCGCGTCCCGGCACCGCGGCGGCTAGGGTAGGCGCGATGACCGATTCCGCCGTCCTCTGCGACCCGTATCTGCGCGGGTACCCGATCGACGGCGTCGCCATCTCCACCCTCGGCCGCACGTTCGGCGGCGAGACGATCGCCGCCAGCGACCCGACGGCCGCGCGGCTCGACGAGATCCAGCTCGACCTCGGCCAGGGCCCCTGCTGGGACGCGATCGCCGCGGGCGCCCCCGTGTCCCTCCTCGACACCGGTACCGACGTGCGCTGGCCGCTCTTCGCCGAGGCGGTGGACGCCCTCGACGTGCGCTCGGTGTTCGCCTTCCCGCTCACCTTCGCCGGGCTCTCGATCGGCGCCGTCGACCTCTACACCCGCGCCCCGATCACCCTCGACGACGCCGCGCTCACCGAGATCTCGGCGCAGTCGCCCGCCACCTCGCTCCGGGTGCTCGCCGCGGTGCTCCACGACGACGCGGACGAGGTGAGCAGCAACCCCGGGTCCCGGAGGGTCGTCCACCAGGCGACCGGCATGATCATCGCCCGCTACCGCATCGACTCGGACGACGCCCTCGTGCTGCTGAGGGCCCACGCGTTCGCCCAGCACCGCCCCCTCGTCGACGTCGCCCAGGACATCGTCGCCCGCCAGGACGGCTTCCCCGACCGCCCGCTCACCGTTCAGGACGACTCATGGTGATCAACTCCCGCGAGCGGAGCGTCATCGCGACCTTCGTGGCCCTCTCCGACACGCTCATCGACGACTACGACGTCGTCGACTTCGCACAGACGCTCGTCGAGAGCAGCGCGACCCTCTTCGACGCGGTCTCAGCGGGCCTGGTGCTCGCCAGCCCCGAGGGCACGCTCGAGGTGCTCGCCTCGACGGACGAGGACACCCGCCTGATCGAGCTGCTGCAGCTCGAGACCGCCGGCCCGTGCATCGAGTGCTACGACACCGGGCGCCCCGTCATCGTGCCGGACACGTTCGCGGTCGACGACCGCTGGGCCGAGTTCCGCACCCGCTCGCGCGACCTCGGCGTCCGGGCCGCGCACTGCGTGCCGATGCGCTCGCGGGGCACCACGATCGGCTCGCTCAACCTCTTCCAGGCCGGCACCGGCACCCTCGACCCCGACGACATCGCCGTCGTGCAGGCCTTCGCCGACGTCGCGACGATCGGCATCCTGCACCAGCGCGCGCTCCGCGAGAGCACCGTCACCCAGGAGCAGCTGCAGCGCGCCCTCGACAGCCGCGTCCTGATCGAGCAGGCGAAGGGCATCATCGCCTACTCCCAGCGCACCACCGTCGACCGCGCCTTCGAGATCCTCCGCTCCCGCTCGCGCTCGACCTCCACGCCGATCACGACCCTCGCCCGCCAGATCATCGAGGGCTACCGGGACTGACCGGCCGCCGCGGCAGTTCGTGCTCCCCTGCCGGTCGAGCAGCGGGGCCGCAGCTTTCATGCTGGTCGAGCAGCGGGACCGCAGCTTTCATGCTGGTCGAGTAGCGGGCCGCAGGCCCGCGTATCGAGACCCGGTGGCCGACGTGCCTGCGGTGGGGGATCTCGATACGCCCGCTGCGCGGGCTACTCGATCAGCATGGAGCGCCCGCGCCCGTAAGAACAGGGAGCGCAGCTCGCCTTTCATGCTGGTCGAGTAGCGGGCCGCAGGCCCGCGTATCGAGACCCACCCGGTCCGTCCGCTACGCCGTCAGGGAGACGGCGGTCCAGGAGACCGGGGGCAGCGTCAGCGCCAGCACGCCGTCGACCAGCGTGGCGTCGACGGGCTTGAGGCCGACGCGGTTCTGGTCGTCCTTGGTGTTCCTGGCGTAGACGTCCTCGTCGAAGAGGGCGACCGCCTCGGCGACGGTGGAGACGCCGAGGCCGTTCACGTCGACCGTGACCTCGAGGGCGTCGGTCGTCGAGCGGTTCACCAGGAACACGGCCGCGCGACCGTCATCCAGCGTGGCGACGGAGTCGACGAGCGGCGCGTCACCGTGGCGCGAGGTGGAGTAGGACCCGACCTCGATCCGCGGCCGCAGCACCGAGCCCGACGCGAGGCGAGCGGTGGTGGAGAACGGGAAGAACGTGGTCTGCCGCCAGGCCGCTCCGCCCGGCTCGGTCATGATCGGCGCGATCACGTTGACGAGCTGCGCGAGCGACGCCGAGGTGACCCGGTCGGAGTTCTTCAGCAGCGTGATCATGAGGTTGCCGAGCACGACCGCGTCGGCGACCGAGTAGACGTCCTCCAACAGCCGCGGCGCGTACGGCCACTCCCGGGCACCGCTGGTGTCGGCGGCGGCGAGGGCGGCCTCCTCCTCCTGGTGCTCCTTGAGATACCAGATGTTCCACTCGTCGAAGGACAGCTTGATGTCCTTCGACTTCTTCAGCTTGTGCTTCACGTGGTCGACGGTCGCCGCGACGGTGGAGATGAAGTACTCCATGTCGAGCGAGGACGCCAGGAACGACCCCAGGTCGCCGTCGTACTCCTGGTAGTAGGCGTGGCAGGAGACGTACTCGACGTCGTCGTAGGCGTGCTCGAGGACCACCCGCTCCCATTCGCCGAAGGTCGGCATCGACGAGCCGGACGAGCCGCAGATCACGAGCTCGAGCGAGGGGTCGGCGATCTTGAGGGCCTTGGCGGTGCGGGAGGCGAGCTTGCCGTAGTCGTCGGCGTTCATGTGGCCGACCTGCCAGGGGCCGTCCATCTCATTGCCCAGGCACCACATGCGGATGTCGTGCGGCTCCGGCGACCCGTTCGCGATCCGCTGGTCGGCGAGGAACGTGCCGGCCTTGCCGTTCGCGTACTCGAGGACGTCCAAGGCCTCGAGGACGCCGCGGGTGCCGAGGTTGACGGCGTACATGATCTCGCTGCCGGTGAGCTTCGCCCACTTCGCGAAATCGTCCAGGCCCACCTCGTTGGTCTCGAGGGAGTGCCAGGCGAGGTCGCGGCGGCGCGGGCGGTCCTCGCGGGGTCCGACGCCGTCCTCCCACCGGTAGCCGGAGACGAAGTTCCCGCCGGGGTAGCGGACCGTGGTCGAGCCGAGCTCCTTGACCAGCTCGACCACGTCCAGGCGGAAGCCGTCCTCATTGGCGGTCGGGTGCCCGGGCTCGTAGATCCCGTCGTACACGCAGCGGCCCAGGTGCTCGACGAACGAGCCGAACAGCCGCGGATTCACGGGAGCGACCACCGCGGCCGGGTCGAGGGAGATGCGCGCGGTCGCGGGCGGGGAGACGGCGCGGGAGGCGTCGGTCATGGCAGAGCCTTTCTGGATCGTGCTGAGGTGAGCGGTGATGCGGGAGTCCCGGCGGCGGTCGGCGTCACTTGACGGAGCCGATGGAGAGTCCGCCCTGCCAGTACTTCTGCAGGGTGAGGAACGAGACGATCAGCGGGATGACGGAGATCAGGGCGCCGACGATGACGAGGTTCCACAGCGACTGGCCGCCGGTGTTGACCGACGCCTGGGTCTGCCAGGTGCCGAGTCCGACGGTGACCGGGAAGAGCTGCGAGTTCGAGAGCATCACGAGGGGGAGGAAGTAGTTGTTCCAGGTCCCGACGACGGAGAGCAGCAGCACCGTCACGAGTGCGGGGCGCAGCAGCGGCAGGGCGACGCGGAAGAAGACCGTGATCTCGCCGGCTCCGTCCATCCGGGCGGCGTCCAGCATCTCCTCCGGCACCGCGTCCTGCGTGTAGACGCGCATGAGGTAGACGGCGAACGGGTTGAGCATCGAGGGCAGGATGACCGCCCACACGGTGTTGGTGAGCTGGGCGGTGCTGAACATGACGAACAGCGGGATGACCAGGGCCGTCGCCGGCACCATCACCGACCCCAGGACCAGCGAGAAGAAGGCGTTGCGGCCCTTGAAGGCGTAGGCCGCGAAGCCGTAGCCGGCGAGCACCGACAGCACCGTCGCTCCGAGTCCGCCGGCGAAGGCGTAGAGGAACGAGTTGCCGAGCCACTTCCAGTAGAGGCCGTTCGAGTAGGTGAACAGCGAGCCGATGTTGGTGAAGAACTCGAAGGAGTCGCCGAACCACAGCGGGCTGACGGTGCCCGAGAACAGGCCGACCTGGTCCTTGGTCGAGGCCACGACGAGCCACCAGAACGGGAGCGCGAAGTAGACGACGAAGGCGAGCAGGATCACGTGCGGGAGCAGCTGGCGGCCGCCGCGGCGGCTCCGCGCCCGGACGGCGTCGTCGCGTCGCTGGACGCGGTCGCGCTTGGGGGCGAGCGAGAGGGTGCTCATGAGAGTCCGTTCCTCTTCTTGGTGGCCATCAGGAACAGGTAGGACCCGAGGAACACCACGAGACCCAGCGCGAAGGAGATCGCGGAGGCGTAGTTGAACTGGTTGTAGGAGAAGGCGAGCGTGTACGCGTAGATGTTCGGCGTGTACGACGCGTCGATCGAGCCCGACGCCAGCGAGCGCAGGATCTGCGGCTCGGTGAAGAACTGCAGCGTGCCGATGAGGGCGAAGACGAGGATCAGCACCATCGAGGAGGAGATCATCGGGATCTTGATCCGCAGCGCCGTCTGGATCGCGCTCGCGCCGTCCAGGCGTGCCGCCTCGTAGACCGCGGGGTCGATGCCCTGCAGGGCCGCGTAGATGATGATCATGTAGTAGCCGGCCCACTGCCAGGTGACGACGTTGACCAGGCTGCCGAAGATCGAGTCCTTGCCCAGCAGGTTCGGCGCGTCGAGACCGAGCCAGCCGAACACCTCCGTGGCGGGCCCGAAGGACGGGCTGTAGAGGAAGCCCCACATCAGGGCGCCGATCACGGCGGGCACCGCGTAGGGCACGAAGATCATCAGCCGGGCGAACCGCGAGAACCGCGAGGTGAGCGCGTCCAGCATCAGCGCGGCGATCAGCGAGACCAGCATCTGGATCGGGATCAGGATGAGGGCGAAGCGCACCACCAGCCAGACGCCCTCGAGGAAGAGGGGGTCCGAGAAGGCCTTGGCGTAGTTCGCGAACCAGACCCACTGATTGCCGGTGGCGACGGTCTTGTTCTGCAGGCTCAGGATGAACGAGTAGATCAGCGGCGTGATCAGGAAGACCACGAGGAAGATCCCGAACGGGGCGACGAAGACCCAGCCCCAGCGGGCGCGCCGCGAGGCGACGACTCCGGCGCGCGGCTTCTTCGGACGGGTCTCGGCCGGGGTTGCGGTGGCGGCGGGGGCGGGGACGACGAGGTTGGACATGGTGCTCCTTCGAGGAGGGACGGGGCGGCCGCCGCCCTCGCGGACGGCGGCCGCCGATCGTCAACCGACCGTGTAGCCCTGGCCCGCGGCGTACTCGCTGACCGCGGTCTGATAGGTCGAGAGGGCGTCCGCGACGCCCGAGTCACCGCTGTTCACGGCGTTCACCGCCTCGGTGAGCTTGTCGTAGGCGAAGTTCTGGAACGGCGAGACCTGGAAGCCCTGGTACTCCGTGGCGGCGGAGAGGAAGACGTCCTTGTTGATCTGCTGACCGCCGAAGAAGTCGTACTCGAGGTTCGCGAAGTAGTCCGACTCGAGGATCGGCTTCCACAGCGGGAACAGAGCGCCCTTCTCGATGCCGATCTTCCAGGCCTCCTCGGTGCCGAAGATCTCCTTCGCCACCGTCGCGGCCGCTTCCTTGTCCTCGGCCTGGCTGGTCACCGCGAAAGCGGATCCGCCGATGTTGATCTGGGTCGGCTCGGCACCCTCCCACTGCGGGACCGGTGCGGCACGCCACACGGCGTCGGTGTCGGCGCCCTCGAAGCCCTTCAGGTAGCCGGGCAGCCAGGCGGCGGCGACGACCGAGGCGTAGGTGCCGTCGACCAGGTGGGTGTTGTAGTCGGTGGTCGAGGCGTCCTCGGTGCCGACCAGGCCCTTCTGCACCAGGTCGCTCCAGTAGTCCATGACCTTCGCGCTGGCCTCGTCGTCGAGGTCCACCGTGACGTCCGTGCCGTCGACGGTGTAGGGCACCGAGCCGGCCTGCGCGAAGAGCGCCTGCTGGTAGGCGCGGCCGTTGCCGGGGAAGTCCGTCATGAGCGTGGTGGAGCCGGCGTCCTTGAGAGCCTGCGCCGCTGCGGCGTACTCCTCCCAGGTCGTCGGGACGGGGATGCCGTACTGGTCGAGGATGTCCTGGCGGTAGAGCATCCCGACGGGTCCGCCGTCGACGGGGATCGCGTAGGTGGCGTCGCCGCTGGAGACGTCGGCCCAGGCGCCCTCGGAGTAGTTGCTCTGCACGTCGCCCGCGCCGTACTCGGTGAGGTCGACGAGCGCGTCCTGCGGGATGTAGCTCTGCACGACCTCGCTCTCGAGCATGACGACGTCGGGTGCGCCCGAGCCGGCCTGCACGGCGGTGGTGAGCTTGGTGTACTCGTCGTTGCCGGCGCCGGCGTTGCTCCAGCAGATCTGGACGTCGTCGTGGCTGTTGTTGAAGAGGTCGACGATCCCCTCGAACTCCGGGTACCAGGCCCACATCGTGACGACCTTGGCGTCCTCGTTCACGATCGTGTTCTCGCAGGTGGCGGCGTCGCTCCCTGCGGAGCAGCCGGTGAGGGCGGCCGCGGAGGCGGCGACGGCCACCCCCGCCGCGAGCATTCTCTTCGTGTGACGCATCATTGCGTGTCCTTTCGGATACGGCCGTCGTCGGCCGGGAAGGGGGATCGTCCTGGAGCAGGTCGTTTGTACAACGATGGAAAACAACGTTGTAGAAATGATGATGCGGAGTTCGTCGGCGAGTGTCAAGAGCGCGGTCGCCGTCCGCGACGCAACCGTGACAACGCGCTACGGCGCGGTCGACTCCCGCGACGTCACCGAGAAACCGGCCTCGTGCAGCGTCGGCGGCGCGAGGAGCGAACCCTCGATCCGCCCCTTCAGCACCTCGACGGCGGTCCGCGCGATCTCGTCGCGACCCGGATCGATGCTCGACAGGCTCGGGACCGAGTACCGCGATTCGTCGACGTCGTCGAAGCCGATGACCGCGACGTCCCCGGGGATGCTCAGCCCCTGCACCTGCAGCGCGCGGATGGCGCCGAGCCCGAGGGAGTCGTTCAGGGCGAAGACGGCGTCGAAGTCGACCCCGGACTCCAGGACCCTGCACATCGCCGCGTTGCCGTTGGCGCGGTGCCACGGTCCGGAGTAGCTGACGAGGCGCTCGTCGTAGGCGATGCCCGCCGCCTCCAGGGCCTCGCGGTACCCCCGCATCCGCAGCGCGGCCGAGCCGACGTCCTCGTTCTCGTGCGCCCCGAGGGCGACGATCCGCCGCCGGCCGGACTCGATCAGGTGGGTCGTCGCGGCGCGGGCGGCGGCGACGTTCTGCATGGTCACGTGGTCGAAGCGCGAGGTGAAGATCCGCTCGCCCAGCAGGACCAGCGGGTAGTCGACCGCGAGCGCCGGCTCATCGGCCATCGCCATCCCCAGAGGGCTGAAGAGCAGTCCGTCCGTGAGCTGGCGCCGCGAGCTGCGCAGGACGTCCCGCTCGCGCTGCGGGTCGCCTCCGGTCTGCTCGATCAGCACGGTCAGACCGCGGTCGTCGGCCGCGCGCATGACGCTGTCGGCGAGCTCGGCGAAGTACGCCAGGCTCAGCTCGGGGAGCGCCAGTCCGATGACGTTCGTCCGCCCGCGCCGGAGACTCCGGGCCGAGAGGTTCGGGATGTACCCCAGCTCGGCGATCGCGGCCTCGACCCGCTCGCGGGTCGCCGGCCGCACGTGCGGGTAGTCGTTCATGACGTTGGAGACGGTCTTGATGGAGACTCCGGAGGCCCGCGCCACGTCGTGCAGAGTGATCGCCATCGATCTCCTTCAGTCGGGACCTGCTGAACATACAACGTTGTAGCCGACTCTAGCGCTCCCCTGAACGGGTGCGCCGGAAGGCGCCGCACCGCCCACGGGCCGGGGCGATCCGGGTGATCGGACGTGCGGCGACCGCCTCAGAGGAAGTCGTAGTCCAGCTCGCCCCAGAGCTGCCGGGGGTCGGTGTCCCAGACCCCGATCGGCTCCCGGGAGCGCTCGAGCGCGTCGAGCCGGTCGCGCAGGTCGAGTGCGGAGTCGGTGCCGGACCCGGTCCGCTCGCCCCGCAGCAGGAGCGGGACCCCGACGCCGATGGTCAGGACCACCACCGCCGAGGCGTCGGAGGACGCCGCGTCGGCGAGAGTGACGGTGGCCATCCGGCCGCGGTCGGCCAGCGCCACCGAGTAGCGCAGAACGGCGTCCGCGGCCTCGTCCTCGAGGACGATCGCGCCCCCGGCGTACGACAGAGTCTTCATCTCATGCTCCCCTGGTGCTCTCGACGGATGGACGAGGTCCGACATCGGGGACCAGGATGCGGTCCGCTCACCGTACGCCACCCGGCCGCCGCCGCACAGGGTGGCGCCGGAGGAGCGACGCGACCGCACGCCGGCGCCGATCCGCCCTAGCCCCGGACCGGCGCGCATGTTAACGTGAACACCACCCGCCGGCCCCTCTTCGGCGGCCTGATCCCCCTCACCCAGGAAAGGTCTCGACGATGAGACGACGCTCCCCGGAGCCCCCTGCCACCGCGCCCCGGCGCCGTGCCCGGTCCCTCTTCCTCTCCGCACTCGCGTGCACGAGCGTCGCCCTCGGAGGCGCCCTCGTCCCCGTCTCGGCCCAGGCCGTCGACGTGCCCGCACCCACCGCGCACTACGACATGTCGCACGCCGGGTCCGCCCTGCTCGACATCTCGGGCAACGGCCGCAACGCGACGCTGACCGGCCTCACCGACGCCTCCTTCGCGGACGCCGGCGGCGACCAGGTCGCCCGCTTCAAGTCCGACGGCTACGCGAGCCTCCCGAAGGGACTGGTCACCGGCACCGACAACGCCTTCGCCGTCGAGTACACGGTGAAGACGCAGACCACCGCCAACCAGTTCGGCTGGGTGATCGGCGACGGCGTCGGCCCCTGGAACACCACCCAGCTCGGCAACCACGTCTTCGTGAATCCGCGGAACCCCGACGGCTCCCCGAGCGGCCAGGTCCTCGCCGGCATCCGCGTGAAGGACAGCGGCAACGGCGAGACCCGGATGCCCTTCGGCGGCACCCTCAACCCCGGCTTCACCACCCTCACCCTCGTCGGCACCGGCACCGGAGCGAGCACCACGCTCACCCTCTACCGCGACGGCGTGCAGATCTCGACGGTCACCGCCGCGAAGTCGATGGCGAGCATCGTCCCCTCCGGGAGCACACTCGGCTACCTCGGCCGCTCGCTCTACTCCGGCGACCCGCTGCTCACCGCCGACGTCACCGACGTCAAGTTCTGGGACACGGCGCTCACCGCCGACCAGGTCGCGTCGAGCATGCCGACCGCCGCCGCGAAGGCCGCCGCGACCTCGGCGCTGCTCCGCCCCGACATCCTGCCCGTGCTCCTGGCCGGCAACCCCTCGCTGACCGCCGTCTCGACGAACCTGACGCTCCCCGCGACCAGCAGCGGCGTCCCGCTCACCTGGACCTCCTCGAACCCCGCGGTCGTCTCCGGCACCGGAGTCGTCTCGCGCTCGATCGCGCAGGACACCCCGGTCACCCTCACCGCGACCACCGGCCAGGGCGCCGTGCTGACCTTCGACGTCGTCGTGCTCGCCCCGAGCATCAACGACGACCTCGACGCGCTCGTGCTCGCCACCCGCACCACCGAGAACCTGCCGCTCGCGGTCACAGGAGCCAAGAACGGCACCGCCATCACCTGGACCTCGTCCGACCCGGCGCTCGTCACCCCGACCAGCACCTCGTACACCGCCCCGGCGGTCGGCGCGGCCGACCCGTTCCGCGGCGGCGGCGTCGTCACCCGTCCGGCCTACGGCTCGGGCGACAAGCCCGTCACGCTGACCGCGACCGCGACCCTCAACGGCGTCACCGAGACCCGCTCCTTCTCGCTGACGGTGGCCGAGCTCGGCCGCACCGCTCCCGACGCGGGCTACGCCTCGGCGTACTTCAAGTCCGACGGCGACGAGAAGATCTACCAGGCGGCGACGTCCGGCAACGACTTCTTCACCTTCTCGCCGGTGAACGGCGGCAAGGCGGTCATCACCTCGACGACCGACACCAGGGGCCTGCGCGACCCGTTCATCCTCCGCTCGCACAACGGCGACAAGTACTACATGGTCGCCACCGACCTCTGCATCTCCTGCGGCACCGGCTGGGGCGACGCGCAGTCCAAGGGCAGCCTCAAGATCGAGGTCTGGGAGTCGACCGACCTGGTGACGTGGACCCGCACCAACGGCGCCGACACCGGCATCACGGTCAACCAGCCGGCCGCCGGCATGACCTGGGCGCCGGAGGCGTACTGGGACGACGCGCTGCAGTCCTACGTGGTCTTCTTCTCCTCGCGCCTCTACTCCGACGCGACGAAGACCAACAGCGACAAGCTCTACTCCCGCGTCTTCTCGGTGATCACCCGCGACTTCCGCACCTTCACCCAGCCGCCCGCCACTTGGCAGGACACCGGCTACGCGCGGATCGACTCGACGATCACCAAGATCGGCGACTCCTACTACCGCTTCACCAAGAACGAGGAGGGCGCCGCCGCCGGCACCCTCGAGGCCGGGAAGGACATCTTCCTGGAGAAGTCGACGGTGCTCACCGCGCCGACGACCTCGTCGAACTGGAACGCCGACCCGACGAAGACCTGGCAGCTGACCGACACCAACATGACCAAGCTCGAGACCGGTCAGGACGGTGAGGGCCCCGAGATCATCAAGCTGAACGCGGGCGACCCCAACGACACCACCGCGAACGGCGACGGCTACGCCTTCCTCGTCGACAACTACGGCCAGGGCGGCTACAAGGCCTTCGTGACCTCGGGAGCCGCCATCGCCGGCAGCTCGCAGTCGGCCCGCCTGTCGAAGTCGGCCGACTGGAACGTCTCGACCAAGGGCGGCCTCCCCGCCAGCCCGCGGCACGGCGCGTTCGTCAGCGTCCCGCAGACGGTCCTCACTGCGATGAAGAACTGGACCGGCGTCACCGCCGTCGACTCCACCACGACCCTCACCGCCGACGGCCGCACGGTCACGGCGACGGTCGCGGCGGCCGACAGGGGCGACGTCGCCGGCACCGTCACCTTCACCGGCGGCACCTGGAGCTCGACCGTCGCGCTCTCGGGCGGCTCGGCGCGCGCCGTCGTCCCGGCCGGAGTGAGCGGCGTCACCGCCTCCTACAACGGCTACGCCGACGCGCTGGTGCGCACCTCGGCCTCGGCCGCGCTGCCGCTCGACACCCTCGAGCTCGCGCCCGCCGTCTCGACCCGCTGCATCGCCGGCAAGGTCGTGCTCACCGTGACCGTCAAGAACACCGACACCGCAGCGGCCGACATCACCGTCGACTCCGCCTACGGCACGAAGGCGTTCCCTTCGGTCGCCCCGGGCTCCTCCGCCTCGGCCGCCTTCACCACGCGCCTGAAGTCGACCCCCGCCGGCTCCGTCACCGTCACCGGCACCTCCCCGGGCCAGCCCGCCTTCGCCGCCACCCTCCCCTACCCGGCGGCCACCTGCTGACCCCCTGACCCCGAGGCCCCCCTCCCCTCCGCGAGATGCCACTTGTGCACACGACACGCCGTGAAAGGCGAGCACAAGTGGCATCTCGCGGAGGCCGTCAGGGCAGGTCGAGGCGGAAGCCGACGCCGCGGAGGGTGGTGATCGTCACCGCCGCGCCGAGCTTGCGGCGGAGCGCGAAGACGTGGACGTCGAGGGTGCGGGTGGAGCCGAACCAGTTGCAGTCCCAGACCTCGTCGATCAGGGCCTCGCGCGTGAGCACCGCCCCCGGGCGCCGGGCCAGGGCCAGCAGCAGGTCGAACTCCTTGGGTGTCAGAGGGAGCTCGGCACCGTCGAGGTGCACGCGACGGGACGCGGGATCGACGACGACCCGGCCGAGCGACAGGGGCGGCGGCGGGAGGGTAGCCGCCGACCGCGCCCCGGCCGCGCCGACCCTCCGGCTCACCGCCCGGATCCGCGCGATCAGCCCTCGGACGCCGAACGGCTTGATCACGCAGTCGTCCGCGCCCACCTCGAGCGCGGCGACGGTGTCGGCCTCGTCGCTCCGCGCGGTGATCACGATGATCGGGACGTCGGCCCTGCGGCGCAGCGTCCGGCAGACGTCGAGCCCGTCCATGTCCGGCAGTCCGAGGTCGAGGAGCACGAGGTCCGGAGGACCGGAGTCGAGCGCCTCCCTGCCCGTCCGCGCCCGGACGACGGCGTAGCCGTACTGCTCGAGCACCGCGGTCACGCAGTCGGCGATCACGGGATCGTCCTCCACCAGCAAGATGAGCACGACTCACTGTGCCACGCCGGGCGGGCGAGCCGCTCCGCTGTCACGGCGTGACGGGCTCCTTCGACGAGTGGTGCTCGATGATCTTCCACTCGCCGTCGATCTCCTCGTAGACGAAGGTGAACCGGGCGTGCACGAGCTCCCCGGTCTCCGCGAGCGCGAAGGTGTAGAGGCCGGTGTTCGAGGCGTAGCCGTCGCCGAGATCACGGACGACGCTCTCGTCGATCGTCCCCGTCGGCCGCTTCTTCAGGAAGGCGTCGAAGTAGCCGATGCGCTCGGCCGAGGTGTCGAGGACCCCGGGTGCGACGGTCGGCAGCAGCACCGCGTCGTCCGCGTACAGCGCGTCCACCTGCGCGGGGTCGCCGGTGGCGAGCGCCGCGTTCCACTCGTCGAACAGCCCCCGCACCTCGGCGTCGGTGGGCGCGGCGACCGCGGCAGCGGCGGTCGCCGTGGACGCGGCCGGCGCGGGAGCGGCGCTGCAGCCGGCGAGCACCAGGAGCAGCGCAGCCGGCGGCGCGAGCACAGCGCCGAGACGGCGGGACGAACGAGCACGAGGAGACGACATGGGATTCCCTTGACGACGAGAGGAGCGGCGGTCCGGCGACGCCGGCACTCCACACTCCGCTCCACCCCGTCAGCGCTCCGTCACCCCTGCATCAAGCGCGCGTCACGATCCCCCCCTCGCCGTTCGGCAGCGTCGGCCCGAGGAGGACGAGGCATGTCGCGCCTCCGCTGCCGCAGGACGCGCAACGACACAGAAGCGGAATCCGATCCCACTACGGTGTGGCAACCCGATCGATCGCGCGAGACGCTGCCGCCGGCCCTCACCGGGCCCGGTCCGCCCGGAGCATCCCGCCCCTCCCACCCAGGAGCAGCCATGCCTCGACGCCTCACCCGACCGACCGCCGTCCTCGCGGCTCTTCTCGCCGTCTGCACCGCCCTTCCCGCGCACGCCGCGACGCCCGGCCCCTCCCCCCTCGACGATCCGCTCGTCGGGGTCAGGATGGAGGAGCTGCGCGTCCTGCCCGCGGACCCGAAGGTCGGACGTCCCGCCGCCGTGTACACGATCGTCGACGACCGGGACATCGCATTCCCGGTGGCGGCGACGCCGCAGCCGGGTGCCGAGGGGTCGGCGTACGACCTGCGGACGGCGACGCCGCTCGCCGCGGTCACCGACGTCGCCAGGGGCCGGACCGCACTCGTGCGCTGCTCGCAGGTGGACGCCGTCCCGGACTCGATCGCGACCGTGTTCGCGAGCCTCTGCCGGGCGGCGAGTGCCGCCGAGATGACCTGGAGGGACGGCAGCTCACTCGGAGTGCCGATCTGGTACGCCCGCGACCTCGACGGGGGTCTGGTCTGCATCACGGGGACGGGAACGGAGTGCCTCACGAGCGAGCCCGGCGTCGATCCGGCGTCGGGTGCCGATCGCTGGCGGGTGTCCGCCGCTCGGTGCAGCTCCGCGGCGGCGGGCTCCCCCCTGCTGCAGGCCTGTGGTCGGCTCCAAGCCGCTCTCGACGACTCCGGCCACTGGATCGCGCAGCGAGCGTACGACCGTCAGCACGCGCGGATGGATCGGCTCTTCTCCCTGGGGCTGAACGACGCGAAGCTCGGAGCGGAGGCGGCGCTCCGCGAGAGGATCGCCGCCTTCGAGCCGCGGATCCACCGCGCGATCGCCGAGCGGAGAAGCGCGTGCCAACCGTTCTGGCTGGCCCTCAGTCTCGGCGTGAGCATGGTCTTCTGCACAGCCGCCGGTCACGATGTGGAGACGCTCGAGGCGGAGCGGAACGCCGTCCGGAACGAGTACGGCGCCCGGGTCGCCGAGGCGCAGGCGGCACTCCGGGCCCGGATGGCGGAGGACTGGCACGAGCTTCACCGCACCTGGGCGGGCGAGGACCCCACCGGCTACGCGGCCCTGCTCCGGGTCGAGAGCAAGGAGCTGTCCGAGTTGAAAGCGTCGGAGGAGGAGTACCGGCGCGCCGCCGACCGTGACGAGGAGACGTTCCGCGAACTGCAGCGGCAGTGGCTCCACGAGCACAGCGCGATCGGGGAGGCGGAGCAGATCCCGCTGATCGGGCCGCTGATCCGGCACATCGAGGAGTACGAGCAGAACCCGAGCGGGACCAACCTCCGCCGCGTGTTCCTCGGAGCACTCGGACCGGCGGGCGAGGCCATCGAGGGCGGGCTGGAGCTCTCCGCCGAGACCGCGCTCAAGACCGGCGAGCAGCGGTTCCTCTCGGACGCGCTGCACGAGATCGGAGGGAAGGACGACTTCGGGACCACGCTCGAGAGCCTCGTCACCGACTTCTCGAAGGACCTCGGCGACGAGGCGGTGGAGGGGGTCCGCGAGAGCGGCCTCTGGAGTGACGCGCCCGGGTCCGACGCTCCGCCCGAGTCGCACTACCAGGACTTCGGGCAGCTCCTCGCCCGGGCTTCGCGGATGATCCCGGAGGCGACTCACAAGTGGCTCCTCGCGAACGGGCCGCTCCGCGACGAGCTGGGGCTCGACGGCACGAAGACCTTCCCCGTGGTCGGCGCCACCAGTGCCGATCTGCGCCAGGCCGCCGCGCAGGTCGCCTTCGAGCGCGGGGTGGAGACGGTGTTCACCCATGCGTTCGGCCCGGACTACGAGGAGGTCGCGCGGCAGAACCCCGCGTGGGCGAGCGCGGAGAGCCGGTCGATCACGGCGGAGCTGCTGAAGGTCCTGACGGATTCCGCGTACCTCGAGCAGATCAGTCCGCTCTGGGTCGCCTCCGACACCCTGGGCGACCGGCCCGCCGCCTTCGTCTACGACGACGATCAGAGCGCGATCCTGCTCAACGAGGACCTCGTGAGGATCACCGACGGCTCCGCGAACCCGGACTTCGCCAAGTTCTACCTCGAGGAGCTCGGTCACTCGCTCAACTGGTGGCGTTGCGCCATCTTCGACGTCGAGGTGAAGCGCTGCAAGGGACAGGGCGATGTCGGCGCCCGCTTCCGCGACGCCGTCATGCTGAGCACTCCGTCGTCCGACCCCGGATTCAGCGCCGCGATCGCGAGCCTCCCGGCCCACGACCAGGACAGCTCCGCGACGGTCCTGTTCACCGGCGGCTCGACCGCGCATCTGGAGGGCTGGAGCTCCTACAGCCTCCTCAACTCGCACATCTCCGGGAAGGGCCGCTTCAGCTTCCTCCTGCGGGCCGGGATCGAGCTCTCCTCCGAGTACCCCGGGGTGAGCGACGAGTTCGACCTGGAGATGTCCGTCGGCGCTCCGTCGATGACGAGGAGCGGCAATCCGTGGGTCACCTCTCCGAACGGGCCGTGCGAGGTCCGGCAGCTCGCTCTCAAGGAGGACTGCAACGTCCCCACGATGTCGATCGCGTTCTCCTTCCGCGACTCGATCAACTACTCGGTCCTGGGGGCGCCGAAGGTGAAGGACACGGCGTTCGCGAAGGCGGGGGTCAATCTGTCTCCGGCGCTCGTCCGGAAGCACGGCGTCCGGCTCTACTTCCAGCCGAAGGCCGGAGAGCCCGACGCGTGGCGCTTCCTGCCCGGCCACACGATCTACTTCAAGGAGTTCAGCCTGGCCGGTGACGGCAAGGTCGACGGCACGAAGATGCTCGACACGTTCGCCGGCAAGCGGATGCCGGCCCCGCACAGGCTCGACGTCGCCGGGAAGGCGACCGTCGAGGGCAGCTACATCGTGGAGATCGCCACCCGGGAGAAGTCGGCGCTGGACACCTGGCTCGCCCTCGACGTCTCGAGTGCGCTGCTCGGCTGCGCCGGTGGCTTCGTCTTCGCGATCGTCGCGGGGCAGGACCCGATCACGGGCTGCCACGTCGGCTCCGATCTCCTCGAGGGGATCGAGACCGCGGCGGAGGCGGCGGACGGGCGGCTCACCAGCTTCCTGACCTCCAACGCCTCCGTCGCCGTGCCCCTCTCCGTGGAGTACAAGGCCACGCGAGCGGCGGGACGCGCCACCGACCTCCCGGCCGATGTGCCGCCGCAGTCCGCAGTGGAGATGTGGGAGGTGGGACCGCCCCCGGCCGCCGCCGCGCACTCCGCCGAGCAGGTCTCCTCCCTGCGGACGAAGGCGAGCACCGCGCTGAAGAAGATGAAGTCGGTGTCCTTCACCGGCCTGGCCGTCTTCCGCCCCCGCATCAGCTGGACGCTCGGGACGCGCACCCTGCACCTCGGCACCCACTCGCTCCCCACCGCGAACCTCATCGAGTAGCCCGGGCCCCCTCCCCCGCCGCGAGATGCCACTTGTGCACGCGACACGCCGTGAGAAGCGTGCACAAGTGGCATCTCGCGGCGGGCGGTCAGCTCGCCGGAGTCAGCAGGTCGGCGTGGTGCACGGCCGCGACGTTGGGGTGCGCGCGCAGGCGGTAGCGCAGCGCGTTCTCGCCGTAGGTCTCGAGGATCGGGCTGTTGGTCGGGTCGACCGAGAGGCCGGACTTCAGCTCCTCGGGCAGCGGCAGCGAGGGCATCGTCGAGTCGAGCGAGGGGTTGAAGAAGAACGGGATCGAGATCCGGTCGGTGCCGATCAGCGGCGAGATCACCCGGTGCAGCGTCGCCTTGAGGTAGCCGCCGGTGGCCAGTTCGAGCATCTCGCCGATGTTGACGACGAACGCCCCGGGCAGCGCCGGCGCCTCGATCCAGGAGCCGTCGTGCTCGACCTGCAGGCCGCCCTTGCCGGGCTCGACCAGCAGCAGGGTCAGCACTCCGCCGTCGCGGTGCGCGCCGACGCCCTGCTTGGGCTCGGGGTCGGAGGTGCCCGGGTAGCGGACGACCTTGACCAGCGAGAACGGCTTCTCGGCGAACGCCTCGTCGAAGACGTCGGCCGGAGCGTCGAGCGCCACGGCCCAGGTGCGCAGCAGGCGGATCGCCACCGCGGCGAGCTCCTCGTGCCAGCGCTCGAAGACGGCGCGGAACTCGGGCAGCGACTCCGGCCAGAGGTTCGGTCCCTCGAGGCGCTGGTAGTCCGGGACGTCGGCGCCGGCCGGCACGGTCTCGCGGTCGATGCCGATGTCGACCTGCTCGCGGTAGTCGACGTCGCCGTTGGTCAGCTCGGCGCCGAAGCGGGTGTAGCCGCGGAACTGCGGGCTGGCCGTGTTCTCGATCGCCAGCTTCTCCTCCTCGGAGAGCTCGAAGAAGCGGCGGGAGACGGCGACCACGTCGTCGAGGAGGTCCTGCGGCACGCCGTGGCCGACGAGGTAGAAGAAGCCCACGTCGTGCGTGGTCTCGCGGAGATCGCGGCGGAACGCGGCGGCTTCCTCCTCTCCCTGGTCGAGGCGGGAGAGGTCGAGGATCGGCAGGGAATCGGTCATGGAGAAAGCCTTGCGCAGTTCGCCTTCTCCGCACCGATTGTTACGACAACTAAATGCGAAGACCCAGCCTGCGTCCGGGGACCGAGGTCTCCGGACGCCGGCTGGGCCCGCGGATGCCGCCGAGTGTTACGGCGTGGGCATGCCGCCGTTGACGTGCAGCGTCTCGCCGACGACGTAGCTCGACTCGGGCGAGGCGAGGAACACGTAGGCCGGAGCGAGCTCCGAGGGCTGACCCCAGCGGCCGAGCGGCGTCTGCGAGCCGACCTCGGGCAGCTTCTCCGGCGGCTGGCCGCCCGCGGTCTGCAGCGGGGTCCAGATCGGACCGGGCGCGACGACGTTCACGCGGATGCCCTTGGGCGCGAGCTGCTGCGAGAGCGCCTTCGAGAACGTGTTGATCGTGGCCTTGGTGGAGGCGTAGTCGACCAGCGTCGGCGACGGCTGGTAGGCCTGGATCGACGAGGTGCTGATGATCGCGGAGCCCGGGGCGAGGTGCGGCACGGCCGCCTTCGTCATCCAGAACATCGCGTAGACGTTGGTCTTGAAGGTCTCGTCGAACTGCTCGTCGGAGATGTCGAGGAAGTTCTCGACCGACTGCTGCTTGCCCGCGTTGTTGACGAGGATGTCGAGGCCGCCGAGGCCCTCGACGGCCTTCGCGACGGCGCCGACGGCGAAGTCGTGGTCGGTGATGTCGCCGGGAATGGCGACGGCGACGCGGCCGGCCTCCTCGATGAGGGCGACGACCTTCTTCGCGTCGGACTCCTCCTCGGGCAGGTAGACGATCGCGACGTCGGCGCCCTCGCGCGCATAGGCGATGGCGACGGCCGCGCCGATGCCGGAGTCGCCACCGGTGATCAGCGCCTTGCGGCCCTCGAGGCGGCCAGAACCGCGGTAGGTCGACTCGCCGCGGTCGGCGAGGTCGTCCATCTTCGAGTCGAGGCCGGAGCCCTCCTGATACTGCTCCTCGGTGTCGATGTCGGCGAACATCTTCGTGGGGTCCTGGAACGTGTACTGGTCGGTCGTGTTCTCGGAAGTCATGTCCTCGACGCTAGGCGCGGGCACGGCGGCAGCGCGCGTGGTTGACAGCTCAGGATCCGCGCGGCAGAGCGGATGCCCAGCCCGCTTCCAGGTTCGACGTCCGCAGACGCGCTGAGAGGCTGACCACGGCCCCCGCTTCCGGGAGAATGGCCCGGTGACCCGCGACGACTCCCCGGCCTTCGACCCCACCGCCCCGCTGCCCGGCTGGCAGCACGCCTACTCCGGCAAGGTGCGCGACCTCTACACCCCCGACGACTCCGACCCGGTGCTCGGCGCCGACCGGATGCTCGTCGTCGCGAGCGACCGGGTCAGCGCCTTCGACACGATCCTCGAGCCCGGCATCCCCGGCAAGGGCGAGCTGCTGACGGAGCTGTCGCTGTGGTGGTTCGGCCAGCTGGCCGATGTGCCCAACCACCTCGTCCCGGGAGAGATCCCCGAGGCCGTGCGCGGCCGCGCCATGCTCGTGAAGACGCTCGACATGTTCCCGATCGAGTGCGTCGTGCGCGGCTACCTCTCCGGCAGCGGCTTCAAGGAGTACCGCGCGACCGGCACCGTGTCCGGCGTCGCGCTCCCCGAGGGCCTCGACGACGGCGACGTGCTGCCCGAGCCGATCTACACCCCCGCCTGGAAGGCGCCCCAGGGCGAGCACGACGAGAACATCTCGTTCGAGCGGACCGTCGAGCTCGTCGGCGAGGACGCGGCGGAGGCGCTGCGCACCCTCTCGCTGCACGTCTACCGGGAGGCGGCCGCGATCGCGCTGCGCAGCGGCGTCATCCTGGCCGACACCAAGTTCGAGTTCGGCGTGGACCGGGCGACGGGAGTCGTCACCCTCGGCGACGAGGTGCTGACGAGCGACTCCTCGCGCTACTGGGACGCGGTCGACTACGACGCGGGCGTGCGCGGGCAGTCCTTCGACAAGCAGATCGTCCGGGACTGGCTCGCGGACAACTGGGACGGCCAGGGCGAGCCGCCCCGGCTCCCGCACGAGATCGTCGTCCGGACCGCCGGTCGCTACCGCGAGCTGATCGAGCGCCTCACCCGCTGAGCGCGCCGCCCCGCGGGAGCAGGGCGGCGGGCTGCAGGGCCGCGGGCTGCAGGACTGCGGGCTCAGACCGCGGGATGCGGTCCGCGCTCGAAGATCCCGGAGAGCCCCTCGAGGATCGCGGCGAAGCGCACCGACTCGGCGTCGGCGACCGAGTCGGTGAGGGTGCGGACCTCGCCGTAGACCCGCTCGTCGGTCTCGCCGAGCGCCGTCTCGGCCCGGCCGGTCAGGCAGAGGATCCGGCCGCGGCCGTCGGAGGGATCGAGCACGCGGTCCACGTAGCCGGCGCGGGAGAGCCGGTCGACGAGGATCGAGACGGCCGCCGTCGTCAGACCGATCGCCCCGGCCAGATCGACCGCGCGGATGATCTCGTTCCGCCCGGCGCCGGCGCCGATCAGACGCAGGGCGGCCAGGTCGGTCGCGCCGATGCCCAGCCGGCGCTCGACGCGCGCGTCGTAGCTCCGCTCCACGGTCCGCAGCCGGGCCAGCAGTGCGAACAGATCCGGTCGATCGTCCATGGGTCGCCCTCCTGACGGCAGGCGCCCCGATCGGGAACTCGCTCCGACCATGCAACCACTTCTCGGCAGCCCGCGGGCGCCCTCCGGGAAACGCAGCACGCGCTGTCCCGGAAACGCACTGCTCGCCGAGCATTTAGCTAACCGATTTAGTCAATAAAGTACGCTGTTCTGTGGTGCGCCCCCCTCGGTGGACCGGAAACGGCGGAGGAGAGTCGACGATGGGACGCCTGCTGTACGGGGCACCGCCGAGTGCGCACCGGTTCGAGGACCGCACCCTCGCGCACCTGCAGAGCGTGATCACCGCGCGGTTCCGCCGCGGCGAGGGCTTCCTGCTCACCACTGAGGACGACGACGGGCGACTGTCCGAGCTCTGGCTGCACCCCTCCATCGCCACGCGCTACGAGTACGACGCCGAGGGGCAGCACGACCTCAATCCGCACTGGCTGCGCGCGCTGACCGCGGCCTCGCACGGCCGGATCGGACTGCACGTCGTCGCCGAGCCCGAGAGCGCTCCCGATCCCCGGGCCAGGAGGATCCTGGCGTGAGCGACCACAACGGCACGCTCTTCCGGCGCGGCGGCACCGTCCGCTTCGTCCGCTGGGTGTCCTCGCGCGACGGGGGCTGGGCTCCGGAGATCATCCAGGGGCGCTACCTCGAGCGCGACGACGCCGGCTGGCTCGTCGACATCGACGGCACGCCCACCCTGCTGACGAAGGACGACTGGGCGGTCTACCGCTGACTCCGCCGACGGCACCGGCCGCCGCGTAGTGTGGCGAGAGTGCCTCCCGTCGCCCGCCGCGGCATCACCTCGGCCCCGTTCCTCCTGACCACCGCCGGCACGACCGCGCTCGTCTTCCTCTGCGCGTTCGAATCGCTCGCGGTGACGACGATCATGCCGATCATCAGCGCCGACCTCGACGGCCGGGCGCTCTACTCGCTCGCCTTCGCGGCCACCCTCGCCGCGGCCGTGGTCGGTATGGTCACGGCGGGCTCCTCGGCGGACCGCCGGGGACCGACCCCGGCGCTGATCGCGGCGATCCTGCTCTTCACGCTCGGCCTGATCGCGGCGGGGACGGCGACGTCGATGCCGGTCTTCGTCGGCGCGCGCCTGCTGCAGGGCCTCGGGAGCGGAGGGATCACCGTCACGCTCTACGTGCTCGTCGCCCGGGTCTTCCCCGCCGAGCTGCACCCCCGGATCTTCGGCGCCTTCGCCGCAGCCTGGGTGGTGCCCTCGCTGGTCGGGCCGCTCGCCGCGGGCCTCGTCGCCGAGCTGACGAGCTGGCACTGGGTGTTCCTCGGCGTCGTGGCGCTGGTGGCCGTGGCGAGCGCGGTCATCGCGCCGACGCTGCGCGCGCTCGAGCCGCAGGCGCTGCGGCCCTTCGACCGGAGCGCGATCGGCCGCGTCGTCCGCGCCGTCGTGGTGGCCGCCGCCGTCGTCGTGCTGAGCACGAGCGCGGAGATCGCTCCGGACGCGGCGGGAGTAGTGGCCGCCGTCGCGATCGCGGTGGTGATCCTCGCGGTCCGCGCCCTGCTGCCGGTCGGCACGCTGCGAGCGCGCGGTGTCCTGCCGTCGACGATGCTGCTCCGGGCCCTCGTCGCGGCCGCCTTCTTCGGCACCGAGGTCTACCTCCCGCTGCTGCTCAGCGAGCGGTACGGACTCCCGCCGTGGCTGTCCGGGGTCGCGCTCACCGCCGGCGCCGTCTCCTGGGCGCTGGGCTCGCAGCTGCAGGGCCGGCCGGGCACCCGCCTCTCGCACGGCGGCGCGATGCGGCTCGGAACCGGGCTGCTGCTCGCCGGCATCGTCGTCGTGCTGCTGACGGTCGTGCTCGCGCTCTCGCCGATCGTCGCCGGAGTCGGCTGGTTCCTCGCGGGCGGCGGGATGGGCGCGATGTTCCCGCGGATGGGCACGCTGACGCTCGGCCTCTCGGCGCCGGGGCGCGAGGGCTTCAACAGCTCGGCGCTGCAGATCGCCGACTCGACCGGCGGCTCGGTCTCGCTCGCGCTCACCGGGCTGCTCGCCGCCGCGGTGACCGGTCTGATCGGGAGCGGCGCCGCCGTCTTCACGGCCACCTTCGCCTACGGCGCGCTGATCGCCGTCGCGGCGGTGGCGCTGGCGATCCGGCTGAGCGGGCTCCTCCGGCTCGAGGGCCGGGAGGAGCCCGCCGCACGGGATCGGGCCTAGGCCCGGTGCGGGCGCGGGGTCAGCTGTAGAGCGACTCCGGCACGTCGAGTCCGTAGATCGCGCGGCCCGAGCTCCAGATCACCGAGCAGGCGGCGCGCAGCAGGTCGGTCTCGTCGGAGCCGGCGTCGACGATCACGACGGAGTCGCCGTCGAGCCGGACCTTCGCCGAGCGCACCGAGTGCGTGCCGTTCCGGGCGACGACGGTCGCCGGGTACGGCGCGTCCAGCTCGCGCAGGTCGGCCAGGATGTAGGTCGGCCGCAGCTTCGGCTCGGCCGCGAGCAGCTGCTTCGCCCGGTCGATGCCGGTCAGCACGAGCACGCTCTCCATGCCGGAGGTGTTCGCCCCGGCGATGTCGGTGTCGAGCCGGTCGCCGATGAACAGCGGATTCGTCGAGCCGAACCGCGCGGTCGCCGCGTCGAAGATCGCGCGCTCCGGCTTTCCCGCGACGACGGGGAGGCGCCCGACCGCGGTGTGCACGGCGGAGACGAGCGTGCCGTTGCCCGGCGCGATGCCGCGGGCGACGGGGATCGTCCAGTCGGTGTTGGTGGCCACCCACGGGATGCCCGTGTGCAGCGCGAACGACGCCTCGGCGAGCTCGGCCCAGCCGACCGACTGCGCGAAGCCCTGGACGACGGCGGCCGGTGAGTCCTCCGCACTGCGGGTGACGGTGAAGCCGGCCCGCTCGACCTCGGTGGTGAGGCCCTCCCCGCCGACGACCAGGACGGTCGAGCCGGCCGGGATCAGATCGGCGAGCAGCACGACGGCCGCCTGCGGCGAGGTGACCACGTCCTCCGGGCGCACGGCGAGGCCGAGGTCGGAGAGGTGGCCGGCCACCGAGACGTCGGTGCGCGAGGCGTTGTTGGTGATGTAGCCGACGCGGACCGTCTCGGCCGCGCGGTTCAGGCTCTCGACGGCGTACGGGATCGCGTCGGCGCCCTTGTAGACGACCCCGTCGAGGTCGGCGAGGACGCAGTCGCGCCCGTCGAGGGGGCTGGGCTCAGGCTTCGGGCTTCGGAACATCGGCGCCGTCCTCCTCGGTGTCGGTGGGGGTGGTGGTGTCGGTGTCGTCTGCGGACTCCGCGTCGGTGGACGCCGCGGTGGTCTCGTCCGCGGGCTGCTCGTCGCCGGTCTCCTCGGCGGCGTCCTCCACAGACAGTGCCTCGAGCGTCGAATCGGCGAGGGCCTCCTCGAAGTCCGCGTCGGACAGGTCCGCGTCGTCGAGCGCGGCCTGGTTCTCGATCGCGTCCGCGGCCGTCGTCTCGGCGGAGACATCGGAGTCGGTGGTCTCGTCGTCCTCCACCGGTGCACCGGCGTCGGCGGGCTCGTCGATTTCGGCGGACTCGTCCGTCTCGGCGGGCTCGTCGATCTCGAGGGGCTGGTCGATCTCGGGAACGTCCTGCTCGGCGAGCTCAGCCGAGTCGGGGTCGAGGCTGTCGTCCTCGTCCTCGTCCTCGTCGTCGATGTCGAGCGAGTCGTCCAGGTCGGCCTCGGGGGCCGCGTCGGTCTCGGGGGCTGCGTCGGTCTCGGGGGCTGCGTCGGCGGCGACCAGGCCCGAGAGCTCGGCGCGGGTGGCGGGCACGTACTCGCCCTCCTCCTCGACGACCTCGATGGTCTCGTCGTCGCCGCCGCCCTCGGCCGCGAAGACGGCGCGCGCGGCGATGTCCGCGCGGCGCTGCCACTCGGCGGCTTCCTCGGCACGGCCGACCTCCTCGAGGACGAGCGCGTACGCGGCGAAGAGGTCGGGGCTGTAGGAGAAGGCGCGGTCGGGGTCGAGCTGCGGGATCTCGAGCTCCATCAGCGCCAGCTCGCCCTGACCGAGGTCGAGGCGCGCCCCGGACATCGCGATCGCGAGCGACACCTGGGCACCGGGGCTCAGCATGCTGCGGTCCACGGAGCGGCCGAGCTCGAGCGCCTTGTCGGGCCGCCCCACGCCGCGCTCGCTGTCGACCATCAGGGGGACCTGCTCGTCCGAGCCGGAGATCCGGCGGTAGGTGCGCAGCTCGCGCAGCGCGAGCGCGAAGTCTCCGGTCGCATAGGCCGAGATGGCCAGCGATTCGCGGACGACCGCGATCCGGCCGGCCCGGCGCGCGGCCGACAGCACGTGCCGGTGCGCGAGGTCCGGGTCCTCCTCGAGGAGGCGGCCCGCCATCACCAGGTGACGCGCGACCCACTCCGCGTTGTCCTTGGACAGCGTGCGCAGCTCGTTGCGGGCGACCTTGTCGAGATCCTTCGCCTGGACGTCGTCCGGCAGATCCGGGTCGTCGTGCCGAGGGCGTACCGACTGGAGGGAGCGACGCTCACGCTCCTCCTCGGTGAGCTCCGGCTCCTCGCGCGGAGCGCCGCGGCCGGCGTACCCGCCGCCGAACCCGCCACGGCCGCCCGCGCGATCGCCACCGCCCCGACGCTCGTCGAAGCGCCCGCCACGCGAGTCACCGTCCCGACGCGGACGAGAGTCTCCGTCACGCGAGGGACGGGAGTCACCCTCACGGCGAGGGCGGGAATCGCCATCACGAGACGGACGGAAGTCGCCCTCACGACGCGGACGGGAGTCACCATCACGAGAAGGACGGAAGTCGCCCTCACGACGAGGACGGGAGTCACCGTCACGCGAGGGACGGAAGTCGCCCTCACGACGCGGACGGGAATCACCGTCACGAGAGGGACGTGCCTCGCCGTAGCGGGGACGAGAGTCGCCATCACGCGAGGGACGGAAGTCGCCCTCACGACGCGGACGAGAGTCACCATCACGAGAAGGACGGGAATCGCCCTCACGACGCGGACGGGAATCACCGTCATGAGAAGGACGGGAATCGCCGTACCGGGGACGAGAGTCACCGTCACGCGAGGGACGGGACTCACCATCGCGGCGGGGGCGGGAGTCACCATCACGAGAAGGACGGACGTCGCCCTCACGACGCGGACGGGAGTCGCCACCACGAGAAGGACGGAAGTCGCCCTCACGACGCGGACGGGAATCACCCTCACGGGAAGGACGCGCATCGCCGTCACGGCGAGGGCGGGAGTCGGCGTCACGAGAGGGACGGAAGTCGCCCTCACGACGCGGACGGGAATCACCGTCACGGGAAGGACGGGAGTCGCCGGCCCGAGGAGGGCGGGCGTCACCGTCGCGGCGCGGACGGGAGTCGCCGCCGGAGTACGGACGAGAGTCGCCGTCCCGCCGCGGCCGGGAGTCTCCGCCACGGTCCGGACGGCCGGCTCCGTCACGGCGCGGAGCGTCCGAGCGCGCTCCGGAGTCGTTCGCGCGGTACGGACGGGAGTCTCCACCGCGAGCGGGCCGCTCGCCGTCTCGAGCTCCGCCTCGCGGGGAGGAGGAGCGGTCGCCGCCGGCAGCGCGGGGCGGGCGCTCGTCGCGCCGGTCCTGTCCGCGGTCGTTGCGGTCGGATGCTGCGTCGTCCATGCGTTCCTCGCCTGTCGTGGTGGAGCTCTGTGGAGTTGACCCGTCCGTGAGGACGGGGATCGGCGGCCCGTGAGCCGCCAGCCACCACCCTAACCCGCACCATGGCGGATGCCACGGGGGTCGAGGTGCTGGATCTTCCGGTTCCGTCTGCGGAACCTCTGGTTAAACAGCGATGGCCACCCATCTCTGGGTGGCCATCGTGAATTGGTGTCCGGCGGTGTCCTACTCTCCCACAGGGTCCCCCCTGCAGTACCATCGGCGCTGAGAGTCTTAGCTTCCG
>NZ_SLVD01000003.1:0-523481 GCF_004345345.1 Rathayibacter sp. PhB179 | reverse complement strand
CGGAAGCTAAGACTCTCAGCGCCGATGGTACTGCAGGGGGGACCCTGTGGGAGAGTAGGACACCGCCGGACACCAATTCACGATGGCCACCCAGAAATGGGTGGCCATCGCTGTTTAACCAGAGGTTCTCCCTGAGAGCCGCTAGCCGCTCGACGCGGCGCCGTGAGGAGTGACGATGTCCGAGGACCGCACGTCCGGAAGCGAGAGCGTCGAGCTCGGCGATCGTCTCGACGACATCGAGCAGTCGCCCCTGGCATCGCGGGCGGCTGCCTACGCGGAACTGCAGGAGCAGCTTCGGATCCGGCTCGAGGGTGGTGACTCCGCTCGATGACCGACTCCGAGGACCAGCGGCTCGATACCGCACTCGCCACGCGAGGCATCGCCCGCTCCCGAGTGCATGCGGCGCGCATGATCGCCGACGGTGTCGTCACCGTGGACGGTGCGCCGGCGCTCAAACCGTCGATCCGAGTGCGGCCCGAGCAGGAGGTCGCCGTCGCCTCGCTGGACCACTACGTCAGCCGGGCGGCCCACAAGCTGATCGCCGCCCTGGACGCGTTCCCCACCGTGCGAGTCGACGGTGCGAACGCCCTGGATGTCGGCGCCTCCACGGGCGGGTTCTCCCAGGTGCTCCTGGAGCGCGGAGTCGCGTCGGTGATCGCGCTCGACGTCGGACACGGGCAGCTTGCGCCTCGGATCCGCTCCGAGGAGCGAGTGCGCGTCGTCGAGGGCTTCAACGCGCGGGAGATGACGGCGACCTCGCTCGCAGCGGCCTCCGGAACGGATGTCGTGCCGGACCTCGTCGTCGCGGACGTCTCCTTCATCTCCCTGTCGATGGTGCTGCCGGCCGTCGCCGCGTCCGTCGCGCCGACCGCCGATTTCGTCGTGCTGGTCAAGCCGCAGTTCGAGGTGGGCCGCCTCGGCATCAAGGAGGGGATCGTCCGTGATCCGGAACTCCGGCGCGAGGCACTCTCCGACGTGCTCTGGTCCGCCTGGGACGCGGGACTCGGAGTGGCCGGTCTGATCGCCTCGCCGCTCCCGGGTGGCGCTGGGAATCAGGAGTATCTGGTGCACCTCCACCGCGACCGCGGAACGATTCCGACAGAATGGAGGGACGCGGTCACCGCGCTCACCCTCGGGTGACGCGATCGTGTCCGCCGCCGTCGATCGACCCGAAGGACACCCACTCGATGCAGTCCCCTCCTGGCGAGCGCAACATCCTCGTCATCGCCCATACCGGACGGGCGGACTCCCTCGAAGCGGCGATCCTCGTGGTCGGACGCCTCCGCGGGTCCGGAGCCCGGCCCGTGCTCTGCGCCGACGACAAGGGTGACATCGTCCGCACCGCGCCCGAGCTCAGCGACGTGGCCGTCCTCGGCGCCGACGTCACGCTGGAGGAGATCGAGCTGGTCTTCGTCCTCGGCGGGGACGGCACCATCCTGCGCGCGGCCGAGATCGTCCGAACCGGCACGGCTCCGCTGCTCGGAGTGAACCTCGGCCATGTCGGCTTCCTCGCCGAGAGCGAGCGCGACGACCTCGACGACGCGGTCGCTCGCGCACTCGACGGCGACTACGCCGTGGAGGAGCGGATGACGCTGCAGGTGCGCGTCAAGATCGACGACGCCGTGGTCTACGAGACCTGGGCGCTCAACGAGGCCACCGTCGAGAAGGGCAGCCGCGAGCGGATGCTCGAAGTGATGGTCGGCGTCGACGGTCGTCCGCTCTCCAGCTTCGGCTGCGACGGCATCGTCGTGTCGACGCCCACCGGCTCGACCGCCTACGCCTTCTCCGGCGGCGGTCCCGTCGTCTGGCCCACGCTCGAGGCGATGCTGCTCGTGCCGCTCAGTGCGCACGCCCTGTTCGCCCGCCCGCTCGTCGTGGGGCCGGACTCCAGCCTCGCCGTCGAGGTGAAGGAGCGCACCGACGGCGTCGGCGTGCTCTGGGCCGACGGCCGGCGCACCTACGAGCTGCCGCCCGGGGCGCGGGTGGTGTACCGCCGCTCGCCCGTGCCGGTGCGCTTCGCCCGCCTGCACGACGCCCCGTTCACCGATCGCCTGGTGCAGAAGTTCGGTCTCCCCATCCGCGGATGGCGGGGGTCGGCGGAGACGGAGTAGCCGCATGCTCGAGGAGCTGCAGATCCGCGACCTCGGCGTCATCGCCGAGGCGACCCTCCCGCTCGGACCGGGATTCACCGCCGTCACCGGTGAGACCGGTGCCGGCAAGACCATGGTCGTGACCGCCCTGGGCCTCGTGCTCGGCGCGCGCTCCGACGCGTCCGCCGTCCGCTCCGGCAGCAAGCAGGCCTGGGTGTCCGGCCGCTGGCTGGTGCCCGAGGAGGGTGCGGTCGCGGACCGCGTCCACGACGCCGGCGGCGACCTCGACGGACCCGAGCTGCTGCTCGCGCGCTCGGTCTCGGCCGAGGGGCGCGGGCGTGCCGTCGTCGGCGGCCGCAGTGCCCCGGTCAGCGTGCTCAGCGAGCTGGCCGATCAGCTCGTCGTGGTGCACGGGCAGTCGGACCAGATCCGGCTGCGCTCGGCGGCCGCGCAGCGCGACGCGCTCGACCGCTTCGGCGGACCCGAGCTGGGGGAGGCCCTGCGCGACTACGCGAGCGCCTTCGAGCGCTGGCGGGCCAACCGCGAGGAGCTCGACGAGCTGACCACGGCGCGGGAGTCGCGGGCGCGCGAGGCGGAGCGACTCCGCAGTGCGCTCGCCGAGATCGAGGTGGTCGCCCCGCAGCGCGGTGAGGACGTCGAGCTCTCGACGCAGTCCGAGCGGCTCGGCAGCATCGAGCAGCTGCGCATCGCCGCAGGGGAGTCCCGCGAGGCCGTGTCCTCGGAGGAGCTCGACGGCCGCGACGCCCTCGGTCTCGTCGAGATCGCCCGCCGGGTGCTCGAGCGCGCGGCGGAGCACGACGCGGCGCTCGAGCCGCTGACCCAGACCCTCGGCGAGGCGTCGGTGCTGCTCGGCGACGTCGCGGCCGGCCTCTCCTCCTACCTCGCCGAGCTCGACCTCGACGGCGCGCACGACCTCGAGCTGATCGAGAACCGCCGGGCGGAGCTCTCCGCGCTCGCGCGCACCTACGGGCCGACCCTCGACGACGTGCTCGACCTCGTCGACTCCTCCGGGCTGCGGCTGCTCGAGCTCGACGGCGACGACGAGCGGATCGCGGCCCTCGAGGCCGACACCGCCGCCGACGCCGATCTGGTCGAGCGGCTCGCCGACCGGCTGACCGAGCTGCGCACCGCGGCCGCCGCCGAGCTGGGCGCGCGGGTGAGCGACGAGCTGACCGCGCTGGCCATGGCCGATGCTCGCCTGCACGTGCAGGTCGGCAGCGCGAGCGAGCCGACGGTGCACGGGCGCGACACGGTCGAGATGCTGCTGCAGCCGCACACCGGCGCCACTCCGCGCGCGCTGGCGAAGGGCGCCTCCGGCGGAGAGCTCTCGCGGGTGATGCTCGCGATCGAGGTGGTCGTGGCGGCGAACGATCCGGTGCCGACGTTCGTCTTCGACGAGGTCGATGCGGGCGTCGGCGGTGCGGCGGCGATCGAGATCGGGCGCCGGCTCGCGCGCCTGGCCGAGACGTCGCAGGTCATCGTGGTGACGCACCTGGCCCAGGTCGCGGCCTTCGCGACCAACCACCTCCGGGTCGAGAAGGGCTCGGACGGCTCGGTCACCTCGAGCGCGGTGACCCAGCTGGACGCGGAGGAGCGGGTGTCCGAGATGGCGCGCCTGCTCTCCGGGCTCACGGACTCCGAGAACGCCCTGGCGCACGCGCGCGAGCTGCTCGAGTCGAGCCGCCGGCGCTGACGCCGGCCGGTGCGCCGCCCCCCGACCGGTGCGAAATCGGCGGGGGCGGCGCCCGGACCCGGTTCTGCTGTTACGGTGGAACCCCGTGGTGGACAATTCGAACTCGGGCCTTTCCTCTTCCTCTTCCGACACTTCTGCGGCCGGGCGCGACACCGCCCCCGCGAAGGTCACGAAGCACATCTTCGTCACGGGCGGGGTCGTCTCCTCGCTCGGCAAGGGCCTGACGGCCGCCAGCCTCGGCAACCTGCTCACCGCGCGCGGACTGCGCGTCGTGATGCAGAAGCTCGACCCGTACCTCAACGTCGATCCCGGGACGATGAACCCGTTCCAGCACGGCGAGGTCTTCGTGACCGACGACGGCGCGGAGACCGACCTCGACATCGGGCACTACGAGCGCTTCCTCGACATCAACCTGAACCAGGCGGCGAACGTCACCACCGGTCAGATCTACTCCCGGGTGATCGCCCGCGAGCGGGCCGGCGAGTACCTCGGCGACACGGTCCAGGTCATCCCGCACATCACCGACGAGATCAAGCGCCGCATGCGCCTGCAGGCCGAGGACGACCCGCAGCCCGACGTGATCATCACCGAGATCGGCGGCACCGTCGGCGACATCGAGTCGCAGCCCTTCATCGAGTCGGCCCGCCAGGTGCGCCACGAGCTCGGCCGCCGCAACGTCTTCTTCGTGCACGTCTCGCTCGTGCCGTTCATGGGCGCCTCCGGCGAGCAGAAGACCAAGCCGACCCAGCACTCCGTCGCCGCGCTGCGCTCGATCGGCATCCAGCCGGACGCGCTCGTGCTGCGCAGCGACCGGCCGGTGTCGGAGTCGAACAAGCGCAAGATCGCGCTGATGTGCGACGTCGACGAGCAGGCCGTCGTCAACGCGAAGGACGTCGCCTCGATCTACGAGATCCCCTCGATGCTCAACGAGCAGGGGCTCGACTCGTACATCATCGATCAGCTCGACCTGTCGGCCGGCGAGGTCGTCTGGGACGGCTGGTCGCAGCTGCTCGAGGCCGTGCACGAGCCCAAGCACGAGGTGACCATCGGCCTGGTCGGCAAGTACATCGACCTGCCGGACGCGTACCTCTCGGTCACCGAGGCGCTGCGGGCCGGCGGCTTCGCGCAGCAGACCAAGGTCGTCCTGCGCTGGATCGCGTCCGACGGACTCGAGGACCCGGAGGCGGCCGCGAAGGCGCTCTCCGAGCTCGACGGCATCTGCGTCCCCGGCGGCTTCGGCATCCGCGGCATCGAGGGCAAGCTCGGCGCGCTGCGCTTCGCCCGAGAGAACGGCATCCCCACCCTGGGCCTGTGCCTGGGGCTGCAGTGCATGGTGATCGAGTACGCACGCAACGAGGCCGGACTCGAGGGCGCGTCGTCCTCCGAGTTCGACCCGGAGACCGAGTTCCCCGTCATCGCGACGATGGCCGAGCAGGTCGAGATCCTCGCCGCCGGCGACATGGGCGGCACGATGCGGCTCGGTCTCTACACGGCCGATCTCGCCGAGGGCTCGATCGTCGCGGAGGTCTACGGAGCGCCGCAGGCGGCGGAGCGCCACCGCCACCGCTACGAGGTGAACAACGGCTACCGCGACCGCATCGCCGATGCCGGCCTCTGGTTCTCGGGGACGTCGCCGGACGGCAGCCTCGTCGAGTACGTCGAGCTGCCGCGGAAGAAGCACCCGTTCTACGTCGGCACGCAGGCTCACCCCGAGCTGCGCTCGCGGCCGAACAACGCGCACCCGCTGTTCAAGGGGCTCGTGACCGCGGCGCTCGAGCGCCAGGAGGCGTCGCGCCTGTTCCCGGCGTCGGAGGCCGGCTCCGATGACTGACGCGACCGATTCCGTGCCCTCGGACGCGCTGCTCTCGGACGAGCTCGTCGAGCCCGAGATCCTCACCAGCGAGCGCGTCTTCGACGGCATGGTCTGGGGCGTCCGCGCCGAGACCTTCCGCTACGGCGACGGCGAGCTGCGCCGCGAGTTCCTCGACCACACGGGCGCCGTCGCGGTGCTCGCCCTGGACGACGAGGACCGCGTCGCGCTGATCAAGCAGTACCGCCACCCCGTGCGCACCCGCGAGTGGGAGATCCCGGCCGGCCTCCTCGACATCGAGGGGGAGGACGCCCTCCTCGCCGCGCAGCGCGAGCTGGGGGAGGAGACCGACCTGCGGGCCGGCCGCTGGGACCTGCTCTCGGAGTTCGCCACCTCGCCCGGCGGCAGCGACGAGGTGATCCGCATCTACCTGGCGCGCGATCTCTCCGCCACCGACGCCGCCTTCGAGCGCGAGGCGGAGGAGGCCGACATGGAGCTGCGCTGGGTCGCGCTCGACGAGGCGGTCGACGCCGTGCTCGCGCGGCGGGTGCAGAACCCGTCCCTCTGCCTCGCGGTGCTCGCGGCGGACGCCTTCCGCGCGCGCGGCTGGGCCGGCCTCGGCGACGCCTCGGCACCGTGGACGCGGCACCCGCGGGTCCGCCGGGGGTGACTCCGGCCGCGATCGCCGACGCCTTCCTCCGGCAGGCGAGCGTCGAGCGCGGACTCTCGGCGCACACCATCGCGGCCTACCGGCGCGATCTGGGGCTGTACCTCGGCTGGCTCGAGGAGCGCGGGGTCACCGATCTCGCGGCGCTCCGGCGCTCGGACGTGGGGGAGTTCGCGTCCTGGCTCGCGGCGCGGGCCGAACGGCCGCTGGCGGCGAGCTCGCGGGCGCGGATCCTCTCGAGCGTGCGTGGGCTGCACCGCTTCGCGCTCGAGGAGGGGCACGTCGCCGACGACGTCGCCCACGACGTGCTGCCACCGAAGCTCCCGATGACGCTGCCCAAGGCGATCACGGTCGAGCAGATGGCGTCGCTGCTCGAGGCGGCCCGGGGCGAGGAGCTGTCGGAGCTGCGCGATCGGGCGCTGCTGGAGCTGCTCTACGCCACCGGGGCGCGCATCTCGGAGGCGGTCGATCTGAGCGTCGACGACGTGTTCGACTCCGAGGTGGTGCGGCTGACCGGGAAGGGCTCGAAGCAGCGGATGGTGCCGCTCGGGAGCTTCGCGCGCGAGGCCGTGCAGGACTACCTGGTGCGGGCGCGGCCCGAGCTGTCGCGGCGCGGGCGGGCGACGCCGGCGCTGTTCCTCGGAGTGCGCGGAAGTCGGCTGTCGCGGCAGAGCGCGTGGCTGGTGATCCGCGCGGTCGCGGAGAAGGCGGGGCTGGATCGCGAGATCTCGCCGCACACGTTCCGGCACTCCTTCGCGACGCACCTGCTCGCGGGCGGGGCGGACGTGCGGGTGGTGCAGGAGCTGCTGGGGCACGCCTCGGTGGCGACGACGCAGATCTACACGCTGGTGACGGCGGACACGCTCCGCGACGTGTACACGACGGCGCACCCGCGGGCGCGGCGCTGAGGGGGCGGGTCGCTTCATGCTGATCGAGTAGCCCGCGGAGCGGGCGTATCGAGATCCGGCGTTCGAAGGGGGTGGGTCTCGATACGCCGCTGCGCGGCTACTCGACCAGCATGGAGGGGGCCGCTGCGCGGCGACTCGACCAGCATGGAGTGGGCCGCTGCGGCTGCTCGACCAGCAGGGGTGTGCCGCTGCGCGGCTGGCTGATCAGCAGGCGCGCTCGAGATCGGCGGACGCCGGGGCGGCGGCGGGGACGACGACGGGGTCGCCGGTACACTCGACGGAGGCCGCGCGGGAGCGCACGCCGACACGGGAAGCGAGGCGACGCAGGTGACACGCAAGACGGACGACAAGGCCGAGCTCACCGGTCTCGAAGCCCCGACGCTCGGCCCGACCGGCCGGCCCCTGCGCGACTTCCCGCTCCCGGTGGAGCTGACCGGGCACGGGCCCGCGCGCATCATCTCGCTCTGCAACCAGAAGGGCGGCGTCGGCAAGACGACGACGACCATCAACCTGGGCGCGACGCTCGCCGAGTACGGCCGCCGCGTGCTGGCCATCGACTTCGACCCGCAGGGCGCGCTGTCCGCCGGTCTCGGCGTCGCGACCTACGACGCGATTACGATCTACGACCTGCTGCTCGGCACCGTCAAGGACCCGAGCGAGGCGATCCGCCCGACCCGCGTCCCCGGCCTCGACATCATCCCCGCGAACATCGACCTGTCGGCCGCGGAGGTGCACCTCGTCAACGAGGTCGCCCGCGAGACGATCCTGGCTCGCGTGCTGCGCAAGGTCAGCGCCGACTACGACGTGATCCTGATCGACTGCCAGCCGTCGCTGGGCCTGCTCACCGTGAACGCGCTCACCGCGAGCCACGGCGTGCTCATCCCGCTCGAGTGCGAGTTCTTCGCGCTGCGCGGCGTCGCGCTGCTGATCGAGACGATCGACAAGGTCCGCGACCGGCTGAACCCCGTGATCGAGCTCGACGGCATCCTGCCGACCATGTACGACTCGCGCACACTGCACTCGCGCGAGGTGCTCGACCGGGTGGTCGACGCCTTCGGCGACAGCGTGCTCGAGACGGTGATCGGACGCACGGTGAAGTTCCCCGACGCGAGCGTGTCGGGGGTGCCGATCACCACGTTCGCGCCGGAGCACAACGCGGCGAAGGCCTACCGCAAGCTCGCCAGGGAGCTGATCTCGCGTGGCGCGGTCGCCTGAGGCGCTCCTGCTCGACCAGGAGGCGGACACCGCCCCCGTCTCCCGCGGCTTCACCGTCGCGCTGTCGAACTTCGAGGGGCCCTTCGACCTCCTGCTGAGCCTGATCGCGAAGCAGCAGGTCGACATCACCGAGATCGCGCTGAGCGCGGTGACGGACGAGTTCCTCTCCTACCTGCACGGCATCGACACGGCGGAGGGGCTCGACCGCGCCTCGGAGTTCCTGGTCGTCGCGGCGACCCTGCTCGACCTCAAGATCGCCGGGCTCCTGCCGCAGGGCGAGCTGGTCGATGCGGAGGACGCGGCGATGCTCGAGGCGCGCGACCTGCTCTTCGCCCGGCTCCTGCAGTACCGCGCGTTCAAGCAGGTGTCGGCGTGGTTCGCCGAGCGGATCGACGCCGAGACCGGCCGGCACGTGCGCCAGGTGCCGCTCGAGGAGGAGTTCCGCGCGAAGAAGCCGGAGCTGGTCTGGACGCTCTCGCCCGAGGACTTCGCGGCGCTCGCCGCCGTCGCGCTCGCTCCGCGCGAGATCCCGACCGTCGGGCTCGACCACCTGCACGCGCCGCTGATCAGCATCCGCGAGCAGGCCGCGTACATCGTGGCCGTGCTGCGCGAGCGGACGACGGCGACCTTCCGCGAGCTCGTCGCCGATGCGAACGAGAAGGGCGTGATCGTGGCGCGCTTCATCGCCGTGCTCGAGCTCTACCGGCATGCCGCGATCGCGTTCGAGCAGCCGGAGCCGCTCGGCGAGCTGACCCTGCAGTGGGTGGCCGAGAACTGGTCGGACGCGAGCCTCGCGCACCTGGGGGCCGACTATGACCAGTGAGCCCACGAGCACCGACTCCGCGGCCGTCGCCGGTCCCGGGACCGTCGCGTTCGAGATCGACCGCGCCGTCGAGGCGATCCTGATGATCGCGGACGAGCCGCAGTCGCTCGCCGCGCTCGCCACGGCGCTCTCCCGGCCGATCCCGGTCGTCCGGCAGTCGGTCGAGCGGCTCGCCGCGGACTTCGACGGCGCGGACGGCGGCATCCGCCGCGGCTTCGAGCTGCGCGAGGTCGGCGGGGGCTGGCGGGTCTACGTGCGCCGCGAGTACGACTCCGTCGTCTCCGACTTCGTGCTGACCCAGAACCCGACCAAGCTGTCGCAGGCGGCCCTCGAGACTCTCGCGGTGATCGCCTACAAGCAGCCGATCTCCCGCGGCCAGGTCGCGCAGATCCGCGCGGTCAACGTCGACTCCGTCGCGCGCACCCTCCTCGGCCGCGGCCTGATCGCGGAGGTCGGCAGCGACCCCGAGACCGGCGCGGTCCTCTACGGCACCACCGAGCAGCTGCTCGTCCATCTCGGCCTCGCCTCGCTCGACGAGCTGCCGAAGATCTCCCCCCTACTGAGCGACGGACGGAACGGATTCGATGAGCGCGGCTGACTTGCCCGAGGGCGAACGACTGCAGAAGGTCCTCGCGGCCGCGGGGGTCGCCTCCCGCCGCGTCGTCGAGGAGATGATCGTCGCGCGGCGGATCCGCGTGAACGGCGAGGTGGCGAGCGAGCTCGGCCGCCGCATCGACCCGGAGAACGACCGGATCGAGGTGGACGGCGTCGCCGTGCAGCTGGACACCTCGCGGCGCTACGTGATGCTGAACAAGCCGGTCGGCGTGGTCAGCTCGCTCTCCGACGAGAACGGCCGGCCCGACCTCCGGACCTACACGCAGAACTTCGAGGAGCGGCTGTTCAACGTCGGCCGCCTCGACTCCGAGACCTCGGGGCTCCTGGTGCTGACCAACGACGGCGAGCTGGCGCACGTGCTCGCGCACCCGTCGTTCGGGGTGACGAAGACCTACATCGCGAAGGTGCACGGGCAGGTGCTGCCGCAGACGATCGCGGCGCTGACAGCCGGCGTCGAGCTGGAGGACGGCACGGTCGCGGCCGACAAGGCGCGGCTGCTCGGCCGACCGGAGGGTCGCTCGAACGCGTCGCTCGTCGAGATCACGCTGCACTCCGGGCGCAACCGCGTCGTCCGGCGGATGATGGCGGCCGTCGGGCATCCGGTGCTCGAGCTGGTGCGCCGGCAGTTCGGCCCGCTTCACCTGGGCTCGCTGCGGTCCGGCGATCTGCGCGACCTGACCCGCGACGAGCTGGGTGCGCTGCTGACCATCTCGCGCCAGGGCGGCGAGGCGCCGGTGGAGAAGCCGGAGCCGACACGCCAGGCGAGCGCGGGCGCGCGGCGGCCGCGGCCGCAGACCGCGGACGACCGGGGGACCGAGGGGCGCGGAGAGCGGCGGACCGAGGAGCGCTCGGTGCGGCGGTCCGAGGAGCGGCCCGTGCGGCGGTCCGAGGAGCGGCCGGAGCGCCGGTCGGAGGACCGCCCCGTGCGCCGGTCGAACGAACGGCCCGAGCGCCGTTCGGACGATCGCCCGGTGCGTCGCTCCGAGGAGCGGCCCGAGCGTCGCGCCGACGACCGCGGCGACCGACGCTCGGACGAGCGCCGTCGTGACGAGCGGCCGCGCGAGCGCCCCTCCGATGCGTTGCGCGCCGACGACCGCGCGACGCCGCCGCAGGACCGGCGACGCCCCTCCGCGAACGGTGCCGAGCGGCCCGACTCCGGTGTGCGGCGCAGCGGCCAGGACAAGCGGCGTCGGCCTGATCGGTAGGCTGTCGGGGTGAACGAGCTCCTGCACCCCGCCCCGCCCGCGATGCGGACGACGGGGACGGTGCGGGTGGTCGGCTCCGGTCTGCTCGGCGCGTCGATCGGCCTGGGCCTCGCCTCGCGCGGGGTCGACGTCGTCCTCGACGACGCCTCGCCCGCCAGTCTCTCGCTCGCCATCGACTACGGGGCCGGCCGCGCCGCCTCCGCGGACGACCGGCCCGTGCTGATCGTGGTCTGCGTGCCGCCGGACGTCGTCGCCGGCGTCGTCGAGCGCGAGCTGGCCGCGTTCCCCGAGGCGGTCGTCACCGACGTGGCGAGCGTCAAGATGCAGCCGCTGCGCGAGCTGCGCGCCCGCGGCCTCGACCTCAGCCGCTACATCGGCTCGCACCCGATGGCCGGTCGGGAGCGCGGCGGTCCGGTGGCGGCCCGCGGCGACCTCTTCGTCGGCCGGCCCTGGGTGATCTGCCGCGACGGCGAGACGCCGCCCGAGGCGCTCGCCCGGGTCGAGGCGCTCGCGCTCGACCTCGGCGGCTCGATCATCGAGATGGGTCCGGAGGAGCACGACCGCTCGGTCGGCCTCGTCTCGCATGCGCCGCAGGTGATCTCGTCCCTGCTCGGGCAGCGGCTCGTCGACGCGCCGAACGACGCCCTGCGGCTCGCCGGCCAGGGCGTGCGCGACGTCTCGCGGCTCGCCGCCTCCGCCCCGGAGCTGTGGGTGCAGATCCTCGGCGCGAACCGCGAGCACGTGGTCGCCGTGCTCGACGCCTTCCGCGACGACGTCGCCGCGGTCGCCGACGCCCTGCGCGACCTCGACGCCCCGGGTGCCCGCCGCCTGCTCGCCGAGCACCTCGCCGCGGGCAACGCCGGCGTCGCCCGCCTGCCCGGCAAGCACGGCCAGGACCAGCGCTTCTCCACCCTGATCGTCCTCGTCGACGACACCCCGGGCACCCTCGCCCGGCTGTTCGTTGAGATCGGCGAGGCCGGGGTCAACCTGGAGGACGTGCGCCTCGAGCATGCGGAGGGGCGCCGCGTGGGCCTCGCCGAGATCTCGGTGGTGCCGGAGGCCGTCGGCCCGCTGACCGAGGAACTGACCGCACGCGGCTGGAGGATCGCCGGATGAGCACGGAGCAGAACAGGCAGGAGGGCGGCCTGAACCGGATGACGCCCGCCCGCCGCGCGCAGCAGAGCATCCCGGAGGACGGGGGAGCGGCGCCCGAGCGCGCGAGCGGCTCGCACACCGACGACGTGCCCGACTTCGGCGACGCCGTCGTCGTCGCGATCGACGGACCGGCCGGCAGTGGCAAGTCGAGCGTCTCGCGCGAGGCGGCCCGACGGCTCGACTTCGAGTTCCTCGACACCGGCGCCGCGTACCGCGCGCTCGCCTGGCACGGCCTCGACACCGGGCTGGACTTCGCCGACGAGAACGCGATCGTCGACGCGCTCGACGGCTTCGACTACTCCATCGGCACCGACCCCGAGTCGTACTCGGTCTGGGTCGGCCGGACCGAGGTGACCGCGGCCATCCGCGAGCCCCGCGTGACCGGTCAGGTCTCGGCCGTGGCGAAGGTCCCGGAGGTGCGCCGGCGGATCACGCTGCTGTTCCGCCGCATCATCGGCGAGACCCGCAAGGCCGGCATCATCGTCGAGGGGCGCGACATCACGACGGTCGTGGCGCCGACCGCCGGGGTGCGGATCCTCCTGACGGCGAGCGAAGAGGCTAGGATGGCGAGGCGTTCGCGCGAAGTCACCACGCAATCCGCTGAAGCGACGGGTCAGGCACTGCGGTCCAGGGACCGCGCCGACTCCCAGGTGGTGGACTTCATGAACGCCGCAGACGGAGTCACTCTTCTCGACTCCACTCATCTCGACTTCGAGCAGACCGTCGATGCGGTCATCGCCGAGGTCCGAACTTCGAGAGCAAGGGCCGATCATGGCACAGGACACGCACGTCGGTGACGACGAGCTGAACTTCGGAGACGACGACCTCGTCGAGCGCCTCGGCGACCTCGACGAGCAGCTCGCCTCCTCGCGCGCCCAGGCGCTGCGCAGCGGACTCGAGGACTACGACCTCGACGAGGAGGACCGCGACCTCCTCGAGTACGCCAGCGAGGACCCCGACGAGATCCGCTACCTCCCGGCGCTGCCGGTCGTGGCGATCGTCGGCCGGCCCAACGTGGGCAAGTCGGCGCTGGTCAACCGCATCCTCGGCCGCCGCGAGGCCGTCGTCGAGGACACCCCCGGCGTCACCCGCGACCGCGTCTCGTACAAGGCCGACTGGCTCGACCGCCAGTTCACCGTCGTCGACACCGGCGGCTGGGAGCCCGACGCCCGCGGCATCGACGCCTCCGTCGCGATGCAGGCCGAGATCGCGATCGACCTCGCCGACGCCGTCATCTTCGTGGTCGACGCGAACGTCGGCGCGACCGCGACCGACGAGCACGTCGTGAAGCTGCTCCGCAAGACCAGGAAGCCCGTGTTCCTCGCGGCCAACAAGGTCGACGACGTGCGCCAGGAGCCGAACGCCGCCTCACTGTGGTCGCTCGGCCTCGGTGAGCCCCACCCCGTCTCGGCCGTGCACGGCCGCGGCGTCGCCGACCTGCTCGAGACGGTGCTGGAGAAGCTGCCGCTCGAGTCGCTCGTCGCCAAGCGCGAGGTCGGCGGCCCGCGGCGCGTCGCCATCCTCGGCCGCCCGAACGTCGGCAAGTCCAGCCTGCTGAACAAGGCCGCGGGGGAGGAGCGGGTCGTCGTCAACGAGCTGGCCGGCACCACCCGCGACCCGGTCGACGAGCAGGTCGAGATCGCCGGCAAGATCTGGCGCTTCGTCGACACGGCCGGAATCCGCCGCCGCGTGCACCTGCAGCAGGGCGCCGACTTCTACGCGTCGCTGCGCACCTCGACCGCGCTCGAGAAGGCGGAGGTCGCGGTCGTCGTGATCGACGTCTCCGAGCCGATCTCGGAGCAGGACGTCCGCATCATCGACCTGGTGCTCGAGTCGGGCCGCGCGCTCGTGCTCGCGTTCAACAAGTGGGACCTCCTCGACGACGAGCGCCGCCGCTACCTCGAGCGCGAGATCGAGAAGGACCTCGCGCACGTCGCCTGGGCTCCGCGCGTGAACATCTCGGCGAAGACCGGTCGCCACCTCGAGAAGCTCGTGCCCGCGCTCGAGCTCGCCCTCGAGTCCTGGGACACCCGCATCCCGACCGGCAAGTTCAACGCGTTCCTCGCGGAGCTCACCGCGGCGCACCCGCACCCCCTGCGCGGCGGCAAGCAGCCGCGTGTGCTGTTCGGCACCCAGGCGTCCTCGCGCCCGCCGACATTCGTGCTGTTCACCACCGGCTTCCTCGACCCGGGCTACCGCCGCTACATCGCGCGCCGCCTGCGCGAGATCTACGGCTTCCAGGGCTCGCCGGTGAACGTCAACATGCGCGTGCGGGAGAAGCGCGCGCGCTGACACGTTCTGTCGCGGCGGCTCCGGCACGTCGTTCTGCGTCCGGCTCGCGGGAATCCTCGGATCCCGCGAGCCGGACGCGTTTCTGCGTGCCGGAGCATGCTGATCGAGTAGTCCGCGGAGCGGGCGTATCGAGATCCACCCCCGCCCGCGCATCCGGCGATCGATCGGTCAGGAACGGTCGTGCTCCGCGCGCCGACCCGACCACTCGTGACGGATAGATGCCTCTGGGCGTCAGTCCTGCGTGGCGAACGGCCACCAGGACGGCAGCAGCCGCCGGTACGCCGCGAGGTAGGTCTCGGGAGTACGCGGCTCGGGGAGCCGCAGCCACGCCTCCATCAGGCCGGTCGAACCGGCGGCGAGGAAGGAGGCGGTGCCGTCCGCGAGGAACGCGGTGATGTCGTCGCCGTCGGGCAGCTGCAGCGTCCCGGTCTCGAGCGTCGCGAGGACGGCCGCGCGGAAGTGCAGCGCGAGCATCGCCCGGACACCCGAGTCGCCGCCGGGAGCGTCGAACGCGCGCAAGTAGAGGTCGCGGCGCGTCTCGAGGTGAGCGAGGATCCGCGCGGTGCCCTGGCGGATGGTCGCGTCGGTCGCCGCGCCGGTCCGGAGGGTGTCGAGATACTCGTCGCGGATCGCGTCGAGCTCGTCGGCGAGTGCCGCACAGAGCAGCTCGGCGGCCGAGGTCGCATGCGCGTAGAAGGTGGAGCGGTTGACGCCGGCACGATCGGTGATCTCGGAGACCGTGAGGCTGGAGACGTCCCTGGCAGTCGCCAGATCGATGATGGCTCGGTGCAGGGCCACCTGCGATCGCTTCTGCCGCGCGTCCACTGCTGCTGCCTCCTGTAGGGCGCGCGCTCCGGTCCGCCCGGCGCGCACCGCCTCAGCGATTCTACGGGCGCCGAGCGTCGGTCGTTTTCACTCTCGGCCCCGCGATCCGCTAAGGTAGTCGAGTTGCCCGGGCCTCGGTCCGGACTGCCACGGGCTGTGGCGCAGCTTGGTAGCGCACTTGACTGGGGGTCAAGGGGTCGCAGGTTCAAATCCTGTCAGCCCGACAGAAAGCCCTGATGGGATGTCCGATCGCGGACTGGTTCTCATCAGGGCTTCGTCGTTTCTCCGCCAGCTCTTCAGCGGGACGAGCCGCTCAGCGCAGCAGCTCCGCGACCTCCGTGAAGGCCGCCTCGCGGCGAGCCACCCGCGCCGCCCGCTCGATCGGGTCCTTCGTGAAGGGGGCCTGCTGTGACGGGTGGAACGTGCGCACGACGGCCAGGCCGCGCTCGCGCTCGATGCCCGGGTGCAGCCGGAGCAGGCGGCGCCAGCCGTGGTCGGCGTCGGCGCCCTGCAGCAGGACGACCTCGATGCTCGGGGCGAGGTCGAGAAGATGCAGGACGGTCGGGATCCCCGCGTCGAGCTGCTCCGCGGTCGGTGCCTTGCCGATGTACCAGGGGTAGGCGTTCCAGGGCAGGAGATCGAACGGCGACAGTCCGACGTCCGTGAGTAGGCGCCACATCAGCTCGGCGGAGCCGTCGTCGTTCTCGGTGCAGAGGAACCCGCTGCCCGCGCCGTCTCGGGTGCCGGGGCCGGGGTCGCGCAGGATGCTGAGCACCCGCGCCTCGGTGCCGCCGTGCAGGGGAGCGATATAAGGGAGCCAGCCGCGATCGTACGGGTTCCGCAGCTCGTCGATCCAGCGGTTGATCGGGGCGACGTGGGGCGCGTAGCGCTGCTCCCACTGCTGCCGGCGGAAGTCGAGGTCGGCCATGGCGCGGGGCATGACTGCACCCTAGACCCCGGGTGCGCGTGACGATCGGGCCGGCCGGGCGGACTGGAGGACGGCCCAGGCGAGACCGGAGGAGAGCAGGCAGGAGATCAGCAGGGCGCCGGAGAGGGTCAGCAGGACACGGAGTGCATCGTTCCCCTGGCCGTGGAGCGCAAGGCTGGAGGCGGCACCGGCCACCGGCAGCATGGTGAGCGCGACCGCCGCGACCACCCGGCCGAGAAGCAGATCCGAGAAGGCGCGTGATCCGATGCCCGCGAGCGCAGCGCTCGTGCAGCAGAGTGCGAGAGGAAGGACTGCGAGCAGACCCCAGCCGATCCCGTGCAAGTACACCGAGGCCCAGAGAACGACGGCGGGCAGCGACACGGCCGACGAGAGGAAGGCGTGAAGCCCGACACCGGCGAATCCGGCTCGGGCGATCGAGACGTCCGCGAGCGGAAGGTGCTGGTGGTCGAGGTCTTGCGCGGTCGCCTGAGACGGACCCGGAAGCGCGAGGATCAGCACGAGGAGAAGTCCGCCCAATAGCATCGGCACGCTGTCCCGCAGCAGGCTGGAGAGCACCGCCACGGCGAGGAGGGCGAGCGCAGTGCGGGGCTCCTGCCAGCGCCGGCGCCGAGTCTGCGCCAGGTGGCTCGCTAGGACTGCGCCGACCGCGGAGTCGGGCCATCGCGTCCATGAGGGACGGCCGACGGCGTAGCCCCGGCCGGACAGAGCTCTGCTCGACTCGCCGGAGAGGACTCGGGTGAGCTGGTTCGCGAGGATGCTCTCCTCGACCGCGGGTTCGACGAAGATTCCGGCTCGCCGGACGAGCAGGCCGACGGCGATGCTCGAGAGCAGGAGAACGCCGATGGTGGCGGAGGCGTGCGCGAGTCCGCTCGCCTCGGGCGCGAGGATCACCTCGAAGAGGAGACCGGCGGCGCTCATCGCGGCCGACCCGATGGAGTCCTCGCCCACGAGCAGCGACTGCACCCCGAGGGCGATCCAGACCGCGCCCGCGGCGAGGACGCAGGCCAGCCCGATCCGGCGCCGGTCCGGCCGGGCGATTCTTCCGAGGAGATGGCTGGTCAACGACGTCGCCCGGATCAGGAGGAGGACGGCCGTCATCGCGCACCCCGAGAGCACGCCCCACGCGACCGGCTCTCCACGGAGAAACAGTGCCGTCGCCGACGCCGCGGAGGCACTGACGAACGCGATCGCCGCGGTCCCGACCGCATGCACCACCACGACGATGCGCGGACCACTCGGGCTCTGCAGCACCCAGGACACGTCCGCGGGCTGCAACCGCAGCGGCGAACCCCGCTGCGCTGTCAGTGACACCAGGATCAGAGAGAGACCGAGGACGAATCCCGCGATCCGCGTGGGGGGCGACTCCGTCGGAGACCCGCCGGCCCCACCCTGAACCAGGAGCCAGACGCCGCTCGACGCAGCGATCACGAGGACGACGATCGCGAGGGGATTCGTCACGAGGGCCGTGGTGCTGCGGATGCGGATGCGCAGGTAGGCCCGGGAGAGAGCGAGCGCTCCTGCAAGGGGAAGACGCCGCGTTCGTTCAGTCGTCGTCATCGCGAAGAGCTCCCACGACACGGAGATAGACGTCCTCCAGAGGCGGCTGCCCCTCGAGATCGTCGCGCCCGAGACGCGCAATGTGCGCGATCCTCCCGGCGTGCAGGATCACCGCTCGATCGGCGATGCGCTCCAGCTCGGTCAGCCCGTGCATCGAGAGCAGGACGCCGCAGCCCTCGTCGGCGAGCCGCCGGACCTCGTTCCGGAGCTCGCGCACCGAGACGGCATCGAGGCCGTTGAACGGCTCGTCCAGCAAGAGGAGCCCGGCGCCCTTCAGCAGCGCAAGAACGAGAGCGAGCTTGCGGCGCATCCCCTGCGAGAGCTGATGGGGGAGGAGGTCGTGCTTGTCGCTCAGTCCGTAGCGCTCGAGGAACGACGGTCCGAGCGACTCGTTCCGGGGTGAGCCGCTCAGTCGCTCGATCAGCCGGACGTGCTCCACAACGCTCAGACCCGGGTACAGGTCCGGTTCCTCCGGCATGAGGCTGAGGGCTCGTCGAGCCTCCGTCGTGCCGATCGCGTGACCGAGGACGAGGGCACTGCCATGCGAGGGCTCGTACAGTCCGGCTAGAACGCGCATGAGGGTGGTCTTCCCGGCGCCGTTGGGTCCGACGAGTCCGACCACCTCGCCGGCGTCGATCGTGAAGGAGACGTCGCGGAGCACATCGACTGAGCCCATGCGCTTCCCGAGGCTTCGAACGTCGAGGAGCAGGCGAGGAGTGTCGTTGTCACCCATCGGTGGTCAGCCAGCGGGAGAGATCGCCGCCGGCCCGCTCGATCGCCTCCCGCAACGGATCGAGGCCGCCCTCTTTCAGAAGCGCTGCGAGCATCTTCCGGATATCGGGAGATCCGCTCGCGGCGGCCCTCTCGACTGCCCGACGGACTGCGGGGTCGTACTGCAACGCTCGTCGATGACGAATGAGCGGTCGAAGGACGGGTCGTGCGGTGGTGCTCGCATCCCAGCCGCGCTCGTCGCCGAATGCCTGGATCACGCTTTCGGTGCTGTCACCCGGCGCGAGGCACGCGGCGTAGGCGAATGCGACGTGCAGCGCCGACACAGGCTCACTCTGCTGCTGGGCCACCTGTCCGGCGATGGTCATCACCCTGCGGAACTCTGCTGCGCGTTTCACGCTCCACCTCCTCGACGTCATCGAGGAGCATAGGTTCGCGCCCACCACAAGACAAGAGGAATCCTCGAAGTGGCGCGTTGCACACGATCTGACCGACTGCCGGCCTCGCGCCGTGGTCTACTTCGCGAGCTGTCCGAGCTTCGCGTGGGAGCGGGAGTAGGCGAAGTAGATCGCGAAGCCGATGGCCAGCCAGATCAGGAAGCGCAGCCAGGTCTCGATGGAGAGGTTGAGCATCAGGTAGGTGCAGATCAGGGCGGAGAGGCCGGGCAGCCAGGGGTTGAGCGGGACGCGGAAGCCGCGCTTGAGCTCGGGGCGCTTGCGGCGGAGGACGATGACGCCGACGGAGACCAGGACGAAGGCGGAGAGGGTGCCGATGTTCACCATCTCCTCGAGGACGCCGATCGGGGTGAGGCCGGCCAGCAGGGCGACGATGATCGTGACGACGACGGAGGTGACCCAGGGGGTGCGCAGGCGCGGGTGGACCTTCGCCAGGCGCTGGGGGAGCAGGCCGTCGCGCGACATCGCGAAGATGATGCGGGTCGCTCCGATGAGCAGGGTCAGCACGACGGTGGTGAGGCCGGCGACGGCGCCGGCGGAGATGACCGTCGCCATCCAGGTCTGGCCGTGATACGCGAAGGCGTTGGCGAGGGCGGCGGAGGGGTCGAGCTCGCGGTAGGGGACCATGCCGGTGACGACCAGGGCGACGGCGCAGTAGAGCACGGTGCAGATGATCAGCGAGGCGATGATGCCGATGGGCATGTCGCGCTGCGGGTTGCGGGTCTCCTCGGCGGTGGTCGCGACGACGTCGAAGCCGATGTAGGCGAAGAAGACCAGCGAGGCGCCGGCGATGATGCCGCCGACTCCGAAGGTCGCCGGCTCGATGCCGGAGAGGAACTGCAGCAGCGGCTGGGCGAGACCGGACGCGGCCTGCGACGCCTCCGCGGGCGGGATGAACGGCGAGTAGTTGCTCGCGTTGATGAACTGCAGCCCGGCGATGATGACGAACAGCACGATGAAGAGCTTCACGGCGACCAGCACCAGGTTGACGCGCAGGGACTCCTTGATGCCGAAGGTCATCAGGGCGCCGAGCACGAGCACCAGGAGGATCGCGGGGACGTCGACGACGCCCCCGTAGGAGATCGCCTCCGGCAGGACGATGCCGAGCTGCCCGAGGAACGAGCCGAGATAGGCGCTCCAGCCCTGGGCGACCACGCTCGCGCCGAGGAACAGCTCGAGGATCAGATCCCAGCCGATGATCCAGGCGAAGAGCTCGCCGAGCGAGGCGTAGGAGAACGTGTAGGCGGAGCCGGAGACCGGCACCGTGGAGGCGAACTCCGCGTAGCACATGGCCGCGAGCGCGCAGGCGAAGGCGGCGACGACGAAGCTCAGCACGATCGCGGGGCCGGCGATGTCATGCGCGGCGCGGCCGGTGAGCGTGAAGATGCCGGCGCCGATCACGACGCCGACGCCGAAGACGGTGAGGTCGAGGGCGCTCAGCGACTTCTTGAGGCGGGTCTCGGGCTCGTCGGTGTCGGCGATGGACTGCTCGACGGACTTGGTGCGGAGGAGGCTCACGGTGGTTCTCTCTGGTGAGGTGACGCGGTGTGCAGCGGGTCGCGATGCGACGGCACTCCGGGAGGATAGCGGCGCGGCGGGCCCGTGCGGCAGCCCTCGCGCCGATGGCGGGAGGCGGGGGCCTTCGCGCGCTCCTGCGGCGGGGCCGGTGTCAATCCGTCGTGAGCTCGTCCTTCTCCCGAGTGCTGATCGTTCCCGGAGCGGGCGTCCCGGGATGGGCGGGGCCGCCGGTGACCATCACCTCGACGTGGGCGCGCTGCGGAGGGTCGGAGTAGACGAAGAGGTAGGGCTCTCCGCTCACGAGCGCTGCGACCTTCATGACACCGCCGATGCTGTAGGGGATCGAACCCGCGTAGGAGCCCGCGGGGATGAGGATGTAGCCGCCGCGGGGACCGACGCGGATGACCTGCGTCGACCCGAGGGTGAGGTCGTGATCCGTCCTGAAGTCCACCCTGCCCTCCTGGCGCAGCACGATCGGAGTTCCTGTGATCCCGTCTCCGTTCACGAACACCGAGATCTCGAAGCGCCGACGGGCACCCAGGTTGGTGGTCACGAGTCCGGCATCGATGACGCGCACCCCCAGGAAGGTCTCGGGGGGGGGGGGGGGGGGGGGGGGGGGGGGGGGGGGGGGGGGGCCGGGGCCCCCCCCCCCCCCCCCCCGCCGCGGGGGGGGGGGGGGGGGGGGAAGGGGAGACGGATGCCGCGGCACCGGGCGCCGCCGCGCAGGCGGCGATGACGGGCGTAGAAAACGCGGCGGCGAGAGTGGACCGTCGGACGACTCCCGGCCTCTGGGCGGAGTCGTGATCGTGCTGATCTCCGGTGTGCTCGTCGAACGGCATTCTGCGACCTCTCGTCGGTGAGTGGTGGTTCCGGAGCCGTCCTGCGGGGGAGTCGGGGGATCGGCGCGGGACCGCTGAGAGTGTCCGGCAGCACCCCGCGGCGCAGCGAAGAAGTGACGTGAAGTGGGCGCACTGGCGGGTTCTGTCTCTCATCGGGATCGGGCGAGGCCGACGCGAGCGAAGCGAGGACGGTGACGGGGGGTTTGTCGTGATCAACGTCCCTCGTGGTCAGAGCGCCCCGAGGCGATCGAGCGCGTACGACCAGGCGATCCGCTCCTGCTCGAGTCGGATGTTGCCCGCGGTGCTGAGGAGACTCAGAGCATCGTCCTCGGAGCGGGTGAGCAGAGCAAGGGCTCCCAGATCGGGTGCCGGGTCGGTCCCCCAGAGGTCGCGGTGGGCGAGGAGGGTCTCCGTGTCCATCAGCGCAGATGTCGCGGCGACACCGAGCGCCCGCAGGCGGTGCAGGATCGAGAAGCCACGGGAGTCGAGATCACCCCAGTAGGTGACCTCGCGGGCCCAGTGCAGATGCGAGACCAGTCCCGCTCGGTCGCCTCCCCCGTGCAGGACGACCGCGCCCGGTACGTCCGGCATCGCCAGGACCGTGGCGAGGTTCTCGAAGACGAAAACCCTCGAGGGGTGAAAGGACAACCGGGCGAGATCGTCGATCGGCGCCGTCACATCGGAGAGCCCGGACAGGGCGAGGGCGGAGTCCAGGATGCGCACCCGCAGGAGCGTCGACGGCTTCCTCAGTCCGAGATCGATCCCGCCGGTAGTGGAGCGGTGCAGTGCCGTCACGAGACCGAGGCGTCGCTCGATCCACTTCGAGTCGATGCCGCGAATGGGGAGTTCGCGGACGAACCGGTTCGAGACCGGATTGTCCCGTAGCCAGAGGAGGACGGCGACGAGCCGGTCGAAGTCGTCCTCGGTCAGTGCCGTGATGGTGCGCGCGTGGGTCTGCAGTGTCGCGACCGCGGCGTCTCCGCCACCGGTGAGGGATCGGAGCGCATCGATGCGGTGCCGCAGGCGCAGCCACTCGGGCTCCGCTCCCGCCGCACGCGCGATCGAGGTGGCCCCCCGGACGACGGCGCGCTCCGGTATCTCCTGTGATCCGACCCTCGACCAGCTCCGCACCGTCCAGGAGACCTCGATCTCGCCGGACTCCGCCGCGCGGCGCCAGGACTCCACCCAGGTCCGCGCGGCATCCAGATCGGTCAATGCATCGCGCTCGGTGGGCGGATGGAGCGGGAGATCGAGCATCGGCTCATGGTCGCCGCGCGCAGCCCATGAGCGCGATTCGCGCTGGAAGATCCGCTGGGCGCGGTCGCGGAGGTCGGCCACGGTGACAGGTGCCGTCATCGATGCTGTTCCTCTCCAGGCGTTCCGCCGGCCTCCTGCGGAGAGAACACCACGTCGGCGATCCTCGAGGCGTTGCGGTCCGGGTTGGACACCGCGGTGATGGCGCCCACATAGGGCTCGAGTGTCTGGAGGAGCTTCTGCGGCGTGGCGAGGACCATGTGGAACCCGAACGAGCGGAAGACGTCCATCGCGTTCCGCGTGTACCGGCTGTCGGCCTTGTCGAACGCCTCGTCGAGAATGATCGTCCCGAACCGGGGCAATTCCGCCTCCTCCTCGGTGAGCTGATAGCGGAGCGCGGCCGCAAGGCAGAAGATGACGAGCTTCTGCCGCTGACCGCCCGACAGCCCCTCGGCGGAGTCGTACACCCGGAGGACGGTCCCCGCGGCGTCCTTCTCGCGGGCGAGGAAGCTGACGTGCAGGCGGGTGTCGAGAACGCGAGCTCGCCAGTCCTGATCGACCCGGTCCCGCGAGCCCAACCGACCCATCACCGTGCGCAGGACGGCGAAGCGCTGCTCGGCGCCCGCCGCGGACTCGTCGGCCCAGTTGCCCTCGACGATGCGGCGCAGATTCGCGAGGAAGTCCTCGACCTCGGGGGAGCGTGTCGTCTTGATGTCGATCTCGAGGAATCGGTCCCGTCCTTCGAACGGAGACCGTCCGAGAGAGGCGTTGACCGGCAGGATGCGCTCCCGGACGAGTCCCGGCGCATCCCGCAGATCGCCGAGGAGGTGGGCCACGACGTCCCGCGACCGCTCTCGAAGCAGGCGCCGGAAGTCGCTCTCCTTCTCCGGGAGCCCCCGGCTGAGGATGCCCTCGAGGAGAGCCCGGTAGCCGTACCTGTCTTCGATCTCGGCGGTCAGATCGGCGGACGCCGCGGGCCAGGCGGCGCGGAACGCGGCGGCACCCGCGGCGAAGGCGGCCGCGGCGTCGCCACTGCGTCGCGCGGCGATGTCCTTCTCCCGGGAGAGTGCCGATTGCACGGCGCGCGCGATCGCGTCCACGGTCTCGAGGGTCAGCGAGCGCCTCTCGGCCCGGAACCGAGCGCCGAGGGCTTCGGCTGTGGAGTCGTCCAGGCTCGAAGGGGGTGCGGATTCCAGAGCAGCGAGCTGCGACTCGATCCGCTCGAGCGCACCCTGAGCGATCGCCTCCTCGCGGAGCGCCTGCTCGTTCCGGCGCGTGGCGTCCTCGAGCTGCGAGGCCGCCTGCTCCCGAGCCTCCTGCGCGTCGCGCAGCGATGACGACCGCGACGTCAGAGTTACCAGCTCCGCGCGGTGCGCCGCACTGAGCTCCGCAGCCGCGGCGAGGTCGATGCGCTCCCACGAGACCGTCACGACCCTCTCGAGGACCGCTCGCTGACCGAGCGCTGATTCTCGTGCGGCGTCCGCCTTCCCGTCGGCTGCGGCGGCCGTCGCGCTGGCACGTTCGGCCTCCCGCTGCTGAGCGAGGAGCGCGTCCAGCCGCGCCTCCGTGTCACCGCCGAGAAGCCACCGGGTCGCATCGCTGACGGCGGAGCGGTCGTCCTTCTCGTATCGGCGCGAGGTGCGCTTGACGAGCCCGCCGATCGTCACTCCGCGGTCGACGTCATCGAGCTCGTCAGCGTCGGCCACGCAGGCGAAATCGAAGTCGGATGCGAGTCGCCGCCGGAGGAACAGGGTGAACGGGCCCTCACTCACCGTGACGCGATGGAGGAGTGAGCGGGGGTCGCGTGGTCGGCGAGGTGGCTCGCTCACCTCCGGTACGGCCTCCATCACCAGACGGACACCGAGATGTCGGGCGTCGGACGCCCGACGAGCTGCAGGGAGGAGGTCGTCGGGCACGAGGAGCGTCGTGGCGAGTGGTGCGAGCACCCGCTCGATCGCGCCGCGCCAGGCCGCGTGCTCGGGCAGGACGGCGACGAGCTCGCCGGCGAAGGGAACCGCAGCGTCCGGAACGCCGAGCGAGCGGGCGAGGAAACGGCGCGCGGCGAGGAGCCGAGGGTCGAGATTACTGCGATGCTCGCGCAGTGCGACGATCTGAGCCTCGACGGCTGCCAACCGCTTCCGGGTCTCGCTCGCCGCATCCCGGATGGAATGGGGCACAGGAGCCACGCGCTTCGTCAGCTCGGCGGCGGCCGTCGCGAGGAGGTCGGCGAACTGCGCCGCATCGGCAGGCAGCGGAACGCCGATCCGCTTCAGCTCACTCGACAGGCGATCTCGCTCCCGTGTCACCTCGCGCTCGGCCCGCTCGCCGGCGGTGATCCGCTCCTGCAGCAGCTCGACACGAGCGCCGCCCTCCTCCCGCACCCGAGCGACGGCAGTGTCGAGGGCACCCCGCGCGATCGCCTGCTGGCGCGAGGTCTCAGACAACCGCGACCGGGCTCTGGCGAGTGTCGCGCGCGCGGGGCCGAGCGCCTCGTGCGCCAGCCGGCGCTTGACCGAATCGGTGTACGGCTCGACAGCGTCGTGCAGCTGGGCGACCGAGGACGACTCGGCGGAGGCGAGATCGAACGCCGTGATCGAGGCGTCGAGGGACCGCAGGGCGTCGGCCTGGCGCCGGAGATCGACGACGTGCGCGTGTGCCTGATCGAGTTCGACGAACTGCTCGACCGCATTGTCGGCCCGCGCGAAGGTCGCTGGGGACTCGAGCATGAAACCGCGGAAGAGGGCGTCGAGCGTCCCGAGATTCTTCGCGGACTGCGTCTTGTGGAGCAGCTGCAGCGTGGTGTCGCTGCGGAAGCCGAAGTGCCGGACCACCCGCTCGTGGAACCTGCCGTGCTTGCCTCCGGTCGTGATGAGCGCGTCGGGCAGCGCGGCCGACATCCGCCGCGCATCGATTCCGCTCGCGACGTGCGGCGCGAGGGCGACGATGTCGAGGTCGCCGCGCGTGAAGATCCGGGCGTCCTTCAGCGCGGTCGTCTCGGTGCGGGTGCCCGGCGCATGGAAGACACGAGCGAGCACGACGGGTTCGTCGTGCAGGTTCTCGTAGCGCAGCAGGACCCCGCTCCACGTGGCGCGGGACCGGAGGAAGGTCGTGGTCGCCCGGTCGGAGCTCTCGTCGACCTCCTTCGTCCAGGCGCCCCGCACGTAGCTCATCAGGGAGCGATCGCTCTGCCTGGAGGCGCCGTCCTGTGCCGCGGCGTTCAGCCTGAGCCAGCGGTCGGGAGTCACGACCGCGGCGATCCCGTCGAGTACGGACGACTTGCCCGAGCCCGACGCGCCGGTGAGGAGGTGGCCGGAGCGCGCGATGCCGATTCTCACCCGGCCGGAGAAGGTGCCCCAGTTGAAGAGCTCGACCTCCGCCAGGCGCCACTGCCGGGTGGGCTCAGACCCTGGCGTCACGTCGGAGGCGTCGTCGTCGAAGGTGAGCATCGTCATTCGTCCTCCTCGTCCTTCAGGTCTTCGTCGTCGCTCTCGTCGCGGAGGGCCTCGGGAGCGGCCGCACCCAGCCGAGAGATCCGTTCGTACTCGGCGGTGATGGCGCGGACCTGGTCGGCGTCGACGATGAGCCGCAGCACCGGAGAGATCTCAGCGCGGTCGTCCTTCAGCGGGTGCAGGACACGCAGTTTGTTCTGCATCTTGTGCCAGGACGCGTTCAGGCGGCTTGCGAAGTCCTTCTCGTCGCGATCCTTCGTGCGGTAGACGGTCAGCTGCTCGAGCACCTCGGTCCTGCCCACGATCACGCGTCCTCGCCCCTCCTCGCTCAGCAGGGTCTGCCGAAGCACGAGCAGCATCGCGCTGTCGAGGAAGGTCAGGGCTTCGGAGCGCACCGCGCTCGGTGCGTCGTCGGAGGGCGCGTTCCGCACGAACGCGAACTCGCGGTCGCGGTCGAGGACCAGCTCGAGGAAGAGATCGGCGAGTCGCGAGCGGATCACTCTCTCGTCGCTCAGGAGCACGGCCCAGAGCTGCGGCTCCCGTGCTCCCGAGAGGTAGGGGCCCCGGATGAGCCGGAGCTGCACGCGCCGGGTGCGGTCGGGCAAGGTCCCGCTGTCACCCTGCCAGAGACCTGGCTCGTCGAGGTCGTCCGTTCCGTCGGAGGAGGGCACGGCCTGCTGCTCGCCGGTCACGAGACGGTCCCGATGAAGCGGTGCGCCGCGACGACGGCGGTCCGTGGGATCTCGTCGGTGCCGCGCCAGGAGAGCACCTCGAGCTCGTCGTCGACGGTTCCCTGCTCGGCTGCGAGGGCGAGCAGGCCGACGACGCTGCCGACGCCCTGCGTCGCGGGATGGACGTGCAGGACCTCGGCCACCGTGCAGGACCCTCGCGCGGCGAGCAGATCGTTCGTGTTGCGGATGAGCTCGTCGAAGTCGATCTCGGTCTCCCGGGCCAGAGCCCGGAGGTGCGCGAGGTCGGCGACCGCCGCGGGGTTCTCGTGGATCTCCGCGGTGGCGTCGAGCTCGGCCGGATCGTGCAGGTCGATCGAGCCGACGCTCGTCATCGAGACCGCGGAGAGGTCGAGAGACAGACCGACGGACGACCACGGCCGAGTGTGCGGTGCGGCAGTGATACCTGCGTGCTGCGCGGTCCGGAGGAGCGAGCGCATCACCCGATCCTGCTGGTAGTCCTGGGACTGCACGTAGCGGCGGAGCGCCCGCGCGAAGAGGGTGATCACGTCGTGGATCTCCGCGCTGCGGCCCTTGAGCGTCGTCAGGAAGGAGCGCAGCGACCGGCGCTCCGCCGAACTGAGAGCGCTGGCGAACGAGCGGTCGAGGATCCGCCGGACATCCGCCTCGAACGCCGCGCCGAGCGCGGGATCGAGCACGAGCTGCGAGAACGCGGCGAAGCTGCGCCCCGCGTCCGAGTCGCTGATGTGGTCGATCCCGCGGAACACCTCGTCGACGACGGTCGCCTGGGAGGCGCCGGATTCGACGATCTTGGCTCGCAGTGACGCATTGAGCGCCTCGAACTCGCCGCGGACGCGGGCGAAGTCGTCGGGCACCTCGGCGGCCTGGGCGAGGAGGTCGCGCACCCTCTCGAGCGCGCGATCGGGGTCGAGCGTGGGGGCGTCTCCGCCTGCAGGTCGCTGATGCGTCGTTCGATGCGATCGAGCTCCTCCTCGAGCAGCGCGACCCGGGTGTTCGTGTCGGGGTCGGTCTCGATCGCGAGGAGCCGGACCTGCGTCGCGAGACCGGTGAGCCGTGACTCCGTCACGCTCGAGCGCGGCGCGGCTCGCCCTTCCAGAAAGCGGATCGCGACGATGGCCTCGGGGGACAGCTCGAACGTCTCGCCGCGAGCCTCGGTCGACGGCCGACGCACGAGGTAGCCGGCCGAACGCCAGTCGGCGCAGTAGCCCTTCGCGCTCAGAGGGAGGTGCAGGCCCTGATCGCGCAGCCGCTCGAGGTCGCCGTCGAGGCGCTCGTACAGCTCCTCCGCGTCGACCCGTCGCTCGTCGGCGCCGAGGTGCGTGCCGAGGAGTCCCGCGATGACGGGGAGGTTGTCGGTCGAGAGAAGGCGCAGGGCGACGTCGTCATCGGCGAGCTTGCGGAGGTGATGAACCTGAGCGACGGCGGGCATGCCGCCATTCTCGTGCACTGCGCCGACATCCCGTAGGTGAGCGGCGGAGCCTCCTCCGCCTGTCCGCTCCCTGCCGCTTCACTGGCGCGGAAGGCCGCTCCACGCCGCCCGCAGGAGCGCGTACGGCCCGCCGGCGGCGAGCAGCTCGGCGTGCGTGCCCTGTTCGGCGATGCGGCCGGCGTCCAGCAGCACGACGTGGTCGGCGGACGCGGCCTGGCTGAGGCGGTGGGCGACGACCAGCGCGGTGCGGCCGCGCAGGACCTCGGCGGCGGCGCGCTCGAGGAGGCCGGCGTCGGTCGAGCCGGCCTCGGCGGTGGCCTCGTCGAGGATCACGCCGGCCGGGTCGGCGAGCAGCACCCGGGCGAGCGCGAGCTGCTGCGCCTCGGCGGGGGTGAGCGCGGCTCCCGAGGCGCCGAGCGGGGCGTCGAGGCCGAGGCGGGCGAGCATCCGCTCGGCGCCGACGCGCTGCAGGGCGTCGGCGAGGGCGGTGTCGGAGGCGTCGGGTGCGGCCAGGGTCAGATTGTCGCGGAGCGTCGCGTCGAACACGTGCACCTCCTGGGTCACGAGCACGGTCCGATGCGGGCGGGTGACGGCGCCGGAGTCGGGCAGGAGCAGGCCGGCGGCGAGGGCCGCGAGGGTGCTCTTGCCGGCCCCGGAGGCGCCGACGACGGCGACGGTCGTGCCGGCCGGCACCTGCACCGAGACGTCGACGAGCACGGGGTGGCCTGGGACGTGCGCATGGTGGATCGAGGTGAGCCGGAGGTCGTCGGAGGACGAGGCAGGCCGCTCGGTCGGCGTCTCCGCGGTGATCACTCCGACGATCCGGCCGAGGGAGGCGAGGGCCGACTGCAGCTCGTCGACGACGAAGAGCAGCTGGTTGATCGGGCCGAACAGGCGGAGGAAGAGCAGCATCGCGGCGGTCGTGCCGCCGAGGGTGCCGGAGCCGCTCGACACAAGGAGGAAGCCGACGACGAGCAGGGCGCTCATGCCGAGGAGCTCGGCGAGGTTCAACCGAGCGAAGAAGCCGTTCTGGATCGCACGGGCCCGCATCGTCACCCGCACCACCGACCAGGACGCTGCGGCGATCCGCTCGAGGTGCTGTCGGCCGAGGCCGTAGGCGCGCACGGTCTCGAGGCCGTTCAGGGAGTCGAGGAGGCGCTGGGCGCGGTCGGACATCGCCGAGCGCTCCGCGGCGTAGACGTCGGGTGCGGTCCGGTGGTACCAGCGGAGCGCGAGCAGGTGCACGGGGACGACGGCGAGCATCGCGGCGGCGTAGCGGAGGTCGATCACGGCCATGCCGACGACGGTGACCAGGATGGTGAAGAGGGCCCCGGTGACGGCGGGGACGACGCTCGGGATCGCGTCCGACACCTCGGCGACGTCGTCGCCGGCGCGGGCGATCAGGTCGCCGGTGCCGGCGCGCTCCACGCGGGCCGGGGGGAGGCGGAAGGCGGCGTCCACCATCCGCTCGCGCAGCTCGGCGAGCATCCGCTCGAACAGCCGCGAGGCGGCGACGACGCCGACGGCCGAGAGCACGGCACCGGCGGCGACCGCGGCGGCGGTCACGAGGCCGAGCAGCACGACGACGGCGGGGTCGCGCTCGGTGGCGGTGACCGCGTCGACGACGGCGCCCAGGGCGAGGGGCGGGACGACGCCAGCGGCCGCCGCGGCGACGAGCACGACGACGAGGGGCGGGAGCAGGAGGCGGCCGCGGCCGAGGGCGCTCCACGAGGCACGGAGGACGGTGCGGCTGGACGCGGTCGGGAGACGGTCGGCGGTCAACGCGAGACCTCGGAGATCCGGTCGGCTCCGTCGTCGGCCACGACCTCGTCGGCGCGGACCTCGACGACGCGATCCGCGACCGCGAGGAACGCGGGGGAGCGCGAGAGGACGACGGTGCGGTGCGCGCCGCGGACGGCGCGCAGCCTCGACGCGATCGCGGCCTCCGTCACGGCGTCGACCGCCGTCGTCGGATCGTGCAGCACGAGCAGCGGCGCGTCCTGAGCGAGCGCCCGGGCGAGCGCGACGCGCTGGCGTTGACCGCCGGACAGTGCGGAGCCGCCCTCGCCGACGTCACCGTCGAGGCCGCCGGGGAGGACGCCGGCCAGCTCGGCGCAGCCGGACGCCGTGAGGGCGCGGTCGGCGCTCGCCGGGTGCACGCCGGGGAGCTGCACGTTCTGGCGCACGCTCCCCGAGAACAGCCGGGCTGCGTGCGGGGCGACGAGGGCGCCCGGGTGCGCCGAGCGCAGTCCGGCCAGCACCGCGTCGGCGGTGGCGCCGTCGACGGCGACGACCACGAGCTCTCCGGCGCGCAGCTCGTCGAGGGGGAGGGAGCGCCCGGGCGGATCCGCGCCCTCGCTCTCGCGGAGCAGGGCGAGCAGGCGCGCGGCCGACGCGGTCGCGGTCGCCCACCACGAGCCGGCCTCGCGGGCGGCGTTCTGCAGCGGATCGATCAGGAACTGCGCGAGGCCCACGACGGTGATGAAACCGCCGACGCCGAGCTCGCCGGCCAGGGCGAGGAGGGCGGCGGCGACGGCGACGGCGGTGAGGAGGAGACCGGTGGCAAGATCCATCACCCCGCCGAGGACTCCCTCCGCCCGCCGCGCGTGGACGGTGCTGCGCAGGGCGAGCCGGCTGGCGGTGCGGTAGCGGCGCGACGCCTCCTGCTCGGCGCCGATGCCGCGGAGGACGCGGTAGCCGGCCAGGAGATCGGCGGCGCGCCCCGCGGTGTCGGCCGCCGCCTCCTGCTCGTCCTCGCTGCGGCGGCGCAGCCCGCGCCCGGCGAGCTCCGTCGCCCCGAGCAGCAGCGGGGCGCCGACCAGCACGGCCAGGCCCAGCGGCCAGGAGATGCCGAGCAGGACCGCGCCGCCGAAGAGCACCGCGGCCAGCTGGCCGACCGGGTGGACGCCGATCTCGACGGCGGCCGAGAGCCGGTTGACGTCCGAGGTGGCGAGCGAGAGTGCGACGCCCGGCTGATCGGAGGCGCGGCCGCCCCGCGCGGGCCGCAGCAGCAGGTGCTCGGCGACGAGGCCGCGCAGGCGGTGCTGGACGACCAGCATCCCCAGCTCGGCGAACCGCGAGCCGAAGCGCCAGGAGAAGGAGAGCAGGGCGAAGTCGGCCGCCAACAGCGCGAGGTGGAGCAGCAGCTGCAGCGGATCGCCGGTCGCGACGGCTCGGTCGATCGCCAGCCCCATCAGCACGGGGACCAGCGCCTCGCCGATCTGATGGCTGATCACGAGGACCAGGGCCGGTACGGAGTAGCGGCGGGCGCCGGTGAGGACGCGGAGGGTCAGCCGGGCGGGGGTGGTGGTGCCGTCGCGGCGGATCGGCCGGGCGTCGATCGGCTCGGGCGGCGCCTGCAGCAGCGGACCGCGCGGGTTCCTCGTCCGCGGTCTCCCCTGGCGCTCCCGCCGGCGCCGCGTCATCGGCGCTGCCCGGCGCGCTCGCGGCCGACCGGGGCGACGAGCGGAGCGCCGGTGACCGGATCGGGGATCACGACGCAGCGCAGGCCGAAGACGTGCTCGACCAGCTCCGCGGTGACGATCTCGCGGGGAGCGCCCTGGGCGACGACGGCGCCGTCCTTCATCGCGACGAGGTGGCTGGCGTAGCGCGCCGCCTGATTGAGGTCGTGCAGCACCGCGACCAGGGTCCGGCCCTGCTCGTGCAGGTCGGTGAGCAGCTCCATCAGCTCGATCTGGTGGGCGATGTCGAGGAAGGTCGTCGGCTCGTCGAGCAGCAGCAGCGGGGTCTCCTGCGCGAGCACCATCGCCACCCACACCCGCTGCCGCTGCCCGCCCGAGAGCTCGTCGACGGGGCGGTCGGCCAGCGCGGCGACGCCGGTCGCGGCCATCGCCGCGGTCACCGCCTCCTCGTCGGCGATCGACCACTGCCGCAGGAACCCCTGGTGCGGGTGCCGGCCGCGCGCCACGAGGTCGGCGACCGTGATGCCGTCGGGGGCGAGCGAGGTCTGCGGCAGCAGCCCGAGCACGCGCGCCACCTCCCGCGGCTTCGCGGCGGCGATCGCCCGGCCGTCGAGCAGGACCTGCCCGGTGCTCGGGGCGAGCAGGCGGGAGAGCGCGCGCAGGAGGGTCGATTTGCCGCAGGCGTTCGGTCCGACGATCACGGTGAAGGAGCCGTCGGGGATCTCGAGGGAGAGCGCACGCGAGATCACGCGGCGGTCGTAGCCGAGGGTGAGGTCGACGGCGGCGAGGCGGGCGGTCATGAGCGTCTCCGTGCTTCGTGGATGAGGAGGCCGACGAGGTAGAGGCCGCCGACGACGACGGTCACGACGCCGACGGGGAGCGAGCCGGGCAGGACGTGCTGGGCGGCCGTGTCGGCGCCGAGCAGCACCAGCGCGCCGACGAGCGCGGAGGGGATCAGCGCGATCCCGGCGGTGCGGGCGAGGCGGCGGGCGATCTGCGGAGCGGCGAGGGCCACGAAGGCGATCGGGCCGCAGGCGGCGGTCACCGCGGCGGTCAGGGCGACCGCGCCGATCACGAGCAGGACGCGGGTGCGCTCCACGGGAGTGCCGAGCGCGCGGGCCGCGTCGTCGCCGAGCTCGAGCTGCCGCATCGGTCGGCCGAGGAGGCCGAGACCGGCGAGCGCCACCGTGATCACAGCGGCCGCGGGCAGCAGCTGATCCCAGCCGACCGGGTTCAGCGAGCCCGCGCCCCAGACGGAGGCGACCATCGCGATCTCGAGCTTCGCCCGCAGGACGAGGTAGGTGCTCAGCGCCTCGAGCATTGCCGAGACGCCGATGCCGACGACGATCAGCCGGAAGCCCTGGACGCTGCGGCGGTAGGCGAGCAGGTAGATGAGCGCGGCGGCGATCAGGCCGCCGAGGATGGAGCCGGCCGCGACGGGCAGCGAGCCGGCGCCGGCGCCGAGCACGATGATCGCGAGCAGGCCGCCGGCGTAGGAGCCGGAGGTGAGGCCGATGATGTCGGGGCTGGCGAGCGGGTTGCGGGTGAGCGACTGGAAGACGGCGCCCGCGACTCCGAGTGCCGCGCCGAAAAGGATCGCGCCGAGCACGCGCGGCAGCCGCCACTCGACGACGACCGTGCGGGCGATGCCGGAGCGCTGCCCGAGCAGGGCCGCGACGACGTCGGGGGCCGAGAGCGGCAGCTCGCCGAGCCCGAGCGCGACGACCGCCAGGGCGAGGACCGCGGCGGCGAGCACTGCGCCGACGAGGAGGGTGCGCCGGCGGACCCGCACCGAGAGCGGGCCGCCGCGGAGAACGAGCGTCACAGGGAGCTCGCCTTCGCGCGGCGCACCAGATGGATGAGCACGGGGGCGCCGACGAACGCGGTGACCACTCCGACCGGGACCTCGCCCGGCCAGAGCGCCACCCGGCCGAGCACGTCGGCGAGGAGCAGCAGAGTCGGTGCGAGCAGGATGGAGAGCGCGAGGATCCAGCGCTGGTCCGGCCCGGCGATCCAGCGGGCGACGTGCGGCACCGCGAGCCCGACGAACCCGACCGGCCCGGCGATCGCCGTCGCCGACCCGGCGAGCAGCGTGATCGCGAGGACCGAGAGCAGCCGGGTCCGGCCGAGACGCGTGCCGAGGGAGGCGGCGAGGTCGTCGCCGAGGCCGAGCGCGGTGAGCGAGCGGGCGGCGGCGAGGGCGATCACGACTCCCACGAGGACGAAGGGGGTGGCGGGGAGCACGACGTCGAGGCCGCGCTCGACGAACGACCCGGCGTTCCAGCCGCGCAGGGCGGTGAAGGTGACCGGGTCGAGCAGCATCATCGCGGTGGTGACCCCGCTCAGCACGGCGGCGACGGCGACGCCGGCGAGGGTGAGGCGCACCGGGTCCGGGCCGCCGCGGCCGACCGAGCCGATCAGGGCGACCACGGCCGTGACGACGAGCGCGCCGAGGAAAGCGAACGGCAGGTACTGCGCGGGCGAGCTCGCGCCGAGGGCGACGCCGATCGCGACGAACAGCGCCGCCCCGGCGTCGACGCCGAGGATGCCGGGGTCGCCCAGCGGATTGCGGGTGAGCGCCTGGATCACGGCGCCCGACACTCCGAGCGCGGCGCCGACGACGAGGCCGGCGAGCGTCCGGGGGAGGCGGAGGTCGACGACGACCTGATCGGCGATGGAGCCGTCGTAGGCGGTGAGCGCGTGCCAGAGCTCGGCCGGGCCGAGGTGGTTCGAGCCGACGAGGACGCTCAGCAGTGCGGCGACGACGAGGGCGGTGAGCGAGGCCGCGAGACCGAGGCGGCGGTTCCGCCGGACGGTCGGCACCGCCGCCTCGGTCTCGAGGAGTGTCGTCATGGAGTCGTCAGCCCTCGATGCTCTGCGGGGCCTCGCCGGCGACGGCGTCGACGAGCCTCGGCAGGAGCTTCTCGAGGACGAACTTCTGGCTGAGCGGGGTGAGGAAGTAGATCGCGCCCGAGAGCTCGGGGTCGGTGAAGACGGCGTGACCGCCGGTGACCGCGGAGAGGCTCGACGTGGTGCCGAAGTCGAGCACCTCCTGCACCCCCTCGGCCGACTCGGTCGCGAAGACGATCACGTTGGCGTCGATGAGGCCCATGTTCTCGGGGGAGATCAGCGCCTGCTGGTCGGCGCCGGGGGCGTACTGCTCGAGCCCGGGCGTGATGGTGAAGCCGAGGTCGGTGAGGAAGTCGGTGTTGAGGCCGTCGGGGTAGACGTACATGCTGCCGTCGTAGGGCACGCCCTGCGAGAAGGTGGCGGTGAGCCCGGCGAACTCGGGGTGCGCGGCGGCGGCGTCCTCGTAGGCGTCCTCAACCCCGGTGATCAGCGCCTCGCCCTCGGCCGAGCGGCCGATGGCGCGGGCGACCTGGCGGGTCTGGTCCTGCCAGCTGGAGAAGTAGAGACCGGAGCCCTCGACGCTCGTGACGGTCGGGGCGATCCCGGCGAGCTTGTCGTAGATCTCCTCCGTCATCCCCGCGTTGGTGCCGACGATCAGGTCGGGCTCGAGGGTGGCGATCCGCTCGTACTCGGGGCCGTCGGTCTGGTCGAGCACGGTCGGCTCCGCGTCGCGGAGCAGGTCGGTCGCCCAGGGCCAGACGGCGAACGGCTGCTCGCCGTACCACTCGGTGGTGGCGATCGGAGTGACGCCGAGCTCGAGCAGGATGTCCTGCTCGGTGAGCCCCACCACGACGACGCGCTGCGGCTCGGCCTCGACGACGGTCTCGCCGTACTGGTGCTCGACGGTGACCGGGAAGGAGTCGGACGGCTCGGTCGTGTAGTCCGGGTTCTCGGCGCTCGCCGCGGCGGTGCTGCTGCAGCCGGACAGCGCGGCGACGCTCAGGGCGAGTGCCGCGGAGGCGGCGAGGAGGCGGGCGGGCAGGGCGCGAGGGGTCATGGCTCTTCCGGGATCGTGGGGCAGGGGAGGCGGACGTCAGGTTAGCCTTGCCTTACTCGGTCCGCCATCACCTCGAGCGGACGCCGATCAAGGAGGGGGGACACCGTCGTGTCCGTCAGCGAACATCTCCGACCCGGTGGCGCGGCTCCTATCGATGCGGATCCCTTCGAGTGGACATCCGCCGCTCTCTCGGCCTCGCGATCCCGGGTCGTCCGCGGCACCGGCTTCGACGCGCACGTGCACCAGGAGGATCAGCTCGCCTGGATGGCATCGGGGTCGATGGAGCTCGGCGTGCTCGGCAACCACTGGCACCTACGGCGCGAGCACATGGCTTGGATCCCGGCCGGCGTGCCGCACGAGATGGCGTTCGTCGAGCCGGGCGAGCTGATCAGCGTCTACGTGGATCCGGTGCTGCGACCGCGCGGCGAGCGGTGGGGCGGCGCGCGGACCCTGCGGCTCGAGGACCTCGCCGGGTCGCTGGTGCTGCACCTGACGGACTCCGCCCCGTCGGCGCTGCGTCGCCGGCGGTGCTGGCTGCTGCTCGGGGAGCTGCTCGACGAGGCGCCCGACGACGCGGCGGCGGTGGCGCTCCCGCGAGACCCGCGGGCCCGCGCGGTGGCGACGGCGCTGCTCGAGGACCCGGCGGATCCTCGGGAGCTCGCCGAGTGGGCGGCGCAGATCGGAGTGAGCACCAAGACCATCGCGCGCGCGTTCGCCGCCGAGACGGGCAGCACGTTCCGCGAGTGGCGGGTGCGGGCGCGGATGCACTCGGCGATCGGGATGCTCGTGCGGGGGGACGCCGTGCAGACCGTGGCGCCCGCGGTCGGGTACGACTCGGTGAGCAGCTTCATCGTCGCCTTCCGTGCTCGGCTGGGGTCGACGCCCGCGGTCTACGCGGCGCGGGCGCGGGGCTGATCGGCGAAGTCCGCAGGGCGCGGCCTCGCCGTGGTCGGGGGTGCGGGGCTACCCTTCGACGCATGCACCGGATCTTCACGACGAGCGTCGCCTCCGTGTACCCGCACTACGTGGCGAAGGCCGAGCGGAAAGGGAGGACGAGGGCCGAGGTCGACGAGGTGATCGTGTGGCTGACCGGCTTCTCGGACGAGGAGCTGCACCGCCACCTCGACGCCGGGACGACCTTCGAGGACTTCTTCGCCGCGGCGCCGATGAACCCGAGCGCGGCCCTGATCACGGGAGTCGTCTGCGGCGTTCGCGTCGAGCGCGTCGAGGATCCGCTGATGCAGCGGATCCGCTGGCTGGACAAGCTGGTCGACGAGCTGGCGAAGGGCAAGGCGATGACGAAGGTGCTGCGCGGCTGACCGGCGGTCACCGCTGCAGACCGCGACTCGTGCCCGAGGCCGCGATGCAGGCGTCCCGCAGTCGGCCGAGATGCTCCCGCCATCCGGCCTCGTGCTCGAGGCGGAGTCCTTCCTCCGCGCGGATCTCGGCGAAGCCCTGCTCGACGATGATCACTTCCGCTCCTTCCGCCGACGCCGCCGTGGTCACGGTCACCGTCACTGTCAGGAAGCCGCTCCACCCGGGCTCGGTCCACTCGAAGGAGAGGCGCGTCGGGGCGTCGACCGCGAGGACGCGGCCGGTCGCCTCGAACGTGCGCCCGCCGTCCGTCCAGGTCTCACGGAGTGGAGAACCGGTCACTGCATCGAACTCGAGGTCGGGCCACCAGGTGGACCGGTCGACGAGGAGACGCCAGACCTCCGGGGGCGTCGCCGGGAGGTCGATCGAGGCCAGAGCGGAGTCGTCGCTCGGTGTGCCCTCACTCATCGCTGCCCGTGCTGCCGTCGGACCCCTGACCCGGTCCTGAGCCGGATACCTGTCCGGCTGGTCTGCGTACCGGCGGACCACGTCGGCGTCGGACGGCCATCACGAGGAGCGCGATCACGGCGACGACGGCGAGCCAGGGGAGGAGGAAGCCGAGGCCGATGAGGGCGCCGTTCGCGGCGACGACCAGACCGTTCCAGCCGGCGAGCAGGCCGTCGAGGAAGCCGGTGGGCCGGGCGGTGACGGGCGACGACTGCGGAAGGATCGTCACCGTGAGGGTCGCCAGCGACACCTGACCCTCGAGGGCGGCGAGCTGCTGCTCGGAGGACTCGAGCGAGGCCTGGCGATCGGCGAGGGCGGACTCCGCGGCGAGGAGGTCGGCGAGGCTGCCGGCCTGGGCGATCAGCTCGGTCAGCCGGTCGACGGAGGCCTGGGCGGCGTCGACCCGCGCGCGGAGGTCGATCGCCTGGGTGGTCACGTCGCGCCGGTCGATCGAAGAGCCGGTCACCGTGCCGAGGGCCGCCAGCGACTCTCGAGCGTCGGCGAGCCGGTCGGCGGGGACCCGGATCGAGACGCTCCCCGCGCCCTCGGGGAGGGGCGCGTACTGCGACGGGTCGAGAGCGGGATCGGTTCCGGCCGCCGACGCGCTGGTGCTGGAGCTGATGGTGGAGCTGGAGCTCTCGACGTAGCCGCCGAGCGCGGCGGCGGTCGCGCTGAGCGCGGCGATCGCGTCGGCGACGGAGCCGGCCTCGAGCGTCGCGTTCGCCGTGGACACGACCTCCCTACCGGTCCCCTCCGCGGACGCGTCGCCGGGTGCCTCCGCCGCGCCCTGTGCCGAGCCGTCGGCGAACTGGGGTGCGGACTCCGCGCCCGACTGCCCGAAGTCGAGACCGCCCGCCTCACTCGAGGACCCTGCCGCGCTCGACGCGGACCCCGCACCGGCGCCGCCTCCGATCAGGGGGCCGACGACGACGGCGATCACGAGGAGGCCCGCGGCGACGCTCCCGATCGCGGCGACGCGTCGGCGACGGGCTCCGCTCTCGCGGCGCGCGGCGCTGATGGAGCGGAAGACCCGCGCCTCGAGTGCCGAGACGCGGTCCTCGTCGAGGGTGTCGAGCTCGGGCGCTGGGCGATCGGACGCGTGGATCTCGGCAGGCTGGAACTCGGAGGCCTGGAGCGCATTCACCCGCTCGTCGGTGGGTTCGGTCATGACGTCTCGGCTCCTCGGAAGTCGTCCACCACGAGTCGGAGGCGTCGACGGACGCGCGACAGGCGGTTGCGGACGGTGGCGTGCGAGACGCCCAGGGTGAGCGCGGCCTCCTCGTAGCCGCGCCCCTCGGTGGCGCAGAGGCGGAAGATCGCGCGGTCGAGCTCGGCGAGCCCGGCCGTCTCGCGGAGGATCGCCTCGGCGAGCGCGGCGGTGACGATCTGCTGCTCGAGGTCGTGCGGCGAGGGCGTCTCGTCGTCGGCCTCGACGGTCCGCTCCCGGTCGCGGAGGCGGGAGCGCAGGCGGTTGGCCGCTTGGAAGCGGCAGATCGTCGCGAGCCAGGGGAGGAGGGAATCGCTCACCAGCTCGAGCCCGCCGAGTCGGCTCCAGGCGAGGACGAAGGTCTCCTGCGCGACGTCCTCGGCGTCCCGGGGGTCGCGGAGGATTCCGTGCGCGAGCCAGTAGACGGGGCGGACGTAGGCGCGATAGAGGGAGCGGAAGGCGAGCTCGCTGCCCGCAGCCGCGCGGCGCACGAGCTCGGCGTCGGTCTCCTCCGAGGCGGTGCCCGCCCCGCGAGGTGCCGTCGTCTCCTCCCGAGGCGTTCGCGCCTGAGGCGTGCTCTCCTGAGTGGGCGTCATCCGCGGACCTCCTCTCCCTCTCACTCTGACAGTGTCGGGCGGGCGCGGATCGTCTCAGAATCCGATCCGGCCGCCGAGGAGAGCGCCCCCCGCTAGGACAGATCGGGTATCACGATCTGCTGCAGGGCCCAGGTGTTGCCGTCGGGATCGGCGAAGTACACGAACTCGCCCCAGGGCTGCGAGTCGACCTCGGACACCTCCGCGCCACGGGCCAGCAGCTCCTCCCGGGCCTTCGCCGCGTCCGCGACGACCATCTGCAGGCCCCTCTGCGAGCCGGGCACCATCTCGGTGATGCCGATGCCGAGGACGATGGAGCAGGCCGACCCGGGAGGCGTCAGCTGCACGAAGCGCAGCCCCTCGTGCACCGTGTGGTCGTGGTCGGCGACGAAGCCGATCCGCTCGACGTAGAACCGCTTGGCGCGATCGACGTCGGTCACCGGAACCGCGACGAGCTCGAGCTTCATGTCCATGGTGTCTCTCCTGCTCCGTGTCCTTCGAGCGCCCGGCCGGGCTCTCGGGGACGACGTTAGAGCGGCATCAGGTCGGTTCACGTCCTGATGGAGGAGCAGGATGTCGGCATGGCTGCGACCACCTCCCGCGCACTCGCTCTGCTCGCCCTGCTGCAGACCCACCGGCAGTGGTCGGGGCCGGTCCTCGCGACGCGCCTCGGCGTGACGGAGCGGACTCTGCGCCGCGACATCGAGCAGCTGCGCGAGCTGGGCTACGCCGTGGCGGCGACCCGCGGCGCACTCGGCGGCTACCGGCTCGAGCCGGGCAGCCGCGTTCCCCCGCTGCTCCTCAGTGACGACGAGGCCGTGGCCGTGGCGGTCGGACTCCGGCTCGCGGCCGACGAGGGGCTCGCCGACGGCGAGCGGACGACGCTGAGTGCCCTCGCGAAGTTCGAGCAGGTGCTGCCGAGTGCTCTGCGGGAGCGCGTCAGCGCGGTCGGCGGCGTGCTCCGGTCCGCCAGGCCGCGCGCCGCGTCGATCCCGCCGGAGATCCTCGGCCGGATGGCGCTGGCCTGCCGCGACCACGAACGGCTCCGCTTCCACTACGTCGCGGCGGACGGGGCCGAGAGCGACCGCGTCGTCGAGCCGCACGCGGTGGTGTCCACGCACCGCTCCTGGGTGCTGGTCGGCTGGGACCGGCAGCGCGAGGACTGGCGGACGTTCCGGCTCGACCGGGTGAGCCGGCTCCTCGAGACGCGCGTGCACTTCGAGCCGCGGCGGCTCCCCGAGGACGACGCCGCGGCGTTCGTGGCGTCGTCCGGGCGGACGGCGCGGTACGAGCTGGTGGTCGATCTGGCGATGCCGATCGACGAGGTGGTGCGGGTCTTCGGGCGGTGGTCGGCGGGATCCGTCGCGCTCGACGCTCGGTGGACGCGCTGGCCGGTGGAGGCGGAGACGGTGGCCGGTCTGCTCGCGGCGCTGGTCTGGATCCCGGTGGGCGTGGAGCATCGGGTGGACGGGGATCCGAACACGCTCGCGGCGGTGCGCGCGGCTCTCGAGCGGATGCACGCCGCTGCGTCGAGGTGAGGCCGTCCCTCCACAGGGGATGAGGTGCGGCGGCTCTCCACGGATCGGCCGATCGGCTCCCACGGCCGACGCGGCGACGACGACCGTAGCCGCATGACTCCTACCGATCGCCTCGCCACCGCCCGCCACAGCCCCTCCCGGGAGCCGGAGCTCCTCCGCGTGAGCGGGCTGCCCGACCTGCTCGCCGCCGTCCCCTCGATGATCGGCCTCCATCCGGAGGACGCCCTCGTCGTCGTCCCGTTCCTCGGGAACCGGGCGGGAGGCGGTTTCCGCTTCCCGATCCCTCACCGACTGCGCCGAGCGGAGATCGACCAGCTGGCGGGCCGGTGCGAGCGCTTCACGGCGTCGATCTCGCGGGCGACCGCGGTGCTGGCCATCGTCTACACGCGGCAGAGCTACGAGACCGCGCGCGGCATCCCGCTGCTCGACCTCGGCCGCACCGTCCTCCGGCGGCTCGAACGGACCGACCTCGGGATCGTCGGCGTGGCCTGCGTCGCCGCCGACGGCTGGGGGCGCTACACCTCGATCGAGGAGAAGCGCGAGCCGCGCCCGCTCGCCGAGATCGAGGAGAGCCCGACCGGCGTCCTCGCGCGCGCGGCGGCTCCCGAGCCGCTCGACGTGACGGCGCTCGCCGCACTGCCGACGGTCTCGGACTCCGATCGTGCGACGGTCGAGGCGATCGTGCGTCATCCTGCCTCGGGGGCGCACGACGTGATCGGCCTGGTCGAGCGCTGGCTGCACGGCCCGTCGGCACCGCGTCAGGAGGCCACGCTCATCCGGGTGCTGCAGTCCCCGGCGCTGCGCGATCAGGCGACCCTGCAGATCGCGCTCGGCTGCGAGACGGCGTTCGAGGAGCGGCGGCGACAGAAGCGGCTCGAGGGGGAGCAGGCGCGCACCGGCCGCTCGATGGACGAGCTCATCGAGAGCGACGCCGACGCAGGACTCGAGGACGCGCACGACCTGCTCTCCGCGTCGCTGATGATGGGGACGGGGCCCGGCCCGGATCTCGAGCGGACCGAGCGAGCGACAGGTCGGCTCGCTCGGGCAGCAGCGCTCGCGCCCGCCGAGGCGCGGCCGCCGGTGCTGACCGTCCTCGCCTGGTGCTGGTGGGCACTCGGCGTCTCCTCGATCGCCACCCGGCATCTCGAGGAGGCGCTCCGGATCGACCCGCACTACTCGCTGGCGAGGCTCCACCGGTCGGTGCTCGAGATCCGCGCCGTGCCCGACTGGGTGCTCGACTCCGCGACGCGTTCCCTGGACCGGGCGGCGGCGCACGTGTGACCGGCGCGGAGAGCACGGGGTGACGAGGTGCCGAGGGCTGCTCTTGCCTCCTCGGACGAGCGAGAGTAACGTGCAACCACATGGTTGTACGAATCGAGGACGAGAGCGACGTCGACCGGCTGTTCCAGGCGCTGGCCGACAGAACGCGGCGCGACATCGTCGCACGGGTGCTGGAAGCGGAGCAGTCCGTGACAGTGCTCGCGGCACGCTACGAGATGTCCTTCGCCGCGGTGCAGAAGCATGTCGCGGTGCTGGAGCGGGCGGAGCTCGTCCGCAAGCGCCGCAGCGGGAGGGAGCAGCTCGTGAGCGGAGAGGTCGCCTCGCTCAGGAGGGCGGCGCGACTGCTCGAGGACTACGAGCTGCTCTGGCGCGATCGCGTCGACCGCATCGCCGACGTCCTCGCCGAGGACGAGGTGCGACCACCGGAGGAACGAAGGAAGGGACGTGCAGGATGACCGTCGTGGAGTCCGTCAAGGACATCGAGAACCTGACCATGACCATCACCGCCGAGTTCGAGGCGCCCGTCGAGCGGGTGTGGCGGATCTGGGTGGATCCGCGGCGGCTCGAGCGCTGGTGGGGACCGCCGACCTGGCCGGCGACCTTCGAGACGCACGAGGCGGTGGAGGGCTCTCGGAGCCGGTACTTCATGACGGGGCCGGACGGGGAGAAGGCCCGCGGCTACTGGGTGGTGACGAAGGTCGAGGAGCCGACGCGGTTCGAGTTCGACGACGGCTTCGCCGACGAGGAGGGGCGCCCGGACGACTCGATGGGGGTCACCCACGCGGTGGTCACCCTCGCCGAGGCGGACGGACGCACCCGGATGACCGTCCGCTCCTCCTTCGAGACCCTCGAGCAGCTCGAGCAGATGGTGCAGATGGGCATGGAGGAGGGGATGAACCAGGCGATGGGTCAGATCGACGCGCTGCTCGCGGAGTGAGCAGGGCCGAGGGCTCGCGTCGGTGGGCGTGCCGTCCGGCGACCGGCCGTCTCAGGTCTGCGGCGCCGAGTCGGTGAGGTCGGCGGCGTACGCGGCGACCGATCGGCGATAGCGCGGCAACGTCGGGGCGAGCGCCTCGAGGGCGGTCCGCAGCGCCTCGTCGGTGCGACCGGCACTGTGAAGGGCGAGTGCGAGGAAGACCTCGCGCGCCGCACCGATCGACGGGTGCTGCGGGGCGGAGGAGAGGAGGACGATCGCCTCCTCGGTCCGGCCGAGGTTCCGCAGAGTGGAGGCGTACTGGATGCTCAGCCGGGCGAGCCGCTCGTCGTCGAGACCGGCGGCGACGGCGCGCTCGTACTCCGCGGCCGCCTCCGCCTCGTGGCCCGCACTGTCCAGGGCGCCGCCGAGCTCGAAGTGCGCGACGCCGTCGGTGCCCGGATAGCGCGCGGCGAGCACTCGCATCCGCTCGACGACACCGTCCGGATCCTCGAGGCCGTCGAGCCGATCGACGGCGCGCTGCCAGAGGAGGAGCTCGTCGTCCGCGTCGTCCTCGGACGCCGCTCCGAGCTCCTCGAACAGCGTCAGCTGCAGGCCGTCGGGGGAGCGCAGGCGGGAGTTGAGCGAGCGCCACGGCGTCTCCCGCGAGGAGGCGACGAGCTCGGCGCCCGCGCCGGCGAGGGCCGCGGTCACTGCGGCGGCGTCGTCGACCTCGAAGGCGACGCGGAGGGGGTCGCTCGTGTCGCCGTCCGTCTCGAGGCCGTCGATCATCCGGACCTGCGCGGGGTTCGCCAGCTCGAGGGTGGCGATGCCGGCCTCGAGGATCGCGACGCGGGCGTCGCCGTCGCCGTCGAAGGCGGCGCGCTCGGTCAGACCGAGGGCGTCCCGGTAGAAGCGGAGAGCCGCGTCGAGGTCGTCCACCTGGACGACGAGACGCAGCTGGCGGACGGCGGAGGGAGTGGAGGCGGTCACGTGCCGACGCTACCGGGTCTCGATACGCCCGCTGCGCGGGCTACTCGATCAGCATGGGCTCGCTCATGCGGATGCGGTGTCATCCGACGCCGTGGGGGAGTCGGGCGCGGTGAGGGTCTCACTGCTGGTGCCCTCGACCTCGGCGGCCGCGGCGCGGCGGCCGGCCTCGATCACGGCGGTGGAGGCGGCGGCGCCGGCGACGAGGGCGAAGAGCGCCCAGCCGGCGCCCCACTTCCGCTTCCCCACGAGGCCGTCGAAGGAGAGCGCGCCGGGGCCGTCGGCCACGATCGCGGTCGCGGCGGCCGCGAGCAGGCCGTTGTACTCCCAGCCCCCGCCGCTGTTCCAGAGGCCGTTCGCCCAGTGCACCTTGCGGACGGCCGTGACCATCGTCGCGATCAGCCCGGCCGCCGCGACCGGCGTCGCCAGGCCCAGGGCGAGCGCGGCGCCCCCCGCGGTCTCGGTGACGGCGGCGGCGACCGCGTTCCGGCGCGCCGGGTGCAGCTCCAGGCTCTTCATCATCTGTTCGGTGCCGTCGAGGCCCGGGCCGTCGAACGAGCCGCGGAGCTTCTGCAGTCCGTGTCCGACGAACAGACCGCCGACGGCGAGACGGAGAACGAGCGAGCCGACCTTCATGGTGACCTCCGGGAGGGGTGGGGTGGTGTGGGACGTGTAGAGCGAGCGTCGCGGCTGGACCGGGCCGGGTCAAGGGGTCGCGCCGACCTCTGGAATCGAGCAGACAAGGCCTAGGCGGTCAACCGGTTCGCCTCCTATGATCGGAGCAGATCGACTCGAAGGAGAGCACGCATGACCGGACGCCTCACTGGCAAGACCGCCCTCGTCACCGGAGCCGGCTCCGGCATCGGCCGGGCCGTCGCGGAGCGCTTCGCGCGCGAGGGCGCCCGGGTCGCCTTCACCGACCGCGACCTCGCCGCCGCGGAGGACGCAGCGGCCGCCTTCCCGGACTCCGTCGCCGTCCGGCTCGACGTCTCGGACGAGAGCAGCGTCGAGCAGGCCTTCGCCCGCCTCGCGGCCGACGGCTTCGCGGTCGACGTGGTCGTCGCGAACGCCGGCGTGCAGCTCTTCGGCCAGGACGCGAAGATCGCCGACCTCGACCTCGACGTCTGGCGCCGCACGATCGACATCAACCTCACCGGCACCTTCCTCACCGTCAAGCACGCCGTCCGTGCACTGCGAGGCCGCGGCGGCTCGATCGTCCTCACCGGCAGCCCGACCGGGCTCAACGGCGAGGGTCAGGACTTCACCGCCTACAGCAGCTCGAAGGCCGGCATGCACGGCCTTGCCCGCACCGTCGCCGCCGCCTACGCGGGCGAGGGGATCCGCGTGAACACGGTCGTCCCCGGCTACACGGAGACCCCGCTGGTGACCGCGATCTCGGGCGACGCCGAGGCCCGCGCGGCGATCACCTCGCGGATCCCGCTCGGTCGGCCCGGCTCCGCGGCGGACGTCGAGGGAATCATGGTCTACCTCGCCAGCGACGAGTCGAGCTACGCCACCGGCGCGCTCTTCCGCGTCGACGGCGGCATGACCACCCTCTGATCGTGCCCGCGATCGAGATCCGGCCCGCCGCGCAGACGGTCCCGGCCGGGCTCCTCCAGGACGCCGAGCGCGACGAGCGGGCGGTCCGCTGCGGCCCGTGGTCGCTGCGGTTCTCCGACGGCCGGCTCGACGACCTCCGGTTCGGCACGGCGCGGATCCTCCGCGGGGTCCGCTTCGTCGTCCGCGACGAGGACTGGGGGACCTTCGCGACCGTCCGCGCAGCGCTCGAGATCGAGGGCGGCACTCTCGTGGTCGAGGGCGAGAGCGCTCAGGGCGAGGCCCGCGTCACCTGGACCCTGCGCGCCGACTTCTCCGGAAACTCGCTCACGATCGCACTCGAGGCACGCGCGAGCACGCCCTTCCTCCGCAACCGCCTGGGGCTGATCGTGCTGCACGGCACGGAGAGCGCCGGAGCGACCGTCGAGGCGCGCCACCCGGGCGGCACCACCGACCGCTTGGCCTTCCCCGAGCGGATCGCGCCCCATCAGCCCGCGCAGGACCTCGCCGGTCTCGCCTGGACCGCCGACGGCGTCCCGGTCGAGCTGACCCTGGAGGGCGACGTGTTCGAGACGGAGGATCAGCGCAACTGGACCGACGCGTCGTTCAAGACCTACTCGACGCCGCTGAGTCTGCCGTTCCCGGTGCCGGTCGCCGCGGGGGAGATCGTCCGGCAGAGCCTGCGGATCGACTGCGGCGGCGCGCCGCCGACCGTCACACGGGAATCGATCGCGTCCCCCTCCGTCCTGCGGACCGGCAGGGCCGGGTACCCGCTCCCCGAGATCCGCACCTCCGCCGCGAGCGCGTCGACGGGCCTCCGGCCGGATGTGCGACCGGCGCTCGATCTGCTGGTCGAGTGCGACGTGCGCTGGACCGGCTGGCGTCGCGCGTTGCAGCGCGCGCTCGAGGACGCCGGCGGACGCCCTGTCGATCTGCGCGTCGTCGCGTCCGGGCCGGAGGACGTCCGCACGGTCCTCGACGAGCTCGGCGACGCGCCGCTCGCCCGCCTCGGCGTCTTCGCCGCCCAGGGTCACCGCAGCACACCCGAGCTGCTCGAGGCGGCGCGACGGGCGGCGGCCGAGCGCGGCGCCGAGGTCGTCGGCGGGGTCCGCTCGCACTTCACCGAGCTCAACCGCGGCGCGGACGCCCTCGCGAACGGGGAGGCGTCGCTCGCCTTCAGCATCACCCCCTTCATGCACGACCGCTCGGGGCACCAGCTCGTCGAGTCCCTCGGCGTGCAGCGCACGGTGGTCCGCGACGCGGCGGCGATCGCGGACGGCCGACGCCTGCACATCGGTCCGGTCACGCTCGGTGCGCGGATGAACGCGGTGTCGACCTCGCCGTTCGACCCCGGCGCCGCCGACATCGACGGGTCCGGCTACGGCCCGGAGATCGTCCCGGGAGCGACCGACGAGCGCCAGCACGCGCCTGAGTTCGCAGCCTGGGTCGTCGGCAGCGTCGGCGCGCTCGCGGTCCCGGGCGTCGCCTCGCTCGCCTACTTCGAGCAGTGGGGACCGCGCGGTGTCGTCACGGCGGCCGGCGTCACGGCCGCCGGCACAGTGCTCCAGTGGGCGGCGGCCCTCACCGGGTCACCTCGTCTGGACGCGGACGCGCCGGGACTCGTCGCGCTCGGAGCTTTCGCCGCAGACCGCCGGGTGGTGCTGCTCGGCAATGCGGGCGGCACCGCGGTGGCGGTCGATCCGACGGGGATCGAGCGCTGGGAGGCGGCCGGGGGAGCGGACTGCGAGTCGTTCGTGCTCGAACCGGGCGGAGCCGCGCGGGTGCTGCTGACGCCGTAGCCGCGTCCGCGGACCGACGTCTCGCGCCGCAGGAACCGCTCGACGCGGGCGTCCCGCGGCGCGTCGACCGACGTGCGACGCCAGAGCCCGCCCCGACCACACGGTGATGAGGATCCGTCGGTATCGTCGTCGGCGGCGCGCGAGCGCGGGACCCCCGCCCGCGCCGCGCGCCCCTGAACGAGAGGGACCTCCGTGAAGCATCGACGCCGCGCCCACCTGACCGCCGCACGCTCCGCACTGGCACTGTCGGCCCTGGCGCTGTCCGGCGTGCTGGCGCTCGCCGGCTGCTCCGCCCCCGCCGAGGACGCGAAGACCGAAGAGCCGACCTCTCCGCTGATCGACTACCTCGGTGCGCTCTACGGCGGGGACCTCTCGCCCGAGGAGCAGGAGGAGAAGTACAGGGAGCAGGACCGCAAGCGCGAGGAGCTCGTCGCGACCTGCATGCAGGAGTCGGGCTTCGACTACACCCCGAGCGTGCAGTCGGCGTCGTTCTCGTCGTCCGACGCCGACGCCTACAAGCCGGACGATCGCGAATGGGTCGCGCAGTACGGCTACGGCGTCGTCGACTCTCCCGGTCGCTACGACTCGGCCGAGCCGGAGGACGAGTACGTCGACGCCAACTCCGAGTACTACGACAGCCTCTCGGAGTCCGAGAAGGCGGCCTACTCCGAGGCGCTGCACGGCCCGGCGGAGCCGGAGGACGCCGCTGCCTCCGAGGACGGGTCGTACGAGTACGACTGGACGACGGCGGGCTGCTTCGGCGCCGCCCAGCACGAGCTCGAGGGGGAGGATCCGGCGTCGGCGGAGAAGCACAAGCCGGTGATGGACGCGCTGAACGAGTTCTACACCGATCTGCAGTCGGTCCCCGAGCTGGCGGATCTGGATGCGGCGTGGTCCGCCTGCCTGAGCGACGCGGGCTACCCCGGCTTCGCCGCCCCCTACGACGCCGTGAACTCGATCAGCGACAAGCTGACGGCGGTCTACGACGCGGCCGGCGACCAGGTGATCGAGCCCACCGACCCGAAGCTCGTCGCGGTGAAGGACGAGGAGATCGAGCTCGCCCTCGCCGATCTGGACTGCCGGGAGAAGACCGACTACTCAGCGGTGCACAAGAAGGTCCAGGACGCGCTGGAGCAGCAGTTCATCGACGACCACCGCGCCGAGCTCGACGCGCTGAAGGCCGACGCCGAGCAGGGCGAGTAGATGCGCGTTCCCCGCCGCTCGGGCTCCGGCGATCCGACGCCGTCCGACTCGGCGCCGACCGGTCGGCCGACCTCCGATCCGACACCGACCGATCCGCTCGACCTCCTCGCGGTCACCGGGCCCGCCGACGGTCCCGACAGCGGGTCCGACGCTCCGGGACGTCGCAGCCGCTTCGCCGCACTCGCCGCCGTCGTCTCGCGCAACCGCGTCCTCTGGATCGTGGCCGCCGCCGCTCTGCTGAGCCTCGTCGCGGGCCTGCTCGTCGGGAGGCTCGTGGTCTCGCCCGCCGAGGCCGCCGCGAACGCGGAACCGCCCGCCCCCGGCCTGATCACCGCGCCGGTCGAGTCCGGCGAGCTGAGCAACGACGTGACCCTCCGCGGCGAGGTGCGCTACGCGGACGCCGTCGAGGTGACCATCGACACGACGGGGATCCAGGGCGCGGCGGTGGTGACCGGTCAGGTCCCGGCGGCCGGCACCGAGCTGTCGCCGCTGTCGATCGCGCTGGAGATCGCCGGCCGCCCCGTCATCGTCCTCCCCGGCGATCTGCCGGCCTACCGGACCCTGCGGTTCGGGGTGTCCGGGCCTGACGTGGTGCAGTTCAAGTCGGCGCTGCGCGGCCTCGGGATCGACGCCGGCGACCCCGCCGACGACGTCTTCGACGAGACGGCCGCGAACGCGGTCACCGAGCTCTACGCCCAGGCCGGCTACGCGGCGCCCGCGACGCAGGAGGACGGCGAGGACGTCGTCCGCGCCGCCCAGGAGACGCTGCGCGCGGCCGAGCAGGGGCTCGTCGCCGCGCAGAAGGAGCTCGACGCCGCTCGGGCGGGCTCCTCGCCCGTCGAGGTCCGCGAGGCGGACAACGCGGTCGCGAGCGCACGACGCGAACTGGAGGCCGCCCGCGCGGCCGAGCCGCCGGACGGCCTCCGGATCGCGGACCTCGACGACGCGCTCGGCCTCGCCGAGCTCCGGCGGGCCCAGCTGGGTGCGAGCACCGACACCGGCGCCCAGCGCGGCGCCGTCGAGTCGGCGCAGTCCCAGGTGACGCAGGCGCAGGAGGACCTGACTCGAGCCCGCCAGTCCGTCCTGCCGGCGCTCCCCGCGGGGGAGGTGCTGTTCCTCACGTCGCTCCCGCGGCGGGTGGACGCCGTCACCGCCAAGCGCGGCGGCGTCCTGTCCGGGGCGGCGATGACGGTCTCCGGCGCGCAGGTCGAGCTCTCCGGCTCCGCCGCCGAGGCCGACGCGCGGCTGCTCTCGGTCGGCCAGAAGGCCTCGTTCGAGCTCCCTGACCGGTCGTCGCACGGCGCCACGGTGTCGGGCGTCGATCCCGCGAAGGACGGCAAGGGGCGCTGGACGGTGACGCTCACCCCCGATCCGCTCTCGCCCGAGCAGGTCGAGCAGCTGCGCGACACCAACGTCAAGGTCACGGTCGCGGTCGGAGCGACCGAGGGTGCCGTGCTCTCGGTCCCGGTCGCCGCGCTGTCCACCGGCTCCGGCGGCGAGAGCCGGGTCGAGGTCGTCGACGGTGATCCGCGCGATCCGGGCGCCGCCACCCGGCTCGTCGTCGTGACCACCGGTCTCGCCGCGAAGGGCGCGGTCGAGGTGTCGCCGGTGGACGGGACGCTCGACGAGGGCGACCTGGTCGTGGTCGGCCGGTGACCGCTCCGCTGGTCGAGCTGCGGGACGTCACCCGCTCGTTCCCCGGCCCGCCCGAGGTGCAGGCGCTGAAGGGCGTCAGCCTCCGGATCGACGAGGGCGACTACGTCTCGATCGTCGGCCCCAGCGGCTCGGGCAAGTCGACGATGCTGAACATCCTCGGGCTGCTCGACCGGCCGAGCGTCGGCGAGTACCGGCTCGACGGTGCGCTCACCGGAGCGCTCGACGAGAACACGCGCGCGGCCGTGCGGGCGCAGCGCATCGGCTTCGTGTTCCAGTCCTTCCACCTGCTGCCGCGACGCACGGTGCTCGAGAACGTGATGCTGCCGATGCTCTACAGCGGGACACCGCGGGCCGACCGCGAGGCGCGCGCCCGCGACGCCCTGCTCCGGGTGGGCCTCGGGCACCGGCTCGGCTTCCTGCCGACGACGCTCTCGGGAGGCGAGCGCCAGCGCGTCGCCGTGGCCCGCGCCGTGGTCGCCCGCCCGAGCCTCCTCCTCGCTGACGAGCCCACCGGCAATCTGGACGGCTCGACGACCGCGGACGTGATGCGGCTCTTCGAGGAGCTGACGGACACCGGACTCACCCTGGTCGTCATCACGCACGACCTCGCCGTCGCCCGGCGGGCGCGCCGGTGCCTCCGCATCGCCGACGGACGGATGCAGGAGGTGACCGCATGAGCCCGGCACTCGCGGCGCTGCGCCGGCGGCTCGGGCGCCGGCGACCGCGCTCGGCCGCCGCGTCCGCGCTGCTGCGGCCCGTCCGCCGAGCGGACCGCTTCACCGCCGCCGACCTGCTCGCCGAGGCCACCTCCGACATCGGCACGCGGCCGGCCCGGCTGGTGATGACCCTGCTCGGCACGGTGCTCGGCATCGGCGCCCTCGTCGCCACGATCGGCTTCGCGCAGACGACCGCCGACCAGCTCGCCCGCCGGTTCGACGCGTTCGCCGCCACCCAGGTCGTCGTGCAGCCGGCCGAGGCGAAGGACTCCACCGGGGACAGCGTCGCCACCGGGCGCCTGCCCTGGGACGCCGTCGACCGGGTGCTCCGGCTCGCCGGCATCGAGCAGGCGGCCCTCGTCGGCGAGGTGTCCCTCCGCGAGGGCGCGACCGTCACCGCCGTCCCCGTCAACGACCCCTCGGCGCCCGCCGCCGCCCCGCCGCGGGTGTTCGCCGCCTCCGCCGATCTCCTCGGCACCCTCGAGGGCGAGGTGACCGCCGGGCGGATGTTCGACTCCGGGCACGACGCGCGCGCCGACCGCGTCGTCGTCCTCGGCACCCGCGCGGCCGAGCGGCTCGGTGTCGAGCGCGTCGACTCCCGGCCGTCGATCCTGATCGACGGGGTCGCCTACTCGGTCCTCGGGATCTTCGCCGACGTCCAGGCCCGCGCCGAGCTGCTCGACGCGGTCGTCCTCCCCACCGGCACCGCGCGGGCCGACTTCGCGCTCGCGACGCCGGGAGACCTCCAGGCGCGCATCGACATCGGCGCCGGCCCGCAGGTCGCGGCGCAGGCACCGCTGACCCTCGCCCCGGACGCGCCCGACTCCGTCTCCGTCTCGGCGCCCGGCGGTCCGTCCGAGCTGGCCGGGGACGTCCGCGCCGACGTCGACCTCGTGTTCCTGATCCTCTCGGTGGTGGTGCTGCTCGCGGGCGGCGTCGGCATCGCCAACGTCACCACGCTGTCGGTGATGGAGCGCGTCGGCGAGATCGGCCTGCGCCGGGCGCTCGGCGCCACGCGACGCCGGATCGCGCAGCAGTTCGTCGTCGAGTCGGCCGTGATCGGCCTCCTCGGCGGTCTGCTCGGTGCGGCGACCGGCGTCCTCGCGGTGCTCGCGGTCTCGCTCGCGCAGCAGTGGACCCCGGTGCTCGACCCCGGGGTGGCGTTCGGCGGCGCGCTCCTCGGCGCGCTGATCGGACTGCTCGCGGGCAGCGTGCCGGCGCGGCGCGCCTCCCGCATCGAGCCGATCGCGGCCCTCCGCGGGACGTGAGCGCCGCCGCCGGCGCCCGGGTCGCGATCGGGGCGCCGGCCCCGTTCCGCTGCCCGGGTGCCGCCGGAAGCGGCGACGCTCAGGCGTCGAGCGTCCAGCCCGGGCGCACCCAGTGGCAGGTGTAGCCGCCGGGGTGCTTCCGGAGGTAGTCCTGGTGGTCCTCCTCCGCGTCCCAGAACTCGCCGGCCGGCTGGACCTCGGTGACGACCGGGCCCGGCCAGCGGCCGGAGGCGTCGATCTCGGCGATCGTCTCGCGGGCGACGCGCTCCTGCTCGGGCGAGAGGGCGACGATCACGGAGCGGTAGCCCGTGCCGATGTCGTTGCCCTGCCGGTTCCGGGTGGTCGGATCGTGCGCCTGGAAGAAGAACTCGAGCAGGTCGCGGTACGAGGTCTTCTCGGGGTCGAACTCGATCTCCACCGCCTCGGCGTGGTCGCCGTGGTGGCGGTAGGTCGCGTTCGGAGTGGTCCCGCCGGAGTAGCCGGCACGGGTCTCGAAGACGCCCGGCAGGTCCCGGATCAGCTCCTGCAGGCCCCAGAAGCAGCCGCCGGCGAGGATCGCGCGCTCCTCGGCCATCAGACGGCGACCGTCTCGGACAGCGGCGAGTGACCGCCGGAGCGGGTGGCCGGAGCGGAGGGCAGTTGGGTGGACCGGGCGCGGGCGCCGGTGTCGTGCAGGGGAATGAGCATGGGTTCTCCTTGTCCTCGTCCATTCCACCACCTGAGCGCGGTCCTCGGGGGACCGGCGCAGGACCTAGCCGAGCAGCGTGTAGGTGGAGGCGTCCAGCTACACGGTGCCGTCGGTGCAGACCTCGATCGCGGCGGGCGCGCGGACGGCGGCATCGGCCGCGTCGATCACCTCGGCGACCAGGAACGTCGACGTCGCGGTCGGGCAGCCGAAGGCGCCGGGGGAGTGCCAGGCGACCCGGACGTCCGCCTGCGCCGCCGGAGCGAGGGCGAGCAGGCCGTCCGGGTTCGGGCCGTCGGCGGAGGCGACCGCGCCGAGGCGGCTGCCGTCGGCCCCGGCGGCGTAGACCCCGGGGATGCCGGCGAGCGTGCAGGTCCGGTCGGTCGTGTTCGTGAAGATCAGGTCGAAGGCGCTGCTCCCCGCGCCGGACGCGTCGGGGTCGGCGCGGTACTCGAGCGAGAGGTCGCTTCCGACGCAGCGGACGGTCGAGGGCTCGGGCGCAGGCTCGGGCGCCGGTGCCGGCGGCTGCGACGAGGTCGGCAGCGGGGCGGGAGTCTCGGATGCCGCCGTCGGCGCGGCGGTCGGCTCCGCGGTCGGGACGATCGAGGCGGGTGCCGACGCCGTCGCCGTGGGCGAGGCGGTGGGCGTCACCGTGGCCGTCGCGCTCGGCCGCGGCAGCGGCGAGGTGGAGGAGGCGATGTCGGCGCGCCCCGCGCAGCCGGTGACGAGGAGGCCGACCGCGGCGAGGGTCAGGGCCGCCGCGGCACCGCGGCGCAGGAGGTCGCTCATGGGCCGAGTCTGCCACCGCGGGGCGCGATCAGCAGCCCCGGACCGAGGGCCCCGGACCGACGGCCCTCGATCAGCTCCCGGTGTCCGCCAGGCGCCGGGACGCGGTGCTCATGTGCGCCTCCATCGCCCGCGCGGCGGCGGACGGGTCGCGGGCCTCGATCGCCTCGAGCACGGCGCGGTGCTCGGTGAAGGCGTCGAGGGCCTGCTCGGGGCTGCTGAGCGCGCGCTCGACCCAGAGTCGCAGCAGCGAGCGGATGGTCTGCAGCAGATCGCGCAGCACCACGTTCTCGGCGCTGACCGCGATCTGCAGGTGGAAGCGCACGTCGGCCTCGACGAACGCCGCGATGTCGTCGAGGTGCGACTCCATCGCCGCCAGATGCGCGCGCAGGCGCTCGAGTCCCTCGTCGTCGATCCGGAGCGCCGCCAGCATCGCGGCCTGCACCTCCAGGGTGCCGCGCACCTCGATCAGCTCGGCCGTGCGCCCCGCGGAGAGCATCAGGCCCCAGCTCAGCGTGGTCGGCAGAAGCTCGGAGGTGCTGTCGCGCAGGTAGGTGCCGGAGCCGGGCCGCACCGTGACGATGCCGAGGATCTCCAGCGCCGCGAGCGCCTCGCGCACCGCCGACCGGCCGACGCCGAGGCTCTCGGCGAGCTGGCGCTCCGGGGGGAGGCGGGACCCGGGCACGAGATCACCGCGGGTGAGCAGCGAGGTGAGCTGCTTGGCCACCTCGGCGACGGCGGTGCCGCGGGGGAGGACCTGCAGCTCCAGGCGCACGAGGGACGGATCGTCTTCGGGGTACGCCGGCATGGTCCGACCGTAGCAACCGCGCCGGCACCCCACCCGCAGCGACGCGACCGGAGAACCGGTTGACAAGCGGCACCCGGCACGGCATTCTCTAATTGGTCAACCGGTCAGCCAATTCCCCCGAAGGCGGCCCGAGCCCACCGCACCACCCAACACAGTCGTTGACACGGATCAGGAGATCGACGTGGACCTTCCCTCCCGCACAGGCGGAACCGCGACGGCGGACGCCGCCGTCGAGAAGAGCGCCATCAGGAAGGTGTCGATCCGGCTCGTGCCGTTCGTCGCCCTGATGTTCTTCATCAACTACCTCGACCGGACGGCCATCGGCTTCGCCGCGCCGAACGGCATGGAGGCGGACCTCGCCCTCTCGGCGGCCCAGTTCGGCTTCGCCTCGGGCGTCTTCTTCATCGGCTACATCCTGCTGGAGGTGCCGAGCAACCTCGCGCTGCACCGCTTCGGCGCTCGCCGCTGGCTCGCCCGCATCATGGTCAGCTGGGGCATCGTCGCGCTGCTCTTCACCTGGGTGCAGAACTTCGAGCAGCTCGTCGCCCTGCGCTTCCTGCTCGGTGTCGCCGAGGCGGGCTTCTTCCCGGGCGCGATCCTCTTCCTCAGCCTCTGGGTGCCGGCCAAGCACCGCTCGAAGATCCTCGCGCTCTTCTACCTGGCGCAGCCGCTCACGACGGTCATCGGCGCTCCGCTCGCCGGCCTGCTGATCGAGCAGGACGGCATCCTCGGCCTCGAGGGCTGGCGCTTCATGTTCCTCGGCGTCTCGCTGCCGGCGATCGTCATCGGTGTCATCGCCTGGTTCTACCTCAAGGACAAGCCCTCCGACGCGAAGTGGCTGACCCGCGAGGAGCAGGTCTGGCTCACCACCGCGCTCAAGCGCGAGGAGGACGTGAAGACCAAGGGCGTCACCACCCACCCCAAGATGTCGTCCGCTTTCAAGAGCGGCCGCGTCTGGATGCTGAGCTTCGTCTACTTCGGCTTCATTTACGGCCTCTACGCCCTCGCCTTCTTCCTTCCCACGATCATCGAGGGCTTCCAGGAGCAGTACGGCACCACCTTCGGCATCTTCGAGAAGGGCCTGATCACCGCGATCCCCTATGTGCCAGCGGCCATCGCCCTCTACCTCTGGTCGCGCGACGCCACCCGCCGCGGCGTCCGCACCTGGCACATCGTGATCCCCGCGATCGCCGGTGGCCTGTCCATCCCGCTCGCGCTCTTCGCCGGCTCCCCGGCGGCCACGATCGCCGTGATCACCGTCACCGCGATGGCGATCTTCTCGGCGCTGCCCAACTTCTGGACCTTCCCGACCCGGTTCCTCACCGGCGCGGCGGCCGCGGCGGGCATCGCGCTGATCAACACCGTCGGAAACCTGGCCGGCTTCTCGGCCCCGTACATCACGGGCGCCCTGAAGGACGCGACCGGCGGCTACGAGGTCCCGATGTTCATCGTCGGCTTCTTCCTGCTGCTCTCGGCCGTGCTGATGTCCCTGCTGGCGCGCCGCTACAAGGACGCACCGCTCGACGCCCCCAGCGTCGACGTGATCGCGCACTGAGCACCCCGCGCGATTTGCCGACCGTCCGACGCCCGACGCCCCTCCTCGAACAGGACTCCTGATGACCCGGCTCTACAACGACCCGTCCGACTTCGCCGACGAGATGATCGACGGCTTCGTCGCCGCGAACCGCCGCTTCGTGCGGCGGGTGCAGGGCGGCGTGGTGCGCTCGACCGTGAGTGCGCCCGGCTCGGTCGCCCTCGTGGTGGGCGGCGGCTCCGGCCACTACCCGGCGTTCGGCGGACTCGTCGGGCAGGGTCTCGCGCACGGCGCGGCGATGGGGAACCTCTTCGCCTCGCCGTCCGCGCAGCAGGTGCACTCGGTCGCCGCGGCGGCCGAGCACGGTGGCGGTGTGCTGCTGAGCTACGGCAATTACGCGGGCGACGTGCTGAACTTCGACGCGGCCGAGCGGCGCCTGCGCGACGAGGGGATCGACGTCCGCACCGTGACGGTGACGGACGACGTCTCGAGCGCGAGCGTCGCCGAGAAGCACAAGCGCCGCGGGATCGCCGGCGACCTGACGGTCTTCAAGGTCGCTGGCGCCGCCGCGGAGGAGGGTGCGTCGCTGGACGAGGTCGAGCGCATCGCCCGCCTCGCCAACGAGCGCACCCGCTCCTTCGGCGTGGCCTTCTCCGGCTGCTCGCTGCCCGGGGCGTCCGAGCCGCTGTTCACCGTTCCGGAGGGGCGGATGGCGGTCGGCATGGGCATCCACGGCGAGCCCGGGATCCGCGAGGACGACGTGCCGACGGCCGACGGTCTCGCCGAGCTGCTGGTCTCGTCCCTGCTCGCCGAGCTGCCCGACGGCGTCGACGCGGCCGAGGGCTCGCGCCTCGTCGTCGTGCTGAACGGGCTCGGATCGGTGAAGTACGAGGAGCTGTTCGTCGTCTACGCCGGCGTCGAGCGGCGCCTGCGCGAGCGCGGCCTCGAGGTGCTCGAGCCCGAGGTCGGCGAGCTCGTCACCAGCTTCGACATGGCCGGCGTCTCGCTCACCTTCTTCTGGGTGGACGACGAGCTGGAGCGCCTGTGGGCCGCGCCGGCCGAGGCGCCTGCGTATCGCAAGGGCTCGGTCCGCCCCGCCGAGCAGGCGGCGGTGACCGAGCAGGAGACGGCCGCGGTCGTCATCGGCGAGGCGAGCGACGACTCCCGCGACGCCGCCCGCACCGTGCTCGCCGCCCTCGAGGCGACGCAGTCCACGATCGACGAGAACGCCGACGAGCTCGGGCGGATCGACGCGGTCGCCGGCGACGGCGACCACGGCATCGGCATGCAGCGCGGCGTGCACGCGGCGGTCACCGCCGCCCGGGCCGCGCTCGAGGCCGGCGCCGGGGCGGGGACCGTGCTCGCCCACGCCGGCGACGCCTGGTCCGACCGGGCCGGCGGCACCTCCGGAGCGCTCTGGGGCGCCGCGCTCGCGGCGGTCGGCTCGGCGCTCGGCGACACCGCCGCGCCCACGGCCGCCGCGGTGGTCGAGGGCGTCGACGGCGCGCGCGCCGCGATCCTCCGCTTCGGCGCGACGCCGGGGGACAAGACGATGGTCGACTCCCTCGTGCCCTTCGCCGACGTCCTCGGCGAGGCCGTCGCCGCGGGCGACGAGCTGCCCGCGGCGTGGACCCGGGCCGCCGAGGCCTGCACCGCCGCCGCCGCCGCGACCGCGCGGCTGCTGCCGAGGATGGGCCGCGCCCGGCCGCACGCCGAGAAGAGCCTCGGCACCCCCGACGCGGGCGCGCACTCGCTCGGGCTGATCGTCACCGCGATCGGCGCGGTGCTGCGCTCCGGTGCCGCCGCCGCCCCCGGCTCTGTCGGCAGCGGCGCGTAGCGTCGACCCCGTCCCCGAATCCGCTTCCAGCAAGGAGAGAACACCCATGAGCGCACCCTTCCGCCTCGTCGTCGGCTCCGACGACGCCGGTCTCGACTACAAGGAGATCGTCAAGGCCGACCTGGAGAAGGACTCCCGCGTCGCGTCCGTCGTCGACGTCGGCGTCGACGCCTCGTCGCACACGCCCTACCCCAGCGTCGCCATCGCCGCCGCCGAGATGGTCGCCCGCGGCGAGGCCGACCGCGCGATCCTGATCTGCGGCACCGGGCTCGGCGTCGCGATCGCCGCCAACAAGGTGGCCGGCATCCGCGCCGTCACCGCGCACGACTCGTTCTCGGTCGAGCGCTCGATCCTCTCCAACGACGCGCAGGTGCTCTGCATGGGCCAGCGCGTCGTCGGCATCGAGCTGGCCCGCCGCCTCGCGAAGGAGTGGCTCGGCTACGAGTTCGACACGTCCTCCGCCTCCGCGGAGAAGGTGCGCGTGATCGAGGCGTACGAGGCCGGCAACCCGGTCGCCGACGACGCCGCCACGGTCGGCTCGTGCTGAGCCGCGCCGCCGGGGACGCCCCGGCGTTCACCGTCGGCGTGAGCCTCAAGATGTACTTCGGCCACGCGCGGACGCTCGAGTGGATGCGGCGCATCGCCGAGATCGCGCGGACGCACGAGGCGACCGCCTCCGGAGCCGTCGAGCTGTTCGTGGTGCCGACCTTCCCTGCGCTGGTGCCGGTCGGCGCCCTCGCGGCGGAGGCGGGCGTCGCGCTCGGTGCCCAGGACCTGTTCTGGGAGGACGCGGGAGCGTTCACCGGCGAGGTCAGCGGAGCGGAGCTGCGCGAGGTCGGCTGCCGGCTGGTCGAGATCGGCCACGCCGAGCGGCGCGCGCTCTTCGGCGACGACGACGAGCGCGTGCGCGCGAAGGTCGCGGCGGCGTTCCGCAACGACCTCGTGCCGCTGCTCTGCGTCGGCGAGACCGAGCGCGGCTCCGTCGAGGACGCCGTCGAGCTCGTGCTCGCGCAGATCGGCTCCGCCCTCGCGGACGCGGACGAGGCCGGCGCCGTCGGCCCGATCCTCGCCGCCTACGAGCCCGTCTGGGCGATCGGCGCCCCCCAGCCCGCCGAGCCGGCCTTCATCGCCGGCGTCGTCACCGCACTCGAGGCGGCCCTCGCGGAGCTGCCCGGCCGCGCCGGCAGCCGCGTCATCTACGGCGGCAGCGCCGGACCCGGGCTGCTGACCGCGCTCGAGGGCCGCGTGCCCGGGCTCTTCCTCGGCCGCTTCGCGCACGACCCCGAGGCGGTCGGCGCGATCCTCGACGAGGCGCTCGCCCTCGCCCGCTCCACCGAGGGGGCCCGCCCGTGAGCCGCCTCGGACTGAGCAGCTACGCCTTCTTCTGGCGCTCCTCCGACCGCGTCCCCGAGCCTCTCGGCGTCGAGGACATGGTCCGCGAGACCGCCGCCCTCGGCGTCGACCTGCTGCAGCTCTGCGACGTGCCGGCGCTCGAGGAGTACTCGGACGAGCAGCTCGGGTCATTGCGCACGGTCGCCGCCGCCGAGGGGGTCGCGCTCGAGCTCGGCACCCGCGGCACCGATCCCGCGCACCTGCGCCGCTGGCTCCGCCTGGCCCGCGCGCTCGACGTCGTGCTGCTGCGCAGCATGTGGACGTCGAGGGAGGACCGGCCGGACCGCGCCGAGACGCTGCGGCGCCTGCGCGAGATCGCGCCCGAGCTGGAGGAGGCCGGCGTCACGCTGGCCCTGGAGACGTACGAGCAGGTGAGCACCGCCGACCTCGTCGACGTGATCGCGACGCTCGATCACCCGCGGATCCGGATCTGCCTCGACCCGGCGAACACCGTCGCGAACCTCGAGCTGCCGGAGGACGTCACCGCCCGCTGCGCTCCGTACGTCGCGAACTGGCACGTCAAGGACTTCGACTTCAGCCGCAACCCCGGCTGGGTCGGCTTCGTCTACACCGGCACGGCGCTCGGCGACGGCCGCCTCGACTACGACGGCATGCTCGCGCTGCTCCGGCCGGCCGAGCGCGGCATCACCCAGATCATCGAGTTCTGGCTCCCCTGGCAGGACACAGTCCCCGCCGCGGAGCAGGCGCTCGTCACCACCCGGCTCGAAGCCGAGTGGACCCGCACCACCCTCGACCAGCTCAGGAGAAGGAACTCATGACCGACACCACCGCCACCACCGCCCCGGGCACCGCCGCCTCCGCCCTCACCGTCGCCGTCGTCGGCGCCGGCGGCAAGATGGGCATGCGGGTCTCGAACAACCTGCAGAAGTCCGAGTACAACGCCCTCTACAGCGAGGCCTCGCCCGCCGGTCAGGAGCGCACCCGCGAGGCGGGCCGCGAGATCACCGCGACCCCGGACGCCGTGAAGGACGCCGACGTCGTCATCCTCGCCGTCCCCGACGTCGTGCTCGGCGCGGTCTCGGAGGACGTGATCCCGCAGATGAAGAGCGGCGCGATCATCCTCACCCTCGACCCGGCCGCCGCGTACGCGGGGCTGCTGGCGAAGCGCGAGGACATCCACTACGCCGTGGCGCACCCGTGCCACCCGTCGGTGTTCCTCGAGCGCACCACGCCGGAGGAGTGGGCCGACACGTTCGGCGGCATCGCCGCGCCCCAGGAGGTCGTCGCGGCCCTCGAGGACGCCGACGACGACGTGCGGGCCATCGCGGAGAAGGTCATCTCGACCATCTACGCGCCCGTCATCGCCGTGCACTGGGTGACCGTCAAGCAGCTCGCCGTGCTCGAGCCGACCCTGGTCGAGACGATCGCCTGCATGGTCGGCGAGTTCCTCAAGGAGGCGCTGGACGAGACCGTCAACGGCGTCGGCGTTCCCTACGAGGCGGCCCGCGCGATGCTCTACGGCCACACCTGGATCGCGCTGACCAACGGCCTGCGCGGCTCGAACCCGTTCTCCGAGGCGTGCCACATCGCCATGGGCTACGGCCGCGAGGCGCTCATCAAGGACGACTGGAAGAAGATCTTCGACGACTCGGAGCTCGACTCCGTCATCGCCAAGATGCTGAAGATCGACGCCGTCAAGCGCTGACCGGCGGACGGGGGTACTGCATGGTGATCGAGTAGCCCTCGCAGAGGGCGTATCGAGATCCGCCGTCATTCGGTGGGTGGGTCTCGATACGCCGCTGCGCGGCTACTCGACCGGCAGGGAAGAGGAGCGCGTCTGCGACGCGTGCAATTCCATGGTGATCGAGTAGCCCTCGGAGAGGGCGTATCGAGATCCGGCGTCGTTCGGTGGGTGGGTCTCGATACGCCGCTGCGCGGCTACTCGACCAGCATGTCCTTCATGGTGATCGAGTAGCCCTCGCAGAGGGCGTATCGAGATCCGGGTCCTAGAGGCGGACGATCATCTTGCCGGTGTTGCCGCCGCGCATCATCGAGAGGAAGGCGTCGACCGCGTGGTCGATGCCGTCGACGACGGTCTCGTCGTAGGCGATGCTCCCCTCCTGGAACCAGCCGCCCATCAGGCGGTTGAACTCCGGGGCGTGGTCGAGGTACGCCGACAGGGTGAAGCCGCGCAGGGTCAGCGCGCGGGTGATGATGTTGGCCATGTTGTCGGGGCCGGCCGGCTTCTCGGTGCTGTTGTAGCCGGCGATCGCGCCGCAGAGCGCCGCGCGTCCGCCGTCGTTGAAGGCGTCGAGCGCCGCCTCGAGGTGGTCGCCGCCGACGTTGTCGAAGTAGACGTCGATGCCCTCGGGCGCCGCCGCGGCGAGCTGCTCGCGGACGGGACCGGCGTGGTAGTCGAACGCGGCGTCGTAGCCGTACTTCTCGGTCAGCAGCGCGACCTTCTCGGCCGAGCCGGCCGAGCCGATGACGCGCTTCGCGCCGAGCAGGCGCGCGATCTGGCCGGCCGCCGAGCCGACGGCTCCCGCGGCGCCGGAGACGAAGACGGTGTCGCCCTCCTTCAGCCCCGCGATGGTGGTGAGGCCGACGAAGGCGGTGAGGCCGGTCATGCCCAGGACGCCGAGCCGCAGCGACAGCGGGGCGCCGGGGATCTCGGGGACGACGCGGAAGGCCGAGGTCTCGGCCTGCACGATGTCGCGCCAGCCGAGCTGGTGCAGCACGACGGCGCCGACGGGGAAGTCCGGGTCGGCCGACACGGTGACGCGGCCGATCGCGCCGCCCGTCATCGTCTCGCCGAGCGCGTACGGCGGGGTGTAGCTCTTGACGTCGTTCATCCGACCGCGCATGTACGGGTCGACGGAGAGGAAGGCGTTCTCGACGCGGATCTCGCCGGCCGCGGGCTCGTCGTACTCGACCTGCGCGGTGCGGAAGTCCTCGGCGACGGGCCAGCCGACGGGGCGGCGGACGAGCTGGATCTGGGTGCTGGTGACGGTGGTCATGGAGCCTTCCGAGGGGTCGTGGGGGTGGGGATCAGGAGGCGGCGAGGCCGATGCCGAGCGCGAGGACCGCGAGCAGTCCGGGCGCCATCTGCGTGAGCGCCGCGCGCCGCTTGCCGGGGGAGGAGAGCAGCAGCACGAGGGCTGCGGCGACCATCGATCCGGTGCCGGTGAAGACGAGGGCGGCGCCGACGGCCGTGGCGCCCGAGGCGAGCACGATCACGCCGACGATCGTCACGATCGCGAGGAACAGGTTGTAGAAGCCCTGGTTGAAGGCGAGCTCCTTCGTCGACTCGGCCTCTCCGGCGGTGGTGCCGAAGGTGGAGCGGGCGCGCGGGGTCGTCCAGAGCAGCGACTCGAGCACGAAGATGTAGACGTGCAGCAGCGCCGCGAGGGCGGCGAGAACGAGTCCGATGACGATCACGACGGGACCTCCTGATTGTGTATCGCTCGGTTCACTACCGAACGGCCTCACTCTATACTGGAACGACCGGTTCACAACAGTCCGGCTGCCCTCGGCAGCACGACCGGCACCGGATCAGTCAGAACAGGGAGTAGCCGTGGGACGCACGCAGAGCTTCGACACCGACCAGGTCGTCCGGTCGGCGCGCGCCGTCTTCTGGGACCGCGGCTTCGAGGAGGCGTCGCTGCCCGAGCTCGAGGCGGCGACCGGACTCGGCCGCTCCAGCCTGTACCACGCGTTCGGCAGCAAGCGCGGGCTCTTCGACGCGGCGGTGCAGAGCTACCTCGACGAGATCGTGCGGCCGAGGCTGGAACCGCTGACGCGCGACGAGGTCTCGCCGACGGCCCTCGAGGACTACTTCTCGGGGCTGCGGGACGCGCTCGCCGATCCGCGAACCGTGTCGGCGCAGAGCGGGTGCCTCCTCCTCAACGCGGCGGGGGCGCCGATCGCGCGCGACGACGCGGTGCGCGAGGTGATCGCGGAGTACCGGGCGGAGCTGCAGCGGGCGATGCTCGCGGGGGCGGCGGCGCGGTGGCCGGGGGAGTCCGCCGAGTGGCGGGGGCGACAGGCGGGGGTGCTGGTGTCGCTGCTGGTGACGGCGCTGGTGCTGGCGCGGGTCGATCCGGGGCAGGCGGTGGCGACGGCGGAAGCGGCGCTGGGGCTGGTGCGGGGGGACTGACGGCCCCGGGTGCTGACTGCTGGCGTGCTCGTCGCTTCGCGACGTCGCGCTCGGTGCGAACGGGGCGGACGCGGTGCCTCGTCGCGGCTCCTTCCCGCGCGCCTGCGGCGCGCCCGCCAGACCCGAGCCAGGAGCCGCGACGAGGCACCGCGACCACCCCTCCGGTCGGAGGAGGTGGCGGCGGCCGTGTGCTCGGGCCGGAGGGGAACGCCAGGGATCGGGCGGCGTGGGCGGATGTTCGGCTCGTGGAACCGCGTTCGGCTTGCGGGAACGGGCCGACTCGACGTGCCGAGGGGTGTTCCGCGTGCCGGAGGTAGCCAGTGGGGACCTTCGGCTCGCGGATCGAGGGTCGGCTCGTGGAATCCAAGGGTTTCGGCGTGCCGGGGTTGGGTTCGCGTGCCGGAGGTGGCGGCGCCGCGGGTTCGGCTCGTGGAAGTGCGTCTGGCTCGCGGGAGCGGGCTGTTCCGACGTGCCGAGGGTCGTTTCGCGTGCCGGAGGTGGCGGGGCGGCGGGTTCGGCTCGTGGAAGTGCGTTCGGCTCGCGGGGTCGGCCCGTTCGGGCGTGCTGAGGCTCGTTTCGCGTGCCGGAGGTGGCGGGGCGGCGGGTTCGGCTCGTGGAAGTGCGGCCGGCTCGCGGATCGGGCTGTCCCGACGTGCCGAGGCTCGTTTGGCGTGCCGGAGGTGACGGGCCGGGCGGTTCGGCTCGTGGAATGACGTTCGGCTCGCGGAATCGGGCCGCTTCGGCGTGCCGGAGGTGGTTTCGCGTGCCGGAGGTGCGGGGCGGGCGGGTTCGGCTCGTGGAATCACGTTCGGCTCGGGGAATCCGGGGGAGTCGGCGTGCCGGGGGTGGGTTCGCGTGCCGGAGGTGGTGGTACGGAGTCCCGGTACGACGAAGGGCCGACGGGGAGGTCCCCCGCCGGCCCTCAGGAGGGGTGCGTCAGTCGGTGCCGGCGTCGAAGGCGGCGCCCTCGGAGGCGAGGTCGGTGGCGCGGCCGAGGGCGTCGGCGGCGGCGGAGCCGTTGCCCTCGGTGATCGCCTCGGACTCGCCGATCTCGAGGTGGCCGACCAGCTCGGCGGTCGAGCCGCCGACCAGGCCCGCGGCGGCGTACTGCTCGAGGCGCGAGCGGGAGTCCGCGATGTCGAGGTTGCGCATGGTCAGCTGGCCGATGCGGTCCTCGGGGCCGAACGCGGCGTCGCCGACGCGCTCCATCGACAGCTTGTCGGGGTGGTAGCTCAGCGCGGGGCCGGTGGTGTCGAGGATCGTGTAGTCGTCGCCGCGGCGCAGGCGCACGGTGACCTCGCCGGAGACGGCGGAGCCGACCCAGCGCTGGATGGACTCGCGCAGCATCAGCGACTGCGGGTCGAGCCAGCGGCCCTCGTACATCAGGCGGCCGAGGCGGCGGCCCTCGGAGTGGTACTGCGCGATGGTGTCCTCGTTGTGGATCGCGTTCAGCAGGCGCTCGTAGGTCAGGTGCAGCAGCGCCATGCCGGGCGCCTCGTAGATGCCGCGGCTCTTGGCCTCGATGATGCGGTTCTCGATCTGGTCGGAGTTGCCCAGGCCGTGGCGTCCGCCGATCGCGTTGGCCTCGAGGACGAGGGCGACCGGGTCCGAGTACTCGACGCCGTTGAGCGCGACCGGCCGGCCGGCCTCGAAGCGGACGCTGACCGTCTCGGCGGCGATCTCGACGTCCTCGCGCCAGGCGGCGACGCCCATGATCGGCTCGACCAGCTCCATGCCGCTGGAGAGCTCCTCGAGGCGCTTGGCCTCGTGGGTGGCGCCCCAGATGTTCGCGTCGGTGCTGTACGCCTTCTCGGTGGCGTCGCGGTACGGGAAGCCGCGGGCGACGAGCCACTCCGACATCTCGGTGCGGCCGCCGAGCTCGTTGACGAACTGCACGTCGAGCCAGGGCTTGTAGATCCGCAGGCGCGGGTTGGCCAGCAGGCCGTAGCGGTAGAACCGCTCGATGTCGTTGCCCTTGTAGGTGGAGCCGTCGCCCCAGATGTCGACGCCGTCCTCGCGCATCGCGCGGACCAGCAGGGTACCGGTGACGGCGCGGCCCAGGGGGGTGGTGTTGAAGTAGGTCTTGCCGCCGGAGCGGATGTGGAAGGCGCCGCACTGCAGCGCGACGAGCCCCTCCTCGACGAGGGCGCTCTTCGCGTCGACGAGGCGCGAGATCTCGGCGCCGTACTGCGCGGCGCGCGCGGGCACGCTGTCGATGTCGGGCTCGTCGGCCTGGCCGATGTCGGCGGTGTAGGTGCAGGGCACCGCGCCCTTCTCGCGCATCCAGGCGACCGCGACCGATGTGTCGAGCCCTCCCGAGAATGCGATTCCGACGCGCTCGCCCACGGGCAGACTGTTCAAGACCTTCGACATGGCTCCGATTTTAGGAGACTCGCGGGGGTCCTCGTGACGCGGCCGGCCGCACGACATCTGTTGGGTAGTTCTACCCAAAAGGATGGACGGGCGGGGAGGGCGCGTGGGAGGCTCCGCCTGGCCCGCTCGACGATGCGCGGGCCTCCTCTGCATCCGCACTGTGAAAGGCGCTTCATGCCACAGCCCCCCGCCCGCCGCCTCGCAGCACTCACGCTCGCGTGCCTCCTCGCGGCGGGAGGTGCCGCCGCGCTCGCTCCGACCGCGTCCGCGCTCTCGTCCTCGGTGGCGGACCCGACGGACACTCCGACTCCGACGCCCACCCCGACGCAGGAGCCGACTCCGACGCAGGAGCCGACTCCCGAGCCGACGCCGACGCCGACCGCGACGCCCGAGCCGACGCCCACCGCGACGCCGACTCCGACGGCCACTCCGACCGTCACGCCCACCGCCACTCCCACGGCGACGCCCACTGCCACTCCGACCTCGACCCCGCGCCCGACGCGGACGCCGACGCCGACCCCCACTCCGACGCAGCCCCCGGCCGCGGCGACCGACCGCCTCGCCTCCGACTCGACTCTCACCGCCGGTCAGCGGATCGTCTCGCGCAACGGCCAGTTCCGCTTCGTGATGCAGACCGACGGCAACGCGGTCGTCTACGACGCCGCGGGCCGCTCGACCTTCAGTACCGGCACGTCCGGCACCGGCAACCGCATCACGATGCAGGCCGACGGCAACCTCGTCGTCTACACGACGGCGAACCGCGCGCTCTGGCAGTCGGGCACCGGCGGCAACCCCGGCGCGTTCCTGGTGATGCAGAACGACGGCAACCTCGTCGTCTACCGCACCAACGGCACCCCCGCCTGGGCGACCTCCTACCAGGCCGCTCCGCCCGCCGTCGTCGGCGACACCCTCCGCGGTGGCGCCGAGCTGCGTGCCGACCAGCAGATCACCTCGACCGACTCGCGCTCGCGCGCGGTCATGCAGGGCGACGGCAACTTCGTCGTCTACAGCGGCGGCTCCGCACGCTGGAGCGCCGGCACCTCGGGCGCGGGCAACCGCCTCGCGATGCAGGGCGACGGCAACGCGGTCGTCTACTCCGCCGGCGGCGCAGTGCGCTGGCAGTCGGGCACCTCGGGCAACCCGGGTGCGCGCATGGTCATCCAGAACGACGGCAACCTCGTCATCTACGCCGCCTCGGGCCGTGCCCTCTGGTCGAGCTACACCCCGCCCGCGCCTCCGGCACCCGTGATCCGCGACGTGCTGAACGGCGGCGGCGAGATCCGCTCCGGCCAGCAGCTCGTCTCGAGCGACGGCGGCTCGCGCGCCGCGATGCAGAGCGACGGCAACTTCGTCGTCTACCGCGGTGGCGAGGTCCGCTTCTCCACCGGCACGTCCGGCAGCGGCAACCGCCTCGCGATGCAGACCGACGGCAACGCGGTGGTCTACTCGGCTGGCGGCGCTGTGCGCTGGCAGTCGGGCACCTCGGGCAACCCGGGCGCGCGCATGGTCATGCAGAACGACGGCAACCTGGTGATCTACTCGGGCAACCGCGCCGTGTGGTCGAGCTACACGCCGCCGGCGCCGCCCGCGCCGGCCCCGCCCGCCTCGGGCAACGGTCAGAGCCAGCTGAACGGCAACAACAATCTGTACGGCAACCAGAACCTGGTCGCTGGCGACTTCCGCGCTGCGATGCAGTCGGACGGCGTCTTCGCGGTCTACGGCGCGGGGACCCGCCTGCGCTGGAACGCCGGTGTCTCCGGAGCGGGCAACTTCCTCGCGATGCAGACCGACGGCAACGCCGTGATCTACTCCGCCGGAGGCGGGTCCGTGCGCTGGCAGTCCGGCACTTCCGGAAATCCGGGCGCCCGCATGGTGATGCAGAACGACGGGAACCTCGTCATCTACAGCACCGGCGGACGAGTGCTCTGGCAGACGAACTCCGCACGTCCTCCGTATCCGGGTGACACCAAGAACTGCTCGGATTTCGCGACCCAGCGAGCCGCGCAGGCCGAGTTCAACCGCTACTACCTCGACTATGAGGACGTCTTCGGGCTCGACGAGAACAACGACCTGGTCGCCTGCGAGGGCAACCGTCCTTGATCTGCCGCTAGTCGGACGATCTCGATCGACGAAGGGCCCGTCTCCCCACTTCGGGAGGCGGGCCCTTCGTCGATTCCGCGCCATCGGTACGGGCGTGGCTCGCCAGCTTGTGACGTGCGGCACGCGGCGCTTCCCGCCGTGTCAGGATGCCGTGTCCGCACCGATGCGCACCCCGTTCGAAAGGCCCTCGCCCGTGTCCCTGCCCCCTCGGAGCCGCCTCGCGGCCGCCGTCCTCGCCGCCGCCGTCGTCTCCGCCTCCGGGGTCGCCGCGGCGCCCGCCCTCGCCGCGCCCGCCACGTCGTTCGCCGTGGTCCGCCTCGCCGCCGCCGTCACGGTCGGCGACACCCTCGCGCCCGGCACCGCCCTCCACGTGGACGAGCAGCTCGCCTCGGCGAACGGGCAGTACCGCCTGGTCATGCAGGGCGACGGCAACGTCGTGCTCTACTCCGCCTCGGGCGGCGTCGAGTGGACGACCGGCACCCGCGGGTCCGGCAACTCCTTCACGCTCCAGAACGACGGCAACATCGTCGTCTACACCGAGGGCGGCGCGCCGCTGTGGGCCAGCGGCTCCAGCGGTTACGAGCAGCCCGACCGGCTCGTGCTGCAGGACGACGGCAATCTCGTCTCCTACGCGCGCTTCGACGGCGGCGGGCCGCTGTGGTCGAGTCGCGGCGCCGACACGCTCGGCTCCGACCGGCGCCTCGAGCGCGGCCAGTCGATCACCTCGCAGAACGGGGCCTACCGGACCGTCTTCCAGCGTGACGGCAACCTCGTCACCTACGGCCCGAACGGCGTGCGCTGGAACGCGGAGACCAGCGGCGGCCTGCGCCTCCTGATGCAGGCCGACGGCAACCTCGTCATCGACGACTTCTACCGACCCCTCTGGTTCACCGGCACGGGCGGCAATGCCGGCGCCCGCCTGGTCATCCAGAACGACGGCAATCTCGTGATCTACTCGACCGCGGGCCGTGCGCTCTGGTCGAGCGATGCCGCCGCGCCGGCTCCGGCGAAGCGCGACACCCTCACGGCGGGCCAGGAGCTCGGGGTCGGCCAGCAGCTGACCAGCGCGGATGAGCGGTTCCGCGCCGTCCTGCAGGGCGACGGGAACTTCGTGCTCTACGACATGGTCGTCAGCACGATCGACGACAGCGGTGTCCGCCGCGACAAGGTGATCTGGAGCAGCGGCACCTCAGGAGCAGGCAATCGCCTCGTGCAGCAGACCGACGGCAACGTCGTGATCTACAGCGCCGGTGGCCGCGCACTGTGGCAGACCGGGACCTCGGGCAACCCTGGAGCCCGCTTCGTGCTGCAGAACGACGCGAACCTCGTCGTGTACAGCGCGAGCGGACGGGCTCTGTGGACCTACCAGCAGCCGGGGACGTTCTACTTCTTCCCGGTCCTGTAGGGGGCGGCCGGACGATCCCGCAGTGCGGCGGCAGCCGGAAGGGCAGGGCGCGACAGTGCGCCTTCATGCTGGTCGAGTAGCCCCAGAGGGGCGTATCGAGACCCGGCGTGTTCAGCAGGGTGGGTCTGCAGGCTCGGCTTCGGGCGGTGGTGGATCTCGATACGCCCGCTGCGCGGGCTACTCGATCAGCATGGAACGGGGGGTCCGCGATGCGCGGCGGTCAGGCGGCGGGGGCTCCGGCGCGCAGGCCGACTGCGGGGAGGAGCACGTTGTCGACGAGGGAGATGAGGTAGTCGCGGTCGACGGGCTCGCGCATCAGGAGCACGCGGTAGGAGACCATGGACGGGGTCAGGACGGCGAGCATGTCGACGTCGACGTCGGCGGGGATCTCGCCGCGGTCGATGGCGCGGCGCAGGAGCGTCCGGTTGGCGCGGGCGCGCGGCTCGACGATGGCCTGGCGGACGGCGTCGGCGAGCTCGGGGGCCTTGGAGATCATCGCGACGACGCCCGACATGATCCGGAGCTTGCGCTCGGCGTCCTCGATCGCGCGCGGGCGGATCAGGGCGACCAGGTCGCCGCGGAGGGTCCCGGTGTCGGGGAGCGCGTCCTGGTCGAGGTCGGCGCCCTTCAGGCAGGCGACGGCCTCGAGCACGAGCTCGGCCTTCGACTCCCAGCGGCGGTAGAGCGTGGCCTTGCCGGCCTTCGCGCGGGCGGCGACCATGTCGATCGTCATGCCGTCGTAGCCGGTCTCGGCGAGCACGTCGAGGGCGGCGGTGAGGATCTCGCCGTCGCGGTTCGGGTCGCGGCGGCGGCCGGGGCGTGCCGGGGCGTCGCAGGTGGCGGCGGAGGGAGTGGGCGGCGTCATCGCGGCTTCTCCAATCGGTTTGGGAGGGCCGCGCGAACGGCCCGTGTGAACACCATGCTAATTGAAGAACTCCGCAGTTCCGAAACTAGCGAGTCTCGTATATGGTCTCCTCCATGTCGCAGACCACATCACTGCCGGACTCCGCCGCCCCCGCGGTTCCGGCCCCGTCCTCCCGCCGCTGGTGGACGCTCGTCGCCGTCGGGCTCGCCCAGCTCATGGTCGTGCTCGACTCCACCGTCGTGAACATCGCCCTCCCCGCCGCCCAGGCCGACCTCGGCTTCTCGGACGGCGACCGCCAGTGGGTCGTCACCGCCTACTCGCTCGCCTTCGGCAGCCTCCTGCTGCTCGGCGGGCGCCTCTCCGACCTGATCGGCCGCAAGCGCACCTTCGTCATCGGCCTGATCGGCTTCGCGATCGCCTCCGCGCTCGGCGGAGCCGCCCCCAACTTCGAGCTGCTCATCGCGGCCCGCGCCCTGCAGGGCGTGTTCGGCGCCCTCCTCGCGCCGACCGCCCTCGCCGTGCTCACCACCACCTTCACCGTCCCGAAGGAGCGCGCCCGCGCGTTCGGCGTCTTCGGCGCGATCGCGGGGGCCGGCGGCGCGGTCGGCCTCCTCCTCGGCGGCGTGCTGACCGAGAGCTTCGACTGGCGCTGGAACCTCTACATCAACGTCGTGATCGCGGTCGTCGCGGTCATCGGCGCGATCGTCTTCGTGCCGACCATCGACCGGGTCGGCCCGCGCCCGCGGCTCGACGTGCCCGGGACGATCCTCGTCTCGGCCGCCCTCTTCGGCCTGGTCTTCGGCTTCGCCAACGCGGAGACCGACGGCTGGGACTCGCCGATGACCTGGGTGCCGCTCGCCGCGGCCGTCGTGCTCCTCGTCGGCTTCGTGCTCCGCCAGCGCAGCACCGAGCACCCGCTGCTGCCGCTGCAGATCGTGCTGGACCGCGACCGCGGCGCCGCGTACCTCTCGGTGCTGATCGCCGGCGCGGGGATGTTCGGGATCTTTCTCTTCGTCACCTACTACCTGCAGGTCTCGCTCGGCTACTCGCCGATCCAGACCGGGCTGTCGTTCCTGCCGATGATCGGGATGCTCGTGCTCGCCGCGCAGCTCTCGACCAACCTGCTGCTGCCGCGCTTCGGACCGAAGATCATGGTGACCTTCGGCATGCTGCTCGGCGTGGTCGGCATGCTGCTGCTCACCCGCCTCGACCTCGACAGCGGCTACGCGGCCGACGTGCTGCCCGCGCTGATGGTGCTCGGCTTCGCGATGGGCTCGATCATGCCCGGCTCGATGCAGACCGCCACCCGCGGAGTCGACATGCGCTTCGCCGGCGTCGCCTCGGCGATGGTCAACACCAGCCAGCAGGTCGGCGGCTCGATCGGCACCGCGCTGCTGAACACGCTCGCGGCGACGGCGGTCACCGACTACCTCCTCAGCCACACCCCGACCACGGCGGCGACCGCGGCGGAGGCCGCCGTGCAGAGCTACGCGGTCGCCTACGGCTGGGGCGCGGGCTTCTTCGCCCTCGGCGCGGTGCTCTCGGTGCTGCTGTTCCGCCGCCGCTCGGCGGGCCTGGCGGTCTCGTCCGGGGCGTCCGCGGAGCCGGTGCTCGCGCACTGATCCGCCGAGTCGCGCGGCCCCTTCCACGACCGTCCGACAGGGCGGGCCGGGGGAGGGGCCGCCTCGTCGTGCGGCCGTGATCGGATCGTGAGAACGCCGTCGGCGGGCCGTCGTGCGCGACTGCCAGGATGAGCGGGCCCGCACTGCCGCGGGCGATCGATTCACCGGGGGAACCACATGATCCTGTCCACTCGAGGCCGCCTCGCGGCCGTCGTCCTCGCCACCACCCTGACCTGCGGCGCCGTCGCCGGTCCCGCGCTCGCAGCTCCGCCGGCGCTGCACGCCGAGACCGCCGCCGCGGCCGTCGCGACCGGCGATCGGCTCGCCGTCGGAGCGACGCTGAAGGCCGGTGAGGAGCTCCGGTCGAACCTCGGCAGCCAGGGCGTCTTCCGCTTCGTGATGCAGACCGACGGCAACGTGGTCGTCTACGACCCGAACGGTGGGGCGTTCTGGGTCAGTGGCACCTCGGGTGCCGGCAACTCGCTCACGCTGCAGCGCGACGGAAACATCGTGATCTACTCCGCGCAGGGCGCGGCGCTGTGGGCCAGCGGCAGCAACGGCCGCGGGGAGCCGTCGTTCCTCGCGATCCAGGCCGACGGCAACCTCGTCTCCTACTCCGCCACGGCGGCACCGCTCTGGGCGAGCCGCGGCGAGAGCATCCTCGTCGACGGTCGTCAGCTCGACCGCGGTCAGGCGCTCGCCTCCGCCGACGGCCGCTACCGCGCCGTCTACCAGAACGACGGCAACCTCGTCGTCATCGGGCAGAGCGGAGTCCGCTGGAGCGCCGGCACGAGCGGCGGCACGCGACTCGCCCTCGAGGCGGGCGACCTCGTCAGCTATCAGGGCGGAGCGGCGGTGTGGTTCACCGGCACGTCCGGCTTCAACGGTGCCCAGCTGGTGCTCCAGAACGACGGCAATCTGGTGCTCTACTCGAGCTCGTTCCGCGCTCTCTGGTCGAGCGACGGCGGAAGCCCGGCGTACCGCGACTCGCTGGTGCCCGGCGCGCAGCTCTCCGTCGGCCAGTTCCTCCGCTCGCGAGGCGGGGACGTCCGCACGGTGCTGCAGAGCGACGGCAACGTCGTCGTGTACTACGGCAGTCCCTCCGGCGACGTCGCCCTGTGGAGCACGGGGACCTCCGGCGCGGGCAACCGCTTCGTGATGCAGAACGACGGCAACGCGGTCGTCTACAGCGCCTCGGGCCGAGCGCTGTGGTCCTCCGGGACCGGCGGCAATCCGGGATCGGTGCTGACGATGCAGAACGACGGCAATCTCGTGGTGCGCAGCGCCGACGGCCGGGCGCTCTGGGACTGGCAGCCGAACGGGTACGTAGGCATCTCCGGCGCCTGATCCGAGAGGCGTTCGCACGGAGACGGCCGGGGCGCTCCGCAGCAGCGGAGACCTCGGCCGTTCCCCTGCGCAGGGGAGATGTCCGCGTGTTGCGCCGTCGGTCGCCCCGGGTCGGGTGCGTGCGTAGCGTCGGGGGATGCCCGAGACGCTCGACATCGTCCACCTGCGCACGCTCGTGGCGATCGCCGACTGCGGTGGGTTCGGCCGGGCGGCCGTCGCCCTCCACATCAGCCAGCCGACGGTCTCGCAGCACGTCCGCACGCTCGAGCGGCGGCTCGAGCGCACCTTCATCGAGAAGGTCGGGCGCCGGGCCCGCTTCACGCCGGCCGGCGAGCGCCTCCTGGTGCAGGCCCGCCGGATCCTGGCCGTGCACGACGACGCGCTGGAGCTGCTCGACGCGGCGAGCGAGAACCCGCTCGCCCTCGGCCTGACCGAGCCGGCCGCGGAGCAGCTGCTGCCGCGCCTCCTCGAGACGCTGCACCGCGCCTTCGACGACCGGCCTCTCACCTTCACACTCGACCGCTCCACCCACCTGGCGGAGGCGGTGGCCCGCGGCGTCGTCGATCTCGCCGTCATCCTCGGCGTGGGCGGCGACCTGCCGGGCCGCCAGGTCGCGACGCTGCCGCTCGACTGGTACTCGGCACCCGGCTGGCAGCCGCCGGAGGACGCGCCGATCCCGCTCGTCGCCTACTCCGAGCCGTGCGGGATGCGCCAGCGCGCGCTGCAGCAGCTCGGCGCCTTCGGCCACGAGGTGCGGGTGGTCGCCGAGTCGGCGGGGCTGGAGGGAGTGATCGCGGCGGCCCGCGCCGGTGTCGGAGTCGCGGTGCTGCCGACCGCGCACCGCGGCGCGGTCGCCGAGGGACTCGTCGAGCGGCACGACCTGCCGGCGCTCGGCTCGGTCAACCTGCGCCTCGTCTCGCGGCGCGGCCTCGCACCGGACGTCGAGGACACGGCGCTCGCCGCGCTCGCGGAGGTCTTCGGCACCGTGCGGGCGCGGCCGGTCGCGGTGCCCGCGGGCGCGCGAGTGTGATGTCCGTCGCCGGCCGCCGACGCGGGTGTGACGAAGAGTTACCAACGATCGGGATCGCCGATCGGAACGCATCCGGAATCGTCGTTGGACGCCCGGAGCACCCCGCCCGTAGCGTCGGAGCCATGACCTTCCCGCCCGCCCTCACCGCCGCCGCGCCGCTCGGCGCGACCGGTGCAGCGAGCCGCGGGAGCGTCGGCACTCGAATGTCCTCGGACGGGAACCCCTTCGCGCCGGTGCGCGGATGTTCCTGTCCGGTCTCCCGCTGACGCCTCCGCGTCGCCCGACTCCTCCGCCCGACGGCCTGGCCCTCGCCGCCTGTCCCGGCATGTGCGCGCCGCCGCCCGCCGCGCGTCCCTCTCTCCGCGCCCTCCCGCGCTCCTCCGGCGTGCCCGCGCGCCTCCGGTGCGCCTCCGCACCCTCTCGAAAGGACCTCCCATGACCGTCGAGTTCATCTCCGCGATCAACGTCAACCACTCCAACGAGGTCAACGGCCTGGCCGACCCGGCCATCGACGTGGCCTACCTGCGCCGCTACTCCCGGATCCTCGAGGACGGCGGCTTCGACTACACGCTGGTGCCCTACGGCTCGGCCGGGCACGACCCGTTCACGATCGCCGCCGCGGTCACCCAGTACACCGAGCACCTGAAGCCGATCGTCGCGCTGCGGCCCAACACGGTCTACCCGACCGTCGCGGCGAAGGCGCTCGCCACTCTCGACCAGCTCTCGGGCGGCCGGGCCGTCGTGCACTTCATCGCCGGCGGGAACGACCACGAGCAGGCCCGCGAGGGCGACCGGCTGAGCAAGGCCGAGCGCTACGCGCGGCAGGAGGAGTACCTCCGCATCCTCCGGAAGGTCTGGTCGGCGACCGAGCCGTTCGATCACGAGGGCGAGTACTACCGCTTCGAGGACTTCGTCTCGCGGGTGCGGCCGGTGCGCGGCACCATCCCGATCTCGGTCGGCGGCTCGAGCGACGAGGCCTACCGCCAGGGCGGCGCACTCGCGGATGTCTTCGGCCTCTGGGGCGAGCCGCTGGCCGACACCCAGCAGCAGATCGACCGGATCGCGGACGCGGCGCTCGCCGCCGGCCGCGCGGACACCCCGCGCACCTGGGTCACCTTCCGGCCGATCATCGCGCCGACCGAGGAGCTCGCCTGGGAGAAGGCGCACCGGATCCTCGGCATCCTGCAGAGCCGCGGCGGCACGACGAACCCGCGGAAGGGCGAGAAGGGACTCTGGGTGCAGACGCCGAGCGCCACCGGCCCGGCGAACGTCGGCTCGCAGCGCCTCCTCGAAATCGCGCGGCGGAAGGACCTGCACGACCGGGCGCTCTGGACGCCGACCGCGACCGCCACCGGGGCGGCCGGCGCCTCCACCGCGCTCGTCGGCACGCCGGAGACGGTCGCCGCGGCGATCCTCGACTACGTCGACCTCGGCGCCGACCTGATCTCGATCAGCGGCTACGACAACCTGAACGACGCGGTCGACTACGGCCGGTACGTCATCCCGCTGGTCCGCGAGGAGCTCGCGCACCGCGAGACGACCGGGCGCCGCGGCGAGGTCGTCGCGCAGCCGCCGCTCGAGGCCGAGCTGGCCGGGGCGATCGCGTGACGCTGCTCACGGGAGCGCCCGCCACGGTGCTTCGCGCGCCCGTCCCGCCCGCGCCCGACCTCACCGACCGCGCGCTGGCGCGGGTCACCGCCCGCCTCGCCGAGACCGCCGAGCACTACGACCGCACCGCCGAGTTCCCCTGGCAGGGGATCCAGGCCGTGCACGAGGCGGGACTGCTCTCCCTCGGCGTCGGCACCCGCTACGGCGGCACGCCCGCCACCACCGTCGACCTCGTCCGCGTCTTCGGCGCGCTCGGCCAGGGCGACCCGGCGGTCGCGCTGATCTCGGCGATGACCGTGCTGCAGCACGCCGCGCAGGACCGCGCCGCGCTCTGGCCGGAGGAGCTCTACCGCTCGGTGCTCGCCGACTCCGCCGAGCGCCCTGTGCTGCTGAACGCGGTGCGCGCCGAGCCCGAGTGGGGCGCTCCGGCCCGGGGCGGCCTGCCCGCCACGACGATCAGCCGCGACGGCGACGGGTGGCTGCTCGAGGGCCGCAAGGGCTTCGCCACCGGCTCGGAGGGGCTGGCGTACAACCTGGTCTGGGCGGTCGATCACGGCGGGGCGTCGGGCGAGCCCGAGCTCGCGCACGCGATCGTGCCCGGCGACGCCCCCGGGGTCCGGATCGAGCGGACCTGGGACCACCTGGGCCAGCGGGCCTCGAGCACGCACGACGTGGTCTACGAGCAGGTCCGCCTGCCGTTGGAGCACTTCCGCGGCACGCCCCGCTCGCAGCTCGCGCCCGAGGCCGGAGCGGCCGGCGGCTTCGGTCTCGCGGTCGCGGCACTCTACGTCGGCGTCGGACGGGCGGCGCAGAGCTTCTTCGTGCGCTTCGCGAACGACCGGGTGCCCACCTCGCTCGGCCGGCCGATCGCCACGACGGAGCGGATCCGCTCGGTCGCCGGCGAGATCCAGGCGCAGCTGGTGCAGGCCGAGGAGGTGCTGCTCTCGCTGGCCGCGCGAGTGGACGCGGGCGATCCGCGCGCCGCCGAGCGCCTCGTGGTCGGCAAGCTGCTCGCCACCCGCTCGGCCGTCACCGCGGTCGAGACGGCCGTCGCCGCGCTCGGCAACCCCGGGCTCACCCGGCACCACCCGCTCGAGCGGCACCTCCGCGACGTCCTCGCCTCCCGGGTGCACCCGCCGCAGGACGACGCCGCCCTCCTGATCGCCGGCACGCGCTCGCTCGCGGCCGCCGCGCTCTGACAGCCCGCACTCCGACACCCCGCACTCCGACACCCCGCACTCCGACTTCTCTGCACGGGAGACCACCGCCATGACGTTCCACCGCTCACGCCCCCTCCGACGATCGGGCACCGCCGCCGCCGCGCTCGCCCTCGCCTCCGCGCTGGCCCTCTCCGCCTGCTCGGGCGCCTCGGGCGCGGGCGCCGTCTCCGACGACGCGACCCCCGTCGACGGCGGCCGGCTCTCGCTCGCCTTCTTCCCCGACAACGCCGCGTTCTCCTGCGTCGACCCGTTCCAGACCTACTGGATCGAGCACCGCACGGTGATCCGCAACGTCGCCGACTCGCTCACCGACCAGGATCCGGAGACCGGCGAGATCCAGCCCTGGCTCGCGACCGACTGGAGTGTCAACGACGCGGGCACCGAGTACACCTTCGACCTGCGCACCGACGTCACCTTCTCGGACGGCACGACCTTGACCGCGGAGAGCGTGAAGACCTCGTTCGACAACGACAAGGCGACCCTCGCGCAGCTGCCCTCGGCCTACGGAGGCGTCTACCTCGCCGGCTACTCGGGCACGGAGGTCGTGGACGCCGACACCGTGAAGGTCGTCTTCTCCACGCCCAACGCCGCGTTCCTGCAGGGCACCTCGACCACCAACCTGGCGATCCTCGCCGCCTCCTCCTACGAGAAGACGCCCGAGGAGCGCTGCCTCGGCGGGATCGTCGGCTCCGGCCCGTTCACGCTGACCGGCTACACCCCCGGCACCGGCATCACGCTGGACAAGCGCGACGGGTACGCCTGGGGCTCGGCCCTGCGCGAGAACACGGGGGAGGCGCACCTCGACGGGATCGACATCAGCTACGTCGCGGAGGACAGCGTCCGCGTCGGGCAGCTGACCAGCGACGAGATCGACATCGCCTGGCCGCGGAACCCGATCTCGGAGAACGACCAGGCCGTGATCACGGGCTCCGGCGACACGGTCGAGAGCCGCTCGCTGCCGGGCCCCGCGAGCAACTACTACCCGAACGTCGCCGAGGGGAAGATCCTCTCGGACGAGAGGGTGCGGCAGGCCGTGCAGAAGGCGATCGACCGCGACACCTACGCGACGACGGTCTTCGGCTCCGGCTACCCGGCCGCGACCAGCATCTACAACACGACGACTCCGTTCTACGAAGACGAGTCGTCGAAGCTCGCCTTCGACGCCGAGGGCGCGGGCGAGCTGCTGGACGAGGCGGGCTGGGAGCTCGGCGACGACGGCTACCGCTCGAAGGACGGGCGGCGGCTCACGCTCTCGGTGCCGATCGTCACCCAGTTCGGTGCCGGCGATCAGCTGATCCAGGACCAGCTGAAGCAGGTCGGCATCGAGCTCGAGCTGAACGTGATCACCAACGCCCAGCGCGCCGACGTGCTGAGCAGCGGCGACTACGACCTGATCTCGACCTACTACACGCGGGCCGACCCGGGAGTGATCCAGTGGATCATCGACTCCCGCTACGCCGGCTCGAAGGCGCAGGCGACGAACGGCCTCGACGCCGAGCAGGCCGCGACCGTGCAGGCCCTCCTCGACGAGGGCGTGCAGACGGTCGACACCGCGGCGCGCGCCGAGGTCTACGGCGAGCTGCAGGACTACCTGATCGACAACGCTTTGGTCTTCCCGTTCGCCGAGCGGGTCCAGCTGGCGGGCGTCTCATCGGCGGTGCACGGCTTCCGCTTCACCTCGGAGGCGTTCGGCGACTTCGCCGACGCCTGGATCCAGCCGTGACCGCGCTCGGCTCGGCACCGGCGGCGGCGGCACCGGGGACCGCTCCGGGGAGGCCGGGCGCCCGCTCGGCCCCCTCGGGCCTCGGCCGCTACCTCCTCGGCCGGCTCGGCCAGGCGGTGCTGGTGCTCTGGGCCGCGTACACCGTGACCTTCGCGGTGCTCTGGCTGCTGCCGAGCGACCCGCTGGCGCTCCTGCTCTCGGCCAACAACGTCGAGGTGGACTCGCTCACCCCGCAGCAGCTCGCGGAGGCTCGGGCCCGCTACGGGCTGGATCAGCCGGTCTGGCAGCAGTACGCGACGATGCTCGGCGACGCACTGCGGGGCGACTTCGGCACCTCGATCACCAAGGGGATCCCGGTCACCGACCTGATCGCGGAGAAGCTGCCCGGCACCCTGCAGCTCAGCGCCCTGGCGATCGGCCTCGCGCTGATCGGCGGCACCGTGCTCGCCTACCTCGCGGCGTACGTCCGCTGGGCGCCGCTGAAGACGGTGCTCGGCCGGCTGCCCTCCGCGGGTGTGGCGTTCCCGGGCTTCTGGATCGGCCTGCTGCTCATCCAGTTCTTCGCCTTCTCGCTGCACCTGCTGCCCTCCACCGGCAGCGCGATCCCGGCGAGCCTGATCCTGCCGGCGGTGACCATGGCGATCCCCACCTCCGCGATGCTCGCCCAGGTGCTGATCCGCAGCTTCGCGGACGTCGAGGCGGAGGCCTACATCACCACGGCCCGCGCCAAGGGCCTCTCCCGCGGCGCGGTGCAGTGGCGGCACGCCTTCCGCAACGCCTCGCTGCCGACGCTGACGATCCTCGGCATCCTGGCCGGCAACACCGTCACGGGAGCGATCGTCGCCGAGACGATCTTCGCCCGGCAGGGCATCGGCACTCTCGCCCAGGAGTCGGTGCTCACCCAGGACGTGCCGGTCGTCCAGGCGATCGTCGTGCTGGCGGCCGTCGTGTTCGTCGGCATCAACCTCCTGGTCGACCTGCTCTACCCCCTCCTCGATCCGCGCATCACCTCGACACCGAAGGCGAGCCGACCATGACTCTCGAACTCACCCGGCCCGAGGCGCTCGTCGTCCCCGAGCCGCTCACCCGCGCGGCGCACGGCCGGGGCGCCCGCCGCGTGCGGGTCCTCCGCCTGCTGCTGCGCCGCCCGGGCTTCGTGCTGGCGCTGGTCTTCGTGCTGTTCGTCCTGGCCTCGGCGATCGCTCCCGCGCTGTTCACCGGCGTCGACCCGACGGCGACCGCGCCGGCCGACAAGCTGCAGGCGCCGAGCCTCGTGCACCTCTTCGGCACCGACGAGCTGGGCCGCGACCTGTTCGCGCGGGTCCTGCACGGCGGGGCGCTGACGGTGCAGGCGACGGTGATCGCCCTCGCGATCGCCCTGGTCGGCGGGCTGACACTCGGCGTGGTCTCCGGCTCCGCGGGCGGAGTGGTGGACGCGGTGATCATGCGGATCGTCGACGTGCTGCTGGCGATCCCGGGGCTGCTGCTCGCCCTGGCGATCGTGACGGCGATCGGCTTCGGCACGCTGCCGGTGGCGCTCGCCGTGGGGATCGGCATCCTGCCCGGCTTCGCGCGCACCACCCGCGCCGAGGTGCTCCGCGTGCGCACGCTGCCCTACGTCGAGGCCGCGCGCACCGGAGGGGCCAGCCGGCTGCGTGTGCTCGTGCGGCACGTGCTGCCCAACTCCTGGGGGCCGGTCGCCGTGCTGGCCGTGCTCGATCTCGGCACCGCGATCATCGCGATCGCCGCGCTGAGCTTCCTCGGCTTCGGCGCGGCGCCGCCCGCAGCGGAGTGGGGGACGCTGATCTCCAGCGGCCGCAACTACCTCGTCACCAGCCCGTGGCTGTCGCTGCTGCCGGGGCTCTTCGTCGGGCTGCTGGTCTTCGCGCTCAACCACGTGGCCAAGAGCCTCGAGGAGGTGCAGCGATGAGCGCCGGGGTGGTCCCCTCCGCAGGGCCCGCCGCGTCCGGCCCGCTCGTGCGGCTCGACCGCCTCAGCGTCGCCTACGGCGAGCGCACGGTCGTGCACGAGGTCTCGCTCGAGATCGCGGCCGGCGAGATCGTCGCCGTGGTCGGCGAGTCCGGCTCGGGCAAGTCGACGACCGCGAACGCCGTGCTCTGCCTGCTGCCCTCCGGCGGCCGGATCACCGGCGGCTCGATCGCAATCGCCGGCGAGGACGTGACGCATGCGGGCGAGAAGCGGCTCCGGCACCTGCGCGGCCGCTTCGTCGGCCTCGTGCCGCAGGACCCGATGGTCGGGCTCAACCCGACGCTGCGCATCGGCGCCGAGGTGGCGGAGGCGGTGCGCCTGCGCGGCGTCGACCGCCGCTCCGTCGACGCCGAGGTGCTCGAGGCGCTCCGGCAGTCGGGCATCGACGATCCGGAGCTGCGCGCCCGGCAGTACCCGCACGAGCTGTCCGGCGGGCTGCGCCAGCGGGCGCTGATCGCGATCGCGCTGGCCGGCCGGCCGCGGCTGATCATCGCCGACGAGCCGACCTCGGCCCTGGACGTCACCGTGCAGAAGCGCCTGCTCGATCACCTGCAGTCGCTGGTCCGCGAGCAGGGCATCGCGCTGCTGATCATCACCCACGACCTCGCCGTCGCCGCCGACCGGGCCGACCGCGTCCTCGTGCTGCGCGAGGGCCGGGTGGTCGAGCAGGGCCCGCCCGCGCAGATCCTGGTCGCGCCGCGCGAGGAGTACACCCGCGAGCTGCTCGCGGCGGCGCCGGGACTCGGCGGCGAGCTCGTGCCGCGCTTCGAGCACGTCGAGCCGGCTCCGGAGATCGTGCGGGTCGAGAGCGTGGTGAAGGACTTCGCGCTGCCGGGCCGCCGCCCGCCGTACCGCGCGCTCGACGACGTCTCGTTCTCGATCCGCGCGGGGCAGACCCTCGCGCTGGTGGGGGAGTCGGGCTCGGGCAAGACGACCGCGCTGCGGATCGCCCTCGGTCTCGAGCGGGCGTCGAGCGGCCGGGTGCTCGTGGAGGGGAAGGACCTCACCGCGGCGAGCGACCGGCAGTGGCGGCCGCTGCGCCGGCGGATCCAGCTCGTGCAGCAGAACCCCTTCGCCGCGCTCGACCCGCGCTTCACGGTGCTGGAGTCGGTCGTCGAGCCGCTGGTCTCGTTCCGGATCGGCGACCGCGCCTCGCGGCTGGAGCGGGCTCGCGAGCTGCTCGACCGGGTCGGGCTGCCCGGCTCCTTCCTCTCCCGGCTGCCGGCCGAGCTCTCCGGCGGTCAGCGCCAGCGGGTCGCGATCGCCCGCGCGCTCGCCCTCGGGCCGGATCTCGTGCTCCTCGACGAGCCCGTCTCCGCGCTGGATGTGTCGGTGCAGGCGCAGATCCTCGGGCTCCTGGTCGAGCTGCAGCGCGATCTCGGCGTCGCCTACCTCTTCGTCTCGCACGACCTGGCCGTCGTCGCCGAGGTCTCGCACGAGGTCGTCGTCCTCGACCGCGGGCGGGTGCGGGAGGCGGGGACCACGGCCCGCGTCTTCGGCTCGCCCGCCGCGGAGTGCACCCGCACCCTGCTCGCGGCGATCCCCGGCCGAGCGGCGGTGCGCCCGTGAGCGGCCGCTTCCTCGTGATCGGCGGCGGGGCCGTCGGCTCGGTCCTCGCCGCGCAGCTGCACCTGGCAGGGCAGCCGGTCCTGCTCGTGGCGCGCGGGGAGCACCTGCGGCTCCTCCGCGAGAACGGGCTGCGGGTGCGCCGGCCCGCGGGCGACGAGATCGTCCGGCTGCCCGTCGCCGCCGGCCCCGCGGAGGCGGCGCCCGCGCGCGGCGACGTCCTCGTGCTCGCGGTGAAGGCGCAGGACGCGGAGGCGGCGCTCGCCGAGTGGGCCTGGACGCCGCTCGCCCGGGCCGGGGCCGGGGCCGAGCTGCCGGTGCTGACCCTGCAGAACGGACTCGCCACGGAGGACAGCGCGCTGCGCCGCTTCGCCGCGGTCTACGGGGTGTCGATCGGCATCGCCGCCAGCTTCCTGGTGCCCGGCGAGGTCGTCTCGCCCTCCTTCCCGACCGTGGGCGTGCTCCGGATCGGCCGGCACCCCGACGCCGCCGATCCGCGCGCGGAGGAGTACGCCGCGATCCTCCGCGACGCCGGTTTCGCCGCCCGCGCCGTGCCCGACATCGGCGCCTGGAAGGCCCGCAAGCTGCTCGCCAACGCGGCGAACGGCCTCGACCTGTTCGAGGGCCCGGCCGAGCAGCGCGCCGCCGCGCGCGTCCTGCTCGTCGCGGAGGCGCGCGCCGCCCTCGCCGCCAACGGCCTCGCGGTCGCTCCCGACGACGGCACGCGCCTCGCCGTCGATCCCGTGCCCGGCCACACCGCCGGCCGGCTGTCGACCTGGCAGAGCGCCGCCCGCGGCACGAGCAGCGAGATCGACCACCTCACCGGCGAGATCGTGCTGCTCGCGCGGCGTGCCGGCGTGCCCGCCCCCGTCAACGAGCGCCTGCAGCTCCTGCTCGGCCTGCACGGCCGCGCCGCGGCCGCCGCGCCGCTCCCGCTCGCGGACCTGCTCGCCCCCGTCCCCGTGCTCGTCGAGTAGCCCCGTCCTCATGCTGGTCGAGCAGCCCCACCAGGCCAGCCTCATGTTGGTCGAGTGGCCCCGCAGGGGCGTATCGAGACCCACCCCCTTCGAACACTCACCCGCCGGTACGCCCGCCCTACCAAGGAGCCCCCCATGACCCTCACCCACCCGCCCACCACCGCCCCCGCCGCCCGCGCCTTCGACGAGCCCGAGGGCATCGCCCCGCGCGGCATCCTCGTCGTCCTCGGCGGCCGCGGCGAGACTCCCGCCGTCTACGAGCGCTTCGGCAGCCGCATCGCCCGCGACGCCTACCGTGTCCGCGCCTTCGGCGACGCCACGGCCCCCGGCGTCCGCGACGCCGCGCTCGCCCTCCTCCGCGACCCCGCGACCATCGCCCCGCTCGTCCTCGTCGGCTCCGACGCCGGCGCGGCCGTCGCCCTCGAGCTCGCCGCGACGGAGCCGGTCGACGCCGTCGTCCTCGCCGGACTGCCCGTGCGCGCCGAGAGCGGCGGGGGGATCGGCGAGCGGACCGCCTGTCCGAACCACGCCGGCGTCCTCGAGCGCGAGACCGACTCCGCCGCGCGCGACGCCGCACTGCCGCCCGAGCTGCTCACCGTCGCCGCCAGTGCCGTCACCGTTCCGCTGCTCGCGCTGCACGGCGCGGCCGACGCGATCAGCCCGCTCGCGGAGGCGGTCGCCGTCTACCGCACCGCCCCGCGGGCCGAGATCCACGTCCTCGCCGACGGCCGCCACGACGCGCTGAACGACGCGACGCACCGCTCGGCCGCGGCGACGGTGGTCCTCTTCCTCGAGCGGGTGAAGGCGTCGGCCGCCGCCGCGCCGATCATCGAGCGGATCGCGGAGTGAGCGCGCTCGGCCCGGCCGTCGACCCCACCCCTGTCGAGATCACCGCCGACGTCCCCACCGCCGACCGCTCCGGCTGGTCCCCCGGCGGCACCCCGCTCGGCGTCGTGCGCGCCCGCTCGGTCGACCACGTCCGCGCCGCGCTCCGGCACGCCTCCGCCCACGGCATCCCCGTCGTCACCCGCGGCGCCGCCAGCGGACTCGCCGGCGGCGCCAGCGCGGGGGAGGGCGTCCTCGTCCTCGACGTCTCCGGCCTGGACCGCATCCTCGAGATCGACCCCGTCGACGGCGTCGCCCGCGTCGAGCCGGGCGTCATCACCGCCGATCTCGACCGCGCCGCCGCCGTGCACGGCCTCCTCTACGCTCCGGACCCCGGCAGCGTCGAGATCGCGACGATCGGCGGCACCATCGCCACCAACGCCGGCGGCCTGCGCGGCGCGAAGTACGGAGTCACCCGCGACGCCGTCTTCGCGCTCGACGTCGTCCTGGCCGACGGCTCGCTCGTCCACCTCGGCCGCGACACCGGGAAAGGCGTCGTCGGCCTCGACCTCACCGCGCTCGTCGTCGGCTCCGAGGGCAGCCTCGGCGTGGTCGTCGGCGCGACCCTCCGCCTGCTGCCCCGGCCGCGAGCGACCGCGACCGCCGCCGCCTTCTTCGCCGACGTGGCCGCGGGCGCCGAGGCCGCCGTCGCCCTCGCCCGTGCGGGTCTGCGCCCGAGCGTGCTCGAGCTGGTCGACGACCGCACGCTCGAGGCCATCGACGCCCTGCGCGGCTCGACCCTGGCCGGCCGCGGCGGCGCCTTCCTCCTGGTGCAGACCGACGGCTTCGGCGCCGCCGAGGAGATCGCCGAGGTGCGCGCGGTGCTCGCCGCGACCGCGCTCAGCGTCGAGACCACCCTCGACCCGGCCGAGGGTCTCGCCCTCGCGAGCGCCCGCCGCGACGCCCTGCCCGCGATCGAGGCCCGCGGTCGCGTGCTGATCGAGGACATCGCCGTGCCCCGCTCCCGCCTCGCCGAGGCGATCCGCCGCGTGCACGCCATCGCCGCGGACACCGGCGCCGACGTCTACGTCTTCGCCCACGCCGGCGACGGCAATCTGCACCCGATCATCCGCCTGCGCGACGACTCCGAGCGGTCCCGCCGCCAGGCCGACGCCGCGGCCGAGGCGGTCTTCGCGCTCGCCCTCGACCTCGGCGGCACCGTCAGCGGCGAGCACGGCGTCGGCGCCCTCAAGCGCGACTGGGCCCGCCGCGAGCTCGGCCCCGACGTCGTCGCCCTGCAGCGCGCGGTGCAGCGGGTCTTCGATCCGCAGGGCATCCTGAATCCCGGTACCGCGCTGTGAGCGCACCCCTCGAGAGGACCGACATGACCACCACCCTCCGCTCCGACGTGCTCGTCACCCCCGACGAGCTGGCGGCGGCACTCGCCTCACCCGAGCCGCCGCTCGTCCTCGACGTGCGCTGGCGTCTCGACCGCCCCGACGGCCGCCCCGCGTACCTCGAGGGCCACGTCCCCGGCGCCGTGTACGTCGACCTCGACCACGAGCTCGCCGCGCACGGCGCCCCCGAGGACGGCCGCCACCCCCTGCCTCCGATCGAGGCGCTGCAGGAGTCGGCGCGCCGCTGGGGTCTGCGCCATGGTCAGGCCGTCGTCGTCTACGACGACCTGAAGAACCTCTCCTCCGCGCGGGCCTGGTGGCTGCTGCGCGCCGCCGGAGTCGCCGACGTGCGCCTCCTCGACGGCTCGCTCCGCGCCTGGACCGCCTCGGGCCGCGCGCTGGAGACGGGCCCCGTTTCGCCGGTCGCGGGCGACGTCGAGCTGGCCTACGGCGCCCTGCCGGTGCTCGACATCGACGAGGCCGCCGCGCTGCCGTCCTCCGGCGTCCTCCTCGACGCCCGCGCCCCCGAGCGCTACCGCGGCGACGTCGAGCCGATCGACCCCCGCGCCGGCCACATCCCCGGCGCTCTGAACGCCCCCGCGACGGGCAACGTCGACGCCGACGGCCGCTTCCTCGACGCCGCCGCCCTGCGCACCCGCTTCGAGTCCCTCGGCGTCCGCCCCGACGCCCCCGTCGGCGTCTACTGCGGCTCCGGAGTCACGGCCGCCGCCGACGCCGTCGCACTCACCCTCGCCGGCTTCGCCCCGTCCCTCTACCCCGGCTCCTGGTCCCAGTGGTCGAACACCCCCGCCCGCCCGGTCGCCACCGGCCCGGACGCCTAGCCCCCTTCATGCTGGTCGAGTTGCGTGCAGCGCACCCCATGCTGGTCGAGTAGCGCGCAGCGCGTATCGAGACCCGCCCGCGACCAGACCATCAGCCGAGAGCCCCGCTCACCACTCATCACTCCGCAGAAGTCGTCGTACCGGGCACTCGAGTACGACAACTTCTGCCGACTCGCGGCCGCAGCCGCGGTCTGCGCCGCCGACTCCTCAAGAGTTGCGGTAGTCGCGCCCGGCTACCGCAACTTCTGCGTACTCGCCGGCGCCGCGTGCGCCTGCGTCGAGTCGGCTCCGCAGGAGTTGTCGGAGCGGGCGCTCGGGTACGACGACTTCTGCGCACTCGCGGCCGCAGCCGCGGTCGGCGCCGCCGACTCCTCAAGAGTTGCGGTAGTCGCGCTCGGCTACCGCAACTTCTGCGCACTCGCCGGCGCCGCGTGCCCCGCGTCGAGTCGGCTCCGCCGATGACTCAGCAGAAGTTGCGGTAGTCGCGTTCGACTACCGCAACTTTCGAGGAGTGGGATGGGGCGGCGGCGCCCCCGGCGTCAGCCCAGGCGGGAGTGCTCGCCGAGGTGGTGCCACGTCCGGTTGTGGTACACCAGCGGCGCGGTGGCGTCGGAGTCGTCGGGGACGTGCGCCTCGAGGGCGTGCACGGCGACGATCGTCGACGAGCCGGCCTCCATGCGGTTGATGACGGTGCCGCGGATCCACGCGGAGGCGCCGGGGAAGTACGGCTCGCCGGTGGGCAGCCTCGACCAGATCGAGGTGTCGGCGAAGCGGTCGATGCCGCTGGTCGAGCCGAGGCGGGCGAGGTCGAGCTGCTCGGCGCCGAGCAGGTGCACGACGAGGGTCTCCGACGCCTGGATGGCCGGCGAGCTGGACGACGCGGAGGACAGCGAGAACACGAACAGCGGCGGCTCGGCGCTCACGGAGAAGACGGACGTCGCGGTCAGCGCGACCGGTCCGGTGCCCGGGTCGGCGGTGATCAGCGCGACCCCCGCGGCGTGGTTGCGGAAGGCGAGCTTGAAGTCCGCGGGCGAGAGCCCGGCGAAGGCGGCGTGCGGTCGGCCGTCGGCAGGCGCGGACCCGACGGACGCGGCGGTGTCGGACGCGGTGGCGAGGTTCTCACGGCTCATCGGAGACTCCAGATCGATCGGGGTTGCGGCGCGGAACGGGCCCGTCATCGCGCCGCAGCACGGCCCCTCCAGCCTGTCGCACCGGGCGGAGTCCGTTCGCCTCATTGCGGAGTATGACACTCCCGCCTCCGCCCCCCCCGGAGCACGCACCGCTCGTCCGATCTGCAGGCGATGCGACGGTGAGAGCCCTCCCACCCGCGCACGGGGACGGCACAGCCCCCGGATCGCCTGCAGATCGAACACCCACCCCCCGTCCGCTCCCCGCGCAACCCGTGGCACCCCCGCCCGCACGCGCGCAGACTCGACACCATGGCCCACCGCCCCCGCGAATCGAGCACCCGCCCCGAGAACAAGACCTGCGCCTCCTGCGGCCGCGAGATGGAGTGGCGCGCGAAGTGGGCGCGCGACTGGGAGAACGTCCGCTACTGCTCCGACGCCTGCCGCCGCCGCGGCGTCGGCCCGGAGGAGGCGCGCCTCGAGGAGGAGATCCGCACCGTCCTCCTCGCCCGCGCCGCGTCCGCCACCGCCTGCCCGTCCGAGGTCGCCCGCCGCGTCGGGGGAGAGGAGTGGCGGCCGCTGATGGAGCCGGTCCGCCGCGCCGCCCGCCGCCTCGTCGACCGCGGCGAGATCGACATCGTCCAGGGCGGGCAGATCATCGATCCCTCCCGCGCCAAGGGCCCGATCCGCCTGCGCCGCCGACCCGGGGGACCGCTGTCGCCCGACGGCGGCGCCCGCTAGCCTCGCTGACATGCCCAGCAGCGACGCCGTCGTCCTCACCGTCCCCGGACCGCACGGCGACCGGGAGGTGCGCGTCTCCAGCCCGGGCCGCGTGCTGTTCCCGGAGCCGGGCATCACCAAGCGCGAGGTGGCGGAGTACCTGATCGCGGTCGGCGCGGCCTTCGTCGCCGCCAACGGCGACCGGCCGATCTCGCTGCAGCGCTTCTCCTCCGGCATCGACGGCGACCAGTTCTTCTCCAAGAACCCGCCCAAGGGCGCGCCGGAGTACGTCCGCTCCGTCCCCGTCACCTACCCCAGCGGCCGCGTGCACCCGCAGCTCGTGATCGACGAGCCCGCCGTCGCCGTCTGGGCCGCGCAGATGAACACCCTCGTCTTCCACCCGTGGGCGTCCCGGGCCGAGGACTCCGACCGGCCCGATCAGCTCCGCATCGACCTCGACCCGCAGCCGGGCACCGATGTCGCCGACGCTGTCATTGCGGCCCACGCGCTCCGCGAGGTGCTGCGCGAGGCGGGCCTGGAGTCGTTCGTGAAGACCTCCGGCAACCGCGGGCTGCACGTGTTCGCGCCGATCGTGGCCGAGCACGAGTTCCTCGACGTGCGGCACGCGGTGATCGCCGCCGGCCGCGAGCTCGAGCGGCGGATGCCCGAGCAGGTCACGACGGCGTGGTGGAAGGAGGAGCGCGGCGAGCGGATCTTCGTCGACTTCAACCAGGCCAACCGCGACCGCACGATGGCCGGCGCCTACAGTCCGCGTCCGCTCGCGCACGCTCCGGTCTCCTGCCCGGTCGAGTGGGAGGAGCTCGACGGGATCGATCCGACCGCGTTCACGATCCGCACGGTTCCCGAGCGTCTGAGCACGACCGGCGACCCCTGGGCGCGGATGCACGACGCCCCCGGCCGCCTCGACGTGCTCCTCGGCTGGTGGGAGCGCGACCTCTCCGCGGGCCTCGGCGAGCTGCCCTTCCCGCCGGACTTCCCGAAGATGCCGGGCGAGCCGCCCCGCGTCCAGCCCAGCCGCGCGAAGAAGCCGGCGGCGGAGTCCGCGGAGGTCGACGCCGAGTAGCGTCAGCCCAGCACGTCGCCCAGGTCGTACGCGGTCGGCTGCTCCAGCTGCGCGAAGGTGCACGAGCCGGCGTCGCGGTCCGGCCGCCAGCGCTCGAACTGCACGGTGTGCCGGAACCTCGCCCCCTCCATCTGGTCGTAGCGCACCTCGAGCACCGTCTCCGGCCGCAGCCGGACGAACGAGGTGTCGCGGCTCCCGGAGAAGCGGCTGCGCTCGCCGTCGCCGCGCACCGCCTCGCCGTCCGCATCGCGCTCGACGACGTCGGCGAGCTCCTCGATCAGCTCGACCCGCCGGGCGTCGGTGAAGGCGGACGCGCCGCCCACCTGCCGCAGCGTCCCGTCGGTGTCGTACAAACCGAGCAGCAGCGAGCCGAGCCCGGGCTTCGAGGTGTGCTCGCGGTAGCCGATCGCGATCACGTCGGCCGTCCGGTGGTGCTTGACCTTGAGCATCGTCCGCTTGCCCGGAGCGTAGGGCGCGGCGAGGGGCTTCGCGATCACGCCGTCCAGCCCCGCGCCCTCGAACCGCTCCAGCCAGTCGCGGGCGAGCGCCTCATCGGCGGTGGTCCGGCCCAGGTGCACCGGCGGAGTCACTCCGTCCAGCAGTGCGGCGAGTGCCTCGCGCCGCGCCGAGTACGGCTCGTCGAGGAGGCTCCGGCCGTCCACGGCAAGCAGATCGAAGGCGACGAGCATCGCCGGGGTCTCGGCCGCGAGCGTCGCGACGCGGCTGGCCGCCGGGTGGATGCGCTGCGAGAGCAGCTCCCAGTCGAGCCGCTGCGCGCCGCCGGGTCCGGTCGCCAGCACGATCTCGCCGTCGAGGACGCAGCCGTCGGGCAGCAGCCGGAGGAACGCCTCGACCAGCTCGGGGAAGTAGCGCGTGAGCGGCTTGGAGCCGCGGCTGCCGATCTCGCAGACCCCGCCGGAGACGGAGACGATCGCCCGGAAGCCGTCCCACTTCGGCTCGTAGGAGTAGCCGCCGTCGACCGCGTCCTGCGCGGGCACCGCGGCGACCGCCTTGGCGAGCATCGGGGCGAGGGGGAGGGGGAACGGGAGGTCCATCCTGCGATCATCCTCGCCGCGGCCGCCCCGGCGCATCCCTCCCGCAGAGGCTCCTCCCCAGGGTCGACCGCGTGACGAACAGATCACAAGCGCCACCTCCGGTACCTTTCGCGCCAGCGGATACGGAAGACTGCGCCTCATGAGCATGTGGGGACAGCACTCCGGAACGCGCGCCAGACCAGACCGATCGGTGCGTCCGCTCCGAAGAGGAGCTGTGACCCTCGAATGTCGGAACGACGCCGGACGGAGCCGCCGCTGATGGCGCGCACCGCCGTCTCGGCCGCCCGGCAGCTGTTCTCGCGCTCGCGGCGCAGCGACTCCCCCGGGGAAGGGGAACCCCCGTACGGAGTCGAGCCCGACGTGACCGAGTACCTGCCGGCTCCGGCGCGCGACGAGGAGGCTCCCCGCCGGGACGCCCTCCTCGAGCAGCACGCCCCTCCGGCGCACGTGGATGCCGGGTACGTCTTCGACGTGCCCGCGCCCGCGATCGGCGAGTACTGCGAACTCGACGCGGATGCTCTCGAATTCCCCCATCCGGGGGTCGCCTCCTTCGTCCCCGATCTTTCGCGCCCGGTCCGCGGCGGAGGATCGCACAGCGCGTTCCGCAGCCCGCCGCCGCCCGCCCCGGCGCCCGCCGCACCGTCGCCGATGATCGACCTCCCGCGCGACTTCGCGCCCTCCGAGGAGATCGAGGAGCCGCACACCCACGAGCAGCACGCCGTGACGATCGCGCCCCCGCCCCCGCCGTCGCGCTTCGAGCCGCAGCCCGTCGACGCGCAGTTCTTCGACGCGCCTCCGGCCCCGCCCGCACCCCCGGCCCCGCCCGCACCCCCGGCCCCGCCCGTCCTCGCCCCGCCCCTCGCGGAGCAGCCGGACGAGCCCGCCGCGGAGGAGACCGACGAGACCGAGTGGTCCGGGACCGAGGAGCCCGCGGACCTCGAGTTCGACGGCACCCGTCTCGCCGCGCCCCGGCCGCCCGCGGCTCCGCCCGCCGACGCGCAGCCGGTCGACGCGCAGTTCTTCGAGCCGCCGACCTCCGCGCCGTCCGCCCTCCAGCCGCCGGCCCCTGTCGAGGCCGCACCGCCCGTCGCGCCGCCGCTCCCGCCGGCGCCCACCGTCGACGCCGCGCTCCTCCGCGGCTTCGCCCTCGCGCCGACCGACACCGACGGCCCCGCCCTCGCGCCCGTCATCGGCGAGGTCTGCGAGCTCGACACCGAGCACCTCGAGTTCCCGCACCCGAACGCCGCCTCCTTCGTGCCGGTCCAGGGCCGCAGCCGCGGCGCCTTCGGGCTGCTCCTGCCCGATCCGGCCCGCCGCTCCGCGCCCGTCCAGCCCGAGCAGCACGTCGAGCCCGAGCCGTACGACGAGCCCGAGCCGTACGACGAGCCGGAGCAGTACGACGCACCCGAGCAGTACGCGCAGGAGTCCTTCGGCGGACCCGAGCAGCACACCGCGCCTCAGCACCGCACCGAGGACCCCGCACAGGACCTCTTCAGCGAGCGCTTCCTCGCTCCCGCGCCGTTCCCCGGCCGCAGCGACTCCGACGGCGACACCCGCGACGACGACGACGCCGACGGCTTCCTCGCGCCGCCCGTGCCCGCCACGGCGCACCAGTGGCACGGCGCTCCCGTCTCCGCCGAGGCCGCGGACGACGAGGGCAGCCCCCGCCCCCGCCGGAAGACCGTCCTGATCGTCGCCGGCATCGGTGCCGCCGTGCTGCTCATCGGCGGCGCGCTCGTCGCCGTCCCGCTGATCACGAACGGCGGCGGAGACGGCGGCAGCGCCACCGGCCCCGTCGCGGCCGCCGCTCCCGGCACCACCGAGGCCGCCGTCGCCTGGGTCGCGGACACGATCGATCCCGCCTCGGTGCTCCTGGTGCAGGACGACCTCGTCGGCGACGTCACCGACGCCGGCTTCCCCAGCGACACCGTCGTGTCGGAGTCGACGCTCTCCGCGGCGGCACCCGATTCGGCCTGGCGCGCGGCCGACTACATCCTCGTCACGCCGAGCCTGCGGGCGAGCGCGACCGGCGAGACCGAGACGGCGCTCGACAACTCGGAGGCCGTCGCGAGCTTCGGCAGCGGCGACACCGCCGTGGAGGTGCGCCGCGTCCTCGACCAGGGCACCGATCAGGCCGCCGCCGCGGCCACCGTCCTGACCGCCGCGCGCGCCTCGGCCGGCAGCCAGCTCGCGGCCAACCCCGCGCTGACCACGACCGACGCCGCCCGCGCCCTGCTCGAGGGGGGCCGCGTCGACTCGCGGCTCCTCCTCCTGCTCGGCCAGCAGCTCGCCTTCACCCCGCTCTCGGTCGCCGACTTCCCCGTCGGCACCAGCGAGGTCGACGGCGTCCGCCACCGGATGATCCTGTCCGGCTACAACGGCGCCGCGCTCCCGGCCGACGCCGCCGCGCTGCAGAGCGCGACCACCTGGCTCGGCAGCCAGTCGGGCGACTTCGTCCCGACCTCCGTCGAGTCGACCCCCGAGGGTCTCCTCGTCACCCTCGATCTCGATGAGCCGGCCGGGCTGCTCCCGGGCGCTCAGTAGCACGACCCACCCGAAGGACCCGCCATGAACCCGATCCGCCCCCTCCGTCTCGCGCGCGCCGCGCTCGCCCTCGCCGCGGTGTCCGCGCTCGCCGCTCTCGGCGCCGCGCCCGCCTCGGCGGCCGAGGCGCCGCCGGCCACCGGCTGGGTGCGGGTCGCGCACCTCTCGCCCGACACCAAGTCGGTCGACGTCACCCTGACCGCCCTCGGCGGCGGCGGGGCGAGCTTCGAGCTCGACGGCGTGGCCTACGGCGCGGTCTCGCCCTACTGGACGCTCCAGCCGGGCACCTACGTCGTCGCGATGGTCCCGTCCGGCGCCCCCGAGGGCACCGCCCCCGTCATCGAGCAGTCCGTCGACGTCTCGGCCGGCACCCCGCTGACCGTGGCCGCCCTCGGCCGCAACGCCGTGCTGCGCACCACGGTCTTCACCGACGACCTCACCCCGCCCGCCGACGGCCAGGCCCGGGTCCGCGTCGTCCAGGCCTCGACCACCGCGAGCCAGGTGGACGTCGCCACGACGACCGGCACGCTGCTCGCGACCGGCGCCGCCCAGGGCACCGCCACCGGCTACACCAGCGTCCCCGCCGGCCCGTGGAGCCTCGACCTCTCGGCCGGTGCCGTGACCGCGACGGCCGACCTCGACCTCGCGCCCGGCTCCGTCGCCTCGCTCTTCGTCCTCGACGACGCCTCGAACGGCCTCGTCGTCTCGCCCGTGCTCGACTCGGCCGCCATCGGCGACCTGCCCACGGGCGGCATCCAGACCGGAGGCGGCGCCACCGCCGTGCACGTCGCCTCCACCACCTCCGCCGCCGCGCCGCTCGTCGACGGACTCCTCGGCGTGCTCTCGGTCCTCGGCGTCTTCGCCGCGGTCGCGGGTGCCCTCGCCCTGATCGCGCGCCGCTCCTCGGTCGGCACCGGCCGAGCGAGCTGATGCGCCGCCTCGCCGGAGCGGGAGCCGCCCTCGCGGCGCTCCTGCTCCTGGCCGGCTGCGCCACCGCGGGGGAGGAGGCCGCCCCCGCGGCGACGCCCGCCTCCTCCGCCGCCCCCGCCACCACGGCGCCGGCCACCCCGTCCCCGGGTGACGCGGGCGCGCTGCAGAACCCGGTCGCCGCCGCCGCTCCCGCGCGCTCGGCGGTCACCCCGGTCCGCGTCGTGATCCCCGCGATCGGCGTCGACTCCACCCTCGAGTCGCTGACCCGCGACGACACCGGCTGGATCCAGCCGCCCGTCCAGGTCGACGAGGCTGGCTGGTACCGGGACGGCGTCGTCCCCGGCGACATCGGCCCCTCCGTCATCGCGGGGCACGTGGACTCGCGGATCGGCCCCGGCGTCTTCCTGGACCTCACGGCCCTCGTCCCCGGCGACACGGTCGACGTGATCCTGTCGGACGGCAGCACGCGCACCTTCTCCGTCACCGGCTCGGTCTCGGTGCCCAAGGAGGACTTCCCGACCGAGGACGTCTACGGCCCGAGCCCGACTCCGCAGCTGCGCCTGATCACCTGCGGGGGAGTGTTCGACGACTCCTACGGCCACTACGTCGACAACGTCGTCGTCTCGGCCGACCGCATCGCCTGACGGTCCGCCGTGACGGCGCGCGACTCGGAGGCGGCGCGCCGTTTCGAGGCGTAGCGTCGAGGACTATGAGCACCTCTTGGAAGCGCTGGGTCCCCGCCGCCGCCGTCCCCCTGGTCGTCGTCGCCGCGGCCGTCACCCTGCCCCTGTCCGCGAGCGCGGCCGGGGACCTCCCGGAGAAGTCCGCCGCCGACCTCCTGACCTTCGTCGCCGAGAGCGACACCACCGCCTTCTCGGGCGACGTCCAGCAGACCTCCGCCCTCGGGCTCCCCGACCTCTCCGCGCTCGGCAGCACCGGCTCCGGTGCGCAGGGCTCGGACGACGCCTCCGCGACGAGTGCGCTGATGGAGCTCGCGACCGGCTCGCACCAGGCCCGTGTCTTCGTCGACGCCGAGCACGGCGCGCGCCTGCAGGTCCTCGACCGCCTCGCCGAGCGCGACGTCGTCGCGACGAAGGCCGACGGCGTCTGGATCTACGACTCCGCCGAGAACTCCGCGACCCACCTGCTGCCGCCCACCGGCGACACGGCCGCTCCGCCGACCGAGGCTCCCGCCGGCGAGATCCCGACCCCGTCCTCGATCGCCGAGCAGCTGCTCGCCTCGATCGACCCGACCACCACCATCGCCGTCGGCTCCGACGTCCGCGTCGCCGGCCGTGACGCCTACGAGCTCGTGCTCACTCCGCGCGACAGCAGCACCCTCGTCGGCTCGGTCACCGTCTCGATCGACGGCGAGACCGGCCTGCCCCTCGGCGTGGCCGTCACTCCCGTCGGCGGCACCGCGCCCGCCTTCAGCGTCGCGTACACGAGCATCGACGTCTCGGCGCCCGACGCCGCGATGTTCTCCTTCACTCCGCCCGTCGGCGCGGAGGTCACCGAGAAGGCCGCACCGACGCACGAGCAGGACCCCGCCGCCGACGCCACCGACGTCCCGACCGCGCCCGAGGGCGACTCCGGCGTCACCACCACGGGCACCGGCTGGGGCTCGATCGTCGAGCTGCCGGCCGGTGACGCCGAGTCGCTTGCCCAGCTGAACGCCGTGACCACGGCCGTCGACGGCGGCCGGGTGCTCTCGTCCGCGCTGTTCACGGTCCTCTTCGCGGAGGACGGACGCGTCCTCGCGGGCGCCGTCCCGGTCGACGCGCTGACCGCCGCCGCCGGTCGGTGACGACCGGCGAGCTCGCGGTCGAGACCCGGGGCCTCACCAAGCGCTTCGGGCGCCAGGAGGCGGTGTCGGGTCTCGACCTCGCCGTCCCGCGCGGCGCCGTCTTCGGCTTCCTCGGGCCCAACGGCTCGGGGAAGACCACGACCATCCGGATGCTCCTCGCCCTGGCCGCGCCGACCGAGGGCGACATCACCGTCCTCGGCACGGCGATGCCGCGCGGCGCCGCCGAGGTGCTGCCGCGGGTCGGCGCGCTCGTCGAGGGGCCCGGCTTCTACCCGTTCCTCTCCGGCCGCGCCAACCTCCGCCGCTTCGACGCGGCCGAGGCCGGCACCTCCGCGCGCAGCCGCGACAGCCGGGCGGAGGAGGCGCTCGCCCGCGTCGGCCTCTCCGCCGCGGCGGGCAAGAAGGTCGGCTCCTACTCGCTCGGGATGAAGCAGCGGCTCGGCATCGCCGTCGCTCTGCTCTCGCCGCGCGACCTGATCGTCCTGGACGAGCCGACCAACGGGCTCGACCCGCAGGGCACGCGCGAGGTCCGCTCGCTCGTGCGCAGCCTCAACGCCGACGGCACGACGGTCCTCGTCTCCAGCCACCTGCTCGCCGAGATCGAGCAGCTCTGCACCCACGCCGCCGTGATGCGCACCGGCCGCCTCGTCGCGCAGGGCGGGCTCGACGAGCTCCGCGGCGACGCGGCCTCCCTCGAGCTGCTCACGCCCGATGTGGTCGACGCCCAGCGCGCCCTCGTCGAACTGGGACTCGCGCCGCGGCTCGTCCCCGCCGAGCACCCGATCGATCCGCCGCTGGTCGTCGCCGCGATGCCGACGACCGCCGCCCCGGAGTCCGTGGTCGCCGCTCTCGTCACCGCCGGCGTCCGCGTCCGCGGCTTCTCCGTCCGCCGCCCCTCGCTCGAGGAGCGCTTCGTCGAGCTGACCGGGGAGGGCTTCGATGTCGAGCGCTGAGACCACCGCCGCCGCCACCCCCGCCGCCCCGGCCCGCACCGGGCGCCGCCTCGGCATCGGCTCGCTGCTCGTCTCCGAGCTGGCCCTGCTCTTCCGGCGCCGCCGCACCTGGGCGCTGCTGGCGGCCCTCGCGGCCATCCCGATCCTGCTGGCGGTCGCCGTGCGGCTGTCCGGCGGCGACGGCGGCGGGCCCTCCTTCGTCGGCGCGATCGCCGGCAACGGCCTCTTCACCGGCTTCGCGGCGATCACGGTCGCCGTCCCGCTCTTCCTGCCGCTGACTGTCGGCGTCGTCGCGGGCGACGCGATCGCGGGGGAGGCGTCGCTCGGCACCCTGCGCTACCTGCTGGTCAGCCCGGTCGGACGGATCCGGCTGCTCGCGGTCAAGTTCGCCGCCGCGATCGCGTTCTGCCTCGCCGCGGCGCTGACCGTGATGGTCGTCGGCATCCTGATCGGCCTGGCGCTCTTCCCGGCCGGCCCGGTCACCCTGCTCTCGGGCACGACCGTCCCGCTCGCGGACGCCATCGGCCGAGCGCTCGCGATCGCCGTCTACGCGGCGCTCTCGCTGGTCGGCCTCGCGGCGATCGGCCTGTTCGTCTCGACGCTCACCGACGTCCCGGTCGGCGCGATGGCCGCGACCGTCGTCGTCTCGATCGCGGCGCAGATCGTCGGCTCGCTCTCGCAGCTCGACGCCCTGCACCCGTTCCTGTTCACCGACCGCTGGTTCGACTTCGCCGACCTGCTCCGCGACCCGATCGCCTGGAGCTCGTTCGGCGAGAACGCGCTCCTGCAGCTCGCCTACGTCGCCGTCTTCGGCTCGCTGGCGATCGCGCGCTTCACCACCCGCGACGTCCTGTCCTGAGCCGCCCGGAACGACGGAGGCCGCCCTCCCCGCAGCAGCGGGAGGGCGGCCTCCGTCGTTCGTGCGGCTGGGCGTCAGCCCTGCGGCGTGATGCCGAAGGTGACGGAGCCGCCCTCGTCCACCTGCGCGTCGAGCACCTTGTCGCCGAGGGCCACGGAGGCGGCGACGTCGAGGAAGACCCGCGCACCGTCCTGCTCCACGACCGCATCGGTGGTCTCCGGGGCCGGCGCGACGGCGACGGCGAAGTTGCGGGCGTCGAGGTCGTCGCCGCTGATGCGGAGTCCACCCTCGACGGGGGTCTCGGTCTGACCGGTGATGGTCTTGACGACGGTGCTGGCGTTGTCGGTGAGCGTGAGCATCGGGTCGTTCCTTCCGTCCGTGATCGATGAGGGAGCCACGATGCCGAGATCCCCGGCCCGTCTCAACCCGGAGCCGCGGACGTGGAGGGGATGCACACCTGAGCCCTCGCCTGCAGCAAGCCGCGGCAAGGTTTGCCTTGACGCGGAAAGTTGCCGCAAGCTACCGTGGCCGTCACGCGCACCCGCGCTCTCGACGACGAGAAGAGGACGACCCCGATGAGCTTCCCCGCCCGCCGCGTCACCCTCAGCGACGTCGCCGCGGCGACCGGCGTCTCCATCGGCACCGTCTCGAAGGCGCTGAACAACCGCGGCCAGCTGAGCGGCGACACCCGCGGGCGGATCCTCACCGCCGCCGCCGAGCTCGGCTTCGCGCTGCCGGCCGCCGCGAGCGGGCCGGCCCCGGAGCAGCGGGTGCTCACCATCGGCCTGGTCACCTCCGACGACATCGGCCGCTTCAGCATCCCGGTGATGTGGGGCCTCGAGGACGCCTTCCCCGCCGAGCAGGCCTCGGTGCTGCTCAGCAACTCCCGCGGCGACCGGGTCCGCGAGCGGCACTGCGTCGAGATCCTCGCGGCCCGCGGCGTCGACGCGATCGTGGTGATGACCAACCTCACCGGCCCGCGCCCGGCGCTGCCCGCGACCAGCGTGCCGATCGTCTACGTGATGGGCTCCTCCGACGACCCGGCGGACATGTCGGTCGTCGTCGACCAGACCCAGGGCATCCTGCTCGCTCTCGAGCACGTCGCCGCGCTCGGCCGCCGCGACATCGCCTACGTCGCCGGGCCCCGACTCGACTACTCCGCCCGGATCCGCGCCGAGGCGGTCCAGGAGCACGCGCCCTCCTTCGGCCTGCGCCTGGTCGGCGACCGCTCGCTCTACGGCAACTGGACCGAGACCTGGGGCCGTCAGGCCGCGCAGATGCTGCGCCAGCGGGTCGAGCCGGTCGACGCGGTGCTCTGCGGCAGCGACGAGATCGCCCGCGGCGTCGCCGACGGCCTCCGCGAGGCCGGGGTCAGCGTCCCGCACGACGTCGCGATCGTCGGCTTCGACAACTGGGCCGCCGCGGCGATGAACTCCCGTCCCGCGCTCACCACGGTCGACATGAACCTCGAGGAGCTCGGCCGGGCGGCCGGCGCCCGCGCGCTGGAGGCGATCGACGGCCGCCCCCGTGCCGGGATCGAGGCGCACCCCTGCCAGCTGATCGTCCGCGACTCCACCTGACCCGGCGCCCACCCGCCGCACGCGCCCTCCCGCACGCACCCGCCCGCACCCGCCCGCCCGCACCCGACCGCCCGCACCGACCGAACGACGAGGGACCGACGATGCACTCTCCTCTCCGCCTGCTCGACCCGCACCTGCCCGCCCTGACCCGCCGGCGCGCGCTCGCCCTCGGCGGCGCAGGTCTCGCGGCCGCGCTCGGCCTGACCGGCTGCTCCGCCGTGCTGCCCGAGGCCGACGTCTCCGCGCCCTCGTTCGCCGCCGCCCCGAGCGGCACGATCCGGTTCTGGTGCCGCAGTGTCGCCTTCACGCCGGCCCAGCTGATCGTCGAGAAGTACCACGCGGCGCAGAGCGCGGTGCGGGTCGAGCTGACCGTGCTGCCCGAGGGGCAGATGGTCACCAAGCTCGCCACGGCGATCCGCGCGGACGCCGTGCCCGACGTCGTCGCTCCCGACTCGGTCACCACGCCGGTCTTCAGCTCCCGCGAGGCGCTGACCGACCTCACCCCGCTGATCCAGGCGCTGCCCTACGCCGACCGCCTCAACCGGCCGCTGCTCGACGTCGCCTCCTACGACGGCAAGGTCTACGGCCTGCCCGCCCTCTCCAACGTGTCGCAGCTGTTCTGGAACAAGCGCCTCTACGAGCAGGCCGGCCTCGACCCGGAGCAGGGACCGACCGACTTCGACCAGTACCTGACCCACGCCCGGGCGCTCCAACGGCTCGACGGCGTCTCCGGGGTGACCTTCACCGGCAACTCCGCCGGCATCCTCGGCTACGTGATCCAGCCGCACTTCTGGGCCGACGAGAGTCCGTTCTACGACGGCGTCGTCGGCCGCCAGCGCGCGACCGTCGCGGGCAACGAGCCGCTGCGGCGCACCCTGGAGCTCTACCGCACCTTCGCGCAGGAGGGCCTCGCCCAGCCGGGCGCCTCGGCCGACAGCGGCACGGCCTGGGGCAAGGACTTCCTCGACGGCACGGTCGGGCTCTTCCCCGGCTCCTACGACCTCCTCGTCGGCGGAGCCACGCCCGAGTTCCTCGGCGACCTCGGCGTCAGCGCCTTCCCCGGCCCCGACGGCGGCGTCTCGCAGTTCTCCGGCGGCGCGGTGCTCTCGATCCCGCGCGGCGCGCGGAACCCCGAGGCGGCCTGGGACTTCATGCGCTTCGTCACCGAGCTGGAGCAGCAGTCCGAGCTCGCCGCGCTCGGCTGGTACCCGGTGCGCGACGACGTGCTCGAGACCGGCTTCGTCGACGACTTCCCGCTGATGGTCCCCGGGATGGAGCGGATGAACGAGGGCTTCGCCGCCCCGACCACCCTGTACACCCAGCTCACCAACACCGTGCAGTCCCCGTGGCTCGCGATGTTCCGCGGCGCGGTCTTCGGCGACGACGACCTCGACGCGGTCCTCGATCGCGGCCAGGAGGAGACGGCCCGCGTCCTGGAGGTGAACCAGGCATGAGCGTCGCCCTCGGCAGGAAGGACGCCCGCACCGGGCTCCTGATGATCCTGCCCGCCCTCGTGCTCGTCGTCGTCTTCGTCGTCGTACCGCTGATCTTCGCGGTGGTGATCTCGGTGACGGACTGGCCGCTGGTCGGCACCGTCGGCTTCGTCGGGTTCGACAACTACGCGACCGCCTTCTCGGATACCACGTTCTGGGCGTCCGTGCTCTACACGCTCGGCTTCGCCGTCGTCTCGACGCTGCTCGGCATCGTCGTCGGCTACCTGCTCGCCGTGCTGGTGCGCTCGAACCGGCGCGGGGCGGGGATCATCCGCACCGCCGTCTTCGTGCCCTACGTGATCGGACTCACCTCGCTGAGCTTCGTCGCGCTGCTCGAGTTCCGCCCCGACAGCGGCGCGCTCGACCAGGTGCTGATGGCCCTGGGCCTCACCGACGCACCCACCGCCTGGCTGCTCGACGCGACGAGCGCGACGACGCTGATCGTCCTCCTCGGCGCCTACGTCGGCTCCGGCTTCACGATGATCGTCCTGATGTCGGGCATGCAGGGCATCGACGACGCCCTCTACGAGTCCGCGGCGATCGACGGCGCCGGCCGGTGGAAGCAGGAGTTCCTGGTGACGGTGCCGCTGGTGAAGCGCTACCTCGGGCTGCTCAGCGTGCTCGGCTTCGTCGGCGCGATCCTCGCCTTCACCCAGTTCTACGTGATCACGGGCGGCGGGCCGGGCACCGGCACCCTCACCGTGATGCTCTACGTCTACAACAAGGCCTTCGGCGATCTGCAGGTCGGCTACGCGACCGCGCTGTCGTTCGTGGTCGTGGTCATCGCCGCCGCGCTGACGCTGCTCCAGTTCCGCGTGATGAAGGACGACTGATGCCCCCTCGCACTCCGACCCCCACCCGCCCGCCGGCGCCCGCCGCCGCCCCGGTGCCGGCCCGTCGCCGCAGCACCCCCGCCGCCCGGCTCCGCACCGTCCTCTACGTCGTGCTCGGCACGCTGGTCTCGGTCGCGTTCGTCGCGCCGGTCGCCTGGTCGATCCTGCGCTCGTTCCAGCCCGGCGCGCAGATCGTCGCGCCCGCCGCCGAGCAGTCCTTCTCGAACCTGACCCTCGACAACTACACCGGCCTGCTCGGCTCGATCGGCGCGGGGACCTACATCGTCAACTCGCTGATCATCGCGCTCGGCACCGCCGTGCTCAGCGTGGTCGTGACCACCCTCGCCGCCTACGCGCTGGTGCTCTTCCCGTTCCGCGGCTCGAACGTCGCCTTCGGCCTGATCCTGCTGACGATGATGGTGCCGTTCCAGGCGGTGCTCACTCCGCTTTTCCTCGAGATGAACGCGCTCGGGCTGACCGACACCCACCTCGGCATCATCCTCTTCTACCTCACCTTCAACCTGCCGTTCGGGGTGTTCCTGATGCGCAACTCCTTCGCGCAGATCCCGCGCGAGGTGACCGAGGCCGCACGGATCGACGGGGCCGGCCCGTTCCGCATCCTCTTCTCGGTGCTGCGGCCGATGATCGTCCCGGGTGTCGCGACGGTCTTCCTCTTCGCCTTCCTCGGCGCCTGGAGCGACTTCCTCGGCGCGCTGACCTTCCTCACCCGGCAGGACCTCTTCACGCTGCCGGTCGCCATCCAGAACATCTCCTCCGGCGCCTTCGGCCAGACCGACTTCGGCTACGTCATCGCCGGCGCGGTGCTGCTGATGATCCCGTGCCTGCTGCTCTACGCCGCCATCCAGAAGTACTACGTCCGCGGTCTCGTCGCGGGCGCCGTCAAGGGCTGAGAGGTCTCCCGTTGCCCCGCACCGCCCCCGCCGTCCGCCCCGTTCGCCGCTTCCCGCTGCGCTCCGTCCGCCTGCTGCCGAGCGCCTTCGCCGACGCCCAGGCCACGGGCCTGCGCTACCTCCTCGCGCTCGACCCCGACCGCCTGCTCGCGCCGTTCCTGCGCGAGGCGGGCCTGCCCGCGGCGGAGGGCTACGGCAACTGGGAGTCGGACGGGCTCGACGGGCACGTCGGCGGTCACGCGCTCTCGGCGAGCGCGCTGATGCTCGCGGCCACCGGCGACGCCGCCGCGCGCGAGCGGATGGAGACCCTGCTCGACGGGTTCGAGCGGGCCCAGGACGCGGTCGGCACCGGCTACCTCGGCGGCGTCCCCGGCGGGCGCGCACTGGGGGAGGAGCTCGCCCGCGGCGAGGTCGACGCCGACCTCTTCACCCTCAACGGCCGCTGGGTGCCGCTGTACAACCTGCACAAGACGCTCTCGGGCCTGCTCGACGCCGCGTCCGCCGGCGGCTCGGAGCGGGCGCTCGCGATGGCCGTGCGGTTCGCGGACTGGTGGCTCGGCGTCTCCGCCGGGCTCGACGACGACGCCTTCGAGGCGATGCTGCACGCCGAGTTCGGCGGGATGAACGAGGCGTTCGCCGATCTCGCGGAGCAGGTGGCCGCCGCGGACCCCGGCGACTCCGAGCGCGCCGCCGCCTACCGCGCCGAGGCCGCGCGCTTCTCGCACCGCGCGCTGCTCGACCCGCTGCTCGAGCGGCGCGACGCGCTCGACGGGCTGCACGCGAACACCCAGATCCCGAAGGCGGTCGGCTACGCGCGCCTCGGCGGCGAGCAGCTGCCGGCCGCGCGCTTCTTCTGGGAGCGGGTCACCGGCGAGCGCACCGTCGCGATCGGCGGCAACAGCGTGCGCGAGCACTTCCACCGCGCGAGCGACTTCACGCCGATGATCCTCGACCGCGAGGGCCCCGAGACCTGCAACACCGCCAACATGATCGAGCTGAGCGGTGTCCTCTTCGAGGCGGGCGGCGAGGAGCGCTACCTCGACTACGTCGAGCGCGCGCAGTACAACCACCTGCTCTCCTCGCAGCACCCCGACGGCGGCTTCGTCTACTTCACCCCACTGCGCCCGGCGCACTACCGGGTCTACTCGGCGCCGCACGAGGGGATGTGGTGCTGCGTCGGCACGGGGCTCGAGAACCACGCCCGCTACGGCGAGCTGGTCTACGCCCTCGTCGGCGACGAGTCGCGCGACGGTGACCATGCGCAGACCGGCGACGACCTGCTGATCGCCCTCTACCTGCCCTCGACCCTCGACGCCCCGGAGCACGGGCTGCGCGCGCGGATCGACACCGCCTTCCCGCAGGCGGACGACGTGACCATCACCGTGGAGTTGGAGCGCGTCGGCGCCGTGCGGCTCCGCCGGCCGTCGTGGGCGGAGTCGATGACCGTGACGGTCGACGGCGCAGCGCTCGACTCCGCGGCCGTCGAGGGCTTCGTCCGCACCGCCGTCCTGGCGCCCGGTCGCCACGAGATCCGGGTCGTCTTCGCGATCGGCTTCCGCGCCGAGCCGCTGCCCGACGGCTCCGCCTGGTCCGCGTTCTCCTACGGCCCCGTCGTGCTCGCGGCGAGGACCGACGACGCCGACCTCGACGGACTGATCGCCGACGACCGGCGGATGGCGCACGTCGCCGCGGGCCCGCTCCGCGACCTCGCCGCGACCCCGGTCGTGACCGGGGGAGTCGGCGCCGTCGCCCTCCTCGACCGCGCGACCCTGACCGCCGAGCTCCGCACCGACGCCGGTCCGGTCCGCCTCGAGCCGTTCTCCGCTCTGCACGACAGCCGCTACACGCTCTACTGGCCCACCGGCTCCGACGCCGCCGCGCGCCGGGCCGAGCTCGCCGCGCTCGACCGCGCGGCCGCCTCTGCAGCCGCGGTGATCGACTCCGTGACCGCGGGCGAGCAGCAGCCCGAGTCGGACCACGCCTTCGTCGGGCACCGCAGCCGCGCGCGCGGCGCCGACGGCGTGCACTGGCGCAGCGCCGAGGGCCCGGACGGCTGGTTCGGCTACACCCTCGTCGATCCGTCGCAGCGCGCCGCCGTGCTCCGGGTCCTGCTGCGCGACCGCGACGGCGGCGGCGAGCACGAGCTCCGGATCGACGGCCGCCCGCTCGGCGAGCCGCTCGCCGTCCGGACGCTCGACGACGCCGTCGAGGTGGAGTACGCGATCACCCCGTCGACGGGAGAGGACGGCCTGGTCGAGTTCTCGCTGCACGCCGTCGGCGCCGGGCCGACGGGCGATCTGCTTGCGGTGTCGCTGGTGGCGGGCGCGGGGGAATAGCGAAGGACTAGCGGCGGAGTGGCGGGTCCCGCGCCCTGCGAGACTGTCCGGATGCACCCCGCCGACGCCTGCCCGTGCGGAAGCCGCCGCCACTACGCCGACTGCTGCCGCCCCGCCCACCTCGGCGAGACGCCCTCGCCGACCGCGGAGCGCCTGATGCGCAGCCGCTACAGCGCGAACGTGCTCGGCAGCGCCGGCTACCTGCTGTCCAGCTGGCACCCGTCCACCCGGCCGAAGCGCGTCGACCTCGACGACGACGTCCGCTGGCGGCGCCTGCAGATCGTCGACACCTCGTTCGGCGGCGAGGACGACGCGGAGGGGCTCGTCGAGTTCCGCGCCTCCTACCGCTCGTCGGAGGGGCCGGGGCTCGTGCACGAGCGCAGCCGCTTCCTCCGCGAGGACGGCCGCTGGTACTACGTCGACGGCGATCTGCTCGGCGACGGATCCTGACCACCCCGGCCGTGCGGAGCGCGAGCGGCCTACCCTGGGGAGATGGCCAAGGACTTCCGCCGGGCGGACCACGCGTCCCGCTACGAGCTGCACCAGGACGGGGCGCTCGTCGGCGTCCTCGACTTCCACGAGAACGACGAGAGCGTCTCGCTCGTGCGCTCCTTCACCTCGCCGCCGCACCGCGGCCAGGGGCTGGCCGGTGAGCTGGTCGCCTTCGCCGTCGACGACATCGAGGCGACGAGCGGCCGCAGCATCGTGCCGATGTGCTGGTACGTCGGACAGTGGTTCGACCAGCACCCCGAGCGGGCGCACCTGCTCACCCGCGGCGCGCAGGCGTAGGCCGAGGCTCTAGGTCCTGACGATCGGCTCGACCCCGGCGAGGTCGGGCCCGAGCCCGATGTCCACGAGCCGGATCCGGCCGACGTAGGAGCGCGCGGGCTCGAGCAGCAGCCCCGCCTTGATCGCCCCGAAGGTCACGGTCACGTCGGCGGGCAGGACGGTCTGGTCCGGTACCGCGCCGTCGTCGGGCCCGATCCCGCTCGGCAGATCGACGGCGACCACGACGGGCGCGTCCTCGCGTCGTCCGAGCGCCTCGATCACCGTCGCCACCACCTCGCGCGGCCGCCCGCGCAGCGCCGGCTCCGCCGTGCCGATGCCGAGGATCCCGTCCACGATCACGTCCGCGCGGGCGACGGCGGCCGCGAGGGCGGCCGGGTCGTCGGCGGCGACGCGGCCGCAGCCGTCGTCCAGCGCGACGGCGAGTCCGCGCTGGTGCGCCCTGTCGGCGGTCAGCACGAGCGACACGTCGCTGCCGGAGGAGGAGATCTCGGCCGCCGCGTACAGCGCGTCCCCGCCGTTGTTCCCCGGCCCGACCAGCACGAGCACGCTGCCCGCACCGCGCCGGTCCCGGCGCGTGCTGAGCGCGGCCCGCAGCTCGCGCGCGAGCCCGTCCGCTGCCCGCTGCATCAGCGGCTCTCGACGCGCGAGATGCGGCGCCTCGGCGGCCCGCACCTGCGCGGAGGAGTATCCCTCGGCCATCCCTCCACTGTGCGCCCCGCCGGCCCGCACAGCAACCCGCCCCACCCCATTCGCAGCCCGACCGCCCCCTCCGGTCGAGCACCCGAGTCACGCCGGTCGACCAGCCCGAGCCGGGCCGCTCGAGCAGCCCGACCCCTGCTGGTCGAGTAGCCCCGCAGGGGCGTATCGAGACCCACCGTCACCAGAAGGACGGGTCTGCAGACAGGTCGACTGACGCTGATGGATCTCGATACGCCCGCTCCGCGGGCTACTCGATCAGCATGCGGAGAGCCCTGCTGGCGGATTCCACGGCACGACGTCCCGCCGCATGCTGGTCGAGTAGCCCGCAGTGCGTATCGAGACCCGCCCCGTCGGGAGCGGCTTGCCGTGCATGCTGGTCGAGTAGCCCGCAGGGCGTATCGAGACCCGCCGACCGCGACCCGCCCCCGCGCTCACCCCGCCTGCACCGCCCGGTCCGCCTCCTCGACGATCGCGCGCATCGCCGCCTCCGCCGCCTCGCCGTCGCCCTCCGCCACCGCGGCGGCGACCGCGCGATGCAGCCCCACCGCCTCCGAGTCCGCCTCGCGCGGCATCAGCGCGTGCCGCGTGCGCCCGGCGAGCACTTCCGCGACGAGGTCGCCGAGCTGCGCGAGCATCGGATTCCCCGACGCCGCCAGCAGCGTCCGGTGGAAGACGACGTCGGCGGCGAGGTAGGCCGCCTGATCGGCAGCCCGAGCGTGTTCGGACATCCCGCCCGCCGCCTCGGCGAGCGCGATCCGCTGCCCGGCCGTCGCGTGCTCCGCCGCGAGCCGCGCCGCCAGCGGCTCGACACCGAGGCGCAGCTGGCTCAGCCGATGCAGCTGCACCTGCCGATCCGGCCCGTCGAGGCTCCAGCCGATCACCCGCGGATCCAGCGCGTTCCAGCACTCCGGCGGCTGCACGCGCGTCCCCGCCCGCCGCCGCGAGACCACCAGCCCGAGCGACTCCAGCACCCGCACCGCCTCGCGCATCACCGAGCGGGAGACCCCGCGGCGCTCCGCCCGCTCGTCCGCGCTGAAGGCGCTCCCGGGCGCCAGTGCGCCCTGCACGATCTGCGCCCCGAGCTCGTCGAGCACCGCCTCGTGCAGCGAGCGCGGTCCGTCCATGCCCTCAGTATTCCGGCGCACGCCTCGCCCGACCAGCTATTCGTCGGACATAATCGAGGTCATGACCGCATCGGCCAGTCCCTCCGCCACTCCCGTCCGCGCCCTCGTCGTGATGGGCGTCTCCGGCAGCGGCAAGTCCACGATCGCCACCCTGCTGGCCGACCGCCTCGGCTGGACCTTCGTCGAGGGCGACGAGCTCCACCCCGCCGCGAACGTCGCGAAGATGGCCGAGGGCGTCCCGCTCGACGACGAGGACCGCGCCCCCTGGCTGGCGACGATCGCGGCCCGCGTGGACTCTCTCGTGAGCGGGGGCGACTCCGTCGTCGTCACCTGCTCCGCCCTGCGCCGCCGCTACCGCGACGTGCTCCGCCGCGACGACCTCGTCTTCGTGCACCTCGCCGGCACCCGCGAGCTGATCGCCGACCGCCTCGGCGCGCGCACCGGCCACTTCATGCCGCCCGCCCTGCTGGATTCGCAGTTCGAGGCCCTGGAGCCGCTCGGCGACGACGAGCGGCACGTCACCGTCGACCTCGCGGCCGCTCCCGAGGACGAGATCGCGCAGATCGTCGAGACCCTGGGCCTGCAGGCCGCCTAGCCCAGCAGCCCCTCGAGGCTCGCCGCCGGCAGCCCGAACGCCTCGGCGACCGCCGCGTTCACGACCTGCCCGTCGTGCGTGCTGAGCCCCTTCGCGAGCGCCGGATCCGCCGCGAGCGCCGCCTTCCAGCCGCGGTCCGCCAGCGCGACGACGTAGGGGAGCGTCGCGTTCGTCAGCGCCCGCGTCGACGTCTCCGGCACCGCGCCGGGCATGTTGGCGACGCAGTAGTAGACGCTGTCGTGCACCGCGAAGACCGGGTCGTCGTGCGTCGTCGGCCGCGATCCCTCGAAGCAGCCGCCCTGGTCGATCGCGATGTCGACCAGCACCGAGCCCGGCTTCATCGTCGCCACCATCTCGTCCGTCACGAGCTTCGGCGCCCGCGCACCCGGGATCAGGACCGACCCGATCACCAGATCGGCCTCCGCCATCTGCGCCGCGATCTCGTACGTCGAGGACGCGCGCGTCTGGATCCGCCCGTCGAAGCGCGCCTCGAGCTCGCGCAGCCGCGGGATCGACAGGTCCACCACGGTCACGTCGGCGCCCATGCCGAGCGCGTTCGCCGCGGCGTGCTCGCCGGCCACGCCGCCGCCGATCACGACGACCTTGGCCTTCGGCGTCCCGGGCACTCCGCCGAGGAGGGTGCCTCGCCCGCCGGCCGCCCGCATCAGGTGGTAGCCGCCGACGGTGATCGAGAGCCGCCCGGCGACCTCGCTCATCGGCGAGAGGAGGGGCAGGTGGCGATCGGGCAGCTGCACGGTCTCGTAGGCGATCGCGGTGGTGCCGGCGGCGAGCAGCGCATCGGTGCACGCGCGGGAGGCGGCGAGGTGCAGGTAGGTGAAGAGGATCTGCCCGGAGCGCATCCGCGGGTACTCCGCCTCGATCGGCTCCTTGACCTTGACCACCAGGTCGGCCTCGCCCCAGACCTCGTCCGGCCCCGCGACGATCCGGGCGCCGGCGGCGGCGAAGTCCTCGTCCGAGACCCGCGAGCCGAGCCCGGCGCCCGCCTCGACCAGCACCTCGTGCCCGCGTCGCACGAGCTCGTGCACTCCGGCGGGCGTCGCCGCCACGCGGTTCTCGTTGTTCTTGATCTCGGTGGGGATGCCGATGCGCATGACTGCTCCTTCGCGGTGGACTGCCCCTATCGTGCGAAGATCATGTTTCGAACGGGAGAACATCCGCAGGATCGTCGAGAATCGAAGCGTTCACCGCAGGATCCGTGATCAGAAGGAGCCGTGCCGCCATGAGACCGCAGGATCTGCACGACCTCGGCGACCTCGATCCGATCGACCGGACCCTCGTCCGCCTGCTCCGGGCCGATGCCCGCACCCCGAACAGCCGCCTCGCCGAGCAGGCCGGCATCGCGCCCTCCACCTGCGTCTCGCGGGTGCGCTCCCTCGTCGAACGCGGCATCATCACCGGCTTCACCGCCGAGCTCGACCCCGCGGCCCTCGGGCTGACCCTGCAGGCACTGATCAGCGTCAACATCCGCGCCGGTCAGCGGCAGGCGATCACCCGGTTCGCCGAGGAGATCCGCGCGCTGCCCGAGGTCGTGCAGCTGTTCTTCCTCGGCGGCTCCGAGGACTTCCTCCTCCACGTCGCCGTGCGCGACTCGAACGACATCCGCGACTTCGTGGTGTCGAACCTCTCGGCGCACCCGGCGGTCGCCTCGACCCGGACGAGCCTGGTCTTCGACCACCACCGGAAGGGACCGGCGCTGCCGGAGTGACGCGCCGCGCTTCAGGGGATGCCGACGCTCAGTGCGCGCCGGGGCTCAGGTCGCCGCCGCCGCGCTGGGTCAGCCCGGGGATCCGCCGCGCGAGCCCGGCGATGTGCTCCTCCGCGATCTCGATGCGGGTGTCGCGCAGGCGCTGGCGCAGCAGGGCCTCGACGTCCTCCTCCGGCCGGAGCTCGGCATCGCCGGCGACCTGCAGCAGGATGCCGCGGAGCTTCTCGTCCAGGGGTGCGTCGTCGCTGCCGTGCTGAATCGGGTGGTCCTGCGATGCGTTCGTCATGTCCCCATGCTGCCACCGTCCGCGCGGCCCGCACGGCAGGATGGCCGCATGCCGTTCTCCCGCGCCGAGCTCGCCTCGTACCGCGACCGCACCGTCGAGGACCTGCTCGACGGCGACGTCCGCCTCCTCTTCGTCGGCATCAACCCCGGCCTCTGGACGGCCGCGACCGGCGCGCACTTCGCGCACCCGGGCAACCGCTTCTACCCGGCCCTCGCCGCCGCCGGCATCCTCGACCGCGTGCTCCGCGTCTCGGAGGGGATGACCGCCGAGGACCGCCGCGCCCTCACCGACCGCGGCGTCGGCATCACCAACCTCGCGCCCCGCGCCACCGCCCGCGCCGACGAGCTCACTCCGGAGGAGCTGCGCGCCGGCGCCGAGCGCCTGGTCCGCACCGTCGAGCGCGTCCGCCCCGCCGCCGTCGCGATGGTCGGCATCACCGCCTACCGCGCCGCCTTCGGTCGGGCCAAGGCGCGCCAGGGCCGGCAGGACGAGCCGATCGCCGGCGCCCCGCTCTGGGTGCTGCCCAACCCCAGCGGCCTGAACGCGCACGACACCGTCGCCTCGCTGGGGCTGGCCTACCGCGAGCCGGCCGTCGCCGCCGGAATAGTCCCCGACCCTCGGAGGTTGCAAAGTCCATGAGTACGCATGAAATCAAGTTCGGTGTCGACACCTTCGGCGACGTCACGGCCGCGGCCGACGGCACGCTCCTCTCGCACGGCCAGGTCCTGCGCGACGTGGTGGAGGAGGGCGTCCTCGCCGACGAGGTCGGCCTCGACTTCTTCGGCGTCGGCGAGCACCACCGCGCCGACTTCGCCGTCAGCGCCCCGGACGTCGTGCTCGCCGCGATCGCCGCGAGGACGGAGCGCATCCACCTCGGCTCCGCGGTCACCGTCCTCTCCTCCGACGACCCCGTGCGCGTCTACCAGCGCTTCGCCACCCTTGACGGGCTCTCGAACGGCCGCGCCGAGGTCATCCTCGGCCGCGGGTCCTTCACCGAGTCCTTCCCGCTCTTCGGCCTCGACCTCTCCCAGTACGAGGTGCTCTTCGAGGAGAAGCTGGAGCTGTTCCACGAGCTCGTGCAGGGCGGCCCGGTCACCTGGCAGGGCACGGTCCGCCCGGCCCTGACCGAGCAGAGCGTCTACCCGACGATGGAGGGCGACCGCCGCCTGCGCACCTGGATCGGCGTCGGCGGCAGCCCCGAGTCGGTCGTCCGCGCCGCGCGCTTCGGCTTCCCGCTGGTCCTCGCGATCATCGGCGGCGCTCCCGCCCGCTTCCGCCCCTACGTCGACCTCTTCGGCCGCGCCCTCGACCAGCTCGAGCAGCCGCGCCTGCCCGTCGCCGTGCACTCGCCCGGCTTCATCGCCGACACCGACGAGGAGGCGCAGGAGCTGTACTTCGGCCACTACAAGGGCATGCTCGACTCGATCGGCCGCGAGCGCGGCTGGGCCCCGCTCACCCGCGAGCGCTTCGCCGAGGAGGCGGGCCCCGACGGCGCGCTGCACCTCGGCTCTCCCGAGACGGTCGCCCGGAAGATCGCGAACACGGTCGGCGCCCTGGGCATCGACCGCTTCGACCTCAAGTACAGCGCCGGCACCCTACCGCACGCCGCGATCATGCGGAACATCGAGCTCTACGGCACCCGGGTGATCCCGCGCGTCCGCGAACTGCTCGCCGACAGCTGACCCGGGGCCGGACGCCGACCCGCACCCGGGCGCCGTGGAGCGTGCGCACTGCGCGCTCCCACCGGGCGCCCGGGCGGCGTCGATATGCTCGGAGACCGGGCGTTCACCCGCCGCCCCCGACCCTCCGGAAGCACATGCCAGACAGCCACGCCGCCCGCACCCCCTACGAGGTGCTGGGCGTCCCCGCGAGCGCGTCGGAGGACGAGCTCAAGCGCGCCTACCGCCGCCTGCTCCGCGAGACCCACCCGGACACCGGGGGAGACGCGGCCTCGTTCCACGCCGTGCAGGTCGCCTGGGAGCGGATCGGCAGCGCCGGCGCCCGCGTCGACTACGACCGCGGAGCGCCCGCCCCCGGAGCCTCCTCGCACGCGCCGTACACCGGCTCGCCGCGCCAGCAGACCGCGTCCTCGGTGCGCGCCCGCTCCTACGGCCACCCGGGTGGCGCCGCTCGCGAGTACTACCTCCGCCTCGTCCGCGAGTGGGTCGGCCGCGGCGTCGAGATCGACGATCCCTTCGACCCGGCGCTGGTGCGCTCCGCCCCCCGCGAGGTCCGCTCCTGGCTGGCCAAGGCCCACGCGGAGGAGGCGACGGCCTCCCTGGTCGGCGCCCTCGGCATCGCCTTCACGATCTGGAACGACGTCGCGGTCGGCGACGGCGGAGTCAAGATCGACCATCTGGTGCTCGGCCCGTCCGGTCTCCTCGCCCTGACCTCGGCCGACTGGGGCGAGCCCGTCCGCCTGCGCAAGGGCGAGGTCGAGGGTGTGGGCCTCGCCGAGGACGAGAAGCCGCTCGCCTCGCTCTCGAAGGCCGCCCGCCGCCTCGGCCGCGAGCTCGGCGTGCGCTTCTCCGCGAGCGTGATCGTCGTCCCCGACGACGCGCTCGAGCAGCCCTACGAGCAGGTCGAGCGCGGTCGCCACGCGGGTGACGTGCTCCTCCGCCGCTCCCTCCTCCCGCAGCTGCTGCGCTCCGGCACCGACGACCCGCGCCTCGGGGGCTACGGCGAGTCCTTCGAGGTCCGCACCCGCGTCCAGAACCGCGTCCGCTTCGTCTGACGCGCGGCGCCGCTAGCCCGCCCCCGCCCGGCGGGCAAGGGGCTGTCGGCGCCACCCGTCCCCGCCCGACGATGGACGCACATGATGGACGCCTGCCCTCCGGCACGGCGACGACGACGAGCGGAACGAGGCGGACGATGGTGCGATTCGGCTACACCCTGATGACCGAGCAGAGCGGCCCGAAGCAGCTGGTGGGCTACGCGGTCGATGCCGAGAGGCACGGCTTCGAGTTCGCGGTCTCGAGTGACCACTACTCGCCCTGGCTGACCGAGCAGGGGCACGCCTCCTACGCCTGGACGATGCTCGGCGCGGTCGCGCAGGCGACGTCGACCATCGAGCTCGCCACCTACGTGACGGCGCCGACCATCCGCTACCACCCCGCCGTGATCGCGCAGAAGGCGGCGACCCTCGCGATCCTCTCCGACGACCGCTTCCTCCTCGGCCTCGGTTCGGGCGAGAACCTCAACGAGCACGTGGTCGGCGAGGGCTGGCCCGCCGTCTCCGCACGCCAGGACATGCTCGAGGAGGCGGTGCACATCATCCGCGCCCTGCATACCGGTGAGCTGGTCACCTGGGAGGGCGACTACTTCCGCGTCGACTCCGCCCGGATCTGGGACCTCCCGGACAAGCCCGTGCCGATCGGCCTCGCCGTCTCGGGCGAGAAGTCGATCGAGCGCTTCGCCCCGCTCGGCGACCACCTGATCACCACCGAGCCCGAGGCCGAGCTGATCTCGCAGTGGACCGCCGTCCGCGGTGCCGACGCCGCTCCGTCGCGCTCGATCGGGCAGATCCCGATCTGCTGGGCGCCGGACAAGGAGCAGGGGATCGCCCTGGCGCACGAGCAGTTCCGCTGGTTCGCGGGCGGCTGGTCCGTCAACGCCGACCTGCCCACCCCGGCCGGCTTCGCCGGCGCCAGCCAGTTCGTGCGCCCGGAGGACGTCGCCGAGTCGATCGCCTGCGGCCCCGACCTCGACGAGCTCGCCCAGAGTGTCGTCCCCTTCATCGAGGCCGGCTTCACCGACATCGCCTTCGTCCAGGTCGGCGACGCCCTGCAGCAGCGCTTCCTCGACGAGGTCGCGGAGGACCTCCTCGAGCGGGCGCGCGCGCTCGCTCCCTGAGCGCCGAGACTCCCTCTCCCTGCTGATCGAGCAGCTCAGGCAGCGGCCCGCCTTCATGCTGATCGAGTAGCCCGCGGAGCGGGCGTATCGAGATCCACCCTGCTTCAGAACAGCAGGTCTCGATACGCCGCTGCGCTGCTACTCGACCAGCATGAGACGGATGCGCCCCGACGACATCACCCTGTGACGACGATCGTGACGGTGCGGACGATGTTCGTCGTGCCGGTGTCGCTCGCGGTGAGGGTGTGGCTGCCCGGCGTCGCGAGCGCGGCCGGAAGAGTGACCTCGGTGACGAAGCCGCCGTGCTCGTCGGAGACGACGGAGGTGAAGCGTCCTCCGCTGTCGAGCCGGAATCCGACGCTGGTGGTGATCGGCCAGCCTGCACCCGTGAGGGTCAGCGTCGGACTCCCGGCGGAGATCGTGGTGCGCAGAGCGGTCACGGAGGGCCCTGAGGCCGGCGCGGGCGCGGCGGGCCGATCGAGATCGACGGCGAGGCTGATCACCTCGCCGTGACGAGCGGCGACGATCTGCGTCCGTCCGCCGGCCACCTCCGGGAAGAGGGTCAGCGTGAAGGCGCCGTCGGCGCCGGTGGTGACGGGATCGGAGAGGTCCGGACCGTCGCCGTACCCCTCGGACATCCCTGGAGGCAGATGCCGCAGGACGACGGAGGTGCCTGCGGGGACGATTCCGGTGACAGTGCGTCCGTTCACGTGGAGGTCGTCGAACGCGAGTGGGACGGTCGTCGCGGCACCGGCGGTGCTGATGCTGAGCAGGTGCTCGGTGCGCGTGTACTCCCCGCTGTCGGTCGGAGACGTCCACAGCCGGTACTCGCGGGTCGTCCCCGGTCCCTGGAACGGGGTCGGCCCGGAATCGCAGCGCCAGAGGCCCTCCTGGTCGACCTTCTGCGCACCGCAGACGACGGCGCCCGTCGCCTCGTCGGTGACCCTCACGAACGTGACCGCCGTCCCCGTGCCCTTCAGCAGGGACACCGTCTGCTCCGCCGAGCGCCCGCCGGTGGTGGTGAAGGCGGTCGGCAGGTCGGTGCGGGTGATCGCATGGACCACCTCGACGGGGTCGACGGAGGGGACGACGAGGGCGTTCTTCGACGGGTCGAACAGGCGCAGGCTGTTCTCGGCGTGCTCGTACAGGTCCAGGGTCTCGTTCGTGATCGACCCGAACTGCGCCTCCGCGGCGCCGTGATAGGCGTCCGGGTCGATCGGACGCGTGTTCACCGAGGGCAGCTCGTCCACCGAGACCGTGTGCTTGACGGACCCGCACTGGGTCAGGCCTCCCTTCTCGTTCACCGACTCGACCCACTGCGCACGGAAGTCGGTGAAGGTCTTCCCGGCGTTGACCTCATCGGTGAGCACGCGGATCGTCCTGCGCAGGTCCTGGAGGCCCGCCTGCCAGGTCAGCTGGAGCGCCTCGTTCGCGGAGACCTGGATGTCGTCGATCGCGCCCTGCACGGACGGCGGCAGCGTCTCCGCGGTGTACCCCTGCGCGACCGCATCCAGCACGATCCGCGACTGCGCGAACCGGGCCCGGTAGGCGATCTGGTCCTGCGCCAGCCGCACCGCGGTCAGCTCCTTCTCGGCCGCGACCCGCGTCATCCGCGACAGCGCCTCGTGTGCCGGCCACTGGAACGCGTCGATCAGCTTCTGCCCCGGTGACTCGCACTCCGCGGGGTCCGACCCGCGCAGCCACAGATCGAGCATCGCGATCACCAGCGCCACCGGACCCAGCTCCGGGAACGCCAGTGCCACCAGACCCACGACCGCCTCCGCCAGCTGGAACCCGTCCTCCGTCTCGGCGAAGTTCCGCAGGTTCAGCACCGTCCCCAACCCTACCGCGAGCGGACCCATCTCCGGGACCACCACTGAGGCCACCCCCGAGACCGCGACCGCGTCCGTCAGCGCGTCCGAGTCCCCGCTGAACGCATCGACCAGTCCCTTCACGGCGAACACCGCGTTCGCGATGCCCTCGCCGCTCCCGACCGAGCCCCGCATCAGCTCGGACGCCGTCGCCTCGAACCCCTTCCACACGCTCGCCCGCGCCTCAGCAGGCACGTACTCCCCGCCGAACCGCTCCGCCAGCGCCGCCATCCGCGCCGCCGCAGCGTCGTCCGCCAGACCCGCCTCCGGCGCCAGGGGCCTCCCGGAACCCGGCAGCTCCCGCCCGGGCGGGCCCGTCTCCGCAGCCGGTCTCTCCTCGGGCGACGGTTCCTCCTCCGGCGCGGAACCCTCCGGAGCGGGACCCGGGACCGTCCTCGGGCGGGCCGCGGTCGAGCCGGCGCCGTCGACGGCGCTCGGGCTCAGGTCGCAGAGGACGCACAGGGCGTCCGAGGCCGCCGGTGCCGACTCCTCGGGGCTGTTCGTCCGCGACCAGACGGCGGCGAGGGTCGTCTCCCATCGGAGGTAGGGGGACCTGAGCGGATACAGGAGGTCGATGTGCCCGATCGGCCCGGCCTTCTCGAACGACCCGACGTTGTTGAGGAGCGTCCCGGCGCCGTTCCTCCGCACCATCGGCTCGTATTCGGCGCGGGCCGGGATGTGCAGTTCCTCGGCGATCCTGATCTCGGTGGGGTGCTGCGTCACGAGCCGGTCGAGGGCTCGCGTTCGACGCCCGAGAGCATCGCGGACGTGCTCGGGTCCGCTCTCCGCGCCCTGCTCCTCCGTCGTCGCCCGCATCAGTGCGAAGTTCAGGAACGGATTCGGGCCCCGCGCGAAGTGTGCCTCCCCGTAGGAGTCGTCGCTTCCCGACTCCGCTGCAGCCTCCTCGCCGGGATCTGCGGGGTCGGGACTCAGGAGCCAGTCCTTCACCGCCGCGAGACCGCGCGGTCCTCCCTGCGTCACGAGCTCGTCGACCAGGCTGAAGACCCGCTGATCCTTCTCCGGAGTGCCGGGTGTCCCCAGGTCGCCACTGCGCACCGGGGTGGGGATCGAGAGCTCGTACTCCTTGCCGACCTGCGAACCGGCGAGCGCCTGGACCGAGTGGTACAGCTCGTGGGCGAAGGTCGCCGTCGGTGAGAAGGCGCGGATCTGCCCGGTCTCCTCATTGAAGTACGACGAGATGCGGTCCGGGTCGAAGGTGAGGAACGAGTCGGACCCGGTTCCAGCGATGGCGTGCTCCCTGCTCAGGCGGGACGACGACCAGCTGTCCCCCGGGACGACGAGGACCCGGATGTCGGAGACGTCGCCGTTGACCTGCAGGAACCTGTTGCCCTTCACCTCGCTCGCCCCGAGGAGGTCCGGCACCACCTCGACGAGGCTCTTCGACGGCTCCGCCGTCAGGAGCTCGGACAGCATGGAGCTCACGAGCCGCTGGGTCCGCAGGCCCTTCGGCGAGATCGCCATCCCCCCGACACCGCTCGGCTGAGTGGCGACCGCGATCCCCGGAGCGACCTCCCACGCCTTGTAGACGAGACCTGTCCTCGGACTCTTCACGAGGGTGAAGGAGGCTGGCGGCAGCTCGCTGCCAGCCGGCGAGCCGCCGCCGGGCGCAGCCGACGCCCCGCTCCCCGAGATCAGGACGCTGACGACCGCGATCGCCGCGACGGCTGCGCTCAGTCGCCCCGTTCGTCCACGGTCCCGCCGCGTCGATCGGGGGAGGGGGATCGATGCTGCCAGACGCAGGATCGGGGCTGAGAGAACTGACATGCCCTCATCATAAAAATCCGCCGAGCCGCCGCGCGGAGCGGTGGCGCGCGATCACGGGCCGAGCGCGAGACCGGTGAGCAGGTGCCCTCAGAAGCCGCGGAGCCGCTCGATCTCCCGCCGATCGCGCTTGGTCGGGCGGCCGGCGCCCCGGTCGCGCTCGATGATCGCGGGCGCCGCCTCGCGCGGCGGCGGCGGGGGAGTGCGGTCCTCGAAGCACTCGGCCGCGACCGGCGCGCCGACCCGCTTCACGATCAGGCCGCGGACGACGAGCTCGCGGTCGAAGCCGCCGATGCGGGCGCGGACCTCGTCGCCGACCTTCACGGTCTGCGCGGCCTTGGCCCGCTCGCCGTTCACCCGGACGTGACCGGCCCGGGCGGCCGTCGTGGCGGCCGAGCGGGTCTTGTACACGCGGACCGCCCACAGCCAGGCGTCCACGCGGACGGAGCCGGTCACCGGGATCTGCATCCGTCCAGTCTACGAAGCCATGATGGGGGTGGTCCCATCGACGAGGGATCCGCGGCCTCACCGGCCGCCGACCGAGGAGGTTCACCATGAGCACGTACCACAGCTACGGCGAGGACACCGGCGAGGGCGTCCCCACCCGCGGAGCGCCCGAGCACAGCGGCTCGCCGTCCGAGCTGCGCGAGAGCCCCTTCCCGCACGCCGGACTCGAGTTCCTCCTGGTCCCGTCGGGTCACGAGGAGTGGCAGGTCCGCCACCCGGACGGCCGCGCGGTCGGCGTCCTCGCGATCATCTCGCACAGCGGCGAGGAGGGCGAAGCGGTCTTCGTCACCCGCCGTGTCGGCTCCGACGAGGCCGTCGCCGAGGGCACCGACTGGCGCGGCATCGTCACCGCCGTGATCAACGACGAGGCGGCCGACGAGCGCGTGCAGGGCAGCCCCGACCCGGCGCTGGACTACACGCGCGGCGGCCTGCTGCACCGCGGTGCGGCCGACGTCGAGGACCAGGTCTGAGCGGTCGCGCCTGAGCGGGCCGGTCCGAGCGGCCGCCCCTAGCGCGCGAGGAGCGCCGCGTTGATCCGGGCCGTGAGCTCGTGGTCGACGCGGCGCTCCTGCGCGTCCACCGCGCGGATCGGCGCGGCGTTCCGCGCGCTGGAGACCAGCCAGGCGGCCTCGGCCGCCGCGAGGTCCTCGGCCCGCAGCGGGCGCTCCGCTGTGCCCAGCCCGAGCCCGCCTGCCAGCTCGAAGAGGTCCGCCTGCGTGGTCCCCGGCAGCAGCCCCAGGCTCGGCGGTGGAGTGACCAGCTCGCCGCCCGCGAGCAGCACCAGGTTCGAGGTCGGCCCCTCCAGCAGGAAGCCGTCGCTGGAGACGAACAGCGCGTCGTCCGCTCCGCGCCGCAGCGCCTCGCGCGAGGCCGCCCGGTTGACCGCGTAGGAGAGCGTCTTCGCGCCGGCGAGCAGCCACGGCGACGTGTGCTGCACATCGGAGCGCAGTCCGCGGTCGAGCAGCACCACCCGCACGCCGTCCCGGCGGGCCGGCCCGAAGTCCGGGCTCGTCTGCACGAAGACGACGCCGGTCGGCCGTCCGTCGCCCTCGACCCCGCGGCTCAGGATCGTCTTCACCATCGCCTCGGGCACCCGCGGGTGGGCGGCGACCGCCTCGTCGATCGCCGTCCGCCAGGCGGCGCGGTCCGGGCGGGGCAGGTCCAGCATCCGCGCCGAGTTGTCGAACCGGTCGAGGTGCGCGTCGAGCGCCTGCAGCCGCCCGTCGACGAGGTTGATCGTCTCGAAGACCCCGTCGCCGCGGGTGAAGCCGAGGTCGGTGACGTCCAGCCCGCCCCGACCGGTCGCATCGAGCACGGATGCGGAGCCTGCGTCGTGCGCCGGAGTGTCGAGCGAGGGGCGGCCGAGGACGACGAGGGTGTCAGCGGGCATGCGCGGTGCGGTCCTTCCGGGGGCGGAGCGGGAGACGGGCGAGCACGACGACCAGCAGCGCACCGAGGAGCGCGCCGGTGCCGTTCGAGACGAGGTCGCGCACGTCCGCGACGCGCGAGGGCAGTGCGAGCAGCTGGATCGTCTCGACGATCACCGAGACGCCGAGGCCGATCGGCGCGGCGAGCAGCCGGCGCCGCCGCGGCAGCTGCAGCGCGACCAGCGCGCCGAGCGGCACGAACATCAGCACGTTGGCGACGAACTCGGCGACGTCGAAGGTGAACCAGGCGGTCAGCGGCGTGGAGGCGAGGAACGCGATGATCCCGCGGACGAGCGCCGAGGGCTGACCGGCCGGGTACGGCGCCGGCGTCAGGGTGATCAGCGCGATCACGCCGAGCCAGGCGAGCGTCGCGGGCAGGAGGATCCTCGAGCGGCGCATCCGTCGATTCTGCCAGGTGCACGATCCGAGCCGGTGAGCGACTCGGTGCTGGGCGGCGGGCGGTCCGGGACGGTCGGCGCGATGTGGAAGGCTGGAGCGCATGACGAGCGACGGCCCGGCCGACGGCGGAGCGCTTCCGCGCCACCCCTTCGACGCCGCGCTCGGCGACGGCTGGGTCGAGATCGGCGACGGGCGGCGCTTCTGGGGCCGCTTCGGCGCCGCCGGGCTGCTGCTGCGCGACCCGGACGGCCGCGTCCTGCTCCAGCACCGCGCCACCTGGAGCCACTTCGGCGACACCTGGGGACTCCCGGGCGGCGCCCGCCACCCCGAGGAGACCGCCTTCGAGGGCGCCCTGCGCGAATCGGTCGAGGAGGCCGGAGTGCCCGACGGGATCGTCGTGCCCGTCCTCTCCCGCGTCGTCACCATCGGCCCCTGGAGCTACACCACCGTCGTCGCCCGGGCCCTCGAGCACTTCACCCCGCGGATCGCCGACGCCGAGAGCCAGGAGCTGCGCTGGGTCCCGCCGGCTGAGGTCGACGCGCTCCCGCTGCACCCGGGGTTCGAGGCCTCCTGGCGCGAGCTGCGCGCCCTCGACACCGAGCCGTGCGTCCTCGTCGTCGACGCGGCCAACGTCGTCGGCTCGCGTCCGGACGGCTGGTGGCGCGACCGCGCCGGCGCGGCGGAGCGCCTCGTCGCGGCGCTCGGGCGCCTCGCGGCACTCGGTGTCCCCGGCTCGCTGTTCGCCGTCGAGGCCGACACGGTCTGGCCGCGGATCGCGGTCGTCCTCGAGGGCGACGCCCGGGCGGCACGCACCGCCGACGCGGTCGACGCGGCTCCGCGCGGACGGCTGAGCGTCGAGAGCGCCGCCGGCTCCGGAGACGACGCGATCGTCGAGCGCGTCGCGGCGATCGGGTCGACCGCCCGCGTGGTGACCGCCGACCGCGGCCTCGTCGCCCGGATCGAGGAGCTCGGCGCCACGGCCCTCGGCCCGCGCACCCTGCTCGACCTGCTGGACTCGGCGGCGCCGACCACCCCGCCGGCAGCCCGGGAATAGCGCGCGGATCGGGTCGGTTGCATCCCTCATGGCCACGACAGCGATGACTCTCGACACCCACGACCAGACCGTCTCCGACGGCATCGTCCTCATCGACTTCTGGGCGGAGTGGTGCGGCCCGTGCCGCCAGTTCGCCCCCGTCTTCGAGGCGACCAGCGAGAAGAACCCGGATGTCACCTTCGCGAAGGTGGACACCGAGGACCAGCAGCAGCTCGCCGGCAGCTACGGCATCTCGTCGATCCCCACCCTCGTCGTCTACCGCGACGGCATCCCGCTGATGGCGCAGCCCGGCGCCCTGCCCGCCCCGGCCCTCGACTCCCTGCTCGAGCAGGTCCGCGGCCTCGACATGGTCGCCGTCCGCAAGCAGTACGAGGAGGCGAAGGCCGCGCAGGAGTCCGGCGCCCCGCAGAAGTTCGACCACGGCGCGCAGATCTGATCCGCACCGCTCCACCCGCACGACGACGGAACCCCCGGCAGCCGCTCAGGCCGCCGGGGGTTCCGTCGTTCGCGCAGGAGTCCCGCGGCGAGCCGGATCAGCCCGTGTTCTGGAGGCCGGCGGCCACGCCGTTCACGGCCAGCAGCAGGAGCCGCTGGTTCTGCTCGGTGCCCGAGCCGCCCGGATCCGTGCGCAGCGCCCGGAGCGCGCGCAGCTGCAGCAGCGACAGCGCGTTGACGTAGGGCGTGCGCAGCCGCACGGCGCGCCCGAGCACGCGGTGCCCGGTGAGCAGGCTCTCCTCGCCGGTGATCGAGAGCACCCAGCGGCGGGTGAGCTCCATCTCGTCGAGCACCAGCCCGGCGAGGTCGTCGCGGGAGTCGAGCGCCAGGTAGCGGCGGGCGATGCCCTCGTCGGTCTTGGCCAGCGACATCTCGACGTTGTCGATCATCGTGGTGAACAGCGGCCAGGTCTCGTAGGCGGTGCGCAGCTCGTCCAGGTCGCCGACCGCCTCGAGGGCGCTGCCGAGTCCGAACCAGCCGGTCAGGTTGACGCGGGCCTGGGTCCAGGCGAAGACCCACGGGATCGCGCGCAGGTCCTCGAGCGACTCGACCGAGAGGCCGCGGCGGGCCGGCCGCGAGCCGAGCGCGAGCAGGCCGACCTCCTCCTGCGGGGTGACCCGGGCGAACCAGGGCGCGAAGCCGTCGGCCTTGACCAGCTCGAAGAAGCGGCGGCGCGACTCGCGGTCCATCGTCGCGGCGACGTCGCGGAAGCGGTCCGCGGCGCCCGCGTTGCGCTCGCCGATCGAGGGCGAGGAGGCGAGCAGCGTGGCACCGGCGACCTGCTCGATGTGCCGGGTGGCGATGTCCGGGTTGCCGTAGCGGGCGAAGATGACCTCGCCCTGCTCCGTCAGCTTGAAGCGGCCGTCGACCGAGCCGGGCGGCTGCGCGAGCACCGCGCGGTTCGCCGGTCCGCCGCCGCGGCCGAGGGCGCCGCCGCGGCCGTGGAAGAGCGTGAGCACGATGCCCTCGTCCTCGGCCCACTTCGCGATGCGGGCCTGCGCGTCGTAGAGCGCGAGCGTCGCCGAGACGGGGCCGACGTCCTTCGAGGAGTCGGAGTAGCCGAGCATGACCTCGAGCCGGTTCCCGGTCGCGGCGAGGCGCGCGCGCACCTGGGGCAGCTGGATCATCTCGGCCAGGATGTCCGTCGACGCGTCGAGGTCGGCGAACGTCTCGAAGAGCGGGACCGCGTCGATGATCGGCGGGTTCCCGTCGGTCGCCGCCTCGGCGAGGTCGAAGACCGTCTTGAGGTCCTCGGCCGACTGGGTGAACGACACGACGTAGCGGCGGGCCGCGTCGGTGCCGAAGCGCTCCTGGATCGTCGCGATGGCGCGGTAGACCGAGAGGACCTCGATGCTGCGCTCGTCGAGCTCGCCGCCGGCGCGGACCGCCGCGAGGGTCTCGCGGTGCACCTTCGAGTGCTGCCGCACCTCGATCTCGGCGAGGTGGAAGCCGAAGGTCTCCACCTGCCAGAGCAGGTCCTGCAGGTCGCCGTAGGCCGAGCGGACGTCGCCCGCCTCGATCAGCGAGTCCTGCAGGGTCCGCAGGTCGGCGAGCAGCTCGGCGGCGGAGCCGTAGGCGAGCGCGCCGCCCGAGCGGGTCGCCGCGAGCCGGTCCGCCGTGAAGAGCAGGACGCGGCGGTGGGTCTCGCTCGGCGAGCGCTCGGCGATGACCGCGGCGAGCTCGGGCGCCTTCTCGACCCCCGCGGCCCAGAGCGCCTCGACGGCCGCCGACGGGGGAGTGGTGCCGGCGTCCAGCGTGAGGGAGCGGCCGACCCGGCGGGCGACGCGCTCGAGCCCGATCAGGACGTGCTCGGCGGCGATGTCGACGGCCTCGAGGGTCGTCTCGGCGGTGACGAACGGGTTGCCGTCGCGGTCGCCGCCGATCCAGGTGCCCAGGCGCACGAACGCGGGGGCGATCGGCTTGCGGGTGCCGGAGGCGTCGCCGAGCAGCGCGTCGTCGAGCCGGCGGTAGACCCGCGGCAGGACGGAGAACAGCGACTCGTCGAACACGCTCATCGCGGTCCGGACCTCGTCGAGCGGGCTGGGCTTCGACTCGCGCAGCGGCGCCGTGCGCCAGAGCGTGTCGACCTCGGCGAGCAGGCGCCGGCGGTTCTCGACCAGCACGACGCCGCCCGTGCGCGGGTCGTCCCGCTGCTCGAGCAGGGCGCTGATCCGGCGGATGGTGGAGGAGACCGCGCGGCGGCGCGCCTCCGTCGGGTGCGCGGTGAGGACGGGGCGGAACTCCAGGCGCGAGAGGCGCTCGAACGCCTCCTCCTCGCCCAGCTCGTCGGTGAGGGTCGCCATCGACGCGATGATCGAGTCCTCGGGCCGCTGGGCGCCGGCGTCGGCGTCGCGGCGGCGCAGGACCCGCACGCGGTGGAACTCCTCCGCCACGTTCACGAGGTGGAAGTAGCAGGTGAACGCCCGCGCCACCTCCTCGGCGCGCTCGGCGGTCAGCGACGCGACGAACTCCTCCGCCGCGGCGAGCTCGTCCGGGTGCCCGCTGTCGTAGGCGCCGATCGTCAGGGCGCGGAGCCGCTCGACGTCGGTGTAGAGGCTGTCGTCGCCCGATTCCCGCAGGACCTGGCCGAGGAGCTCGCCCAGCAGATGGACGTCGCCGCGGATGCGGTCGTCCATCGGCGGCGCGACGGTCCCGTCGGCGGAGGAGGCGGAGGAGGCGGGTGCTGCGGTCGCGGCTGGCGCGTCGGAGATCGGAGGCACGGCACGACCTTAGCGGCGGCGCGTGTCCGGCGGATGACGCCACTGTCACGCGGCGGAATGGAATGATCGAGGGGTGACCGTGACCCCTGCACCTCCCGCCCCCGCCGTCCAGACCGAGCAGGCCGCCCCTCACGTCGTCGTCCTCTTCGGAGCCGTGGGCGACCTGTCCCGCCGCAAGCTCATCCCGGGCATGGCGCACCTGGCGCTGTCCTCGCTCGCACCCGACCTGCAGATCGTCGGCACCTCGCTCGAGGAGCACGACGACGAGTCCTTCCGCGCCTTCGCCAAGCTCGCCTACGACGAGTTCGGCAGCCGCTCGCTGACCCCCGCCCAGTGGGACGAGTTCGCCTCCAAGCTCCGCTACGTCCCGCAGTCCGCCGGCCCCGCCGCGCTGGCGAAGGCGGTCACCGACGCCGAGAAGGTGCTCGGCCCGGACGTCAGCCGCCTGCACTACCTCAGCGTCCCGCCGCGCGCCGCCCTCTCGGTCGTCCGCATGCTCGCGGAGGCCGGCCTCGTCGAGCGCTCGCGGATCATCATGGAGAAGCCCTTCGGCGTCGACCTCGAGAGCGCCGTCGTCCTCAACGCCGAGCTGCACGAGACGTTCGACGAGGAGCAGATCTTCCGGATCGACCACTTCCTCGGCAAGGAGCCGGCGCAGAACATCCTCGCCTTCCGCTTCGCCAACGGCCTCTTCGAGCCGATCTGGAACCGCAACTTCATCGACCACGTCCAGATCGACATCCCCGAGAAGCTCACCCTCGACCGCCGCGCCGAGTTCTACGAGTCGACCGGCGCCTACAAGGACATGGTCGTCACCCACCTCTTCCAGGTCCTCGCCTTCATGGCGATGGAGCCGCCCACGGCCCTCGAGCCGAAGGCGATCAGCGAGGAGAAGAACAAGGTCTTCCGCTCGATGCGGCTGCTGAACCCCGAGAACGTCGTCCGCGGCCAGTACATCGGCTACCGCGAGGAGCCGGGCGTCGCCCCCGACTCCGAGACCGACACCTTCGTCGCCCTCAAGTGCGAGATCGACAACTGGCGCTGGGCCGGAGTGCCGTTCTACCTGCGCACCGGCAAGCGGATGGCGGAGGGCCAGCGGATCATCTCCATCGCCTTCCGCGAGCCCCCGAAGAGCATGTTCCCGCAGGGCTCCGGAGTCGGCGCGCACGGCCCCGACCACCTCACCTTCGACCTGGCCGACGCCTCCAAGGTGTCGCTGTCCTTCTACGGCAAGCGCCCCGGCCCGGGCATGCGGCTCGACAAGCTGAGCATGCAGTTCGCCCTGCAGGAGACCGACCGCGCCGGCGACGCCCTCGAGGCCTACGAGCGGCTGATCCTCGACGCGATGCGCGGCGACCACACGCTCTTCACCACCGCCGAGGGCATCGAGCGCCTCTGGGAGGTGTCGGCGCCGCTCCTGCAGGACCCGCCGCCCGTGCGCCTCTACGCGCCGGGATCGTGGGGTCCGAACGCGATCCACCAGCTGATCGCCCCGCACGCCTGGCGGCTCCCCTTCGAGCGCGTCTGGCGCGACAAGCGCTGACGAGGGCTCCCGGCATGGCGCGCGCGGCGGAGGACCGCATCTGGACGGTCCCGAACATCCTCAGCATGGTGCGGCTCGCACTGGTGCCGGTGTTCCTCGTGCTCATCATCGAGGGCGAGGACGCGCTCGCCCTGCTGACCCTCGTCCTCTCCAGCCTCACCGACTACCTCGACGGCTGGATCGCGCGCCGCTTCGACCAGATCACGCGCCTCGGCGCCGTCCTCGATCCGGCCGCCGACCGTCTCTACATCTTCGCGACGGTGATCGGGCTGGCCGTCCGCGAGCTGGTGCCCTGGTGGCTGGTGGCCGTGCTGGTGGCGCGCGATCTGATGCTGGTGGTGCTCGCCGTGATCCTCGCGAACCACGGCTACGGACCGCTGCCGGTGCACCACCTGGGCAAGTTCGCCACGTTCTGCCTCTTCTACGCGCTGCCGCTGATCATGCTCGGGCAGGCCTTCCCGGCGCTGGCCCCGGCGTCCCTCCCCGTCGCGTGGGCCTTCGCGCTCTGGGGCGCGTTCCTCTACTGGTGGGCGGGGATCGTCTACGCGGTGCAGACCCGAGGCCTCGTCCTGGGGGTCGACGGAGCGTCAGGGGCGACCGGCGGGCCCTCCGATTCCGATACGCTGAGGGGATAGCGAGGAGGTACGTCTTGGTCGAGTCCGTGCGCGGAGCGTCATCCGCAGATCCGTCCGTTCCCGTCGAGCCGTCGACGGAGACGACCCTCACGTTCACCGAGGACATCGGCGCCCAGCTGGCGGCGCTCGACAACCGGGCGTCCCGCGAGGAGGCCGAGGCCGTGGGCGCTCTGCCCTCCGGCTCCGCCCTGCTCGTCGTCCGTCGGGGCCCCAACACCGGGGCCCGCTTCCTGCTCGACATCGACTCGACGACCGTCGGCCGGCACCCGGATGCGGGCATCTTCCTCGACGACGTCACCGTCTCGCGCCGGCACGCCGAGTTCGTGCGCCGCGGCACCTCGTTCGAGGTCCGCGACCTGGGCTCGCTGAACGGCACCTACTTCGACGGTGTCCGGATCGAGTCCGCGATCCTCACCGACGGCTCCGAGGTGCAGGTCGGCAAGTTCCGCCTCACCTTCTACGCGTCCCGCGCCGACCTCGTCGCCGCTCCGGACGCGTAGCCGTGGGTCGTTCGACCGCTCGCGCACTCCCGTCCGGCCCGGCTGTTCTCCTGAGCATCGGCCAGGTCCTCTCGCACCTCACCACCGAGTTCCCCGACGTCACGCCGTCGAAGCTGCGGTTCCTCGAGGAGCAGGGGCTCGTCTCGCCCGCCCGCACCGATTCGGGCTACCGCAAGTTCTCCACCGGCGACGTCGAGCGCCTGCGGATGATCCTCGCGCTCCAGCGCGACCACTACCTGCCGCTCAAGGTGATCCGCGGCTACCTCGACGACGTCGACGCCGGCCGCGAGCCGTCCCTCCCCGCCGGTGCCGGTGGCGCCGCCCCGTCCCTGCTGGCCCCCGCCACCCGGCTCACCCGCGACGGCCTCGCGAGCGAATCCGGAGCGAGCCCGGCGCTGGTGCGCGAGGCGATCGCCGCCGGGCTGGTCCGCGGTGGGGACGTCTTCGGCGAGGAGGCGGTCACGACGCTCAAGGCGCTCGTCGACCTCGGCCGCTCGGGCATCGAGCCGCGCCACCTCCGTCCGCTCCGCATCGCCGTGGAGCGCGAGATGTCGTTGATCGAGAGCGTCGTCGCCTCGAGCACCCGCCGCGGCGACGCGTCCGGATCGGCCGGCGCCGCTGAGAACGCGATCGGCCTCGCCGCGCACCTCGGCACCATTCGCGAGGCGATGGTACGCAGCGCCCTCTCGCGGATCGCGCGCTCGTGATCCGCGGCCGAGGCGGACGACACGCCCCCTCGGAAGAGCGGATGTCGTTTACTCGGCATCCCCGGGTCGGTAGCTTAGGGAGCGCGTTCGGAGCGACCGGCGTTCGTATCCGGAAGGCACAGGGATGAGAGAAGTCAGCCGCGACGTCAGCGGCCAGCGCGACCTCGTCCTCTTCACCGACGGACTGCCCGACCTCGACGCCGACGCCGGCTACCGCGGAGCCGTCGCTGCACGGGCCGCCGGGATCACCTACCGCCAGCTCGACTACTGGGCGCGCACCGAGCTCGTCGAGCCGACCGTCCGCGGCGCCTCCGGCTCGGGCACTCAGCGCCTCTACGGCTTCCGCGACATCCTCGTGCTGAAGCTCGTCAAGCGCCTCCTCGACACCGGCATCTCCCTCCAGCAGATCCGAACCGCCGTGAACCAGCTCCGCGAGTCCGGCGTCGACGACCTCGCGCAGACCACGCTGATGAGCGACGGCGCGAGTGTCTACCTCTGCACCTCGAACGACGAGGTCATCGACCTCCTCAGCCGCGGCCAGGGCGTCTTCGGCATCGCCGTCGGCAAGGTCCTCCGCGAGGTCGAGACCAGCCTCGTCGAGCTCGACCACCAGTCCGTCGACCCGTCCGACGAGCTCGCCCGCCGCCGCGCCTCCCGCAGGGTCGGCTGACCCGCCCAGGTCGAGCGCTCCCTGCCGCGCGGCGCCCGCACAACATGCTGGTCGAGTAGCCCCGGAGGGGCGTATCGAGACCCACCGTCCCCAGCACGCCGGGCCTGCAGACCCGCCGTCCGACGCCGGCGTTCCGGCGTGACCCGCTCCCGCACACAGCGACGGCGCCGCAGCCGAGGCTGCGACGCCGTGCGCGGACCTCGCCGGGCTAGCTCGTCGCCGCCGGCACCGCCTGCTCGCCGATGCGCCCCGTGCGGATGACGCGGTCGAGCAGCAGGTCGAAGTTGTGCGCCATCTCCTGCGCGCTCTCGCCCGGCCAGACGTGCACCGGCTTCGCGGCGCCCTGCGCCTGCTGGAGCGAGGTGCGCTCGGGCAGCTGCGGGCTGAGGACCAGCGGGCCGAACATGTCGCGCAGCTCCTTGATCCGGAACTGGTGCTCGAGCGACTGCACGCGCGCGCGGTTGACGATGATGCCGAGCGGCTGCAGGCGCGGGCTGAGACCGCGGCGGATCTCCTCGATCGCCCGCAGCGCGCGGTCGGCGGCGGCGACCGAGAACAGGCCCGGCTCCGTGACCACGGCGACCCGGTCGCTCGCGGCCCAGGCCGTGCGGGTCAGGGCGTTGAGCGAGGGCGCGCAGTCGATCAGGACGAGGTCGTAGTCGGCCTCGACGCTCGCGAGCGCCTCCTCGAGCTTCCAGATGTCGCGGATGCTGGGGTGCGGTCCGTCGAAGTTGATCGCGGACGGGCTGCCGATCAGGACGTCGATCGTGCCCTGACGCTCCTTCGTCCAGCCGGAGGGCGCGATCGCCGAGCGGACGATCTTCTCCTTGGGCGACGTGAGGACGTCGGCGATGTTGAGGTGACCGGCGACGTTGATGTCCATGCCGGTGGAGACGTCGGACTGCGGGTCGAGGTCGACGACCAGCGTTCGCAGGCCCTTCGAGAACGCCGCGGATGCAAGGCCGAGCGTCACGGTGGTCTTGCCGACGCCGCCCTTGAGGGAGCTCACGCTGAGTACATGCATGGCTGAGTACTTTACTTTCCCTGGGGTGGGAGAACCTAACCGTTCCCTGCACACGGTTCCACGCGGCACCTAGCAGGCGCGAGGACGGGAGCCGAGCCCCCGTGCGCCGCCGGGCCCGTCGGTACACTGGCGGCAAGCGGAAGGAGGCTCGTTCGCATGGATGAGCGCAACGACGACCAGCCCGATCTCGACACCGGCCCGACTCCGCGGACGGCGCTCGACGCGGCGCGGGACTCCGAGCAGTACGCCCCGCGCGCGAGCGACACCGCTCCGACCCGCATCCCCGACGGCATCCGGCTGGAGTCCCCGGCTCCGGCGCGCCGTCGGTCGAGCGCTCCGGCACCCGTGGAGGACCCGACGGTCGACGTCGGACGCCTCGGCATTCCGGACGCACCGGGCGCCGTCCGGCCCGTCTCGGCCGGCATCGCCTCGCGAGACGAGGTGTCGGTGCTCCCCGAGGACTCGGGCGAGCGGCCGCGCGGTCGCGGCGAGCAGCGTCCTGCCGAGCCTGGCCCGGAGATCGAGCGCGAGTCCGACACGGCTGCCGCGGATCCGGCTCCCGGCGTCACCCGGCGCGACCGCCTCCGCGCCGAGTCCGGCACCGGCGGGTCGTCCTCCGCGCCCGAGTCCGCGTCGATGCTGACTCCCGACCGGCTCCTCGAGGTCAACCGCAAGACCCGGCCCGCGCCGACCGGCGGCTGGAACCGCTTCGTTTACGGCCTCACCTTCCACACCGTCAACCTCGGCGACTCCGCGAAGGTCCAGGCCTGGAAGGCGATGGACGAGCGGATCGGCCGCCAGTTCGAGGGCGGCACCCGCTTCGTCCCGGTGATGACCCGCAAGGGCGGCGTCGGCAAGACGACCGTCACGACCCTGCTCGGGATGGCTCTCGCCGACTCGCGCGAGGACCGCATCATCGCGGTCGACGCCAACCCCGACCGCGGAACCCTGGCCGAGCGCGTCCCCAAGCAGACCCGCTCGACCGTCCGCGACGTCGTCAACCGCGCCGCCGGCGTGACCGGGTTCACCGAGTTCTCGACGATGGTCTCGCGCGACGAGACCCGGCTCGACGTGCTCGCCTCGGACACGGACCCGCAGCTCTCCGAGGCCTTCGACGAGGACGACTACAACGTCGTCGCGGACCTCGTCGAGCGCTTCTACTCGATCATGCTCACCGACTGCGGCACCGGCATCGTGCACTCCGTGATGCGCGCGACGCTGCAGCGCGCGGACAGCGTCGTGATCGTCTCCGGCGGCAGCGTCGACGAGGCGCGCCTGGCCTCCGAGACCCTGACCTGGCTCGACGCCAACGGCTACGGCGATCTCGTCCGGAACGCCGTCGTCGCGCTGAACACCGCGACGCAGGGCACCAGCCTGGTGAAGCTCGAGGAGATCGAGTCGCACTTCCGCTCGCGCGTGCGCGACATCGTCCGCATCCCGTACGACCCGGTGCTCGCCGCCGGCTCGGTCGTCAAGTGGGAGCAGCTGCGACCGGCGACCCAGGAGGCGGCGCGCCTGCTCGCCGCGCTCGTCGTCGAGGGCATCCCGGTCCGTCGTGCCTGACGCGGTTCTGCAGGACGCCGTGGCGGTCGACTCCACGGAGACCCTGACGTTCGATCTGATCGTGCTCGGCGCCGGCTCCGGGAACTCGATCGTCGGCGAGGAGTGGGCCGGCTCCCGCGTCGCGATCCTCGACGACGGCGAGTGGTTCGGCGGCACCTGCCTCAACGCCGGCTGCATCCCGACCAAGATGTTCGTGCACGTCGCCGACATCGTGACCGACGTCGACCAGGGCGACCGGGTCGGCGTGCACGGCCGCGTGGCCCGGCCGGAATGGGCCGAGGTGCGCGACCGCGTGTTCGGCCGCACCGACGCCATCAGCGCCGGCGGCCTCGACTACCGGGCGAACCGGTCCGAGAACGTCACCGTGCTGCGCGAGAGCTTCGGCTTCGAGTCGCTCGGCGACGGCGACCGGCCGCACGTGCTGGTCAGCGCGAGCGGCGTCCGGATCAGCGCACCGCAGGTGGTCGTCGCCGCGGGCTCGCGTCCGCGTCCGCTCCTCGCGGCCTACGAGCCCGACCCGCGGATCCACGACTCCGACTCGATCATGCGGATCGACGAGCTTCCCGCACGGATGCTCGTCCTCGGCGGCGGTGCGGTGGCGGTCGAGTTCGCCCACATCTTCTCGGCCTTCGGCACCGCGGTGACGGTCGCCGTCCGCGGCGACCGTCTGCTCCGCTCGCTCGACGAGGGCATCGCCCGCGGCTTCACCGCGCTGGCACGCGAGCGCTGGGACGTCCGCACCGGCGTCTCCGCCGAGGGCGTCGAGGCGACTCCGGGCGGACTCGTCACGACCTTCGACGACGGCTCCCGCGTCGAGACCGACACGATCCTCGTCGCCACCGGGCGCGACCCGAACAGCGACACCATCGCCGCGGCCTCCGTCGGCATCGACCTGCACCCCGACGGCCGAGTCGTCGTCGACGACGAGCAGCGGGTCCTCTCCGGTGGGCGCGTCGTCCCCGGGCTCTTCGCGCTCGGCGACGTCTCCTCGGAGTGGCAGCTCAAGCACGTCGCCAACCACGAGGCGCGGCTCGTCGCGCACAACCTCCTGCACCCGGGCGAGATGCTCTCGAACACCCTCGCTCCCGTGCCCGGCGCGATCTTCGCGCACCCGCAGATCGCGCACTTCGGCCTCACGGAGAAGGAGGCGGGGGAGCGCGGCATCGACGTCGTCGCCGTCACCCAGGAGTTCGGCTCCACCGCCTACGGCTGGGCGATGGAGGACGACTCGAGCATCTGCACCCTCGTCGTCGGACTCGACGGCGAGCTGCTCGGCGCGCACCTGATGGGCCCACAGGCGAGTATCCTCATTCAGCCGCTCGTCCAGGCCGCCAGCGCGGGGGTCGGGATCCGCGGCCTCGCCCGCAGCCAGTACTGGCCGCACCCCGCGGCGAGCGAAGTCGTCGAGAACGCCCTCCTCTCCGCCGAGGAGGCACTGAGGGAGCGCACCGCATGACCGAACGCCAGATCCGGATCTTCGGCGATCCCGTCCTGAAGACGGTGTCCGCCCCGATCGAGACCGTCGACGACGGGATCCGCGGACTGGTCGAGGACCTCGTCGACAGCGTGCGCACCCCCGGCCGCGCCGGCGTCGCCGCCCCGCAGATCGGCGTCAACCTCCGCGCCTTCAGCTACAACGTCGACGGCGTCGTCGGCTACATCCTCAACCCCGAGATCGTCGAGCTGAGCGGCGAGCCGGAGCCCGTCGACGAGGGCTGCCTCTCCGTGCCCAACCTCTGGTACCCCGCGATCCGCTACCCGCACGCGAAGGTCCGCGGCACCGACCTCGACGGCAACGAGGTCGTCCTCGAGGGCGACGGCCTGATGGCCCAGGCCCTCCAGCACGAATGCGACCACCTCGACGGCCGCCTCTACCTCGACCGCCTCTCCAAGGACGACCGCCGAGCCGCCATGAAGGAAGTCCGCGAGAGCTCCTGGTTCTGAGTCCGTTTCCGAGCCGGTCCCTGCCCGGCTCGGCGCGGTCGGCCTCCTGGGGTGGTCGCGTTCCGCAGAGCGTCGTGCGTCCGCCGACGGCGAAGCGCTGCAACGCGCTTCGCCGGATACGGCTCGGCCTTCGGCCATCGTGCCCGAACGCATGCTGAAAGCGCAGCTCGCGCTCCATGCTGATCGAGTAGCCCGCGGAGCGGGCGTATCGAGATCCACCGTGGTGCAGCGGGTGGGTCTCGGTACGTCCTGCGGGCTACTCGACCGGCGGAGGACCTGCGGTCTCCGCGGTCGGACGTCATGCTGATCGAGTAGGCCGCGGAGCGGGCGTATCGAGATCCGCCGTCCTGCAGAGGGTGGGTCTCGGTACGCCCTGCGGGCTACTCGACCGGCGGAGGACCTGCGGTCTCCGCGGTCCATGCTGATCGAGTAGGCCGCGGAGCGGCTCAGCATGCTGATCGAGCAGCCCGCGGAGCGGGCGTATCGAGATCCACCGTGGTGCAGACGTGGACCAGTCAGCGGAGGCTGATGCCCTCGGTGGCGGGGGCGGCGCTGTAGACGCTGCTGATGGTCGCGGCGAAGTCGTCGAGGATGACGTTCCGCTTGATGCTCATCTTCGGGGTGAGGTGGCCGCTCGCCTCGGTGAACTCGGTGGGCAGGATCACGAACTTGCGGATCGACTCGGCGCGCGAGACGCGGGCGTTCGCGGCGTCGACGGCGCGCTGCACCTCGGCGAGGACGGCCGGGTTCACGGCCGCCTGATCGAGCGAGAGCTTCGCGTCCTGGCCGTTGTTCGCGAGCCAGGTCGGCAGCATCTCGGGGTCGAGGGTCACCAGCGCCGCGATGAACGGGCGCTGGTCGCCGACGACGACGACCTGCCCGACGAGCGGGTTGGCGCGGATCGGGTCCTCGAGCGCGGCCGGCGCGACGTTCTTGCCGCCCGCGGTCACGATGATCTCCTTCTTGCGCCCGGTGACGCGGAGGTAGCCCTCCTCGTCGAGCGAGCCGAGGTCGCCGGTCTTGAACCACTCGCCGTCGAAGGCCTCGGCCGTCGCCTTCTCGTCGTTCCAGTAGCCGCCGAAGACGTCGATCCCGCGCACCTGGATCTCGCCGTCCGCGGCGATCCGGATGGAGCAGCCGGGCATCGCCGGGCCGACCGAGCCGATCTTGAACCGCTCGGTCCGGTTCACCGTCGCGGGCGCCGTCGTCTCGGTGAGCCCGTAGCCCTCGAGGATCTTGATGCCGAGGCCGTGGAAGAAGTGGCCCAGCCGGTCGCCGAGCGGTGCCGATCCGGACACCGCGAAGCGGACGTTGCCGCCCATCGCCGTGCGCAGCTTCGAGTAGACGAGCCGGTCGAAGAGCAGGAACTGCAGCTTCAGCGCGAGCGGCACCGAGCCGGCCTCGACGGCGATCGAGTGGGCGACGGCGACATCGGCCGCGCGCCGGAAGATCCTGCCCTTGCCGCCGGCCTCGGCCTTCTGCTCGGCCGAGTTGTAGACCTTCTCGAACACCCGCGGCACGGCCAGCAGGAACGTCGGCTTGAAGGAGCCGAGGGAGGGGAGCAGCTGCTTCGTGTCGGCCTGGTGGCCGACCTTGACCCCGCCGTGGACGCAGAGGATCGCGATGAAGCGGGCGAACACGTGCGCGGTCGTGATGAAGAGGAGCGTCGAGGCACCCGGCTGGTGGATCAGCTCCGTGAGCGCGACGGCGGAGTTGCGGCTCAGCTCGACGAAGTTGGAGTGCCGGATGATGCAGCCCTTGGGGCGGCCGGTCGAGCCGGAGGTGTAGATGATCGTCGCGATGTCGGCGCCGGTGGCGATCGAGCGGCGGCGCTCGATCTCGGCGTCCGGCACGTCCACCCCGCGCGCGGCCAGCTTGTCGAGGTCGCCCAGGCCGATCTGCCAGGCGAGCCGGACGTCCGGGAGATCCGGGCGGACCTCGTCGAAGCGGGCGAAGTGGTCCGCCGTCTCGACGATGACGGCCCGCGCTCCGGAGTCGAACAGGTTCCACTGCACCTGCGCGGGGGAGGAGGTCTCGTACACCGGCACGAGGACGCCGCCCGCGAACCAGACGGCGAAGTCGATCAGCGTCCACTCGTAGCGGGTCTTGCAGATCAGGCCGACCTTGTCGCCGGGCTCGATGCCCGCCGCGACGAGTCCCTTCGCGAGCGCGGTCACCTGGTCGAGGAACTCGCGGGCGGTGACGTCGCGCCAGCCGCCGGCCTCGGGGAGGGCGAAGAGCGCCCGGTCGGGCGTCTCCCGCACGCGGTCGAGCAGCAGCGCCGTCGTGTTGGCCTGCGGATCCGGCGCGACCACGAGGGGGGAATCGAACTGCTCCACGGCAACTCCTTCGGTACCTGAATGATTGTCGGATCCAGCCTACCGGCGCATCCCGACTGTGTATCCACTCAGGATAACGATCCGCACGTCGGTTCTCGGCGGGTCACTACACTCGATGTGGCCGCCGCTCCAGGGCGGACCCGCGGCGCAGCGGCGTCGGAGGCTAGCGGAAGGCGGTTCGCGTGCACGCGATCGGTATCGACATCGGCGGCACGAAGATCGCGGGAGCGCTGGTCGACGAGTTCGGCGGCATCGTCCGCGAGGACCGCCAGCCGACGCCCGCCGGTCATCCCGAGCTCATCGTCGACGTCGTCGTCGAGATGGTGGCGCGCCTGCGCGAGGGCCTGCCCGCCGGCGACGTCTCCGCTGTCGGCGTCGCCGCGGCCGGCTTCATCGACGCCTCGCAGTCGATCGTCTACTACGCCCCCAACATCAACTGGCGCAACGAGCCCTTCCGCGAGAAGCTCTCGGCGCGGATCGACCTGCCGATCATCATCGAGAACGACGCCAACGCGGCCGGCTGGGCCGAGTTCCGCTACGGCGCCGGCCGACTGGTGAGCGACATGCTGATGCTCACGATCGGCACCGGCGTCGGCGGCGCGATCGTCATCAACGACCGGCTCCTGCGCGGTGGCTTCGGCGCGGCGGCGGAGATCGGCCACATGCGGGTCGTCCCCGGCGGCCTGCCCTGCGGCTGCGGTGCTCGCGGCTGCATCGAGCAGTACGGCTCCGGCCGCGCACTGCAGCGCTTCGCCGCCGAGCTCGCCGACGCCGGCGGGATCGGCCAGGGCATCGCCGACGCGCGTGCGAGGAACGGCGGCGAGCTCGACGGCGGCGTCATCGCCGAGCTGATCAGCGCCGGCGACCTGGGCGCCCTCGCCGCCCTCCGCCAGCTCGGCCACTGGCTCGGCGAGGCGGCGGCGAGCCTGAGCGCGGTCCTCGACCCGCAGATGTTCGTGATCGGCGGGGGAGTGGCGCAGGCCGGCGACCTCCTGCTCGACCCGATCCGCCAGGCCTACCTCGACAACCTGCCCGCCCGGGGGTACCACCCCGAGCCCGAGTTCCGCATCGCGGAGCTCGTCAACGACGCGGGGGTCGTCGGCGCCGCCGACCTCGCCCGCCTGCACGCGAGCTCGCTGTGACCCCGGTCGCGGACCGCTGAGGAGCGCCCCTTGTTCTACTGGTTCATGAAGCACATCGTCGCGGGGCCCCTGCTCAAGACGATCTTCCGGCCCTGGGTGGTCGGCGCCGACCGCGTCCCGGCCACCGGCGGCGTCATCCTGGCGAGCAACCACCTCTCCTTCATCGACTCGGTGTTCCTCCCGCTGGTGATCGAGCGCAACATGGTCTTCCTCGCCAAGAGCGACTACTTCACCGGCAAGGGCCTGAAGGGCTGGGCGACGAAGCTCTTCTTCACCGCCACCGGCATGCTGCCGATCGACCGCTCGGGCGGCAAGGCGTCCGAGGCCTCGCTGAACACGGGGCTCCGCGTCCTGGCCGGCGGTGAGGCGCTCGGCATCTATCCCGAGGGCACCCGCAGCCCCGACGGACGGATGTACCGCGGCCGCACCGGCGTCGCGCGGATGGTCCTCGAGGCGCGGGTGCCCGTCGTCCCGGTGGCGATGATCGACACCGCCCGCATCATGCCGATCGGCAAGCGGCTGCCCAAGCTCGGGCGCATCGGCATCGTCTTCGGCGAGCCGCTCGACTTCAGCCGCTTCGAGGGAATGGAGGGCGACCGCTTCATCCTCCGCTCGATCACCGACGAGATCATGTACGAGCTGCTGGCTCTGAGCGGCCAGGAGTACCTGGACGTCTACGCGACCTCGGTCAAGGAGAAGCGCGCGGCCCTGCTGCGCTGAACCCGCCGCGCCGAGCCGGCCGCACACCGCCGGGTCCGGTGGGCCGACTGCGCGCACCTCCGGAGAACGCTCCGCCGAGCCGATAAGCTCGTCAACCGTCGCCGTCCGACCGGGCGGCGATCACTGCGCGCGCCGCGCGCCCGTCAGAACCAGGAACCCTCGTGGTCATCGATCCGAACGAACCGTACGTCCTCGCCGCCCCCTCCGTGGTCGCCGGCCTGGACTACTGGCGTGAGCTCGAGGTCAAGCAGCAGCCGAACTGGCCGGACGCCGCCGCGGTCGCCGCCGCGTCCGCCGAGGTCGCCGCGCTGCCGCCGCTCGTCTTCGCCGGCGAGGTCGACCAGCTGCGCGAGCGCCTCGGCGCCGCGGCCCGCGGCGAGGCCTTCCTGCTGCAGGGCGGCGACTGCGCCGAGACCTTCGCCGGCGCGACCGCGGACCAGATCCGCAACCGCGTGAAGACCGTGCTGCAGATGGCCGTCGTCCTGACCTACGGCGCGAGCATGCCCGTCATCAAGATGGGCCGCATGGCGGGCCAGTTCGCCAAGCCCCGCTCGAGCGACCTCGAGACCCGCGGCGACGTGACGCTGCCCGCCTACCGCGGCGACATCGTCAACGGCTACGACTTCACTCCGGAGTCGCGGACCGCCGACCCGCGCCGCATCGTGCAGGGCTACCACACGGCCGCCTCGACGCTGAACCTCATCCGCGCCTTCACTCAGGGCGGCTTCGCCGACCTGAGGCTCGTGCACTACTGGAACAAGGGCTTCACCGAGAACCCGCAGAACCAGCGCTACGAGCAGCTCGCCCGCGAGATCGACCGCGCGGTGAAGTTCATGGTGGCCTGCGGCGCAGACTTCGAGGGCATGAAGCGCACGGAGTTCTACACCGGCCACGAGGGCCTGCTGATGGACTACGAGCGCCCGATGACGCGGATCGACTCGCGCACCGGCACGCCGTACAACACGTCCAGCCACTTCATCTGGATCGGCGAGCGCACCCGCGAGCTCGACGGCGCGCACGTCGACTTCCTCTCGCGCGTCCGCAACCCGATCGGCGTCAAGCTCGGCCCGTCGACGACGCCCGAGACGATGCTCGAGCTGATCGACAAGCTCGACCCGGACCGCGAGCCCGGCCGCCTCACCTTCATCACGCGGATGGGTGCCGGCAGGATCCGCGACGCCCTGCCGCCGCTGCTCGAGGCGGTCAAGGCGAGCGACGCGCTGCCGCTCTGGGTCACCGACCCGATGCACGGCAACGGACTGACGACGCCCACCGGCTACAAGACCCGTCGCTTCGACGACGTGGTCGACGAGGTCAAGGGCTTCTTCGAGGCGCACCGCGCCGCGGGCACGCACCCGGGCGGCATCCACGTCGAGCTCACCGGCGACGACGTCACCGAGTGCCTCGGCGGCTCGGAGCACATCGACGAGGCGACCCTCGCGACGCGCTACGAGTCGGTCTGCGACCCGCGCCTCAACCACATGCAGTCCCTCGAGCTGGCCTTCCTCGTCGCCGAGGAGCTGCGCGAGCGCTGAGCCGGCCGCTGCCCGCCAGCGGGCCCTCCCTGCCGATCGAGGAGCCCGCTGGGCGGGCGCCCTCATGCTGCTCGAGTAGCCCGCGGAGCGGGCGTATCGAGATCCACCGTTGTCTGGAGGCTGGGTCTCGATACGCCCCCGCGGGGCTACTCGACCAGCATGTTTCCGCCGCTGGTCGTGTGCCCGTGGCAGTCTTCGCTGAGCGAGTGGCCGGCGCGGCGGGTCCTCCATGCTGATCGAGTAGCCCGCGGAGCGGGCGTATCGAGATCCACCGTTGTCTGGAGGCTGGGTCTCGATACGCCCCTGCGGGGCTACTCGACCAGCATGCCGACGCAGCATGCCGGCGCAGCATGCCGGCGCGGCATGCCGACGCGGCGTGCCGCGCTCGGCCGCAGTGCTCAGTGGTCAGATCGTGATCGTGATCGAGAGCTGGACCGTGGTGCCGCGCTGCACGAGGGCGCCCTCCTTGTCGGACTGGTTGGTCACCTTCGTCACCTCGTCCGGCACCTGGTCGATCAGCGGGGTCGTCAGGCCGTAGCTCCACTTCAGGTCGACGGCGCTGAGCGCGGCCTTGGCCTGGTCGCGGGTCATGCCGACGACGTTGGGGACGGCGACCGGCTGCGGGCCCTTGGAGACGACGACGGAGACGGTGTCGCCGGTGGTCGCGGGCGCCTCCGGGTTGATCTGGGTGAGGACGACGCCGGCGGCGACCGTGTCGCTCCAGTCCTCGCGCTCGCGGTCGAGGGCGAGCCCGGCGTCCTTCGCCGCGGCGGTCGCCTCGTCGACGGTGAGACCGACGACGTTGGGGATCGCCCCGAGGCTGACCACCATGGCGATCGTGCTCGTCTCCGACATCGTCGCGGGCAGCTCGCCGCCGTCGGGCAGCGACGCCGAGACGACGACGCCCGCGGGGACGTCGGCGTCGAAGATCCGCGTCACGTCGCCCACGGTGAACGGCGCGGCCTGGATCGCGGCCGTCGCCTCCTCCTCGGAGACACCGGCCAGTGCGGGCACCTCGATCTGCCGCGGGCCGCTGGAGACGACCAGTGTCACGACCTCGCCCTTGTGCAGCCCCTGGCCGCCGGGCGGATCGGTGCTGAGCACGGTCCCGGCCGGCACGGTCAGGTCGTTCGCCTGCTGCGGCGACACCTCGAAGCCCTGGCTCACCAGCGCGGCCGTCGCGTCGTCCTGCGAGCGGCTCACCACGTCCGGCACGTTCACGATCGCGCCCGGGCCCTCGCCGTACCACCACGCGGTCCCGCCGCCGATGAGGGCGAGCAGCAGCACGATCACCGTCAGCAGCACGCCTCGGCGGCGCCGCGTGCGGCGCTTGGTCGCGAGCCGCGCGACCGCGTCGTCGTCGTCGCGCTGCTCGAGCTCCGCCGGCGAGCCCTCGATCACCGAGGTGTGCCCGGTCACCGCCTCGTCGAACAGCAGCGCGGTGGCGGGCTCCGCCACCGGAAGGGGGGTGACGGCCTGGGTGTCCGCGCCGCGGCGGTCGGTCGGCGTGATGCCCATCAGGCGCTCGGCCTCGAGCAGTTGCGCCAGCATCACGCCGGCGTCGCGCGGACGCATGTCCGGGTCGCGCTCCGTCGCCCAGAGCACGAGCTCGTCGAGCGAGGTCGGCACCGAGGGCACCTTCGCGCTGGGGTAGGGGACCGAGTCGTTCGCGTGCTGGTAGGCGATCTGCATCGGCTGCTCGCCCGTGAAGGGCTGCTCGCCGGTGAGCATCTCGTAGATCATGATGCCGATGGCGTAGATGTCGCTGCGGGTGTCCGCGGTGCCGCGGGTGACCAGCTCGGGGGAGAGGTACGCGATCGTGCCGAGCAGCGCCTGACCCGACGCGGTGTTCGCGCTCGCCGCGCGGGCGAGGCCGAAGTCGCCGATCTTGATCCGGCCGTCGTCGGCGAGCAGCACGTTCTCGGGCTTGAGGTCGCGGTGCAGGATCCCGGCCCGGTGCGCGGCCGCGAGGCCGGACAGCACCGAGTGCATGATGTCGACGACCTGCTGGGCCGTCAGGCGCCCGCGCTCCTTGAGCAGGTCGCGCAGCGTGATGCCGGGGAGGTACTCCATGACCAGGTACGCCATGTCGGAGTCCTGGCCCTGGTCGAAGACGCTGACCACGTTCGGGTGGGCGAGGCGCGCGGCGGAGCGCGCCTCCTGGACGAAGCGGTTCTTGAACGTCGCGTCGTCGGAGAGGTGCCCGTGCATCACCTTGATGGCGACCCGGCGCTCGAGGCGCTGGTCGTGCGCCAGGTAGACGGTGGCCATGCCGCCCCGCGCGATGCGGGAGCGCACCTCGTACCGGCCGTCGACGAGACGGCCGAGGAGAGGGTCGAGCTGGCTGGTGGTCACGCGACGAGTCTAGGCAAGACGCTCCTGACAACCGGCGTGCAACGCGGAGGCGGCTCGTGGCACTCTTGACGGGTGACCGACTCGTCCGCTGCCTCCGCCTCCTCGTCCGCTCCCGAGATCGAATGGCTGACCGTGCCCGATCTGGTCGAGCTCACCGGTCTCGGCGTCAGCCGGGTGCGCCGCCTCCTGGAGGAGCGCCACCTGCTCGGCACTCGCCGTGACGGCAAGCTCGTCGTCCCCTCCGTTTTCCTCCGCGACGGCGAGCCGCTCAGCGAGATCCGCGGCACCGCGATCCTGCTGTCGGACCAGGGCTTCTCGGACGACGAGGCGATCGACTGGCTGCTCGCGGACGAGGACAGCCTCGGCACCAGCCCCGTGCAGGCGCTGCTCGCCGGCCGCAAGGCCGAGGTCCGCCGCGTGGCCCAGGCGCTCGCCTGAGCCGAGCCGGCACCAGCGCCGGTCCTGGGCTGATCCGCTCTACGCCGTCCGGGCGGTGACCCGGTCGGCGAGCTCGCGGAGCTCCGCGAGGCCCTCCTCGCGCAGGGGCGCGTCCGGCAGCACGGCCAGCGCGGCCTCGACGTCGCGGGCGATCCGCTCCTCGAGGCTGTCGAGCGCCCCGGAGCCCGCCACGATCTCCTGAGCGCGGGCGATGTCGTCGGCGCTCGCGTCCGCTCGGCCCACCACGGCGTCGAGCTCGTCGCGCTCGCCCGCCGAGGCGGCCGCTCGGGCGAGGCCGAGCAGCACGGTCCGCTTGCCCTCGCGGAGGTCGTCGCCGGCCGGCTTCCCGGTCACGGCCGGATCGCCGAACACGCCCAGCACGTCGTCGCGCAGCTGGAAGGCGATGCCGAGCGGCAGGCCGAAGCGGCGCAGGGCGTCGATCTGGGCGTCGTCGCCGCCGCCGAGCGAGCCGCCGATGGTCAGCGGCGCCTCGATGCTGTACTTCGCGCTCTTGAAGACGACCACGCGCTCCGAGCGCTCGAGGTGCTCGTGCTCGGGGTGCTGCACCCAGGCGCTCTCCTCGAGGATGTCGAGGTACTGGCCCAGGGTCACCTCCGTGCGCATCAGGTTGAACTCCGCCCGGGCCCGCGCCGCAGCGGTGCGGTCCTCGAGCGCCCACTCGGCGTCCGCGAAGATCTCGTCGGACCAGACCAGCAGCAGATCGCCGAGGAGGATCGCCGAGGAGCGGCCGAACTCGTCCGCGTCGCCCGACCAGCCGCCGCCCGCGTGCAGCGACGCGAAGCGGCGGTGCGCCGAGGGCGCGCCCCGGCGGGTGTCGGAGTTGTCGATCACGTCGTCGTGCACCAGGGCCGCGGCGTGGAACAGCTCCAGGCTCGCGCCGACCCGCGCGACCGGATCCGAGGCGCTCCGGTGCGCGTCGCTCGGGACGGCGGAGACCGCCGTCCAGCCCGCCTCGCAGAAGCGCGCCCGGAAGCGCTTGCCCCCGCTGAGAAAGTCCCGCGAAAGGTCGCCGAGGGCGGAGACGTCCTCTCCGATGGAGCGCAGAATTGGCGTGCGCCCGGTGAGGAATTCATCGATTCGGAACTGGACGCGATCGACCAGACGAGTGCTGTGGTTCACCCGACCAGCCTATGCACCGATGGCGCCTGGCGCCTCGGCGGGCCGCGGTCTACACTGAAGCGCCACCAGCCCGGTCGAGCAGACCGCCCGCCCACCCTCGGTGCCGTCCCCGCCGGGTCGACGCCACACCCTGAAGGGGTCCCGATGCCGCTTTCGGAACACGAGCAACGGCTCCTCGACGAGATGGAGCGCAATCTCTATCAGAACGACGCCGACTTCGTCGCGGCGGTCAGCAAGGGCCGGGGCGGCACCAACTACCGCGCGCTCGTGCTCGGCATCCTCCTCGCCATCGTCGGCCTGGGAGTCCTCGTCGCCGGCGTGATCGTCCGTCAGCCCCTCGTGGGCGTCGCCGGCTTCGCGCTGATGCTGGCCGGCGTGGTCGTCGCGATGCGCCCCGCGCCCGGCGGCTCCACCACCTCCGGAATCCCCGAGGCGGGTCGGCCCTCGAAGCCGCGCTCCGCGAGCGGACGCCAGGGGTCCAACTTCATGGACCGTCTGAACGACCGGTGGGACAACCGCGGCGACGGCCGCTCCTAGCGCTCCACGGCGCGGGTCCTCCACCCCGTACCACCCACAGGGTCGATCCTCACGGATCGGCCCTTTTTTCGTGCCCGGACGCTCCCCGGGGGTGCGATTCCCCTCCACTGCGCTCCACGATGCTGGATCCGCAGAACGACGCGGATCGACGGGGCCGCCGCGGCGCGCCGCGACGGTTCGGAGGGTTGTGGGTGGGGGGAAGTGGAGTACTGTGGGGCCCACACCAACCTTGGCCGGAGAGAAGTGGGGGCAGTCCGTTGTTCCTCGGCACTCATTCCCCCAAGCTCGACGAGAAGGGCCGCGTCATCCTTCCCGCCAAGTTCCGCGACGAGCTCTCCTCCGGAGTCGTCGTCACGCGCGGCCAGGAGCGGTGCCTCTACGTCTTCAGCCAGCGCGAGTTCGAGGCGATGCACGAGAAGATCCGCCAGGCGCCGGTCACCAGCAAGCAGGCCCGCGACTTCCTCCGCGTGTTCCTCTCCGGCGCCAGCGCCGAGACACCGGACAAGCAGAACCGCATCACCCTCCCGGCGCCGCTGCGCGCCTACGCCGGTCTCGACCGCGACCTCACCGTCATCGGTGCGGGCAATCGCGCCGAGATCTGGGCCCAGGACGCCTGGGACAGCTACCTCACCGAGCAGGAGTCCGTGTTCTCCGACACCGAGGAGGAGGTGATCCCCGGACTGTTCTAGCTCCTGCCGCGCGACTCCCAGCCACTCGGCGCCCGGACGCACCTTCCCCGGTGTCCGGTCGTGAGCTGGATGGGGATCGGACGGCAGGAACAGGACGGCGGGACCGCCATGACAGAGAGCACCGAGAGCACCCCTGCGCACCGCGCCGACGTGAGCGCGGACGACGCGACCAGCGCCGACGCAGCCCGCGCGGGCGTGCGCCCGACCGAGGAGCGGCACCTGCCCGTGCTCCTCGAGCGCTGCGTCGAGCTGCTCGCTCCGGCGCTGGAGCGCGACGGCGCCGTGCTCGTCGACGCGACGCTCGGCATGGGCGGCCACTCGCTCGCGCTGCTGGAGCGCTTCCCGCGCCTCCACCTGGTCGGCCTCGACCGCGACCGGGAGGCCCTCGAGCTGGCGGGCGCCCGGCTCGCCGCGCACTCCGCACGGATCGACCTCGTGCACGCCGTCTACGACGAGCTGCCCGACGTCCTCGACGAGCTCGGCATCGACACGATCTACGGCGCACTGTTCGACCTCGGCGTCTCCTCGCTGCAGCTCGACGAGACCGAGCGCGGCTTCTCCTACTCCAAGGACGCTCCGCTGGACATGCGGATGGACGCGTCGGCGCCGCTCACCGCGGCGAGCATCCTCGCGGACTACGACGAGGTCGCGCTCCGGCGGATCTTCCACGAGTACGGCGAGGAGCGGCTCGCGGCGCGCTACGCCAAGAAGATCGTCGAGGCCCGCGCGTCGGCGCCGATCGTGCGCTCCGGCCGGCTCGTCGAGATCATCCAGGCGGCGACCCCGGTCGCGATCCAGCGCAACGGGCACCCGGCCAAGCGCGTCTTCCAGGCGCTGCGCATCGAGGTCAACCAGGAGCTCTCCGTGCTCGAGCGGGCGATCCCCGCCGCACTCGGCCGCATCGCCGTCGGCGGTCGCCTCGTCGTCGAGGCGTACCAGTCGCTCGAGGACCGCATCGTCAAGCGCGCCCTGCAGGCCGCCTCCTCCTCCACGGCGCCGGTCGGCCTGCCGATGGAGCTGCCCGAGCACCGACCCGAGTTCCGGCTCGTCATCCGCGGCGCAGAGCTCGCCTCGGACGACGAGAAGGCCGCCAACCCCCGAGCAACACCCGTGCGACTGCGCGCGGCCGAGAGGATCAGGAGCACCGCATGAGCGCGACCGCCGTCATCGACCCCGTCATCGACCGCAGCACCGCACGACCGGCGCAGCCCGCCGAGCCGGCCCAGCGACCCCGCATCGAGGCGGTCCCCGCTCCAGCGCGCCAGGCCCGGCCGAAGCTCGTCTACGGGATCGTCGCCGTCGCGGGGCTGTTCGCGATCATCGTGATCCAGCTCCTGGTCAGCGTCGGCCTCTCCGAGGGCGCCTACCAGATCGCGACGCTGCAGGGCGAGCAGAAGACGCTCACCCGCGGCAACGCGGAGAAGCAGGACGCGGTCGACACCCTCAGCTCGCCGCAGAACCTCGCGACCGCCGCGCAGGGCCTGGGCATGGTCGCGAACACCGCGCCCGTCTACCTCCGCCTCTCCGACGGTGCCGTGCTGGGCGATCCCGCCACCGCCGCCGCGAGCGAGGTCGGCACCGCCGCGACCGCCTCCGCCGTGCCGAACGCGCTGATCGCACCGCCGGCCGCCGCGGCCGCACCCGGCTCCACCACGGCGGTCGCACCGCTGCAGGGCGAGCTGCCCGCCCCGATCACGCACTGACTCCGCCCAGCACGCACCGAGCCGCTCCGACCACGCACCGAAGGGCCCCTAGCGCCGTGAGACACCACCGTTCGAGCAGGCGACGCACCGCCGTCACCTTCCTCGTCATCGCCGCCGTCGTCGGACTGTTCATCGGCAAGCTGGTCGACATCCAGGTCGTCCGCGCCAACGAGCTGACCGACGAGGCGGCGCAGAACCAGTCGAACAGCGTCATCACCTACGGCACCCGCGGCTCGATCGTCGACCGCTCCGGCACGGTGCTCGCCGACGCCACGACCCGGTACCGGCTGACGACCTCGCCGAAGAACGTCGCGGAGTTCCTGCGCGAGATGCCCGACGGCCAGGAGGTGATGGTCAGCGTCGAGCAGGCCGCCTCCGAGATCGGCGCCATCACCGGGCAGACGGTCCCGCAGATCGTCACGGCCGTGAGCGACGCGGTCGCGAAGGACCCGAAGGCGAACTACCTGATCCTCTCCGAGGGCCTCGACCTCGAGGCGTACCAGAAGCTCGTCGCCCTCGACATCCCGTGGACCTACTTCGAGACGCAGCAGGGCCGGACCTACCCGAACGGCGCGGTCGCCGGCAACCTGGTCGGCTACGTGGGCGGCGACGGCGCCGCCCAGGAGGGCATGGAGTACGCCGAGAACGCGTGCCTCGCCGGGGCCAACGGCTCCGAGAGCTACGAGCGCAGCGCCGACTACGTCCGCATCCCCGGCAGCACCGTGGCGGAGACCCCCGCGGTCGACGGCGGGACGCTCGAGCTGACCATCGACGCCGACCTGCAGTACTACTCGCAGCAGGTGCTCGCCCAGCGGGTCGCCGAGGTCGGCGGCAGCTACGGCATCGTCGTGGTGCAGGAGGTCAAGACCGGCAAGCTCCTGACCGTCGCCGAGACCCCGACCGTCGACCCGAACAACGTCTCGGCGAGCGCTCCGGCCGACCGCGGCTCGCGCGCCTTCCAGAGCCCGTTCGAGCCCGGCTCGACCTTCAAGCCGATGACGGCGGCGATGCTGATCGACCAGGGCCTCGCGAGCCCGACGAGCCAGGTCGTCGTCCCCGACACCTTCGAGAAGGACGGCGCCTCCTTCAGCGACGACTTCGCGCACACGCCCACGAACTACACGCTGACCGGGATCCTCAAGGACTCCTCGAACGTCGGCATCGCGATGATGGGCTCCAAGCTCTCCGCCTCGCAGCGCTACGACTACCTCAAGAAGTTCGGCCTCGGCGCCTCGACCGCCGTCGACTTCCCCGGCGAGACCGGCGGCCTCCTCGCCGATTCCGAGGACTGGGACAACCAGACCAACTACACGACGATGTTCGGGCAGGGCGTCTCGGCGACCGCGGTCCAGGTCGCGAGCATCTACCAGACCCTCGGCAACGGCGGGGTGCGCCTGCCCGCGCAGCTGGTCGAGGGCTGCACCATGCCCGACGGCTCGGTGATCGACGTGCCCGACACCACCGGGACCCCGGTGGTCTCCGCCGGTGCCGCGAAGGACGTCGTGGACATGCTGCAGACCCACTACAACGAGGGCTGGCTGGCGAACGACATCCACGTCGACGGCTACAACATCGCCACCAAGACCGGCACGGCGCAGCAGCCGGACGGCAACGGCGGCTACTCGAAGAGCTACACCGTCTCGCTGGCCGGCCTCGCGCCCGCGGAGGACCCGGAGTACGTCGTGACGGTCACCATCGCCGATCCGGTTAAGATGAACACGTCCCAGGCGACGGCCCCCGTGTTCCAGCAGGTCATGACCCAGGTGCTCAAGACCAACCGGGTGGAGCCGTCCACGGTCCCGCCGGTGGAGTACCCCACCACGTGGTGACCGCCCTCTCCAGGACACGACCCAGCAGACCAGAACCAGCACGAGCACCAGCACGAGAGAAAGAGCGGGCATTGCACGACACTCGCCCGCAGTCCTCCCTCCGGCCCGAGCACCCGGCGCCCCGAGCGCTCGCGCAGCTCGTCGCCGAGTTCTCGCTCGGGCCCGTCCGCGGGGTCGAGGGCGTCGAGGTCAGCGGGGTCACCCTCGACTCGCGCTGCGTCGAGCCGGGCGATCTCTACGTCGGCGTCGCCGGCCGGGCCGCGCACGGCGCCGCCTTCGCCGCCGGTGCCGCCGCCGCCGGTGCGGTCGCGGTGCTGACCGATCCCGAGGGCGCCGAGCTGGCCGCCGGCAGCGGCCTCCCCGTGCTGGTCACGCCCGACCCCCGCGCCGCCCTCGGCGACGTCGCGGCCTGGATCCACCGCACCCGCGAGGACGCGCCGACGCTGTTCGGCGTGACCGGGACCAACGGCAAGACGAGCGTGGTCTACCTGCTCGACGCGCTGCTGCGCCGCCTCGGCGTCGTCTCCGGTCTCAGCTCGACCGCCGAGCGCCGCATCGGCGACGTGGCGGTCGTCAGCTCGCTGACCACTCCGGAGGCGAGCGAGCTGCACGCGCTGCTCGCCCGGATGCGGGAGTCCGCGGTGCGCGCGGTCTCCATCGAGGTCTCCGCGCAGGCGCTCACCCGCCACCGGATCGACGGCCTCGTCTTCGACGTGGTCGGCTTCACCAACCTGACGCACGACCACCTCGACGACTACACCGACATGGCGCACTACTTCGAGGCGAAGGCCGACCTGTTCGGTCCGGACCGCGCGCGCCGCGGCGTGGTGACCGTCGACAGCAGCTGGGGCCGCGAGCTCGTCGAGCGCAGCCGCATCCCCGTGACGACGCTCGCCAGCTCGCCCGTCGTCGGGGTCGCTCCGAGCACGCCGGCCGACTGGTCGATGACCGTCGTCGAGAGCACCGCCGACGGCACGACCTTCCGCCTCGAGGGGCCCGAGAACCGCTCGGTCGTCGTGAGCATCCCGCTGATCGGCTGGTACATGGCGGCCAACGCGGCGCTCGCGATCGTCATGCTCGTCGAGTCGGGCTTCGACCTCGAGGCCATCGCGCACGCTCTGGGCGAGGGCGCGCTGGACGTCTACATCCCCGGTCGCGCCGAGCGCGTCTCCGGGGACCGCGGTCCGCGCGTCTACGTCGACTACGGCCACACCCCGGACGCGTTCTCGAACGCACTCGAGGCGCTGCGGGCGCTGACGCCCGGCCGGCTGATCATGGTCTTCGGCGCCGACGGCGACCGGGACACCACGAAGCGGGCCGACATGGGGCGCATCGCCTCGGAGCTGTCCGACGTCGTGATCGTGACCGACTTCCATCCGCGCTGGGAGGACCCGGCGGCGATCCGCGCCGTCCTCGTCGGCGCGGCGACCGAGGCCGTGCCCGGCCGGGAGATCCACGAGATCCCCGACCCGCGCGCCGCCGTGCGGGCGGCCGTCGCCCTCGCGGACGAGGGCGATGCGATCCTCTACGCCGGACCCGGCCACGAGGACTATCAGGAGATTGCAGGAGTGCACATGCCGTATTCGGCCAGAGACGACGTCCGGCAGGCCCTGCGCGAGGCGGGCTGGCTCTAGATGATCGCCCTGACCCTCACCGAGATCGCCGCGGCCGTCTCCGGCCGGCTGCACCTCGCCGGCTCCTCCGCGAACGCGAGCACCGTCGTCGACGGCGCGACCGAGACCGATTCGCGCGAGATCGCGCCCGGCGGGATCTTCGTCGCCAAGCGCGGCGAGCACACCGACGGCCACCTCTTCGCTCCGGTCGCCGTCGAGCGCGGCGCCGCCCTGCTGATCGTCGAGCGGCCGCTCGACCTCGACGTGCCGCAGGTGCTCGTCGACGACTCCGTCGAGGCGCTCGGCGCCCTGGCGACCGAGGTCGTCCGCCGCGTGCGCGCGCTCGGGAACCTCACCGTCCTCGCGGTCACCGGCTCCAACGGCAAGACGACCACCAAGAACCTGCTCCGCACGATCCTCGAGCGCGAGGGCGAGACCGTCGCCCCGCAGGGCTCGTTCAACAACGAGGTCGGTGCGCCGATCACGATGCTGAAGGTGTCGCCCTCGACGCGCTTCCTCGTGGCCGAGATGGGCGCGAGCGCGGTCGGCGAGATCCGCCGCCTCGTCCGGATGGCGAAGCCCGACGTCGGGATCGTCCTCGCGGTGGGCCTCGCTCACGCCGGCGAGTTCGGCGGCATCGAGCGCACGCTCGAGGCGAAGACCGAGATGGTCGCCGACCTGACGGCCGACGACGTCGCGGTGCTGAACGCCGACGACGGCCGCGTCGCCTCGATGCAGGCGAGGACCGCCGCCCGGGTGCTGTGGTTCGGCCACGGCGAGCAGGCCGACGTCCGCGCCGTCGACATCGAGCCGACGGCCGAGGGCACCCGCTTCACCGTCGAGATCAGCGCTGGGGAGGGCCGCGAGGCCGCCCGCGCCGAGCTCTTCCTCCGCGTCCTCGGCGAGCACCACGTGATGAACGCGCTGGCGGCCACCGCGGCCGCGCTCTCCGTCGGCGTCCCGCTCGACGCGATCGTCGCCGCGCTCGGGACCGTCACGCTCGCCGAGCGCTGGCGCATGCAGGTGCTCGGCGGCGCCGACGTCACGGTCGTCAACGACGCGTACAACGCCAGCCCCGACTCCACCGCCGCCGCCCTGCGGACCCTCGCTCAGATCGCGAAGCCGGAGGGGCGCACCGTCGCGGTCCTCGGCGAGATGAGCGAGCTGGGGGAGTGGGCCGACGAGGAGCACGACCGCGTGGGCCTGCTCGCCGTCCGGCTCAACATCGCGCAGATCGTGGTGGTCGGCGCGAAGGCGCGACGGATCCACGTCGCCGCCGAGCGCGAGGGCTCCTGGAGCGGCGAGTCCGTCTTCGTCGAAACCGCCGACGAGGCCTACGACCTGCTCGACGGCTATCTTCGGAGCGGCGACACCGTCCTGGTGAAGTCGTCCAACTCCGCCGGGCTGCGATTCCTGGGCGACCGACTGGGAGAGCGCCACCGATGAGAGCACTCCTTCTGGCCGGAGCCTTCTCCGGCGCCTTCACGCTGCTGCTGACGCCCCTGTTCATCCGGCTGTTCCACCGCCTGCAGTGGGGCCAGTTCATCCGCGAGGACGGACCGAAGTCGCACCACGTCAAGCACGGCACGGCGACGATGGGCGGCATCGTCATCATCATCGCCACCGTGGCGGGCTACTTCCTCGGCTCGCTCTTCGGCAACCGGGCGCTCGCGCCGTCGGCGCTGCTGGTGCTGTTCATGATGGTCGGGCTCGGCTTCGTCGGCTTCATCGACGACTTCCTGAAGACCCGCAACCAGCGCAGCCTCGGGCTCGGCGGCTGGGCCAAGATCGCCGGGCAGATCATCGTCGCCGCGGCCTTCGCGGTCATCGCGATCATGGTGCGCGACTCCAACGGACTGACGCCGGCCTCGACGTCGATCTCGTTCATCCGCGACCTGCCGTTCGACTTCGCGACGCTCGGCTGGATCGGCATCGGGCTGTTCGTGCTCTGGATCTGCGTGATCGTGACCAGCACGTCCAACGGCGTCAACGTCGCGGACGGCCTCGACGGCCTCGCGACCGGCTCCTCGATCCTCGCGATCGGCTCCTACGTCATCATCGGCTTCTGGCAGTCCAACCAGTGGTGCTTCGACGCGCAGCTCAACCCGGAGGTGGCCGACAAGTGCTACCAGGTGAGCGATCCGTTCGACCTCGCGATCATCGCCGCGGCGATCTCCGGCGCGCTCGTTGGCTTCCTCTGGTGGAACACCTCGCCCGCGCAGATCTTCATGGGCGACACCGGCTCGCTGGGCCTCGGCGGCGCGCTCGCCGCCCTCGCGATCCTCACCCGCACCGAGCTGCTCGTCATCCTGATCGGCGGCCTGTTCGTCATCGTCACCGGCTCGGTGATCGTGCAGCGGATCTACTTCAAGCTCACCCGGGGCAAGCGCATCTTCCTGATGAGCCCGCTCCACCACCACTTCGAGCTCAAGGGCTGGGCCGAGATCACGGTGGTGGTCCGCTTCTGGATCATCGCCGGCATCTTCGTCGCGGCCGGCGTCGGGCTCTTCTACCTCGAATGGCTCTCCCTGGCATGACCGCTCCCGCCTCGTCCGCCCGCCCCGACTCGCTGACCAGCTGGCACTCCGACTGGCGCGGTCTCCGCGTCGCCGTGCTGGGGCTCGGCGTCACGGGCTTCTCCGTCGCCGACACGCTGACCGAGCTGGGCGCCGAGGTGCTCGTCCTGGCCGACCGCGCCGACGAGGAGCGCGAGCGCCTGCTCGAGGTGATCGGGGCGCGCCTGCACCGGGCCGAGCGGCTCGACCGCGTCCCGGAGGAGCTGGCGTCGTTCGACCCCGAGCTCGTCGTCGTCTCGCCCGGCTTCGCGCCGACGCATCCGATCGTCGCGTGGGCGGGGGAGTCGGGCATCGCGCTCTGGGGCGACGTCGAGCTCGCCTGGCGCGTGCGCGACAAGGTCGTCCGCGCCGACGGCACCCCGGCCGACTGGGTGCTGGTGACCGGCACGAACGGCAAGACCACGACCGTGCAGCTCACCGCGACGATGCTGATCGCCGGCGGGCTGCGGGCCGCCCCCTGCGGCAACATCGGGATCCCGGTACTCGACGCGGTCCGCGACCCGCAGGGCTTCGACGTCCTGGTGGTCGAGCTCTCGAGTTACCAGCTGCACTACCTCGGCCGGATCGAGCCGCTCGCGAGCACCTGCCTGAACATCGCCGACGACCACCTCGACTGGCACGGCACCTTCGAGGCCTATCGCGCCGCGAAGGCGAAGGTCTACGCGAACACCCGGGTCGCCTGCGTCTACAACCGCGCCGACGCCGCCACCGAGCAGATGGTGGTCGACGCCGAGGTGATCGAGGGCGCGCGCGCGATCGGCTTCGGCCTGGGGGTCCCCGGGCCGAGCGACTTCGGCGTCGTCGACGGCATCCTCTGCGACCGCGCCTTCCTCGAGGACCGCGCCACGAGCGCGATCGAGATCGCGACCGTCGACGAGCTCGCCGCCCGCGGACTCGCCGCCCCGCACATCGTGCAGAACGTGCTGGCGGCCGCCGCGCTCTCGCGGGCCTGCGGCATCGAGCCCGCCGCCGTCCGCCGCGCTCTCGCGAGCTTCGAGCTCGACGCGCACCGCATCCAGGTGGTCGCGGAGAGCTCCGGCGTGGTCTGGGTGAACGACTCCAAGGCCACCAATCCGCACGCCGCCGACGCCTCGCTCCGGGCCTACCCGTCCGTCGTCTGGCTCGTCGGCGGGCTGCTGAAGGGTGTCGACATCGACGCTCTCGTGGGCGCCCACGTCGGCCGCCTGCGCGGCGCCGTGGTCATCGGCGCGGACCGCGCGGAGGTCCTCGAGGCATTCCGGCGACACGCGCCCGCCCTCCCCGTGACCGAGGTGGTCCCGGATGACACTGGGGCGGTGATGCAGGCGGCCGTCGAGGCCGCCGCGGTGATCGCCCGCACGGGTGACGTCGTCCTGCTCGCACCTGCCGCGGCGTCGATGGACCAGTTCCGCGACTACGCGGAGCGGGGCCGCTTCTTCGCGGCCGCCGTGGCGACGTATCTGGGAGGGGGAGCCGATGACCGCTCCGACGACGAACCGCAGCCCGGGCCGCTCGCGCACTGACCGCTCGCGCGCCGAGGCGACCGAGGGCGAGCAGCACAAGGAGCGCGGCGGACTGCGCACCGCGCGGATCGTGCTCGCCCGCGTCCTCGCCTCGGGATCGCCGAACTTCTTCCTGCTCTTCGGCACGACGCTCTTCCTCGTGCTCTTCGGGCTGACGATGGTGCTCTCCTCCTCGTCGGTCACGTCCTACGTCCGGAGCGACGACTCCTTCGGCGGCTTCTTCCGCCAGGGCGGCTTCGCCCTGCTCGGCGTGCCGCTGATGCTCGTGGTGTCGCGCGTGCCGATCCGCTTCTGGAAGAAGGCGACACCCCTCCTGCTCGGGGCCGGCTGCTTCCTGCAGCTGCTCGTGCTCTTCTCCCCGCTCGGCTGGGAGGTCGGCGGCAACCGCAACTGGCTGCGGATCGGCGGCTTCACGATGCAGCCGTCCGAGATCATCAAGCTCGCGCTCGCGCTCTGGCTCGGCCTGCTGCTCGCCCGCCGGTACCGCGGCCCGAAGGACTGGAAGGACGCGCTGATGCCCGTCCTGATCGTCGCGGGCGGCTCGATCGGCCTCGTCCTCGGCGGCGGCGACCTCGGCACCGTCCTGATCCTCGCCGGCATCGTCCTGGCTGCGCTCTTCTACGCGAACGTGCAGATGAAGGTGCTGATCCCGATCGTGCTCGTCGGCGCGGTCGGCGCCGTGCTCTTCGCCGTCTCGAGCGAGAACCGGCTGACCCGGATCATGTCCTTCCTCGGCGACTGCTCGGGCTCCGAGCAGTACGAGACCTCCTGCTGGCAGCCCGTGCACGGCACCTGGGCGATGGCCTCCGGCGGCATCTTCGGCGTCGGCCTCGGCAACTCCAAGGCCAAGTGGTCCTGGCTGCCCGCGGCCGACAACGACTACATCTTCGCGATCATCGGCGAGGAGCTCGGCCTGATCGGGGCGATCGTGGTCCTCGCGCTCTTCGTCGTCCTGGCGATCGCGTTCTTCCGCATCATCCACGCGTCCACCGACCCGTTCGTCCGCATCACGACCGGCGCCGTCATGGTCTGGCTGATCGGCCAGGCGTTCGTCAACATCGGGGTGGTGCTCGGGGTGCTCCCGGTGCTCGGAGTGCCGCTGCCGCTGATCTCCTCCGGAGGCACCGCCCTGCTCAGCTCGCTCCTCGCCATCGGCGTCGTGCTCTCCTTCGCGCGCCACCAGACCTCGCCGAGCGACGGCGCCGCCGCGCGCGCCGCCAAGAAGGCCGCCGCCCGATGACCCGCTTCCTGCTCGCCGGCGGCGGGACCGCCGGCCACGTCAATCCGCTGCTCGCCACGGCCGACGAGATCCGGGCGCGCCACCCGGAGGACGAGGTCCTCGTCCTCGGCACGGCCGAGGGACTCGAGGCCCGACTGGTGCCTCTGCGCGGCTACGAGCTGTCGGTGATCCCGCGCCTGCCGTTCCCGCGCCGTCCGAACGGCGCCGCCCTGCGCTTCCCATCGGCCTTCCGCGCGACGATCGACGGCATCGTCCGCACCCTCCGCGAGCGCCGGATCGACGCGGTCGTCGGCTTCGGCGGCTACGCGGCCGCGCCCGCCTACCTCGCCGCCCGGCGCGCCGGGATCCCGTTCGTGGTGCACGAGGCCAACGCCCGGCCGGGGCTCGCCAACCGGCTCGGTGCCCGCTTCACGCCGTACGTCGGCGTCGCCTTCGAGGGCACGCCGCTGCGGAACGCGCAGGTGGTCGGCATGCCGCTGCGCCGGGAGATCGCGCAGCTGGACCGCGCGGCCGTCCGCGACGAGGCGATGGCCGCCTTCGGTCTCGATCCCGCACGCCGCACCCTGCTCGTCACCGGTGGCTCGCTCGGTGCCCGGCGGATCAACGCGACCGTGCACGCGAGTGCCGATGCGCTCGTCGCGACCGGCTTCCAGGTGCTGCACATCACCGGCGACCGTGCCGAGATCGCCGACCCCGCCGTCCCCGGCTACCACCTCCTCGCCTACTGCGACCGGATGGACCTCGCTCTCGCCGCCGCGGACGTCGCGGTCTCCCGCGCCGGAGCGGCCACCGTGAGCGAGCTCAGCGCGCTCGGCCTCCCTGCGGTGTACGTGCCCTACCCGGTCGGCAACGGCGAGCAGCGCTTCAACGCGCGCGGTGTCGTCGATGCGGGCGGAGCGCTCCTCGTCGAGGACGCGGCGTTCACCCCGGCGTGGGTCGCGAGCGACCTGGTGCCGCTCCTGCACGACGCTCCGCGCCTCGCCGAGATGGGCCGCCGTGCCGCGTCCGTCGGCGTGCGCGACGGCTCCGGCCGGCTGGTCGACCTCATCGGGTCCGGTCTCCGTCCGCACTGATCCCTCCGCGGTTAAACTGATCCCTTCGTCCGGCCTGCGGCACCCCGCACGCCGAGCCGTCCACCCGAAAGCGAGAGCCCCGTGATCAAGCCCGACCTCGGCATCACCGTCCCCGACGAGCTCGGCTCGGTCCACTTCATCGGCATCGGCGGCTCGGGGATGAGCGGGATCGCGCGGCTGTTCCACCGCGCCGGTCACCGCGTCACCGGCTCCGACGTGCGCGAGTCGCACCCGATCGAGCAGCTCCGCGAGCTCGGCATCCCGGTCGCCATCGGGCACGACGCGGCGCACCTCGGCGACGCCGAGGCCGTCGTCGTCACGTCGGCGCTCTGGCCGGACAACCCCGAGTACCTGCTGGCGAAGGAGCGCGGCCTGCCCGTCCTGCACCGCTCGCAGGCGCTCGCCTGGCTCGTCCGCGGCAAGCGCCTCGTCGCCGTCGCCGGCGCACACGGCAAGACCACCTCGACCGGCATGATCGTCACCGGTCTGCTCGGCCTCGACGCCGACCCCAGCTTCGTCAACGGCGGGATCATCGAGGGCCTCGGCACCTCCTCCGCGGCCGGCTCCGGCGAGGTCTTCGTCGTCGAGGCGGACGAGTCCGACGGCAGCTTCCTGCTCTACGACACCGCGGTGTCGCTCGTCACCAACGTCGACCCGGACCACCTCGACCACTACGGCTCGCTCGAGGCGTTCGAGGAGGCGTTCGTCACCTTCACCTCGAGCGCGCGCGAGCTGGTCGTCATCTCCTCCGACGACCCCGGCGCCGTCAGCGTCACCCGCCGCATCGACGGACCGAAGGTCCTGACCTTCGGCGAGGCGGAGGGCTCGGACGTCCGCGTGGTCGATCTCGAGCTGGTCGGCCCGGTCGGCTTCACCGTCGAGTACGAGGGCCGCCGCTACACGACGCGCCTGCGCATCCCGGGCCGCCACAACGCGATCAACGCGGCGGGCGCCTTCGCCGTGCTCGTCGGCCTCGGCTTCGAACCGGCTCCGGCCCTCGCCGCGATCTCCGAGTTCGGCGGCACCGAGCGCCGCTTCGAGCTGCACGGCGCCGTGCGCGGCGTGAGCGTCTACGACGACTACGCGCACCACCCCACCGAGGTCGCCGCCGCCCTGTCGGCCGCGAGGACCGTCGTCGGCACCGGCCGGATCATCGCCGTGCACCAGCCGCACCTCTACAGCCGCACCCGGCTCTTCGCCCGCGAGTTCGCCGAGGCGCTGGAGACCTACGCGGACGAGACGATCGTGCTCGACGTCTACGGCGCGCGCGAGGACCCCGAGCCCGGCGTCACCGGCGCGCTGGTGAGCGAGAAGTTCGCCGACCCCTCGCACGTCTCGTTCCTCGCCGACTGGCAGGAGGCGTCCCGCCGCACCGCGGAGATCGCGCGCGAGGGCGACTTCGTGATCACCCTCGGCTGCGGCGACGTCTACCGGATCATCCCGCAGCTGCTCGAGTCGCTCGGCGCGAGCGAGGTCGCGCCGGTCGCGCGATGAAGCGGCCGGACGGCGTGCGGCCGCCGAGCGGAGTGCGTTCCGCGCCCGATCGTCCGGCGAGCCCTCCGCCGGCGCAGTCGCGTCCGTCCGGCGACGACGAGCACCCCACCGAGCCGATCCGGCTGACGACGCCGGCGTCACTGCGGCTGCCGTCCGCTCCCCGGAGCGCGGCGGGGAAGCTGCAGGCCGAGCGGATGAAGGCGGAGAAGGCGGCGGAGGCCGGGAGACCGGCGAAGGCCGCACCGGCGAAGGTCACACCCGCGAAGCTCGCACCTGAGAAGGTCGCACCCGCGAAGGCGACGTCCGAGAAGGCGGTACCCGCGCGTGCCGAGCCCGCCACGGCCGAGTCGGAGAGGACTCCGCCCGGGACGGCGGCCGAGCCGCGGAGGACGCCGCTGTCCCGGCTCCGGGGTCTCCCACTGCCCGGGTCGGAGGGTCGCGCGCTCGCGAAGGCGGCCCGGGAGCGCCGCCGCTTCGAGCGCGGCGAGGTCCGCCGCTTCACCAGGCGCGCACGCCGCCGCCGCACCATCGCCCTGGTCACGGCCGGCTCGCTCGTCCTCCTCGCCCTGGTGGTCGCGGTCGCGGCCTACTCGCCGCTGATGGCGGTCAAGACGATCGAGATCACCGGGACCCAGCGCGTCAGCGCCGAGGACATCCAGAGCTCGCTCGCCGACCAGGTCGGGGTGCCGCTCACGCTGGTGGACCGCGCCGCCGTCGGACGGGTGCTCGGCAGCTACCCCCTGGTGCGCAGCTACTCCGTGCAGACGCGACCGCCGAGCACGCTCATCGTCAGCGTCGTCGAGCGGACCCCGGTCGGCGTGATCGCCGACGGCGCCGCGTTCGACCTCGTCGACCCGGCGGGCGTGGTGATCGAGACGGCGCCGGCCGCGCAGGAGGGCTACCCGCTGCTCAGCACGCCGACCGGCTCCGCCTCGGGAGCGGCGTTCCGCGCGACCGCACGCGTGCTGCTCACCCTGCCGGAGTCGCTCGAGAGCCAGGTCGCCTCGGCGGCCGCGACCACGGGGGACGACGTCTCCCTGACCCTCGCGGACGGCGCGGTCGTCTTCTGGGGTGGGTCGGACGACTCCGCGCTCAAGGCCGTCGTCCTGGAGAAGCTGATGGCGGCGACGGACCCCGCGGCCGTCGCCTCCTACGACGTCTCCTCGCCCGAGGCCGCCGTCGTCGCCCGGCGATGAGCGGCGCGCCGGACGGATCCGCGCGGCTCTTTTCCGATTGCGGGCGTGTCTGTCGCAGCGCGGCGCGCACTCCGCCTACCGTCGAGCCCACACCCCAAATGCATACTCAGCATAACTTTAAGCCTCAACTATAGGTTTAAGGTTCAGCCCGGAGGCCGGACACGTGACTTCAAACCAGAACTACCTCGCCGTGATCAAGGTCGTCGGCATCGGCGGTGGCGGCGTCAACGCCGTCAACCGCATGATCGAGCTCGGCCTCCGCGGCGTCGAGTTCATCGCGATCAACACCGACGCGCAGGCGCTGCTGCTCAGCGACGCGGACGTCAAGCTCGACGTCGGCCGCGAGCTGACCCGTGGACTCGGCGCCGGCGCCGACCCCGAGGTCGGCCGCCGCGCCGCCGAGGACCACGCGGAGGAGATCGAGGAGGTGCTCGCGGGCGCCGACATGGTCTTCGTCACCGCGGGCGAGGGCGGCGGCACCGGCACCGGCGGCGCGCCCGTCGTGGCCCGCATCGCGAAGTCGATCGGCGCGCTCACCATCGGTGTCGTCACGAAGCCCTTCGGCTTCGAGGGCCGCCGCCGCCAGACCCAGGCCGAGGCGGGTGTCGCGACCCTGAAGAACGAGGTCGACACCCTCATCGTCGTCCCGAACGACCGTCTGCTCGAGATCAGCGACCGCGGCATCTCGATGCTCGAGGCGTTCGCCACGGCCGACCAGGTCCTCCTCGCCGGTGTCCAGGGCATCACCGACCTGATCACCACCCCGGGCCTGATCAACCTCGACTTCGCCGACGTCAAGTCGGTCATGCAGGGCGCCGGCTCCGCGCTGATGGGCATCGGCTCGTCGCGCGGGGCGGACAGGGCGATCAAGGCGGCCGAGCTGGCCGTCGCGTCCCCGCTGCTCGAGGCGAGCATCGATGGCGCGCACGGCGTGCTGCTCTCCATCCAGGGCGGATCGAACCTCGGCATCTTCGAGATCAACGACGCGGCGCGCCTGGTACAGGAGGCCGTGCACCCCGAGGCGAACATCATCTTCGGTGCCGTGATCGACGACACCCTCGGCGACGAGGTGCGCGTCACCGTGATCGCGGCGGGCTTCGACGGCGGTGAGCCCGGCGCGACCGGTCCCGCGGCCGTCGCCGCGCCGCGCCCGCAGCAGAGCCTGCCCGCGGAGGCGTCGTCCGAGCCCGCCCCGGCCCCGGTCGCCGCGCCGTCGGCCGGGTCGATCTGGTCGAGCACCCCCGTCGCCGCGCCGGCTCCCGTCGCCGACCCGTCGTTCGACGACGACGAGAGCGACCTCGACATCCCCGACTTCCTCAAGTAGTCGCCGCCGTGGTGGATCGCGAGCTGGCCGAGCGCTGGGCCTCGGTGACCGAGCAGGTCACCGCCGCCGCCCGCTCGGCCGGTCGCGACCCGTCGGAGCTGACCACGATCGTGGTCACCAAGTACCACCCCGTCTCGCTCCTGCGCGACCTGCTCGAGCTCGGCGTCGCCGACTTCGGCGAGAACCGCCACCAGGAGGCGCAGGAGAAGGCGTCCGAGCTCGTCGGCACGCCCGCGCGCTGGCACTACATCGGCCAGCTGCAGAGCAAGAAGGCGCGCCAGGTCGAGCGCTACGCGAGCTCGATCCACTCCGTCGACCGGCTCGCCCTCGTGCCGCTGCTCGACGCCGGCCCGCCGGAGCCCGGGCAGGTGCCGCTCGACGTGTTCCTGCAGGTCAATCTGACCGACGACCCCGACCGCGGGGGAGCGGCCCTCGGCGAGGTCGAGCCGCTCGCGGAGGCCCTCGCGGCCGCCCCAGGGCTCGCCCTGCGCGGCGTGATGGCCGTCGCTCCGCTCGGCGAGGAGCCCCGCCCGGCCTTCGCGCGGCTGCGCGCGATCTCGGAGCGGGTGCGCTCGATCGACCCCGGTGCGACCGGCATCTCCGCCGGCATGTCGCACGACTTCGCCGACGCGATCGCCGAGGGTGCGACACACCTGCGAATCGGGTCGGCAATCACCGGCAATCGGCCCGCCCGCCCGTAGCCTCGTCGTGACCCAGCTGTGGGTGCGACGACAACACGGAGGACACTGATGGCCAACCCGCTGAAGAAGACGATGGTGTACCTCGGACTCGCCGACGAAGAGGTCGAGTACGAGCGTGCCGAGACCGTCGAGGCGGCCCCCGCGACAGCGCACCGCGCCCCGGTCTCCCCGGTCCAGCCGGTCCCGCCGGTCGAGCCGACCCCGCAGCAGCCCCGCGCGACGGTCACCCCGCTCCGCAAGCCCACCCCCCAGACCCCGAAGGCGACGGCACACGCTGAGATGAACGAGATCCTCACCGTCCACCCCAAGCAGTACCGCGACGCTCAGGTGATCGCGGAGAACTTCCGCGACGGCATCCCCGTCATCATCAACCTCTCGCAGATGAGCGACGCCGACGCGCGCCGCCTGATCGACTTCGCCAGCGGCCTCTCGCAGGGCCTCTACGGCCGCATCGAGCGCGTCACGAGCAAGGTGTTCCTCCTCTCCCCGTCGCACATCACGGTCGCGGGCGATTCGGCCTCCGCCGAGAGCGACGCCGACGCGTCGTTCTTCGCGAAGTCCTGATCCCGGGAGCCCTGTCGTTCGGTGAGCTCCGTCATCTCGCTCTTCGCGAGCGTCCTCTACTTCGCGCTCCTGCTGTACTTCTTCGCCATGTGGGCGCGGTTCGTCCTGGATCTCGTCCGGGTGATCCGCCGCGAATGGCGCCCTCGCGGTGTGGGACTCGTGGCGGCCGAGACCGTCTACACGGTCACGGATCCGCCGATCTCCTTCTTCCGCCGCGTGATCAAGCCGGTCTCGATCGGCCCGATCGCCCTCGACTTCGGCTGGAGCCTCACCATGCTCTGCGTCATCGTGGGCATGTACATCGCCACCTGGCTCCAGCGCGTCTGATGCCCGGCGGTGCACGGGTCGCCCGCGTCCCCTGTATCGTTGGCGTCGATCGGACGTGCTCCGCTGTGCCCGCACTGCGCCGCGCGCTCCCAGTTGCTAGCTTTAGTCGTTGCTAGCTCCAGCCGAACGTTCTTGAACGTGTACCTACTTGAAATCGAAGGTGGAAAGCCATGGCGCTCACTCCCGAAGATGTTGTCAACAAGCGGTTCCAGCCGACGAAGTTCCGCGAGGGATACGACCAGGACGAGGTCGACGACTTCCTCGACGAGGTCGTCGTGGAGCTCCGCCGCCTGAACCAGGAGAACGAGGAGCTGCGCCAGCGCCTCTCCTCCGGTGACTCGCGGCCGATGGACGCCCCCGTCGCGTCCACGCCGGCCCCCGCTCCCGTGGTCGACGAGACCCCGGCTCCCGAGCCGGAGCCCGAGCCCGAGCCGGAGCCCACCCCGGCCCCCGCCCAGGCCGCTCCCGCCGCCTCGCAGTCGGCTCCGGTCGACGAGGCCGAGAGCTCCAGCGGACTCCTGCAGCTCGCGCGCCGTCTCCACGAGGAGCACGTCCGCGAGGGTGCCGACAAGCGCGACGCTCTCGTCGCCGAGGGCCGTGCCACCGCCGCGCGCATCGTCGCCGAGGCCGAGGCCAAGCAGCGTGCCCAGGTCGCGAAGCTCGAGGAGGAGCGCGCGACGGTCGAGCACCGCATCGACGAGCTCCGCACCTTCGAGCGCGAGTACCGCCAGAAGCTGAAGAGCTACATCGAGGGCCAGCTCCGCGACCTCGACACCCAGCCGGTGTCGGCCGAGTCGTCCTCGTTCCCCGGCTTTGGGGCGTAGCACCACCGCAGCGAACGTCAGGCCGAGGGTGCTCGTCACCCTCGGCCTCGTTGCGCTCGCGGTGTTCGCGATCGACCAGACCGCGAAGCACCTCGTCAGCACCGGGCTCACGCTCGGTGAGGACGTGCGCGTCCTCGGCGACGTGCTGATCCTGCACTACGTGAAGAACCCCGGAGCCGCGTTCTCGCTCGCGAGCGGCTCCACCTGGATCTTCTCGATCATCGCCGCGTGCGTGGTCGTCGCCGTGATCTGGTTCTCCCGGCGCATCCGCTCGACGGCGTGGGCGCTGTTCTTCGGCCTGCTGCTCGGCGGCACGCTCGGCAACCTGTTCGACCGGCTCTTCCGCGAGCCGTCGTTCGGTCTCGGCCACGTGGTCGACTTCCTCTACACGCCGTGGCTGCTGCCGGCGATCTACAACGTCGCCGACATCGCGATCTGCACGGCGATGGGGCTCTTCGTGATCCTCAGCCTGCGCGGCGTGAACCTCGACGGCACGCGCTCCTCGCGGAAGGCCGAGCAGGCCGCCGCGGAGGACGGTGCGGACACCGACAGCACCGCGGCGATCGACTCCGAGCCGCGCGGCGGCGCCTGATGGTGCAGTCCCGCTCGCTGCCCGTCCCCGACGGACTCGCCGGCCTCCGCGCCGACGCGGCCGTCGGCAAGCTCCTCGGCTTCTCGCGCACCTTCGCCGCCGAGGTCATCGACGCCGGCGGCGTCACCGCCGACGGCCGGGTGCTCGACAAGAGCGACCGCGTCGCCGCGGGCGCCTGGCTCAGCGTCGAGTGGAGTCCCCGCGAGGAGCCGCGCATCGTCCCGATCGCGGTCCCCGATCTGGGGATCGTCCACGACGACGACGACATCGTGGTGATCGACAAGCCCGTCGGGGTCGCGGCGCACCCGGCCGTCGGCTGGGAGGGCCCGACCGTGCTCGGCGCCCTCGCCGCGGCCGGCTTCACGATCTCGACCTCCGGCGCCGCCGAGCGGGCGGGCATCGTGCACCGCCTCGACGCCGGCACGAGCGGCCTGATGGTCGTCGCGAAGTCCGAGCGCGCGTACACCCACCTCAAGCGCGCCTTCCACGACCGGCTGGTCGAGAAGATCTACCACGCCGTCGTGCAGGGGCACCCCGATCCGCTGACCGGCACGATCGACGCGCCGCTCGGACGTCACCCCTCCTCGGACTGGAAGTTCGCGATCCGCGCCGACGGCAAGCCCTCGGTCACGCACTACGAGACGATCGAGGCGTTCCCCTTCGCCTCGCTCCTCGAGATCCGGCTCGAGACCGGCCGGACGCACCAGATCCGCGTGCACATGGCGGCCCAGCGCCACCCCTGCGTGGGCGACGCGATGTACGGGGCCGATCCCACGCTCTCCAAGCGCCTCGGCCTCACCCGGCAGTGGCTGGACGCCGTGCGGCTGGCCTTCACCCACCCGGGCACGGGGGAGTGGGTGCAGTTCGAGGCGACCTACCCGGACGACCTCGCGCACGCGCTGGACGTCCTCCGCGGGGAGTGACGCGGGTAGACTTTCGGTCTCCCTGCCCGCAGTCCGTCGGAGGCGCATCCTTTGCCGAGTAACGATTCCTTCGTCCACCTGCACGTGCACAGCGAGTACTCGATGCTCGACGGTGCCGCCCGGGTCAAGCCGCTGATCGACGCGGCGGTGGAGGAGGGCATGCCGGCGATCGCCGTCACCGACCACGGCAACGTGTTCGGCGCCTTCGACTTCTGGCGCACCGCGACGGCGGCGGGGATCAAGCCGATCATCGGCACCGAGGCGTACATCACCCCCGGGACGCACCGCTCGGACAAGACCCGGATCCGCTGGGGCGACGGCGGCGGCGACGACGTCTCCGGCTCGGGCGCCTACACGCACATGACGCTGCTGAGCTCGACGACGACCGGCATGCACAACCTCTTCCGGCTCTCCTCGCGCGCCTCGATCGAGGGCTACTACTTCAAGCCCCGGATGGACCGCGAGATCCTCGCCGAGCACTCCGAGGGCCTCATCGCGACCACCGGCTGCCCGAGCGGCGAGGTGCAGACGCGTCTGCGCCTCGGGCAGTACAAGGAGGCGCGGCAGGCGGCCGCCGACTACCGCGACATCTTCGGCAAGGAGAACTACTTCGCCGAGATCATGGACCACGGCCTCGAGATCGAGCGCCGCGTCATCGGCGACGTGATCCGGCTGGCGAAGGACCTCGATCTGCCGCTGGTGGCGACGAACGACCTGCACTACACCCACGCGCACGACGCCACCTCGCACGCGGCGCTGCTCTGCGTGCAGTCGGGCACCACGCTCGACGACCCCAAGCGCTTCAAGTTCGACGCGGACGAGTTCTACCTCAAGTCCCCGCGCGAGATGCGCCAGGTCTTCCGCGACCACCCCGAAGCCTGCGACAACACGCTGCTGATCGCCGAGCGCTGCGACGTGCAGTTCGACACCTCCGCGAACTACATGCCGCGCTTCCCCGTCCCCGAGGGGGAGACCGAGGACACCTGGTTCGTGAAGGAGGTCGAGGCCGGGCTGAACGAGCGGTACCCGGACGGGATCTCCCAGGAGGTGCGCGACCGCGCGGACTACGAGTCCCGCGTCATCCTGCAGATGGGCTTCCCGGGCTACTTCCTCGTCGTCGCCGACTTCATCAACTGGTCCAAGCGCAACGGCATCCGCGTCGGCCCGGGCCGCGGCTCCGGAGCCGGCTCGATGGCCGCCTACGCGATGAAGATCACCGATCTCGACCCGCTGAAGCACGGCCTGATCTTCGAGCGCTTCCTCAACCCCGACCGCGTCTCGATGCCCGACTTCGACGTCGACTTCGACGACCGTCGCCGCGGCGAGGTCATCCGCTACGTCACCGACAAGTACGGCGACGAGCGCGTCGCGCAGATCGTCACCTACGGCACCATCAAGGCGAAGCAGGCGCTCAAGGACGCCTCGCGCGTGCTCGGCTTCCCGTTCGGGATGGGCGAGAAGCTCACCAAGGCGATGCCGCCCGCGATCATGGGCAAGGACATCCCGCTGACCGGGATCAACGACCCCGAGCACCCGCGCTACAAGGAGGCGCTCGACGTCCGGAACGTCATCGCCGAGGACCCGCAGGCGAAGCTCGTCTTCGAGACGGCCCTGGGCCTGGAGAACCTCAAGCGCCAGTGGGGCGTGCACGCGGCCGGCGTGATCATGTCGAGCGATCCGCTCAAGGACATCATCCCGATCATGAAGCGGGAGCAGGACGGCCAGATCGTCACGCAGTTCGACTACCCCGCCTGCGAGTCGCTCGGCCTGATCAAGATGGACTTCCTGGGGCTGCGGAACCTCACGATCATCGACGACGCCCTCGACAACATCCGCGCCAACCGCGGTCAGGACCTCGTCCTCGAGGACCTCGCGCTCGACGACCCGGCCGCCTATGAGCTGCTGGCCCGCGGCGACACGCTCGGCGTCTTCCAGCTCGACGGTGGGCCGATGCGCGGGCTCCTGCGCCTGATGAAGCCCGACAACTTCGAGGACATCTCCGCGGTCCTCGCGCTCTACCGGCCGGGCCCGATGGGCGCCGACTCGCACACCAACTACGCGCTGCGGAAGAACGGCGTGCAGGAGATCACCCCGATCCACCCGGAGCTCGAGGAGCCGCTCGCCGAGGTGCTCGGCGGCACCTACGGGCTGATCGTCTACCAGGAGCAGGTGATGTCGATCGCGCAGAAGCTCGCGGGCTTCACGCTGGCGCAGGCCGACCTGCTCCGCCGCGCGATGGGCAAGAAGAAGAAGTCCGAGCTGGACAAGCAGTTCGAGGGCTTCTCCGGCGGCATGGCCGACAACGGCTACTCGATGGCCGCGGTGAAGACCCTCTGGGACATCCTGCTGCCCTTCTCCGACTACGCGTTCAACAAGGCGCACTCGGCCGCGTACGGCGTCATCTCCTACTGGACCGCCTACCTCAAGGCGCACTTCCCCGCGGAGTACATGGCCGCGCTGCTCACCAGCGTCGGCGACTCCAAGGACAAGATGGCCGCCTACCTCAACGAGTGCCGGCGGATGGGCATCAAGGTGCTGCCGCCGGACGTCAACGAGTCGATCGGCTTCTTCACCGCCGTGGGGCCCGACATCCGCTTCGGCCTCGGTGCCGTCCGCAACGTCGGGACCAACGTCGTCGAGGGCATCCGGGTCGCCCGGGAGGAGAAGGGGCGCTTCGAGTCGTTCCACGACTTCCTCCGCAAGGTGCCGCTCCCGGTCGCGAACAAGCGCACCATAGAGTCGCTGATCAAGGCGGGCGCGTTCGACTCGCTCGGCTCGACCCGGCGCGCGCTCGTCGAGGTGCACGAGGACGCGGTCGAGGCCGCCGTCGGCGAGAAGCGCAACGAGGCCAACGGCCAGGTCGGGTTCGACTTCGACAGCCTCTGGGACGAGCCGCAGGCCGCGATCCAGGTGCCGACCCGGCCGGAGTGGGCCAAGCGGGACAAGCTCGCCTTCGAGCGCGACATGCTCGGCCTCTACGTCTCCGACCACCCGCTCGCCGGGCTCGAGACGGAGCTGGCCAAGCACTACAGCACGACGATCGCCGACCTCCTGGTCTCGGAGTCGATCGGCGACGGCGAGACGGTGGTCGTCGCCGGACTCGTCACGAGCGTGCAGCACCGGATGGCGAAGGCCTCCGGCAACCAGTACGGGATGATCCAGGTCGAGGACTTCGGCGGCGAGATCACCTGCATGTTCATGGGCAAGGCGTACCAGGAGTTCGCTCCCGCGCTGACGAACGACTCCATCGTCGTCGTCCGCGGCCGCGTCAGCATGCGCGACGACGGCATGAACCTGCACGCGTTCAGCCTCTTCGCCCCCGAGATGAGCCAGGACGGCGACTCCGGGCCGCTGACCGTCTCGATGCCGGAGTCGCGCGCGACGACCGACACCGTCTCGCAGCTCAGCGACGTGCTCATCCGCCACTCCGGCCGCACCGAGGTCCGCCTCAAGCTGATCAAGGGCGACACGGCCCGCGTCTTCGAGGTCCCGTTCCCGGTCCGGATCACCCCGGACCTCTTCGGCGAGCTGAAGAGCCTGCTGGGTCCGAACTGCCTGTACTGAGCCGCGCCGACGCGGCGCGCGCTGCACATGCTGGTCGAGCAGCTGCGCAGCGGCGTATCGAGACCCGGTGACCGGCGTGCGGGCGGCGTCTCGAGATCGCGCTCGGACGGCGCGGGAGGCGCCCGCGGGGGAGCGGCGCGAGCGCGGCCGGTAGGCTGGGGCGGCCATGATTCAGACTCTCGATCTGCGGGGGCGGCGTCCGTCCGCCGCCGAGCTCCTCGCCCTCGTTCCGCGCAATCCGGGCACCTCCGCCGCCGTCGGGCCCGTCGTCGCCGAGCTGATCGCCGACGTCCGCGCGCGCGGCGCCGAGGCGCTGCTCGAGCAGGCGGAGCGCCTCGACGGCGTCCGCCCGCCGCACCTGCGCGTGCCCGCCGAGGAGATCGCCGCGGCGGTCCGCGACCTCGATCCCGCGATCCGCGCGGCCCTCGAGGAGGCGATCGTCCGCGTCCGCAAGGCCAGCGCCGCGCAGATCCCCCCGGCCCGCACCACGGTGCTCGACGACGGCGCCACCGTCACCCAGCGCTGGCAGCCCGTCGGCCGAGCCGGCCTCTACGTCCCCGGCGGCAAGGCCGTCTACCCCTCCAGCGTGATCATGAACGCCGTGCCCGCCCAGGTCGCCGGCGTCGGCTCCGTCGCGCTCGCCTCGCCGCCGCAGAAGGCGTTCGGCGGCTCCGTGCACCCGACGATCCTCGCCGCCGCCGGGCTCCTCGGCGTCGACGAGGTCTACGCCATGGGCGGCGCGGGAGCGGTCGCCGCCCTCGCCTACGGCGTCGACTCCCTCGGCCTCGACCCGGTCAGCATCATCACGGGCCCCGGCAACGTCTGGGTCACCACCGCCAAGCGCCAGGTGCTCGGCCAGGTCGGCATCGACTCCGAGGCCGGACCCACCGAGATCCTCGTCATCGCCGACTCCAGCGCCGACCCGCGCCTGATCGCCGCCGACCTGGTCAGCCAGGCCGAGCACGACGAGGCCGCCTCCGCCCTCCTCGTCACCGACGATCCGGCCCTCGCCGAGGCCGTCGGCCGCGAGATCGTCGAGCAGGCCGCGCGCACCCAGCACTCCGAGCGCGTCCGCATCGCCCTCTCCGGCCCGCAGTCGGCCCTCGTGATCGTCGACGACCTCGAGATCGCCTGCGCGTTCAGCGACGCCTACGGCCCCGAGCACCTCGAGCTGCACACCGTCGACCCCGAGGCCACCGCCGAGCGGATCCACGACGCCGGTGCCGTCTTCCTCGGCCCGACCACCCCGGTGAGCCTCGGCGACTACCTGGCCGGTTCCAACCACGTGCTGCCGACCCTCGGGCAGGCGCGCTTCTCCTCCGGTCTCGGCGCGCACACCTTCCTCCGCCCGCAGCAGCTCGTCTCCTACGACCGCGCCGCCCTGCAGCGGGTCGCCCCGCACATCCGCGCGCTGAGCGACGCCGAGGCGCTCCCCGCGCACGGCGACGCCGTCGACGCCCGCTTCGCCTGACCTCGAGAGGCACCCGAGATGTTCTGCCCCTTCTGCCGGCACCCCGACTCCCGCGTGATCGACTCGCGCACCAGCGACGACGGCCTCTCCATCCGCCGCCGCCGCCAGTGCCCGTCCTGCGGCCGCCGCTTCTCCACCACCGAGACCGCGAGCCTCGTCGTGATCAAGCGCAGCGGAGTCGTGGAGCCGTTCAGCCGCGAGAAGATCGTCAGCGGAGTCCGGAAGGCCTGCCAGGGCCGCCCGGTCACCGACACCGACCTCGCCGTGCTCGCCCAGCGGGTCGAGGAGAACCTCCGCTCCACCGGCGCCTCGCAGATCGACGCGAACGACATCGGTCTCGCCATCCTCGTCCCCCTCCGCGAGCTGGACGAGGTCGCCTACCTGCGCTTCGCGAGCGTCTACCAGGCGTTCGACTCCCTCGACGACTTCGAGTCGGCGATCGCCCTGCTGCGCGCCGAGCGCCCCGCCGCCCTGCACACCGCCGACGAGCTGTGAGGGCCGCCGTGTACCCGCTGCTGTTCTCCACCGTGCTCACGCGCCTCGATCCCGAGCGGGCGCACCACCTCGCCTTCCCGGTGATCCAAGCGCTCGGCCCCGTCGCCCCGCTCGTCCGCCGGCTCACCGTGCCGCGCGCCGACCTCTCGGTCGAGGCGCTCGGCCTGCGCTTCCGGACGCCGTTCGGCGTGGCCGCCGGCTTCGACAAGGACGCGACCGCCGTGCTCGGTCTCGGCGCGCTCGGCTTCGGCCACGTCGAGGTGGGCACGCTGACCGCCCGCGCCCAGCCCGGCAACGACCGCCCGCGGCTCTTCCGGCTGATCGCCGACCGCGCGCTGATCAACCGGATGGGCTTCAACAACCACGGCGCCCGCGCGGCGGCCGGTCGCCTCGCCCGCCTGCGCAGTGCCCGGGGCCGCCCCGTGATCGGCGTCAACATCGGCAAGAGCCGGGTGGTCGACGTCGACGACGCGATCGAGGACTACCTGGTCAGCGCCCGGATGCTCGCGCCGCTCGCCGACTACCTGGTCGTCAACGTCAGCTCGCCGAACACCCCGGGTCTGCGCGGCCTGCAGGAGATCGACAAGCTCGAGCCGCTGCTCGCCGCGGTCGCCGAGGCGGCGGACACGACTCCGCTGCTGGTCAAGATCGCGCCGGACCTCTCGGACGAGGAGGTCGTCCGCGTCGCCGAGCTCGCGGTGCGCCTCGGCCTCGCCGGTGTCATCGCCACGAACACCACCCTGTCCCGCGAGGGACTGCGCACCGACCGCGCCGTCGTCGAGCGCGCGGGAGCGGGCGGGCTCTCCGGCGCTCCGCTCGCCGCGCGCGCGCTCGAGGTGCTGCGGGTCATCCGCGGTGTCGTCCCCGCGGAGTTCTGCGTGATCTCCGTCGGGGGAGTGGACACCGCGGAGGACGTGCAGGAGCGGCTCGACGCCGGCGCGACGCTGGTGCAGGGCTACTCGGCGTTCGTCTTCCGCGGCCCGCTCTGGGGCCGTCAGATCAACCGCGGGCTCGCCAGGCTGCGCGCCGCGTAGTCCGAGGGCGCCGGGACCGGTCCGGCCTCTACCGGCCCGGTTCGCGCCGCCGGGTCAGGCCGGGAACGCTCCGCGCTTGACCTGAGGCTTGGGCAGGCGCATCACGCGCAGCTGCAGGGCGCGCATCGCGGCGTACCACGGGATGCCCTTCTCGACCTTGTCGGCGCCGCCGAAGCGCTCGGCGAGCTTCTTCTTCAGGCGGCGGCCCAGCAGGATGCAGTCGAGGACGGCGAGCAGGAAGAACGCCCACAGGATGATCAGGGTGAGCGAGGCGAGCTCGGGCTGCGGGAAGAAGCTGATCAGCAGCACGACGACCATCACCGGGATGAGGAACTCGCCGAAGCTGAAGCGCGCGTCGACGTAGTCGCGGACGTACTTGCGCTGCGGGCCCTTGTCGCGCACCGGCAGGTAGCGCTGGTCGCCGGCGGCCATGCCGACCCGAGCCTGCTCGCGCAGCTCCGCGGTCTTCGAGCGGGCGTCCCGCGCGGCCTGCTTGCGGTCGGTCACGACCAGCGGACGCTTGCGGGCGAGCTCCTGCTCGCGGCGCGTCGGGGTCGGCCGGCCCTTCCCGATGGCCGTCACGTCGGCGTCGTCGGGGGTGTCGGGTGCGATCGGGTGCTTGGCCACAGGGGAACGTCCTTGGAATCGAGGGTCTCTTAAGATTACCTCCATGGCTCACGACGCTCCGACTCCGTCCTCCACCCTGTCCGCCGCCGAGGAGGAGGTGCTCGCCGCCGTGCGCGACGACCTGCCCCGCTCGCTCGGCGAGCTGGGCCGGCTCGTCCGAATCCCCTCCGTCTCCTGGGACGGCTTCGACGCCACCCGCGTCGCCGCCAGCGCCGAGGCGATCGCCGAGCTCGCCCGGGAGACGGGTGCCTTCGACGAGGTCTCGATCCGCAGCTCCACCATCGGCGACTCCGACCTCCTCGGTCAGCCCGCCGTCCTCGCGACGCGGGCCGCCCGCAACGGCGCACCCACCGTCCTGCTCTACGCCCACCACGACGTCCAGCCGCAGGGGGCGGAGGAGGCGTGGGAGACGCCGCCGTTCGAGCCGACCGTGCGCGGCGACCGTCTCTACGGCCGCGGTGCCGCGGACGACAAGGCGGGCGTGGTCTCGCACCTCGCCGCGGTCCGTGCCCTGCGCCGGGTGGCGGGCGACGACCACGACCTCGGCCTCGTGCTCTTCATCGAGGGCGAGGAGGAGTTCGGCTCGCGCTCGTTCCCGACCTTCCTCCGCGAGCACCACGACGCGCTGCGGGCCGACGTGATCGTGGTCGCCGACAGCGACAACTGGGACATCGACACCCCCTCGCTCACCGTGGGCCTGCGCGGCAACGTCACGCTGACCCTCACCGTCCGCACCCTCGACCACGCCTCGCACTCCGGCATGCTCGGCGGCGCGGTGCCCGACGCGATGCTCGCGACGATCCGCCTCCTCGACACGCTCTGGAACGAGGACGGCTCGGTCGCGGTCGCCGGGCTCACCGAGCACGACGGTGCGGTTCCGGAGACCACCGAGGAGGACCTCCGCCGCGACTCCGGCCTGCTCGACGGCGTCTCGCCGATCGGCTCCGGACCGCTCCTCTCCCGGATCTGGTCGAAGCCGTCGATCACGGTCACCGGCATCGACGCGCCCAGCGTGGTGGACGCCTCCAACACCCTCAGCCCGTCCGTGCGGGTCAAGATCAGCGCCCGCATCGCTCCCGGCCAGGAGGCGCAGGAGGGCTTCACCGCCCTCGAGCGGCACCTGCGGGCGCACGCTCCGTTCGGCGCCCACCTCGAGATCGCCGACGTCGACACGGGGGAGCCCTTCCTGGTCGACACCTCGGGCTGGGCCGTCGGCCTGGTCGAGCAGGCGATGGCCGACGCCTGGGGCCGCGCGCCGCTGGAGACCAGCGTCGGCGGCAGCATCCCCTTCATCGCCGACCTCGTGCGCGAGTTCCCGGACGCGCAGATCCTGGTCACCGGTGTCGAGGACCCGGACTCGCGCGCGCACAGCCCGAACGAGTCCCTCCACCTCGGCGTCTTCCAGCGCGCGGCGCAGACGGAGGCGCTGTTCCTGCTGCGCGCCGCCGAGCACCGGGCCTGAGCGATTCGGAATAGCCCGGCCCGCGCCTGGGTTGCCACCGTAGAATCGTCGGCAGCACGCCGTCCGATCCCGCCGGCTCTGTTCCCGCTCGGCTCCGTTCCGACCGATCCCACCGAGGAGTGACATGTCCGACACGACACTGACCGCCAGCACCACCACCGCGGCGCACGGCGTCTCGATGACCCCCGTCGCCGCCGCGAAGGTGAAGAGCCTCCTCGAGCAGGAGGGCCGCGACGACCTGCGCCTGCGCGTCGCCGTCCAGCCCGGCGGCTGCTCCGGCCTGATCTACCAGCTCTACTTCGACGAGCGCACGCTCGACGGCGACGCGGCGGTCGAGTTCGAGGGCGTCGGCCTCGTCGTCGACAAGATGAGCGTCCCCTACCTCGACGGCGCCTCGATCGACTTCGAGGACACCATCCAGAAGCAGGGCTTCACCATCGACAACCCCAACGCCGGCGGCAGCTGCGCCTGCGGCGACAGCTTCCACTGATCACCCGCGGCGACACGCCGCACGGCCCGCTCGAACGGCGCCCGACTCCCCGCTCCGGCGGGCGGCCGGGCGCCGTTCGCCGTTGCAGCACCACTTCGGCGAGAGGTCAAGAGCGGGTGCCGGTGCACTCCCTGCCGACGACGGCGGGTAGGCTAGGGCCGGTCTAATACAGTTTCGTGTGAACTGGTCCCCAGTCTTCCGAAAGGTCACCGGTGCGCTTCAATCGCCGTCTCCGCCGATGGGTCGCAGTACCCGTCGCAGGAGCTCTCGCCCTCGTCCTCGCGGGCTGCACGCAGGAGCAGCTGCAGGGCTGGCTCCCCACAGAACCCGGCACGACGAACCACGTCGACCGGGTCATCGGACTCTGGGTCACCTCCTGGATCGTCCTGCTCGCCGTGGGTGTCATCACCTGGGGCCTGACGATCTGGGCGGTCGTCGTCTACCGCCGCCGGAAGGGCCAGACCGGCCTCCCGGTGCAGCTGCGCTACAACATGCCGATCGAGATCTTCTACACGATCGTGCCGCTGATCCTCGTGATCGGCTTCTTCGCCTTCACCGCGCGCGACCAGGCCGCCATCGAGCAGGCCTACGACGACCCGGACGAGACCATCCAGGTGTACGGCAAGCAGTGGGCGTGGGACTTCAACTACGTCGACGAGGACGTCTACTCCGCGGGCATCCAGGGCCAGTACGAGGACAGCGCCGACGGCGCCGGCTCGCTGGTCGAGTCCGAGGTCCCGACGCTCTACCTGCCGGTGAACCAGAAGATCAAGATCCAGCTCGACGCCCGCGACGTCATCCACTCCTTCTGGGTCGTCGACTTCCTCTACAAGAAGGACATGATCCCCGGCAAGACGAACTACATGTACGTCACGCCGCTCAAGGAGGGGACCTACGCCGGCAAGTGCGCCGAGCTCTGCGGCGAGTACCACTCCGCGATGCTCTTCAACGTGAAGGTCGTCTCGCAGGGCGAGTACGACGACTACATCCAGTCGCTGCGCGACGCGGGCCAGACCGGCCAGCTCGGCGCCGAGTACGACCGCAACAGCAACCTGCCCGGCACCGGCGCGCCGGCCCGCACCGAGAACGAGGAGTAGAGGGAGCATGAGCACCGCCACAGCACCCGCCCCGTCCCGCTCATTCGGCACACCGCCGGTCGAGCGCAAGGCGAACGTCCTCGTTCGCTGGATGACGTCCACCGATCACAAGGTCATCGGGTACATGTACCTGATCACCTCGTTCATCTACTTCTGCATCGCGGGCGTGATGGCCCTGGTCATCCGCGCCCAGCTCTTCGAGCCCGGCCTCGCCGTGGTCGAGACCCGCGAGCAGTACAACCAGCTCTTCACCATGCACGGCACGATCATGCTGCTGATGTTCGCGACGCCGCTCTTCGCGGGCTTCGCCAACGTCCTCATGCCGCTGCAGATCGGCGCTCCGGACGTCGCGTTCCCGCGACTCAACGCGTTCGCCTACTGGCTCTACAGCTTCGGCTCGCTGATCGCGGTCGCCGGCTTCATCACCCCGCAGGGCGCCGCGTCCTTCGGCTGGTTCGCCTACGCGCCACTCTCGAGCACGACGTTCTCGCCAGGGCTCGGCGGCAATCTCTGGGTCTTCGGCCTGGCGCTGTCCGGCTTCGGCACGATCCTCGGTGCGGTGAACTTCATCACCACGATCATCACGATGCGCGCCCCCGGCATGACGATGTTCCGCATGCCGATCTTCACCTGGAACATCCTGGTGACGTCGATCCTCGTGCTGCTGGCCTTCCCGGTCCTCGCGGCGGCGATGTTCGCCCTCGGTGCCGACCGCGTGTTCGATGCGCACATCTACGACGCGGCCAACGGCGGCGTGCTGCTCTGGCAGCACCTGTTCTGGTTCTTCGGCCACCCTGAGGTGTACATCATCGCGCTGCCGTTCTTCGGCATCGTCTCCGAGGTCTTCCCGGTCTTCAGCCGCAAGCCGATCTTCGGCTACAAGACGCTGATCTACGCGACCATCGCGATCGCCGCCCTGTCCGTGACCGTGTGGGCGCACCACATGTACGTCACCGGCTCGGTCCTGCTGCCGTTCTTCTCGCTGATGACGATGCTCATCGCGGTCCCGACCGGCGTGAAGATCTTCAACTGGATCGGCACCATGTGGCGCGGATCGGTGACGTTCGAGACCCCGATGATCTGGGCGATCGGCTTCCTGATCACCTTCACCTTCGGTGGCCTCACCGGCGTCATCCTCGCCTCGCCGCCGCTGGACTTCCACGTGTCCGACTCGTACTTCGTCGTCGCGCACTTCCACTACGTGGTGTTCGGCACCGTCGTGTTCGCGATGTTCTCGGGCTTCTACTTCTGGTGGCCCAAGTGGACCGGCAAGATGCTGAACGAGACCCTGGGCAAGTGGCACTTCTGGCTGCTGTTCATCGGCTTCCACACCACCTTCCTCATCCAGCACTGGCTCGGAGTCGTGGGCATGCCCCGCCGCTACGCGAGCTACCTGCCCGAGGACGGCTTCACCTGGATGAACCAGCTGTCGACGATCGGCGCGATGATCCTCGCGGTCTCGCTCATCCCGTTCTTCCTCAACGTGTACATCACGGCCCGCAAGGCGCCCAAGGTCACGGTGAACGACCCGTGGGGCTTCTCGCGCTCGCTTGAGTGGGCGACCTCCTGCCCGCCGCCCCGGCACAACTTCACCTCCATCCCGCGCATCCGCAGCGAGGCTCCGGCCTTCGACCTCAACCACCCCGAGGCCGGCATCCCCGTCGGCATCGGCCCGGCGAAGGACGCTCCGGACGCCCCCACGTACGACAAGTCCGAAGGCACGGTGAAGTAGGGCCATGCGCGCCAACGTCAATCTGTTCTGGCTGCTCGCCGGGTTCTTCCTCCTCGCGGACGTCACCTACATCCTCTGGTCGCTGATCGACACCGGCCAGGTCGAGTGGGTCGGCACCGTGGGCATCGCGCTCTCGTCGGTGCTGGGCGGCTTCATCGCCTTCTACGTCGGCCGGGTGCACAAGGCCCAGGGCGCTGAGCTGCCCGAGGACCGCCTCGACGCCGACATCGACGACGGTGACCCCGAGCTGGGCTTCTTCAGCCCGTGGAGCTGGTGGCCGCTGATCCTGGGCGGCTCCGCCGCACTGGCCTTCCTCGGCCTCGCGGTCGGCTTCTGGATCACCTACATCGCGGTCGGCCTCTTCCTGGTCGCGATCGCCGGCTGGGTGTACGAGTACTACCGCGGGTACTTCGCCCGCTAGGCGGACTGCACGGCTCCGAGGGCCGGGTGCAGGAGGTTTCGACCTCCGGCACCCGGCCCTTTCGCGTGGGGCGAGGGCGCCCGCGGGGCGGGTGCGGGCGTCTGTGGTCTGCCTCGGGCGTCCCGACACCGCGAACGGGCGTGAAACGGGCCCTGAAGGGCCCCCTGAGGCCGCCCCGAGTCCACTCGTGCTATCGCTGGGCCGCGAACGGACCCGTCACGGGCCTCAGCCGACTGCCTGCGTCCGTTCCGGAGAGTCTCGAAGGGCGGAGCACCCTTCATGCTGGTCGAGTAGCCCCGCAGCGGCGTATCGAGACCCGGCTTCCTCAACAGGGCGGGTCTGCAGACTCGTCCTTCTGACGTGGGTGGATCTACTTGGAAGAGACGCCCGCAGACATGCTGGTCGAGTAGCCCCGCAGGGGCGTATCGAGACCCGCGCACCCCAAGGACGTCGGTCTCTTCCCCGCTTGCACTCGCGCCGGAGGCGCCCCCTCCGCTCGATACGCCCGCTTCGCGGGCTACTCGATCAGCACTATCGACTCCACGGCTCGCTCCGCAGTACAGGTCGGCACACTGCGGGTTCTGAGGTGGGTGGATCTCCTTGGAAGAGTCACCCGCAGACATGATGGTCGAGTAGCCCTGCAGGGGCGTATCGAGACCCGCCCACCGCAAGGACGTCGGTCTCTTCCCCGCCCTGCGATGGCGCCGAAGGCGCCCCCCTCCGCTCGATTCGTGACCTGCTGTCGCTACTCGATCAGCATGGTTCCCGCCCGGGGGGAGCCGTCCGAGCCGCTGCGCGGCGTCTCGGGAGGTGGTGCCGCGTCGCCCACTCCATGGTGCGTGGGGGAGGAGCCGCGCTTTCTCCCTGGGCTTATCGAGACCAGCGGTCCCCAGCAGGGCGGGTCTGCAGACGCGTGTTCTGACAGTGGTGGATCTCGATACGCCCGCTGTGCGGGCTACTCGATCAGCATGTGCGGGGCGGTGCTGTCCATGATGGTCGAGGAGGCCCGCAGGGGAGCGTCGAGACCGGCCGTCCCCAGACGTGCGGGTCTGCAGTCTCGTGTTCTGACGGTGGTGGATCTCGAGACGCCCGCTGGGCGGGCTGCTCGATCAGCATGAAGGGCGGGCTCTGCTGTGCGGGGGTGCCGCTCGGTCAGTGGTGCGCTCTGTGAGGGGTGGTCGAACAGGGGACGACGAAGGGCCCGGACGCTGTGCGTCCGGGCCCTTCGGGAGAGGGAGTCAGTGCTCGCTGTGCGAGCTCTCGAGCTCCTTCTGGGTGACAGGGGTGATCCGGTCCTCGAAGAACCAGCGGGAGAGGCCGGCGCGCACGCGCTCCGGGGCGGTGATGCGGCCGCGGGAGTCCGGGCGGATCATGAGGGGCTCGTACTCCTCCTGGCCGACCAGCTTCCAGCGCTCGTACGCGTCGAGCTGCTGGTGCACCTCGATGAACTCGCCGCCGGGGAGGCGGACGATGCGGCCGGACTCGAAGCCGTGCAGGGCGATCTCACGGTCCTTCTTCTGCAGGGCGAGGCAGATGCGCTTCGTGACGAAGTACGCGATGACCGGACCGGCGAAGAGGAGGAACTGCAGGGCGTGGATGACGCCCTCCATCGTGAGGTGGAAGTGCGTCGCGATGATGTCGGAGGACGCCGCAGCCCAGAGGACGGCGTAGAACGTGACTCCGGCGGCACCGATCGCGGTGCGGGTCGCGGCGTTGCGCGGGCGGTCGAGCAGGTGGTGCTCGCGCTTGTCACCGGTGATCCAGGCCTCGAGGAACGGGTAGAGCAGGACGACGACGATGAACAGCCCGACCACGGAGAGCGGCAGGAGGATGTTGAACGAGATCGTGCCGAGGCCCGGGATCGCCCACTCGAGTCCCGGCGGGACCAGACGCAGGGCACCGTCGGCGAAGCCGATGTACCAGTCGGGCTGGGTGCCGGCGGAGACGGGGGAGGGGTCGTACGGGCCGTAGTTCCAGATCGGGTTGATCGTGAACAGCGAGGCGATGAGGACGACGACACCGAAGACGATGAAGAAGAATCCACCGGCCTTGGCGGCGTAGACCGGGAGCACCGGGTAGCCGACGACGTTCTGCTCGGTCTTGCCCGCACCCGGGAACTGGGTGTGCTTGTGGACGACCACGAACACGAGGTGCAGGGCGATGAACGCGAGCACCAGCGCCGGGAGCAGCAGGATGTGCAGGGTGTAGAGGCGGCCGACGATGTCGGTGCCGGGGAACTCGCCGCCGAAGAGGAGGAACGAGACCCAGGTGCCGACGATCGGGATGCCCTTGACCATGCCGTCGATGATGCGGAGGCCGTTGCCCGAGAGCAGGTCGTCCGGGAGGGAGTAGCCGGTGAAGCCCTCGGCCATCGCCAGGATGAAGAGGACGAAGCCGATGACCCAGTTGATCTCGCGGGGCTTGCGGAACGCGCCGGTGAAGAAGATGCGGAGCATGTGCAGGCCGATCGAGGCCACGAACAGCAGGGCCGCCCAGTGGTGGATCTGGCGCATCAGCAGGCCGCCGCGGATGTCGAACGAGATGTCGAGCGACGAGGCCATCGCCGCGGACATCTCGATGCCCTTGAGCGGCAGGTAGCTGCCCTCGTAGTGCGTCTCGACCATGGAGGCCTGGAAGAAGAAGGTGAGGAAGGTGCCCGACAGCAGGATGATCACGAAGCTGTAGAGCGCGACCTCGCCGAGGAGGAACGACCAGTGGTCCGGGAAGATCTTGCGGCCGAACTCCTTGACGACCGCCGAGATGCTCGTGCGCTCGTCGATGTAGTTCGACGCGGCCCCGACGTAGCCCTTCTGCAGCTTGCCGCTGCCGAGGATGACGCCGTCGCCGGGCTCCGCGGGCGACGCCGCGGGGCGGGAAGGTGTGGTGGTGGACATGTGTGTCATCGCTCCCAGAAGGATGGTCCGACCGGCTCCGTGAAGTCGCTGCGGGCGACCAGGTATCCGTCGGCGTCGATGGTGATGGGGAGCTGCGGAAGCGGGCGCTTCGCAGGACCGAAGATGACCTCGGCCTCGCGCTTGATGTCGAACTGCGACTGGTGGCACGGGCACAGGAGGTGGTGGGTCTGCTGCTCGTACAGCGCCACGGGGCAGCCGACGTGCGTGCAGATCTTGGAGTAGGCGACGATGCCGTCGTAGTTCCAGGTCTCGCGACCCTCGCTGACGGTCAGGTCCTCGGGCTTCAGGCGCATCAGGAGGACGGCGGCCTTGGCCTTCTCCTCCAGCTTGCCCTCGACCTCGTCGAGTCCCTCGGGGATGACGTGGAAGGCGGAGCCCAGCGTGACGTCCGATGCGAGGATCGGCGCTCCGGAGGGGTCCAGGGTGAGCCGCGTGCCCTCGCGCCACATCGTAGTCTTGAGGAGGGCGACGGGGTTCTGGTCCTGCGGTCCGAGGCCTCGGAACAGGATCACGGCGGGCAGGGGGAAGACGACCAGCGAGCCGATGAGGCTGTTGCGGATCAGCGAGCGCCGGCCGAAGCCGGACTCCTTGTCGGACTGGTCGAAGATCTCGAGCGCACGGGCACGGGTGTCCTCCGCGCTGCGGACGGGGTGGCGGATGTCGATGCCCTCGTGGTCGGACATCAGCTGCTTGCCCCAGTGGACGGCGGCGATGCCGATGCCCAGGAGTGCCAGCGACATGCCGAGGCCGATGAACAGCGTGTTCAGCCGGACCGACTCGATGTTCTCCGTGATCGGGAACGCCATGTAGGCGGCCACCGCGAAGATCGAGCCCGCGAAGGAGAGGTAGAAGAGCGTGTAGACCGTGCGCTCGGCCCGCTTCGCGACCTTGGGGTCGACGTCGGTCATCCGGGGGCGGTGCGGCGGGAGGCCCGGGTCCTGGACGCGGTCCCGCGTCACGACCGCGGTGCCGGCCGGAGCACTCCCGTGCCCGGTGGCCGACGAGGTGGCGAGGTCGGTGCCACCCTCATCGTGCTCTGCCATGGTTCTCCTTTTCACGCCGTGTCGACGCCGCTCGGCGTCGTGGGGGTCGAGCGCCCGCCAGGGCGCCGGTGTCTGCTAGTTGGATCGTGCGGTGATCCACACCGTCAGGGCGACGATGGAACCGAGTCCGAAGATCCAGAGGAAGAGGCCTTCGGCGACGGGGCCGAGGGAGCCCAGGGCGAATCCGCCCGGGGAGGGGTTGGCCTCGATGTACTTGAGGTAGGAGATGATGTCGCGCTTGTCTTCCGGCGAGATGTTGAGGTCGTTGAAGACCGGCATGTTCTGCGGGCCGGTGACCATCGCCTCGTAGATGTGCGCCTCGGTGACGCCGCCCAGCGGGGGAGCGAACTTGCCCTCGGTCAGGGCGCCGCCGGCGCCGGCGACGTTGTGGCACATCGCGCAGTTGATCCGGAAGAGCTCGGCGCCGTTGGCCGAGTCGCCCTGGGCGTCGAGGACCTCGCCGCTGGGGATGGCTGGGCCGGGCGCCAGCGAGGCGACGTAGGCCGCCAGCTCGGCGACCTGGTCGTCGGTGAACTGCACCGGCTTCTCGAGGGCCTGCGGGCCGTGCATCTGCATCGGCATGCGGCCGGTGCCGACCTGGAAGTCGACCGAGGCGGCGCCGACGCCGATCAGCGACGGGGCGTTGTCGGTGCCCGCGGCGTCGAGGCCGTGGCAGGTGGCGCAGTTGGCGGCGAAGAGCTTCGAGCCCTCGTCGATCGTCTGCTGGCTGGTGGCCGAGGTCTCCGCGGAGGCGGAGGTCGCGACGCCGACGGCCGCGTAGGTGCCGCCGGTGAGGCCGAGGCCGATCGCGATCAGGGCCAGCGTGGCCAGGGGGTGACGGCGACCCTTCTTGGCGCGGCTCTTCGTCTTCGGGGAGGCCATCGAGGCAACCTTCCTGCGGGGTTCGGGAGTGTGGTGGGGCATGGAGGCGGCTGGCCTCACTTCAGGAAGTAGATGACGACGAAGAGGCCGACCCAGACGACGTCGACGAAGTGCCAGTAGTAGGACACGACGATCGCGCTGGTCGCCTCCTTGTGGCCGAAGTTCTTGACGGCGAAGGCGCGGCCGATGACGAGCAGGAAGGCGATGAGCCCGCCGGTCACGTGCAGGGCGTGGAAGCCGGTGGTGAGGTAGAACGCGGAGCCGTAGGCGTTGCTCGAGAGGGTGACGCCCTCCGAGACGAGGGTCGCGTACTCGAGGACCTGGCCGCAGACGAAGACCGCGCCGAGGGCGTAGGTGAGGAAGAACCACTCGACCATGCCCCACTTGAACGGGCTGAGCCCGGTGGACCGGGGCTGCAGGCGCTCGGCGGCGAAGACGCCGAACTGGCAGGTGAACGACGAGGCGACCAGGATCACCGTGTTGACGCTCGCGTAGGGGACGTTCAGGATGCTGGTCTCGGCCGACCACAGCTCCGGTGAGGTGCTGCGGAGGGTGAAGTAGATCGCGAACAGGCCCGCGAAGAACATGACCTCGCTGCCCAGCCAGACGATCGTTCCGACCGCGACCGGGTTGGGTCGGTTCACTGCGGGCACGGTGGCCGTGGGGGAGAGAGAGGTGCTCGTCACACAGACCATTATGGACGATCGCAAGGGGGGGAACTCGCACTTCCCGTGGGGCCTTCGTAGTCGCATAATCTGAGAGCCATGTCGGAAACCCTGTCCTGGCCGCTCATTCTCGGCTCCCTCCTCGACTCCTCCGATCTCTCGGTGTCGGAGGCGACCTGGGCCATGGAGCGGGTGATGCAGGGCGAGGCCACGCCGGCGCAGCTCGCGGGCCTGCTGATCGCGCTGCGCGCCAAGGGCGAGACGGTCGACGAGATCGTCGGCTTCCGCGACGCGATCCTCGAGCACGCGGTGCCGCTGGACGTGGATCCGATGGCCCTCGACATCGTCGGGACCGGCGGGGACCGCTTCGGCACGGTCAACATCTCCTCCACCGCGTCGATCATCGCGGCGGCCGCGGGCACGCCGGTCATCAAGCACGGGAACCGCGCGGCGTCCTCCTCATCGGGCTCCTCGGACGTGCTCGCGGCGCTCGGCGTCGATCTGACGCTCTCCGCCGACCGGGTGGCCGAGGTGTTCCGCCGGACGGGGATCGCCTTCGTCTTCGCCGCGATGTTCCACCCGGGGTTCCGCCACGCCGGGCCCGTGCGGGCCGAGCTGGGCGTGCCGACCGTCTTCAACTTCCTGGGGCCGCTCTGCAACCCGGCGCGGCCGGAGGCGTCCGCCGTCGGGGTCGCGCACCTGGACCGGGTCCCGCTCTTCGTCGGGGTGTTCCAGACCCGCGGCGCGACCGCGCTCGTCTTCCGCGGCGACGACGGTCTCGACGAGCTGACCACCACCGGTCACAGCCACATCTGGGAGGTCTCGCGCGGCTCGGTCGTCGAGCACGACCTCGACCCGCGCGACCTCGGCCTGCGCCGCGCGAGCATCGACCAGCTCCGCGGGCGCGACGCCGCCTACAACGCGCAGGTGGTGCGCTCGGTCCTGGCCGGCGAGGAGGGGCCGGTGCGGGACATCGTGCTGCTGAACGCGGCGGCGGGACTGATCGCGTTCGATCTGGCGCGCGACCCGGGGCTGATCCGGACGGCGATCCTCGACCGCCTCCGCTCGGCGCTCGACCGCGCCGCGCAGGCGGTCGACTCGGGTGCCGCGACGGCGAAGCTGGACCAGTGGGTCGAGGAGACCCGGCGCGGCGCCTGAGCCGCGCGGCCGGGCCTGCGCGAGCCGGGACGGCGGGCGTAACGTGGAGCCGCTGTCCGCGACGGAGCGGAGCGCCCTGGAGGAGACCTCGATGAAGAAGCTCATCAACGACCCGAAGAACGTCGTCGCGGAGTCCGTGGCCGGATTCGGCCTCGCGCACGCCGACCTGGTGCGGGTCGAGCCCGATCCGCTGTTCGTGGTGCGCGTCGACGCTCCTCGGCAGGGGAAGGTCGGCATCGTCAGCGGCGGCGGCAGCGGGCACGAGCCCCTGCACGCCGGCTTCGTCGGAGTCGGCATGCTCGATGCCGCAGTGCCCGGGCCCGTGTTCACCTCGCCCACTCCCGATCCGATCGTCGCCGCCACGAAGGCGGTCGACGGCGGTGCGGGCGTCCTGCACATCGTGAAGAACTACACCGGCGACGTGCTCAACTTCGAGACGGCGGCCGACCTGGCCCTCGCCGACGACGTGGAGGTCCGCTCGGTGATCGTCGACGACGACGTGGCCGTCAAGGACTCCCTCTACACGGCGGGGCGTCGCGGCGTGGCCGGGACGGTGATGGTGGAGAAGATCGCCGGAGCGGCGGCCGAGCGCGGCGACTCGCTGGACGAGGTGGCGGCGATCGCCGAGACGGTCGTCGCGAACGTCCGCTCGATGGGCGTCGCGCTGCGGCCCTGCACGGTGCCGCACGCGGGGGAGCCGAGCTTCGAGCTGGCCGAGGACGAGATCGAGATCGGCATCGGCATCCACGGCGAGCCCGGCCGCGAGCGGATCCCGCTCGAGCCGGCCGACCGGATCGTCGACCGCCTGCTCGCGCCGATCCTCGAGGACCTGCCCTTCTCCTCCGGCGACGACGTCCTCCTCTTCGTCAACGGACTGGGCGGCACCCCGCAGGTCGAGCTCTACCTCGTCTACCGGCGTGCCGCGGAGGTGCTGGCCGAGAAGGGCGTGACGGTGCGGCGGAGCCTGGTCGGCAGCTACGTCACCTCGCTGGAGATGCAGGGGGTCTCGATCACGCTGCTGAAGCTGGACGACGCGCTGACGGAGCTCTGGGACGCACCGGTGCAGACCGCGGCGCTGCGCTGGGGACGCTGAGCGGCCCCGAGCAGAGGGCGGGCGCCCGGCCCGGACAGCGGCGCGCACACGACGACACGACCGCACGACGACACGACCGCACGACGACACGACGACACGACGGTCGCAGAGGCGACACAGGAAAGAGGACGGATCGATGCAGGACGGACAGGGAGCACTGGGGCTCGACGCGGCATGGGCTGTGGCGTGGATCCGGGCCGCGGCGCAGGCGGTCTCGGAGCACCGGGTGGAGCTGATCACACTCGACCGCGCGATCGGCGACGGCGACCACGGCGAGAACATGGACCGCGGCTTCCAGGCCGTGGTCGCGAAGCTCGACGCGGCTGCCGAGCTCGCGACTCCGGCCGAGGTGCTCAAGCTGGTGGCGACCACGCTGATCTCGACGGTGGGCGGAGCCTCCGGGCCGCTGTTCGGCACCGCGTTCCTCAAGGCGTCCGGCGCGGTCACCGGGCAGGAGTCGCTCGACGGTGCCGCGGTCGCGGCCCTGCTCGCGGCGGCGCGCGACGGGATCGTGCTGCGCGGCAAGGCCGAGGTCGGCGACAAGACGATGGTGGACGCGTGGACGCCGGCGGTCGAGGCCGCGCAGGCCGCCTCGGCCGACGGCTCCTCGGCGGCCGCCGTGCTCGCCGCGGCAGCGGACGCGGCACAGGGCGGAGCGGAGTCGACCGACCCGCTCGTCGCACGGAAGGGCCGGGCGAGCTACCTGGGCGAGCGGGCCGTCGGGCACCGCGATCCGGGCAGCGTGTCGAGCGTCCTGCTGCTGCGCGCCGCGGCCGAGGCGGCGGCGTGAGCGTCGGGCTCGTCCTCGTCTCGCACAGCGCGCGACTGGCCGAGGGACTTGTGGAGCTGGCGGCGCAGATGGCGCCCGACGTCGCGCTGATCGCCGCGGGCGGCACGGACGACGGCGGGATCGGGACGAGCTTCGAGCGGATCACCGCGGCGCTGGCCGAGGCCGACTCCGGCGAGGGCGCCGTGGTGCTCTGCGACCTCGGCTCGGCGATCATGACCGCGGAGACCGCGGTGGAGTTCCTGGACGACGAGGCGCGGGAGCGGGTCCGGATCGCGGACGCGCCGCTCGTGGAGGGTGCCGTGGCGGCGGCCGTGGCGGCGGGCACCGGTGCCGCGCTGGCGGACGTGCTCGCGGCGGCGGAGTCGGCGCGGGGCGCGCTGCTCGCCGAGTCGCCCGCGGCCCCCGCCGAGTCGGCGAGCGTGCGGCGGACGGTGCGGCTGATCAACCCGAACGGGCTGCACGCCCGGCCGGCGGCCGACTTCGTCACCCTCGCCACCCGCTTCGACGCGCGGATCGACGTGAACGGCAAGGACGCGACGAGCCTGCTCGGCGTGATGTCGCTCGGGCTCGACCGCGGTGACGAGGTCGCGATCTCGGCCACCGGTGCCGAGGCGGAGGAGGCCGTGGGGCGGCTCGCCGACCTGGTCGAGTCGGGCTTCGGCGAGGTCTAGCCGCCCAGGGCTCAGGGAGTCGCGGAAGGCGCCTCCTACCCTGGAGGCATGCCTCTGCGCGGAACCCGACCCCCGTCCGTCCTGCTCCGGCGCGTCCTCGCGGTGCCGCGCGCCGTGCGCCGGGCCGATGCCCGCGCCGCCCGGAAGCTCAACGCGCGCCGTCCGGTGCCGCTCGTGGACGGAGCGCTGGTCGGGCTCTCGCGCGCCGCCGATCACGGGGTGCTCTGGTTCGGGCTCGGGGCGCTGCTGCTCCTGGCCGGCCGGCCCCGCGAGGCGGCGCGGGGAGCGGCGTCGCTGGCGGTGGCGAGCGCCGCGGCGAACCTCGTCGGCAAGCAGCTCTTCGGCGGGGTCCGGCCGCTCGTGGTGGACGTGCCGGTGGGGCGGCGGCTCGCCCGCGTGCCCACCTCGCCGAGCTTCCCCTCCGGCCACGCGGCGAGTGCCGCCGCCTTCGCCGCCGGGGTCGCGCTCGAGAACCCGCGGGTGGGACTCGCCGTCGCGCCGCTCGCCGCGGCCGTCGCCTTCTCGCGCCTGCACGTCGGGGTGCACTGGCTCTCCGACGTGGTCGGCGGAGCGGCGCTCGGCGCGGTCGTCGCGGGCCTCGGGAAGGTGCTGGTGCCGGCGCGCCCGCGGCACGTCCCCGTCTCGGAGCGGACGAGCCGGCCGCCGGTCGACGTGCGTCCTCTCGGCGACGGAGCCGAGCTGCTGGTGGTGCTCAACCCGAGCGCCGGGCGCGACTCGCACCGGCCGGATCCGGAGCCGCTGATCCTGCAGCGCTTCCCCGCGGCGCGGGTGCACCGGCTGGCCGAGGGCGAGGACCTCGGCGACGTGGTGCGCTCGGCGCGCGCCGGCGACGCTCCGCCCGAGGTGCTGGGCGTCTACGGCGGCGACGGGACGATGGCGGTCGGCGCGGGGCTCGCGCGGGCCGAGGGGATGACGCTCCTGGTGCTGCCGGGCGGGACGATGAACCACTTCGCCAAGGCGCTGGGCCTGGTGACGATCCAGGACGCGCTCGACGCGGCGGCGCACGGCGAGCGCCGCGACGTCGACGTGGCCGAGGTGACGGCCGGGGACGCCGAGCCGGTCACGGTGCTGAACACCGTCTCGATCGGGCTGTACCCGGAGTTCGTGGCCGCGCGGGAGAAGCGCGAGAAGGTGATCGGCAAGCCGCTCGCCGCGGTCCTCGCCGCCTTCGAGGTGGTGCGCTCGACCGACCCGTTCGAGCTGCGGCGCGACGGGCGGACGGAGCTGGTCTGGTCGTACTTCGTCGGGGTGAACCGGGATCACCCGCGCACCGCGACGCCGCTCGCCCGCCGGCGCCTGGACGACGGGCAGCTCGACATCCGCGTGCTGCACTCGGGACGGACGCCCCGGACCCGCGGGGCGGTGTCGCTGGCGCTCGGGCGGGGCGCGACGCCGGTGGTCGGGCGGGTGCCCGGCTGGCGCGCTCCGGTGGTCGAGTCGGCCAGCACCGCGGGCGTCGTGGTGGGCGCGCGGCGACCGGCCGGCGTGGACCCGGAGTGGGCGCACGACGGCGAGAGCGAGGTGTTCGACGGCGAGCCGGACGGGTTCCACGAGGCGAGGGTCCGGATCGTGCCGCTGGCGCTGCGGGTCTACTCGGCGGCCGACGACCGCGGGCACGGCGAGGGCGGTGCCGGGAAGTAAAGCCCCCGGCGGATGTCCGCCGATCCGCCTGCGCGCCGGGGAGCGCGTGCCACCCTGGGGAGGGAGCCGGCCGGGCTCTCCTGCAGCCGGCCGCTCCGCCGACTGAAGGAGTCCGCCGTGCGACGCATCCACTACGCCGAGGGGAGCGTCCTCACCGGGGACGACATCGCGGACGCGGTGCTCGAGTACGCCCGGATGCTCGCCTCGACGGCGACCGCGGCCACGGTGGAGATCCCCGTCCGACGCGGTGGCGGCGTGCTGACGGCCCGGCTGCTGCTCGGACCGTCGAGCCAGATGCTCGTCGAGGACGAGCCCGAGGACGCCGCGGAGATCGTCGACGAGGCGCTGGTCGCGGAGCTGGCCGACCGCGCCCGCCGGCTCGGCCGGCCCGTGCCGATGGCGACCGACGACGACCTGGCGATCCCGCTGGACGTCCTCGACTACTGAGCCGAGTCCTGCGCGTCCGGGCGCTGGGCCGCCGGTCGGTCCGTCGCGGTCAGGGCCCGCTCGAGATCGTCGAGCGCGGGCACCTGCCCGGCGGTGATCTCCTCGCGGGCGCGCTCGAGCGGCAGCCACTCCGCGCGCTCGATCTCCGGGTAGGTGCGGACCACTCCGGAGCCGCGCGGCCACTCGAGCTCGAAGGTGTTGCTGGCGACGAAGGCGATGTCGGCGGCGCACTCCGCGGCGAAGACGGTGACGGTCTTCCCGGAGCGCTGGCGGTAGGCACCGAGGAGCGCGTAGTCGAGGTCCGGGGCGGCGACGCCGATCTCCTCCTCGAATTCGCGCTGAGCGGCGTCGAGCGGTGCCTCCTCTGGCGTGTGCAGGCCCTTGGGGATCGACCAGGCCCGCGGGCGGCGGGTCCACAGCGGGCCGCCCATCCGGCCGAGGAACACCTCGCGCTCGCCGTCACGCAGCCGGTGCAGGAGGATCCCCGCGCTCGTGGGTCCCGTCATCGCCGCGCTCCGCTCATCCGCCCATCCTGCCGTGTGACCGGGCCGCCGTGGAAGGATCGAGGGGCCGACCCGCGATCCGCCCGGAGTGACCCGCATGAGCAGCACCGAGACCAGCCGTACCCAGACCAGCGCCGCCGAGACAGTCCACACCGAGACCGGCACCGGCGCCGAGACCGTCGGCGGTGCTGGGACCGGCATCGGAACGAGCGCCGGGACGACCGGCCGTGCGCTCGTCCTCCGGAGGCTGCGGGAGGAGCTCGGTGACGCGGTGACGACCGAGGGGCCGGACTTCGAGTCCGCGCACACCGACAAGTCGGGGTGGACCGCCGGCGGACGTGCGCTCGCGCTGGTCCGCGCGCGCTCGGTCGCCGACGTGCAGGCGACGCTCCGGATCGCCACCGAGCACCGGGTTCCGGTCGTCCCGCGCGGTGCGGGGACGGGGCTCGCCGCGGGGGCCGTCGGCCGCGACGGCGCGATCGTGCTCTCGACGGCGGCCATGGACCGCATCCTGGAGATCTCGCTCGAGGACGAGCTCGCGGTGGTCGAGCCGGGCGTGCTCAATCAGGCGCTGTCGGACGCGGTCGCCGCGGACGGGCTGATCTTCTCGCCGGACCCGGCGAGCAAGGCGATCTCGAGCATCGGCGGCAACATCGCCACCAACGCGGGCGGGCTGCTCTGCGCGAAGTACGGGGTCACCCGCGAGGCGGTGCTCGGTCTCGCCGTCGTGCTGGCCGACGGGCGCCTGGTGCGGACCGGGCGGCGCAGCGTGAAGGGCGTCGCCGGCTACGACCTCACGGCGCTGCTGACCGGCTCGGAGGGGACGCTCGGGGTAATCGTCGAGGCGACGGTGAAGCTCCGGCCGATCCCCGCGGGCCGGGTGGTCACGATCGGCGCGTACTTCCCGAGTGTCGTCGTGGCCGCGGCCGCCTCGGCGGCGATCACGGCGGCCCGGCTGCGACCGGCGGTGATGGAGCTGATGGACGAGGGGGCGCTCGCCGCGATCGCCCGCTACACGGGCGCGCAGCTCGACCGCGGCGCCGCCTACCTGCTCGTGCAGACGGACGGCGGGGGAGCGGAGGACGAGGCGCGCCGGATCCTCGCGATCGTCACCGGGGCCGGCGGGGACGCCGAGTCGACGGACGACCCGGTGGCGGGCGAGGCGCTGCTCGCGGTGCGGCGGGCCTTCCATCCCGCGCTCGAGGCCGAGGGCGAGGTGCTGATCGAGGACGTCTGCGTGCCGCGCTCGGCGCTGCCCGCGATGTTCGCCGCGATCCGCGGGATCGAGGAGCGCACCGGGCTGAGCATCCCGACCGTGGCCCACGCGGGCGACGGCAACCTGCACCCGAACTTCGTCGTGCCAGCAGGGTCCGACGGGGTCGGCGAGGAGGTCTGGGCGGCCGCGGGCGAGCTGTTCCGCACGGCGCTCGCGCTCGGCGGCACTCTCACGGGCGAGCACGGGGTGGGGCTGCTGAAGCGGCGCTGGCTCGCGGAGGAGCTCGGCGAGGACTCCATGGCGCTGCAGCGCGGGATCAAGGCGGTGTTCGATCCGCTGGGGATCATGAACCCGGGGGCGGTGTACTGAGGGCTCCCGCCCGGGGTCAGAGGAGCTCCTCGGCGAGCAGCCAGGCCGTCAGCACGATCGTGGCGGCCGACATCAGCCAGTAGAGGATCGTCTCGCGCCAGGAGCCGGCCGAGCCGAGGACGGGGATCGCGGCGTAACCGCCGGACGTCCAGAGCCGCCGCAGCACGGGCGTGCGGCGCACCCAGCGCGGGGAGCGGATCCGCAGCGGCCAGAGCCAGTTGATCCCCTCGGTGGTGAGGGCGTCACCGGCGACGTGCACGAGGTAGCCGAGGGTCGCGGCGACCTGCAGCCAGGCCCAGGTGCCGTCGGCGAGGGTGACCAGGAGCGCCGTCACGACGAGCGCGCCGGCCCAGGCGATCGGCCAGGAGGGCGCCGCCCTGACCGCCTTCGCGGCGAAGGCGATCGCCGGCAGGGTGAGCACGGCGGCCAGCGAGACCGGGCCGACGAGCGGCACGGGGAAGCGCAGGGCGACCAGGAGCGGGATCAGGTACCAGACGACGGCCACGGCGAGCAGGGAGTGCATCCCGTGCCGGTGGCCGCCGCTGATGCGGCCGGCGGTCGCGGTGAGGAGGGACGCGCCGGGTGCCGAGCGCGAGATCGTCGCCCGGGCGTGGTCGGCGTCCGGGACGAGCGCCCAGCCGGCGGCGACGCCGAGACCGACGAGCCGCAGGTCGAGCGGCAGGCCGGCGAGGCCGAGCGGCGCGGCGAGGGCCGGGACGGTCGTGACGACGGACCAGGCGAGCGCGCCGGAGACGGCGTGGGAGCGACCCATCACGAGAGTGCCTCCGCGGGGTGGAGATGCGCGGGTGGAGATGCGGAAGGTGGAGAGGAGGGAGGTGGTGGGCGATACCGGACTCGAACCGATGACCTCTTCCGTGTGAAGGAAGCGCGCTACCAACTGCGCCAATCGCCCTGACGGCCGTCTTGTGGACGACCCGAGAAACGATCGTAGCGGATCCGCGGCGCTCCGATGCACCGGGAACGGCGCGCCACGCCCGGGTGAACAGCGGGTTGCGGGCCGGTTTCGCGCGGAACGACGCGGGTCCGGCGTCGCGGTGCACGAATCGGGGCGCCGTCGATTTGGAAGTTCGCGCGGCGTTCGGATACAGTCTTCTAGGTCGAGCCGGGCAGCGAAAGCGCCGGGGAGACGGGCAAGACCAGCAATCGGTAGCAAGACAGCAATACAACACATCATGCGGATGTGGCGCAGTGGTAGCGCATCACCTTGCCAAGGTGAGGGTCGCGAGTTCGAATCTCGTCATCCGCTCGAAGAACCGGCCCCCGGGCCGGTGTTTCACCTGGTCGGCCCCGGGAGCTCACGCTCCGAGGGGCCGCCGACACCGAATCCCGTACACGGTGGATTGGCCGAGAGGCGAGGCAGCGGCCTGCAAAGCCGTATACACGGGTTCGAATCCCGTATCCACCTCGATCGTTCACCGAGCGAGGCGCTCCTCCGGGAGCAGCGGGCGATTGGCGCAGCGGTAGCGCGCTTCCCTGACACGGAAGAGGTCACTGGTTCGATCCCAGTATCGCCCACCACGACGACACCCCCGGCCCCGGCCGGGGGTTCGTGCGTTAATGGACCGGATCGGTCTAGCCTCGCAGGGTGTCAGCCTCGATCGCCGTCGGTCACGGCACCGTCCTCCGCCTGATCGTCCGCGAGGACGGTCCCGCGCTCGCCGAGGCGTACCGCCGCAACCGGCGTCGCCTCGCGCCCTGGGAGCCGCTGCGGTCGGCGCGGTTCTTCGAGGCCGGCGGGCAGACCGACGCTATCGCCGACGCGCTGCACGGGTACCGGTCCGGGGCGCTGCTCCCGCTGGTGCTCGAGCGCGGCGACCAGCTCGTCGGGCGGGTGACGCTCTCGAACGTGGTGCGCGGCGCCTTCGACAGCGCGGACCTCGGCTACTGGGTCGACGCCGAGCTGGAGGGCCGTGGGGTGATGACCCGCGCGGTCGGCGCGACCCTCGGCCTCGCCCGTGACGAGCTGCGGTTGCACCGGGTGCAGGCGGGCACGCTGCTGCACAACGTCGGCTCGCAGACGGTGCTCGAGCGCAACGGCTTCGAGCGGATCGGCGTGGCCCGGCGCTACCTGCGGATCGCGGGGGAGTGGCAGGACCACCTGCTCTTCCAGGTGCTGCTCGAGGACGCCGCGACGACGCCGCTGCTGCCGCCGCAGCCCTCGCCGATGCTGCTCGTCTAGGGTGAGCGCGCCGACGCTCGCTCGGCGCGGGCAGCCGGAGGGACGACGGACGATGAGGCGCACGATCGGCGGACGCGGGTTCGACTTCGAGCGGGAGGTCGCGGTGATGGCGGTCGTGAACCGCACGCCGGACTCCTTCTACGACAAGGGCTCCACCTTCGCGCTCGACCGGGCCGTCGACGCCGCGGTGCGGGCCGCCGAGCAGGGCGCCGACTGGGTCGACATCGGCGGCGTCCCCTTCGGCCGCGGGCCCGCCGTCTCGCTGCAGGAGGAGCTGGACCGGGTGGTGCCGGTGGTCGCGGCCATCCACGGGCGCAGCGACGTGGTGATCTCCGTCGACACGACCCGCGCCGAGGTGGCCCGGGCGAGCATCGCCGAGGGCGCCTCCGTCGTCAACGACACCAGCGGGCTGCACGATCCCGGGATGCTCGCGGTGCTCGCGGGCTCCTCCGCCCAGCTCGTCGTCACCCACAGCGTCGGTGCGCCGCGCAGCGAGCCCACGGCGCCGCAGTACGACGACGTCGTGGCCGAGGTGATCGAGCACCTGCGCGTCCGGGTGGACCGTGCGCGGGCCGCGGGGATCCCCGACGACCGGCTGATCGTCGATCCCGGGCACGACCTCAACAAGAACACGCTGCACACGCTGGAGCTGACGCGGCGGCTGGGGGAGCTGTCGGTCCTCGGGCTGCCGGTGCTCGCGGCGGTGTCGAACAAGGACTTCATCGGCGAGACCCTGGACCGGCCGCAGGGCGAGCGGCTGGAGGGCTCGCTGGCGGCGGCGGTGATCTGCATCCTGAACGGCGCGCGGATCGTGCGGATGCACGACGTGCGGCAGGCGGTGGACGCGGTGCGGCTGACGGAGGCGGTGCTCGGCTGGCGGCAGCCGGCCTATCTGCGTCACAACGTCGCGGCCGACGAGACGGCGGACCGCGCGTGAGCGCGGCGATCGACCGGCTCCGGCCGGCGCCCGCCCAGGACCTCGACGACGGCCAGCTGCTCGCGGCCTACGCGGACGGCGCCGGTGACGCGTGGCTGCGGGTGAACTTCGTCTCGAGTATCGACGGCGCGGTGACCCGAGAGGGGGTCTCGGGGGCGCTGGGCGGCGAGGCGGATCTGCGGGTCTTCGACCTGCTGCGGCGCCTGGCCGACGTGGTGCTCGTCGCGGCGGGCACAGTGCGGACCGAGGGCTACGGGCCGATGGTGCTCGGCGACGAGGCCGCGGTGGCGCGGACGGCGGCGGGGCTGCCTCCGCATCCGGTTTTCGCGATCGTGTCGGGGTCGCTGGACCTCGATCCAGGGTCGCGGATCTTCACGGAGGCGCCGGTGCGGCCGATCGTCGTGACGACCGGGGCGTCGCCGGAGCGGCGGCGCGCGGAGCTGGCCGAGGTCGCGGACGTGCTGGTCTGCGGCGAGGACGCCCTGGACGCGGGACGGATGCGCGCGGCGCTCGTCGAGCGCGGGCTCGGCCGGATCCACTGCGAGGGTGGTCCGGGCCTCCTCGGCACACTGCTGGCCGCTGACGCCGTCGACGAGCTGTGCCTGACGATCAGCCCGTCGCTCGAGTCGGGCGACGCCGGCCGCATCGCCCGCGGCGCTGCGACGCCGCGGGACCTGCGCCTGGCCCACGTGCTGGCCGCCGGCGACACCCTCCTCCTCCGCTACCTGCGCTGACCCCTCCCGCGAGATGCCACTTGTGCACAGGACACGCCGAGGATTGCGTGCACAAGTGGCATCTCGCGGGAGGGTGGGGGCATGAGCGGGCCGGATCTGAGCAGGCAGACGTCGATGGTCGGGGTGCGGGTGCCCGAGGTGGCGATCGCGCTCAACGGGGGAGTCGCGCCGGAGCTGGTGTGGCGGAACCAGCTGGACGGGCTGACGTTCCGGGTGCGGGACGGGTACCTGAAGTGGAATCCGCGGGCGAGCGGCGTCGACCTCGGGCGGGAGGCGGTGCGGCTCGAGTGGCTCGCCGGACGGCATCCGGTGCCGCGGATCCTCGAGCGCGGGGAGGACGCCGAGGCGCAGTGGCTGCTGACGGCGCCGCTCGACGGCGCGAGCGCGGTCGCTCCGGAGTGGATCGCGCGGCCGGAGGAGGCGGTGCGGGCGATCGCGGCGGGGCTGCGGGCGGTGCACGCACTGCTCGTGGCCGAGGTGCCCGCGGCGCTGCGCGGCGACTCGTGGTTCGATCGGCGCCCCGCGGCGCTCGGTGCGGCTCCGGCGCTGGACGAGCCCGTCGTCGTGCACGGGGACGCCTGCGCGCCGAACACCCTGATCGGTGTCGACGGCCGCTGGTGCGCCTCCGTCGACGTGGGCGATCTCGGCGTGGGCGACCGCTGGGCGGATCTCGCGGTCGCGGTGGTCAGCCTCGGCTGGAACTACGGCGAGGGCTGGGGGCCGCTGCTGCTCCGCGAGTACGGGATCGGGCCGGACGAGGAGCGGGCGCAGTACTACCGGGAGCTGTGGCGGCTCGAGTCGTGAACCGAGTGCGACTCGGGAGCTCGGCCATGGTGATCGAGCAGCCCGTGGAGCGGGCCTATCGAGAGCCGCCGGCGTCGGAACATGCGGCTGCAGTCCTGCCGTGCTGAGGACGGGGGGTCTCGATGCGCCCCTGGCGGGGCTACTCGACCGGCATGGGCTCGTGACGCCGCCTTGCCCGACCAGCATGTCCGCGGGTGTCTCAGTCCTTGGCGGCCGCCTTCTCGGAGTCCTTCGCGGCCTCGTCGTCCTGCGAGGGGCCCTTCTGGCCGCGGTTCTCGCTGGAGAGGCGCAGCCAGCGGCCGTCGCGCACGTCCTTCTCGTGGACCGCGGCCTTCTTGTCGCTCGCGGCGGTGTCGCGCGGGGGCAGCTGGATGGTCTCCTCCGCCTCGATGCCGGCCTGGAGCTCGCGGCCGCGCTCGAGCTCGGCGTCGAACTCGGCGCCGAAGAGCAGGGCGATGTTGGTGATCCAGATCCAGAGCAGGAAGACGATCACGCCACCGAGCGAGCCGTAGGTCTTGTTGTAGTTGGAGAAGTTGGCGACGTAGAAGGCGAAGCCGACCGAGGCGAGCAGCCAGATGGCGAGCGCGAGGATCGAGCCGACGCTGATCCAGCGGAACTTCGGCTGGCGGATGTTCGGCGCCCAATAGTAGAGGATCGCGATGGTCAGCACCGCGATGATCACCAGCACCGGCCACTTGGCGATGTTCCAGACCGACAGCGCGGCGGGGCCGAGACCGACGACGTCGCCGACGGCGGTGGCGACCGGGCCGCTCAGCACCAGGATGAGCGCGGCGACGACGATGAGGATCACGGTGACGACGGTGACGCCGAGCATGGTCGGGCGCAGCTTCCAGAACGGGCGGCCCTCGTCGATCTCGTAGACGCGGTTCATCGCGCGGCCGAAGGCGCCGACGTAGCCGGAGGCGGACCAGAGCGCGCCGACGAGACCGGTGACGAAGGCGACGCCGGCGGCCGGCGAGTTGACCAGCGACTGGATCGGGTCGCGCAGCAGGTCGACGACCTCGGCGGAGGCCAGGTTGCCGACCAGGTCGAGCACGGTCTGCGTGGTCGCCTGCGCCTGGCCGAAGAGGCCGAGGACGGAGACGATGGCGAGCAGCGCCGGGAACAGCGCCAGCACGGCGTAGTAGGTGAGGGCGGCGGCGAGGTCGGTGCACTGGTCGGCGCCGAACTCGCGGCCGGTCTTCTTCAGGACGTAGAACCAGGAGCGCTTGGTGATGTCGGTGACGTCGTCGGGCTTGCGCGCGTCGTCGGGCTCGGGCGCGGTCTTCTCGCGGGTCGTGCTCTTCTCGGCCATGCCGCCACGCTATTGCCCCGCGCGGGAGAACGGTGGCCCCTTGACGCCGAGCCGCCCGATCCGGGAGGGGAGCGCTCTCAGACGGGCCCTCGATCCGGGGTCCGCGGCCGTGCTCCCGCGCCGGTGCCTCAGGCGGTGCGGCCCTGACGGCTCGCGGCGAGGATCCCGAAGGCGAGGAAGGAGCAGGTCGCGGTGAGCACGATCAACAGCGGGGCGTCCCAGCCGCCGCTGACGTCGTGCGCGAGGCCGACCACGGTCGGGGCGGTGGCGGCGACGGCGTAGCCGAGGCCCTGCACGGTGGCGGAGAGCCGCGAGGCGTGCCGGTCGGAGCGGGAGAGGCGCACGAGCAGGACGAAGACGACGGTGATCCCGCCGCCCTGCGCCGCGCCGCCGAGCAGGCACCAGAGCGCCCAGAGTTGCGGGGCGAGCAGCAGGCCGAGCGGGACGGTGCACCAGAGCACGCCGATCAGGACGATGCTGCCGAGCGGCCGGAGCCGGCGCACCACCAGCGGGACGCCGATCGCGCCGATGATCGCGGCGATCTGGAAGACGGAGGAGCTCGCTCCGGCCGCCTCGATCGAGAAGCCGTTGCGGTCGACCAGGAGCGAGGGCAGCCAGGCGGTGACGCCGTAGTAGGAGAAGGCCTGGCTGGCGAAGCAGACCGCGAGCGCGAGCACGGTGGCGCTGCGCCAGATCCGGGGCGCCGGCTCCTGCGGTCCGCGCGCGGCCGGCGGGCGCGGGGCGGGGCGGAGGGCCCGGGCGGGTCCGCGGGCGAGCAGCCAGCCGGCGACGGCCAGGACGTTGAGCACCAGCCAGGCGAGCAGGGCGCCGCGCCAGCCGAGGACGAGTGCGAGCGGCGCGGTGCCGAGCGAGGTGATGGTCGAGCCGATGTTGAGCGCTGCGGTGTAGACGCCGGTCGTGAGGTCCACGCGCTCGGGTGCGACGTCGCGGCGGATGACGACGGGGACCACGACGTTGCCGATGGTGATGAAGACGCCGATGAGGATGGTGCCGGCGACGACGGAGACCACGTCGCCGGCCGAGCGCAGGATCGTGCCGAGGGCGACGCCGAGCACGGTGACGGTCACCGCGGCGTCCGGCCCGACCCGGCGGATCACGAGCAGGGCCAGCGGCGTGGCCAGGGCGAAGCAGAGCACCGGGATGCTGGTGAGGACGCCCGCCTGGCCGGAGGAGAGCGCGAGGTCGTCGCGGATCGCGTCGATGACGGGAGCCACGGCCACGATCGGGCCCCGGAGGACCAGCGCGACCAGGGCGACGGCGACGACGAAGAGCCAGGGGGCGCTCCGCCGCGTCACGCCGGTCAGCTGGAGAGCCCGGCGGCGCGTGCCAGGAAGGACAGCACTCCGAAGACGATGCCGATGACACCGGTGATCAGGCCCGCGGTGGCGAAGCCGCGGCCGCCGAGCTGCGCGGAGGCGGCCCGGCCGCGGACGCCGAAGACGATCGCGAGGATCGACGGGACGAGGAGCGGGTTGATCAGGATGCTGGCGATGCCGAGGACGAGGCTCGCGATCGCGAGGGAGTTGCGGCGTGCGGGGGCGGCGCCGTAGCCGGCGGCCGGGCCGTAGCCGGGGGCCGGTCCGGAGCCCGGGGTGACCGGGTACTGCGGCGCGGCGCCGTAGCCGGGAGCGGCTCCGTACCCGGGCGCGGCTCCGTAGCCGGGCGTGGCGGGCTGCTCGGGCTCGGGCGTCCCGTAGGCGGGAGCGGGCGGCGCGGCGGGGCGCGAGCGATCCGTCCAGGCCGCTCCGTCCCAGTAGAGCTCGGCACCGAGGTCGGCGGGGTGCGGGTACCAGCCGGGCGCGGGAAGAGGGGCGGAGTCGTCGGGCATGCGCTGATTCTAAGACGGCGGCGCGGAGCAGTGCGGCCGGGCGGCGGGACCGGGAGCGCCGTCCCGCCGGGTCGCCGCGGGGTGCGGGACCGCGGCGCAGGGCAGGATGGACCCGTCGAGCGGGCTCGCCGCGCGGTCGCCGGAGGAGGAGCCATGGGCTGGAGCATCGTCGAGGTCGAGTGGGCGGACCCCCGGGCCGAGAGCCTGCGGGCGGCGCAGCGGGTCGAGCTGGACGAGCGCTACGGCTCGGACGACCACGAGCCGGGGACGCCGCCGTCCGCCGACGACGTGCCGGTGTTCCTCGTCGCCGTCGACGAGGGCGGCGCGGCCGTGGCCTGCGGCGGGCTGCGCCCGCTGCCGGACTCGGTGCTCGGGCCGGACGTCGTCGAGGTGAAGCGGATGTTCGTCGACCGGGCCGCTCGCGGCTCCGGAGTCGCCGGGGCCGTGCTCGCCGCGCTGGAGGACAGGGCTCGCGAGCGCGGGGCGGTCCGCCTGGTGCTGGAGACGGGCACGCTGCAGCCGGACGCGATCCGGTTCTACACCCGGCAGGGCTATGCGCCGATCCCGCTGTTCGGCTCCTACCTCGGCTCGGAGCACTCGGTCTGCTTCGGGCGCTCGCTGCGGCCGGCGCGCATCGAGGCGTCGGCGGACGTCGATCCGCGCGCCGAGATCGGCGACGGGACGCTGGTCTGGCACCTGGCCCAGGTGCGCGAGCGGGCCCGGGTGGGCCGGGACTGCGTGATCGGCCGGGGCGCCTACCTCGGCCCCGGCGTCGTGGTCGGCGACCGCTGCAAGATCCAGAACCACGCGCTCGTCTACGAGCCGGCCGTGCTCGGCGACGGGGTGTTCGTCGGCCCCGCCGTGGTGTTCACCAACGACCTGCGGCCCCGCGCCGTCACTCCCGACGGGGCGCTGAAGTCGGCGGACGACTGGCACGCCGTCGGGGTCGTGGTGGAGGAGGGCGCGGCGATCGGCGCCCGAGCCGTCTGCGTCGCTCCGGTGCGGATCGGCGCCTGGGCGATGGTCGCGGCCGGCGCCGTGGTGGCCGCCGACGTGCCGCCCTTCGCCCTCGTGGTCGGCGTGCCCGCCCGGAGGGTCGGCTGGGTCGGGCGGGCCGGTGCGCGACTCGAGGCGGCCGGTGACGGTCCGGACGGCGCTCTCTGGCGCTGCCCGGAGACCGGCGAGGAGTACGTCGAGCGCGACGGGGTGCTGAGCCGGGTCTGAGGCCCGGGCCTGCCCGGCACCGGGCCCGGCCCGCACGGCGTCCGGCGCCGCGGCCCGCTCAGCTGCGGTGCGAGGTGAGCCCGCTCCGCTCGGGGACGGGGTCGCGGTGCCGGACCAGGGCGGGCGGGGTGCTGTGCCCGGCGTGCGGGGCGGCGCGGAAGGCGGGCGGGGCGTCGTGCGCGGAGGTCGTCGCGCTCGGCGCGGCGATCGGGAGGCGCGGAGACGGTGCCGCCGCCGTCGAGGCGCCGGCCGGGGCGCCCCGTCGTCCCGCGCGCCGGCCGTCGACGGCGCGGGCGATCGAGATCGCGCCGAAGAGCAGCACCACGCCGCCGACGGCGACCATGATCACCGCACGGAGCCGGTCCGAGATCTGCTCGACGGCCTTGCCGGGCGTCTGCACCTCGAGCGCGGTGAAGAGGTAGCGGTCGTCCGCGCCGTTGATCGTCTGCATGCTGCGCAGCGTGTCGACGAGCCGGTCGCCGAGCGCCGTCGTCGTGGCGAGCGAGCCGTCGGCCGTCGGGGCGTCGGCGGTCACGCTCAGCAGCAGCCCCTGGCCGGCCCAGGCCGACCGCTCGACGGCGAACTGGGTGCTGAGACCCTGCGCGGCGAGCGCGTCCGCGGTGTCGTCGCTGTTCATCACGGTGACGAGCACCTGGGCGGCGAGCGAGTTGTCCGAGGAGCGCAGGTACGGGTTGTCGGAGTTCAGCGCGGCGAGGGCCGGGTCGGCCTCCAGCTCCGCCGTGGAGGGCAGCTTCGGATTGACCAGCGCGTAGGTCGCGGTCGAGGCGTAGGTGCGCGGTGAGAGCACGAGGACGTACGCCATCGCGGCGACGGTGAGCACGAGGACGACGCCGGCGAGGAGCCGGTGGCGCCAGAGGGTGCGGAGAACGGAGACGGGGTCCATCAGGACAGCCTTTCTGGGGCGGATTCGATCGCGCCGCGGGCGGGGACGGAGGCGTCCGTGCTCAGGGCGGAGGGGAGTCCGAGCTCGGCGCGGACCAGGAGCCAGCAGCTCCCGGACAGGCCGAGCACGAACGGGTACAGCAGGGCGAACACCGGGAAGCCCAGTGAGTCGAAGGTGGCGGAGGCGACCGCGGCGACCGTCGCGGAGGCGGCGACGCTCCCGGTCAGGGCGCGCAGGCGCGGGTCCCGGGCGAACTGGGCGGCGATCAGCCCGAAGAGGGCCGGGACGCCGAAGTAGGCGAGCACCGCGACGGCGCCGAGGAGGCCGAGCGTGATGGCGGCGCCGAGGTACTGGTTGTCGAGGATGAGCAGGGCGCTGTCCGGGAGGTAGGTGCCCGGGCCGGTGCCCAGCAGGGGCTGGTGCGCGACGAGGGCCGCCACGCGCGGGTAGTTGTCGAGGCGGTTGGTGATCGAGGAGTCGCTGGTGCCCGCGCCGATCGAGCCGGTGAGGGTGCCGAGCAGACCCGGCGTGGTCACGAAGAACGCCGCGACGGCGACGGGCGCGATCACGTAGCCCCACCGCCGGGCGTAGGCGGGCAGGAAGACCGCGCAGACCACCGCGCCCACCACCAGGGAGAGCACCCCCGACCGCGAGACCGTCAGCGCCAGGGCGACGACCAGCAGCACGCAGGAGGCGGCGCGGAGGAACCGCGGAGACGTCCGGTCGTACAGCAGCCGCCAGACGGCGAGCGGCAGGAGCATCGCCGAGACGACCGCGAGCTCGATCGGGTGGAAGGTGGTGCCCGCCACCCGGGTGAGCCCGTCCCGGTCCTGGAACGGCGTGCTGCCGCCGTTGTCGACGAAGCCGACCATGACGCTCCGGATCCACTCGACCGGGTCGACGTGGGTGGTGAACTGGATGATCGCCACGATCGCGCAGAGCGACGCCGCGTTCACGAGCGAGCCGAGCAGCACCCGCGCGTCCTCGAGGGTGCGCACGCTCTGGGTGGTGACCAGGGCGATCCCGGCGGAGGCGAGCAGCAGCAGCAGCCAGCGGTCGGCGCTGAGCTGCCCCTCGCCGGTGCGCGGGATGGTGTCGTTCACGGCGTAGCGGACGTAGGACGCGATGCTCACGAGCAGCAGCAGGGTGAGCGCGGCCCGCCCCGGGTGGCGCATCGGGATCGGGTCGTGCAGCCCCAGCAGGGCCGACGCCGCCCACGCGCCGGTGAGCAGCAGTGCGAGCACCATCGCGACCGAGCCGGACGCGCCCAGGGGAGCGAGCACCTGATCCGCGGGGAAGAGGAACAGCGCGTAGGCGACCAGGCGCAGCAGCGTCGGGGGCCCGGTCCGCTCGATCATCACGGCCACGGGTCAGGCCCCCGACTGCGCGGAGGAGGCCCGGCGGGTGGTCTCGTCGCGGGTCCAGCCCGCCGCCTGCCGCTCCGGCAGCCGGCTGGCGAGGGCGAAGCAGAGGTAGACGGCGGCGTCGGCGAGCTCGAGCGGACCCTGGGCGGCCCGCAGCACCTGAACGGCGGTGCGGGACGAGCGGCGCTCGCCGCCGGGGGTCGCCGCCGCCAGCTGCGCGCTGCCGCGCTGGGTGCGGCGCAGGACGCCGAGCAGGCTGGTCGCGCTCCGGGGCACCTGCACCACCGCGGGGGCGGTGGCGACGACGGCGCGCTCGGCGACGGAGAACCGGCCGTCGACGAACTCGTCGTCGGCGATCAGCGCGGGGAAGGTCCCGATCCGCTCGTGCCCCGGGCCGCTGACGGCGTAGCCGCCGGCCCCCCAGAGCGCGGTGTGCAGCGAGGCCGTGCGCGAGCGGGCGCGGTAGTAGGCGCGGACCAGCGGGTCGGCTCCGGTCGCGTCGTAGACCGCCGTCGGCCGGGCGGCGAGCAGCCCGCCGCGGGTGACCGCGTCGAAGACGTTCCAGACCGCGTCCGCCGTGACACCGACGTCCGCGTCGAGGTAGAGGCGCGGCCAGGTGGCGGCCACCGCGTCGCCCGCGTTGAGGGCCGCGGTCTTGGACGCCTCGGCGATCTCGACCACGGTGACGCCGGCGAAGCCGCGCGCGATCTCGGCGGTGGCGTCGGTGCAGGCGTTGCAGACGACGATCACCTCGAGGGCGCCGCTCGCAGCGGCGGCGGCCAGCGGCGCCAGGGTGCGGGCGATCACCGCCTCCTCGTCGTGCGCGGGGACGACGACCGAGCCGCTCGGGTGCGGTGCGGCGAGCGGGCGGGCGAGCGCGCCGGAGGGGAGCGAGGCGAGCCGGGCACCGACCGCGAGCGCGAGGGCCGCGTGCCGGTGCTCGCGGCCTCGGGCGCCGGGGAGGGCGCTGCGGGCCGACTCCGCCGCCAGCACGACGAGACGGAAGGTGCTCGAGTACAGCGCGCCGTGGAACTTCTGCACGTAGCGCACCCGGTTCACGGCGAGCAGCGCGGCGAGGGCGGTGGAGGAGCCGGAGCCGCCGCCGTCGTGCACGACCCGCGCGGCGGGCTCGAACCAGGCCTCGGCGCCGAGGTCGCGGGCGCGGCGGAAGTAGTCCGTCTCCTCGGAGTAGAGGAAGAACCGCTCGTCCCAGTCGCCGAGGCGGGCGGCGACCAGCGCGTCGATCAGCATCGCGGCGCCGGTCGCCCAGTCGATCCGGTGGGCGTGCCGGTAGCTCTCCGGGTCGCTGTCGGTCTCGCTGGAGAACGCGGGGCGGTCGAGGACCTTGTCGCCGAGCAGTGCGTCGCCGAGGGCGCGCAGCCGGGTCGGCTCGCGGCGGAGCGAGCGCGACGGGGCGCCCGCGGCGTCGAGCAGGAGCGGCACGACGATGCCCGCGGAGGAGGAGTCCATCCGCGCCAGCAGCGTCGAGACGGCGCCGGGCAGCACGACCAGATCGGGGTTCAGCACGAGCAGCGCACCCGCGTCGCCCGCGTGCCGCCGGGCGATGTTGATCGCGGCGGCGTAGCCGACGTTGGCCCCCGCGTCGACGGCGACGACGTCGGAGTGCGCTGCCGCGAGGGCGAGCGAGCCGTCGTCGGAGGCGTTGTCGACGACGACCACGCGGATCCGGACGCCGGTCGCGGCCTCCGCGCGCAGGCTCGTCAGCAGGCGCTCCATCGTCGCGGCCGAGCGGTAGCTGACGACGAGGGCGGCGACGTCGGCGCGCTCGCCGGCTCCGACGAAGCGGGCGCTCCCGCCGGGCAGGACCACGGGCAGCACGGGGGACGGCGCGGCGGGCTGCGCGGCCCTGCCGAGCACGGGGCCGCGCTGCGGGGTGGTCGAGCTGTGCCGGCGCAGGCTCGCGTAGGCGAGCGGCCCCTCGACGAGATAGCGGCGCGCGAGGCGGCGCGGCTCGAGGGCGAGGCGCCAGAGCCACTCCACGCCGCGGTCGGCGACCCACTGCGGCGCGCGGCGGACGGAGCCGCCGAGGAAGTCGACGGCCGCGCCGAAGGCCAGCAGCACGTGCGCGCCGGTCCGCGGGCCGTGCTCGTCGATCCAGAGCTCCTGGCGGGGCTTGCCGAGTCCGACGATGAGCAGGTCGACCCGCGCGCCGCGGATCGACTCGACCAGCGCGGCGTTGGCGGCGGGGTCGGCGAGCTCGGCCCGGGAGGGCGACCAGAGTCCGGCCATCACCAGGTCGGGCCGCTCCTCGGACAGGCGGGCGCGCAGCCGCGACTGCGCCACCTCGGAGCCGCCGAGCACGCCGACGCGCACGCCGTCGGTCGCGGCGCGGTCCAGCAGCGGCCCGATCAGGTCGCTGCCGGCCAGGCGCGGCCAGGAGACGCCGGTGAGGCGCTCGGCCTGCTTGGCGATCGGGCTGCCGTCGATGAGCGAGAGCCACTCGACCGGGCGGGCCGGGACGTCCAGCGGCGCGTCGGTCCACTCGGTCTCGCCCTCGGCCACGGGGACCAGGACGAGGGTCGGCGCCTCGGCGACCGGCAGGGCGCGGCGCTCGAGCACGTGCTGCCAGCGTCCGCCGTGGCCGAAGTGGTTGACGTGGTCGACGTTCACGGAGAGGACGCCCAGCGGCGCGTCGTGCAGGGCGGCGGCGCGGTCCGCGATGGTGCGGACCGCCTCCTCGTGCCGGGCGAGATCGACGGGGCTGCCGCCGAGGACGACCCGGCGGTGGGTTTCGAGGGTCATGGGTCAGCTCTCCGATCGAGCGGGGGCGAGTGAGGGGACGAGTGCGGGGGCGGGGGCCGCGGCCGCGGTGCGTGCCGGGCCGGCGAGGGTCGTCCGGGCGAGCTCGTCGAGGACGACGCGCTCGACGACCTCCTGGGCGACGCCCCAGCCGTGCCGGACGCCGGTGGCGACCTCGCGGCCGGGACGGGCGGCGTCGACCGCGCGGCCGAGCGCCTCCGCGATGCCCGCCGGAGTCGGGCGGGCCCAGCTCGCGCCGGGGTGCGGCAGGTCCGCGCGGGCGTCGACGGCGTCGTTCACCACGGCGACGGCGCCGCAGGCGAGCAGCTCCTCCGCCACCAGCGAGATGTTGGTGAAGGAGAGCGCGATGCCGGCCGAGCAGCGGTTGTAGAGCGCGGCGAGCTCGCTCGGCGCGAGGGTGCCGTGCTCGATCACCGGCACGTCCCACGCTCCGGGCGCCGTGCCGTAGACGTGGATCGGCACCTCGGGGTGCTCGGCGTGGAAGAGCGCGAGCGCCCGCCGGCCGAGCAGGTAGCCGCGCCGGTCGGCGGCGGGCTTGGCGTAGAACACCACGCCGGAGCGCTCGCCGTCGAGGTTGTCCAGCGTGTAGGTCGCGGTGTCGCAGCCGAACGGCGCGAGGTCGCTCGCGACGCCGAGCGCGTCGAGGTGCGAGCGCACCATCTCGCCGAGGGCGATGGTGCGGAAGCCGAACCGGTAGCTGTCCTCCGCCAGGGCCGCGAGGGTCCCGCGCGGGTGGAAGAACGGCTCGTAGTCCTGCACGAAGTACAGCCGGGCCATCGGCGCCGTTCCGCGGGTGGCGAGCACGTGCGCGGTCTCCCAGGAGGTCGCCACGGCCGCGTCGACGCCGGTGACGCCGTCGTCGGCGCTGCGGATGTCCACGTCGAGCCACGGCCAGCCGGCCCGGATGATCGCGGCGCGGGTCTCGAAGTCGGCCCCGTGCCGGTCGTAGAGGAAGAGCGTGCAGCGGTGGCCGCGCTCGACCAGGGCCTGCACCATCCGGAACAGGGTGGTGTGGCCGCCGGAGCCGCGGTCGGGCGGGGTGCAGATCCAGCCGATCGATGCGGGGCCCTCGGCGCGGACAGGGGCGCCGGGCAGGTGGAGGAGACCGGAGTCGGCGATGTCGCCGGGGAGCAGCGGCATGTCGAGCTCGCGGACGCCGACGCGGTCGCCGAGCGAGCGGACGGCGCGCTGCAGCAGATCGCGGCCGCCGGTGCTGCGCAGGCGCCGGACGAGCTCGCGGGGGACGCGGGAGGCGCGCATCAGAAGCTCCCCTCGCGGTGCCAGCGGCGCCAGGACCGGTCGGTGCGCAGGCGCCGCAGCACCCGCTCCAGCAGGAAGCGCGGGGAGAAGCGGTCGCTCGGCGCGCTCAGCAGCCGCGACTGCAGGCGCTCCCACTCGGGCAGCCGGGCCGCGTCGCCGTAGACCTGGTGCGCGAAGCCGAGGTGCTCCTCGAGGTCCGCCGCGGTGGCGCCGCCGCTGTCGAAGCGCTGCGCGCCCTTGACGAGGGCGTCGCGGGCGAGGGCCCGCCGGGCGAGGTGCTCGAGCTCGTCGCGCCGGTCGAGCGGTCCGCCGGGATCGGCGAAGAAGGTCTCGAAGGCGAGCAGGCGCTCGCGCAGGTCGTGCAGCGGCGTCACGGTGTCCGAGCGGCTGCCCGCGTGCTCGCGGTGCCAGGCCTGGTCGACGCCCTGGATGTAGGCGACGTCGGACGCGGCCGAGAGGCGCAGCCAGAGCTCCATGTCGTAGGTGTGCGGCAGCGGCCGGGGCCAGCCGACCCGGTCGAGGACGGACCGGCGCACGAGCACCTCGGGCGAGGTGATCACGTTGAGCCCGGTGCGGCAGCGCTCGTGCAGCCAGTCGCCGCCGGACCAGAGCAGCCACGACGTCGGAGTCGTCCGCGCGGTCGGCAGCACCGACCCGTCCGGGAAGTGCACGGGGTGGCCGTAGACCAGCCCGACCGACGGGTGCGCGCGGGCGACGGCGACCGCGCGGGCCAGGGCGCCCGGGGCGATCACGTCGTCGGCGTCGAGGTACCAGGAGAACTCGCCGGTCGCCACGGCCAGCGCGGCGAGCACGCTGCCGACGGGGCCGAGGTTCCGCGGGTTCGCCAGCACCAGGACGCGGTCGTCGCCGGCCGCGATCGAGCGGGCCACCGCGAGCGAGTCGTCGGTGGAGCGGTCGTCGACGATCACCAGCTGCACGCGGACGCCCGTCTGGCCGAGGGCGCTCGCCGCGGCGGCGGGGAGGAACTGCGCGTAGTCGTGCAGCGGGATGAGGACCGAGACGGTGGCGTCGGAGGTGTCGACGTCCTCGACCGGCACCGTGCGACCGCGCCGGGTCCCCGCGGCGACGGCGGTCGTCACGACAGCACCCCCGCCGGGCTCGGGGCGGCGGAGGTCGTGCTCCGCAGCGCGGCGATCAGCGACTCCGCCACGTACTCCTGCTGCGCCGCGGTGATGCCGGGGAACAGCGGCAGCGTCAGCAGCTGCCCGGCGAACGCCTCGGCGCGCGGCAGCGAGCGCGGGCGGCCGGAGGCGGGGAGGAACGGGGCCAGCAGGTGCACCGGGGTCGGGTAGTGCACGCCGGTCGCGACGCCCGCTTCCGCGAGCGCGGCGCGCAGGCGCTCCCGCTCCGGGGTGCGCACGACGTAGAGGTGGTGCACGTGCTCGTTGCCCGGCGCGGTGCGGGGGAGGACCAGCCCGTCGACGCCGTCGAGGAGCTCGGCGTAGCGCGCGGCGGCGTCGCGGCGCTGCTGGTTCCACTCGTCCAGGTGCGCGAGCTTCGCGCTCAGCACGACCGCCTGCAGCGAGTCGAGCCGCGAGTTCGTGCCGACGACGTCGTGCCGGTAGGCGCTGAGGCCGCCGTGGTTGCCGAGGCGGCGGACGGCCGCGGCGAGCTCGTCGTCGTCGGTCATCACTCCGCCCGCGTCGCCGTAGGCGCCGAGGTTCTTGCCCGGGTAGAAGCTGGTGCCGGCGATGGCGCCGAGCGAGCCCGCGCGGGCGCCGAAGCGCCGCGCGCCCTGGGCCTGAGCGGCGTCCTCGACGATCGGCACGCCGTCGCCGAGGGCGGCGGAGAGCCGCTCCACCGGGGCGCACTGCCCGTAGAGGTGCACGGCCATCACCGCGCGGGTGCGGGGAGTGACGGCCTCCGCGGCCGAGTCGACGTCGATCAGGTAGTCGTCGTCGCAGTCGACGAACACCGGGCGGGCGCCGGCGCGCACGACGGCCTCGGCGGTCGCCACGAACGTGTTCGCGGGGACGAGCACCTCGTCGCCGGGCGCGAGGTCGAGCGCCAGGAGGGCGAGCTCGAGCGCGTCCGTCCCATTGCCGACGCCGATGGTGTGCCGCACGTCGCAGTACGCGGCGAACTCCTCCTCGAAACGGGACACGTCCGGACCGCGGACGAACGACGAGTCCGCGAGCACGCGGTCGAAGCCCTCCCGGATCACGTCGGCGACGACGAGGTGCTGGAGGTGCAGATCGGCGAGCGGGACGATCGGCTCGGTGGTCATGACGGGTTCCTTCGGTCGGAGGTGAGCTCGCGGACCCGGCGCAGCAGCCAGGTCCGCAGGAGGAGGAGGTAGAGGACGCCGCCTATCGCGCCGCCCCCGAGGAGGGCGAGCCAGTCGGCGTCGAGGCCGACGGCGGCGAGGCCGATCGGGACGAGCAGCGCGGCACCGGCCGCGGCCGCCGCTGCGAGCGCCGGCGGCAGCAGGGAGCGGCCGACGGCGCGCAGGTCGACGTCGATCGAGCGCAGCAGCCAGGCGAAGACGGGACCGACCACGAGCGCGGCCACCCCGATCTGCGCCCAGGCCGCGCCGACGAAGCCGCCGCCCAGCACCGCCGGGACGAGCGCGAGCGTGAGCGCCGCGAACCAGACGCCCTGCACGATCGCGACGCGACCGGAGCCGCCCTTCGCGAGTGCCGCCGAGCTGAAGAGATCGGCGACCACCCGCAGCGCGCCGACGACGCCGAGCAGTCCCAGCGCCGCCGCGGCGGGAGCCCAGCGCTCGCCGTAGACGACGTGCACGAGCGGGGCGGCCAGGGCGGCGAGAAGCGCGCCGAGCGGAGCGGCGAGCGCCCAGGTCAGCCCGGTCGCCGCGGCGACGGGCAGGGGGCGGCCGTCCTCGTGCGCGCGGGAGAACGCGGGCAGAGCGACGGAGCGGACCACCTGGCCCACCGCGGTCATCGGCCAGGTCGAGATGTTGAACGCGAGGACGTAGTAGCCCAGCGCCACCGGATCGATCAGCCCGGCGATCACGACCTTGTCGGTGCCGAGCACGCCCCAGGAGATCAGGTTGGCGATCGCCACCGGCAGGCCGAAGCGCAGCGCGGAGGGGGCGATCGAGCGGTCCCAGCCCAGGCGCGGCCGCTCGCGGGCGGCGACGAAGAGCAGCACCATCGTGCAGGTCTGCGCCACGACGCGGGCGACGGCGAGCGCCAGCACCCCGGTGCCGGCGGCGAGCAGCGCGAGGGTGATCGCGGTGGAGACGACGAAGTCGACGGCGGCGATCAGGAAGAGCGGCCGCTGGGCGAAGCGGCGCTGCAGCGCGGCGTAGGGGACCACTCCGGCCCCGGCCAGCGGCAGGGTGATCGCGAGGACCGCCAGCACGCCGGCCGTCTCGGGCGAGCCCGTCGCCGCGGCGATCATCGGCGCCGAGGCCGCCATCGCCGCGCCGAGAGTCCCGCCGAGGACCAGGCCGAGCACGGCCACGGTCGGCGCGCGCCGCTCGGGCTCGCTCGAGCGGATCAGATCGGTGCTGAGTCCGAAGTCGGACAGCGCCATCAGCACCGACTGCACGGTGAGCGCGAGCGCGTAGACGCCGAACGCCTCGGGCGCGAGCAGCCGGGCCAGCACGACGCCCAGGGCGAGGCTGCCGAGCCGGAGCGCGATCGTGCTGAGCGCGCTCCAGCCCAGGGCCGACGCGATGCGGCTCCGGCCCGCGGAGACCGGAGGGGACTCGACGGCGGTCACGAGAGCGGCCTCCGCGCGCGCTCGCCGGCGCGGACGAAGCGCCGCCACTCGGCCGTGTCGACGACCGCCGGCCAGCACTCGGCGGCGATCGAGGCGAAGCGGGCGCCCTCGGCCTGATCCTCGGGGCGTGCCGAGGCGCGGCTGCGCAGCGCCCGGCCCATCGCCTCGTGGGCGAGGGCGCGGCCGGCGTTCGCGCGGCGGTCCCCGCCCTGCGCCCGGCGGCCGGAGGAGTCGTGCCCGGCGCTGGTGAAGAAGTGCTCGATGGTGCCGCGGCGCTCGCGCAGCTCCGCCAGCGGGTCGCTGCTCGGCTGCGGGTGGCAGCGGGTCTGGACGACGCCACTGATCCGGCCGATCCCGCCGAGCGCCGCGAGCCGCAGCCCGTAGTCGAGGTCGGCGGTGCGGGGGAGGTCCTCGGCGTAGCCGCCGAGCGCGTCGGCGAGGGAGCGGCGGACCAGCACGGCGTGGTCGACCAGGAGGTCGGAGCCGTGCCGGCTCGTGCGCTCGATCCAGTCGGCCCCGCTCCACAGCGTCCACTCCACGCGCCCGGTGCCCGCGGTCGCGGGCCGGACCGAGATCTCGGCGTCGCCGTGCACGGCGCCCACCCACGGGTGCGCGGCCAGCAGGGCCGCCGCCCGCTCGAGCGCCCCGGCGGTGAACGCGTCGGTGCTCGGCAGCACCAGCACGGACTCGCCGCGGACGAGCGCGAGCCCGGCGTTGCGGGCGGCGATCGCGCCGAGGCCGGCGGGCACCTCGAGCACGCGCACGCGCTCGTCGTCGACGACCGGATCCGCGTCCGTCACGACGACGACGTCCAGCCGGACGCCGCGCTGCGCGAGGACGCTCGCCAGCGCGGCGAGGGGAGATGCGCCGTCGACGGCCGCGATCACGACCGAGACGAGCGGCGCCGGGCCGGAGAGGGGGAGCACCGGCGACCGGTGCCCGCGGACGGCGCTCATGCGGACGCTCCTTCGAGGGTGCTGTCCGCGCGCCGGACGGCGTCGGGCTCGATCCGCGGAGCCGCGGGCACGCCGAGCCAGGTCTCGCCGGCCGGCTGATCGCGCAGCAGCACCGCGCCCATGCCGAGCGTCGCCCGGCGGCCGATCCGCGAGCGCTCGCGGACGGAGGCGCCCATGCCCAGGTACGCCTCCTCGCCCACCCGCACCCCGCCGCCGAGGGTGACCCCGGCGCAGAGGGTGGCGAACGAGCCGATGCGGTCGCCGTGGGTGAGGGTCACGTTCGGCATGGCCACGACGTGCCGGCCGATCGCCACGTCGGCGGTCAGCACGACGCCGGCGAGCAGGATGCTCCCCGCGCCGATCCGGCAGTCGTCGGGCACGTGGATGGCCGGGTGCACGATCCGGGCGTAGCGGTGGTCGTGCACGCCGAGCGCGCGGAGGCGGTCGACGATGCGCGCCCGGCCGCTGCCGTGGCCGACGCAGACGGCGATCTCGGCGCGGGGGTGCTCGGCGATCGCGTCGAGGCCGCCGATCACGGGGACTCCCGAGATCTCGGTGCCCCAGCGCGCGGCGCCGTCGTCGACCACGCCGATGACGCGGTGGCTGCCGCTCACGGAGAGGAGGGCGAGGGTCTCCCGCGCCAGTCCGCTCGCGCCGACCAGGATCAGCTCACGCACGGAGGACCGCCGTCTCGTGCTCGCGGGCCAGGCGCGACGGGGCCAGAACGGCCTCGATCACCCGGTCCTGGTCCTGCTCGGTGAGGGCGTGGAAGAGCGGCAGGATCAGCGTCCGGTCGGTCAGTCGCTCGGTGACGGGCAGTCGGTCCGCGTTCGGGTGGGCGCGGTACGGCGGCTGGCGGTGGGCCGCCATGATGCCGCGGCGGGCGGAGACGTCGCGGGAGGCGAGCTCGGCCATCAGGCCGTCGCGCTCGAGCGGGTAGTCGTCGCCGACCTCGATCCAGAACGACTGGAAGTTGCTCGTGCCGTGCTCCGGGTCGGTCACCGTGCGCAGGCCCGGGACGTCGGCGAAGGCCGCCGCGTACCGGGCCGCGAGCGCCCGGCGGCGCTCGATCAGCGCCGGCAGCCGGCCGAGCTGCACGAGGCCGAGGGCGGCCTGCAGATCGGTCATCCGGAAGTTGAAGCCGACCTCGTCGTAGTGCTCCGGCGCCGCGAGCACGCTGCCGTGCCGGTCCGCCGCGGAGACGGACATCGAGTGCTCGCGGAGGCGGCGGGCGCGGGCCGCGAGGTCCGCGTCGTCCGTCGTGAGCATCCCGCCCTCACCCGTGGTGAGGAGCTTGCGCGGGTGGAACGACCAGGCCGTCAGCGCCGCGCCGGCGCCGACGGAGCGGCCGCGGTACCGAGAGCCCGCGCCGCAGGCGGCGTCCTCGAGCACGAGGATCCCGAGCGGGTCGCAGAGCGCGCGGATCGGCTCGAGGTCGACGGGCACGCCGCCCTGGTCGACCGCGATCACCGCGCGGGTGGCCGGGGTCAGCGCCGCGGCGATCGTCTCCGCGGTGACGTTGCCCGTGACCGGGTCGACGTCGGCGAAGACGGGCCGGCCGCCGGCGTGCACGACCGCGTTGGCGGTCGCGATGAAGGAGAAGGAGGGGACCACGACGTCGTCCCCGGCGCTCACGCCGCCGACCACGAGCCCGAGGTGGAGGGCCGTGGTGCAGCTGGACAGCGCGACCGCGTGGCCGACGCCCATCGCCTCGGCGAAGGCCGCCTCGAAGCGCGCGACCCGGGGGCCCTGCGCGATCCAGCCGGAGGCGATCACCTCGGCGAGCGCGTCGCTCTCCTCGGTTCCCAGCCAGGGGCGCATCACGTCGATGCGCCCGGTGCTCGCCGCGCCGGTGCTCGCCGCGCTCATCGGGTCGCTCCGCTCAGGACGGGGGCGTCCAGCCGCTCGGCGCGCCACCACTCGACCAGGGAGCGCAGACCGCTCTCCAGGTCGTACGCGGTGACGAAGCCGAGCTCGTCGCGCGCCGCCCGGGTGTCGGCCAGGCGGCGGGTGACGCCGTTGACCGAGCGCGCCGGTGCGAAGACGACGTCGAGGTCGGACTCCATGACGTGCAGCAGCGTGCGGGCGAGCTCCAGCAGGCTGGTCTCGACCCCCGTGCCGATGTTGAAGGCGCCGTCACGGCCCGCCGTCGCCGCGACCACGTTGGCCCGCGCGACGTCGTCCACGTGCACGAAGTCCATCGTCTGCGCGCCGTCGCCCATGATCAGCGGCGGGACGCCCGCCTCGATCCGCTCCATCCAGCGCACGAGCACCTCGGTGTAGAGGCCGTGCACGTCCATCCGCGGTCCGTAGACGTTGAAGTAGCGCAGCGCCGTCGAGCGCAGGCCGTTCATCGCGCCGAAGCTGGTGAGCATGCCCTCCGAGAAGGCCTTCGCCGCGCCGTAGATCGTGTCGTTGGCGTAGGGGTTGTTGCTCTCGGGAGTGGGGAACTGCGTCGCGAGTCCGTAGACGGAGGCGCTGGACGCGGCCACCACCCGGCCCACGCCGTGCGCCGCCGCCGCCTCGAAGACGGTGAAGGAGCCCTGGGCGAGGACGTCGAAGGCCAGGCGCGGGTCCTCCGCGCACTGGGTGATCCGGATCGCCGCCTGGTGGAAGACGACGTCCTTGCCACGGACGACCGAGTCGACCGTCGCGCGGTCGCGGATGTCGCCCTCGATCAGCCGGACCCGGCCGTCCGCGAGCGCGTGCTCGAGGTTCTGCCGACGCCCGCGGACGAGGTTGTCGAGGACGTCGACCCGGCTGACGCCGGTGTCGAGGAGGCGGTCGACGATCGTCGAGCCGATGGTGCCGGCACCGCCGGTCACCAGGACCTCGGCGCCCTCGAGCGAGACGGGGGAGGGGGTCAGCTCAGCCACGACGCCTCCTCCAGGCGGACCGCCGGAGCGGTGGTGCGGCTGACCTGGCCGGCGTCGAGCAGCCGGTCGCTGACCTGCTCCAGGACGCTGAGGACGCGCAGGGCGGCGCGGCCGTCGGTGCGGGGCGCGCGGCGCTCCGAGATCGAGGTCGCGAACTCCGTGACCATGTCGGCGAGCGGCTCGCGCTCGGGCAGGGCGGGCGACCAGGTGTCGCCGAGACGGTAGGAGATCGCCGCGTCGTGGCGGGAGGTCCCGCCGCGGAGCGAGGTGCCGAGGTCGACGCCGCGGTCGAAGACGCTGAGGCGCTGCTGCGGGTTCACGTCGTCCCAGACCAGCGTGCGCCGCGAGCCGCCGATCACCATCCGGCGGATCTTGGTCGGGCTGAGCCAGTTCACGTGCACGTTGGCGATCGCGCCCTGGCCGAGCGGGACGGTCAGGTAGCCGACGCAGGCGCGGCCGGAGCCGAGCGGGTCGGAGCCCTGGGCGGCCACGTTCCCGGGGCGCAGGCCTCCGGGGATGATGAAGTCGAGGATCGACAGGTCGTGCGGGGCGAGGTCCCAGAACACGTCGACGTCGGGCTGGATCAGACCGAGGTTGATCCGCACCGCGTCGACGAAGAGCACGTCGCCGAGCGAGCCGGCGGCGATCAGCTCCTTCATCTTCAGCACGGCGGGCGTGTAGCAGTAGGTGTGGTCGGCCATCAGCACGACGCCCGCGCGCTCGGCGGCGTTCACCATGTCGATCCCGAGCACGCTCGAGTCGGCGAGCGGCTTCTCCACCAGCACGTGCAGCCCCGCGGCGATCGCCGCCATGGCGATCGCGTGGTGGGTGCGCGCCGGCGTGGCGATGGCGATGGCGTCGAGTCCCGGCAGGTCGAGGACGTCCGAGAGCGAGCGCAGCACCGGCACGGAGCCGTTGGCGCGGGAGACGGCCTCCGCGCGGACCGGGTCGAGGTCGCAGATCGCGACCAGGTCCCAGTCGGCGCTGGCGGAGAAGTTCCGGGCGAGGTTCGGGCCCCAGTAGCCGGCGCCGACGAGCGCGACGCGGAGCCTCCGGGAGGGGATGGTGGTGGTCATGGCGGGTTCCTTCGGGTGAGGAGGGCGGCATGCGGGCACGCCGAGGGGACCGGGCGCTCCGACCAGGGAGAAGGAGCGCGCGGACGGGTGGGGACGGCGCGTCAGGGCGCGCCGAGGGAGGGGACGGCGGGGAGAGCGCCGGAGGGGAGAGGAGAGGAAGGAGGGGAGCGGGGTCGTGCGTCAGTACGCGCCGACCGGGCGCAGCATCACGCGCAGGGTCCGCCAGAGGATGAGCAGGTCGCCGGCCAGCGACCAGTTCTCGACGTAGTAGAGGTCGAGTCGGATCCCGTCCTCCCAGTCGAGCTCGGAGCGGCCGCCGGTCTGCCAGAGGCCGGTGATGCCGGGCTTGATGTAGAGACGGCGGTTCACGACGTCGTCGTAGCGCTCCACCTCGCTGAGCAGCGGCGGGCGAGGGCCGACCAGGCTCATGCTGCCGCGCAGCACGTTCCAGAACTGGGGCAGCTCGTCGAGCGAGTACCGCCGCAGGACGCGGCCGAGCGGGGTCACCCGCGGATCGTCGCGCAGCTTGAACAGCAGGCCGGAGCCCTCGTTCGCCGCACTCAGCTCCGCCAGCCGCGACTCCGCGTCGATGCTCATCGAGCGGAACTTCAGCATGGTGAAGAGGTGCCCGGCGCGGCCGACCCGCTGCTGCCGGAACAGGGCGGGCCCGGTGCTGTCGCGCCGGATCATCACCGCGAGCACGGCCAGCAGCGGCGAGAGCACCAGCAGCGCGAGGGCCGAGACGCTCACGTCCAGCACGCGCTTGAGCGCGTGGCGCGGACCGGAGTAGCGCGGCGGCTCGACCCGCATCAGCGGGAGACCGTCCACCGGGCGCCAGTGGATGCGCGGTCCGGCGACACTGCTGAGCCCCGGTGCGAGCACCAGCTCGACCGCGAACGGCTCGAGCGCCCAGCAGAGCCGGCGGAGGTAGGCGTCGCCGCCGTCCACCTGACCGGCCACGACCACCGCGTCGGCGCGCTGCTCGACGACCGCCTGGGCGATCGTGTCGATCGCTCCGACGACCGGGATCGAGCGGCCCCGGACGGTGATCGAGCGCCGCGGGTCGGCGAGGAGCGTGCGCTCACCGCCGGTCGAGAGCGCGACGCCGACGACGTCGTACTCGACGCGGCCGCGCCGGCGGTCGATCTGCGTGACGATGTGCGTCACGTCACCGGCGCTGCCGACGACGATCACCCGGGACAGGGCACGACCGGCCCGTCGCTCCCGGGCCAGGTGCCCGCGGCTGAGGGCGTGCGCCGCCAGCATCCCGCCGAGCCCGACGGGCAGGGCGATCAGCACGTGCACCCGCGGCAGGTCGACGTGGGTGAGGACCGAGGCGACGGAGGCGAGGCCGAACGTCGCGACCGTCGCCGAGAGCAGACGGCGGAACTCGTCCGCTCCCGCTCCGATGCGGTGCGCGAGGCGCCGCTGGGCGAGGAGGACGGAGCAGACCCAGAGGGCGCCGAGGACGCCGGCGACCACGAGGTCGGCCGAGCGCGCCTCGGCGGATCGCGCTTCGGCGGTCGAGCGCAGGCCGGCGGCCAGCGACACGGCCCCGAGCACGACCAAGACGTCCGCGGCCAGGACCCTCCGCGAGAATCGGCGTCGCCAGCTCGAGGCCTCCGCCGGCGGTGCCGGAACGAGGACGAGGGCGCGCGGATCGCGCTGAGGAGTCGGGGCCGCGGTGGAGACGGCGGTCACCGCGGTCTCCTGCTCTCACCGCCGCTCGTATGCCGGGTCGCCGGGGGGAGGCGACGGGGTCTCGAGGAGGGAGGGAGCCGTGTGGGCGCGCTGAAGGCGCGCACCAGTGGTGCATACAAAGGATCAACCTGCATTTCGGGTTTACAGGGAAGGGGGGTACTGCAGGGCGGGCTCGGAGGACGTCGCGGTTTCGGGGCCGCGATGCATCGTCGCCACGTCGGCACCGCTGTGACCGTCGTGCTCCCAGGATGAGCAGATCGGTCGAGGCAGGGCCTCGCGTCGGGGCGGCGCGGCACGACAGGGTTCGTGCGCTCCGTTCCCGGTGGTCGGGTGGTTCTCAGCCGAACATAGCGGTCCTGGCAACCCAGTGCGTGGCCCCAGTAAGGGGGTCGCACGGGGAGTGACATCCTCGATCTTCTCTCGGGCGTTCCTCAGCGATCCTCCTAGAATCGTCCCGGTGCCGGGAGTGCGATCGGGTCGCGCCCCGGTGCCAGGGGAGCACTGCCGCCCCCGATCGCCAGGAATCGAGACGGGGCGCGGGAATCCCTGCGCGGCCCGGGAGGTCACCTCCCGGGCCGCGTCGCCGCGTCGAGGCGGCCGCGCCGACGACTAAAGTCGAGGGGTCCCCCAGCCCCAGAGGAGCACCCGCGCGTGTCGAACGCATCGTCGAACGTCCCCGAATCGTCCCGTCCCGCCGCCGACGCCGCCGTCGTCACCGAGGCCGGCACGGGGTTCACGCACTTCACCGACCGGGCGGTGGTCGCGATCCGCGTCAACGGCGAGCTGAAGGACCTGGCCGCCGACGTCGTCCCCGGCGACAGCATCGAGCCCGTCCTGATCTCCTCGCCCGACGGCCTGAGCATCCTCCGCCACTCCGCCGCGCACGTGCTCGCGCAGGCCGTGCAGCAGAGCAACCCGGAGGCGAAGCTCGGCATCGGCCCGCCCGTCACCGACGGCTTCTACTACGACTTCGACGTCACCGAGCCCTTCACGCCCGAGGCCATGAAGGCGCTCGAGAAGGCGATGGACCGCATCATCCGCCAGGGCCAGCGCTTCGTGCGCCGCGTCGTCACCGAGGACGAGGCGCGCGCCGAGCTGGCCGCCGAGCCGTACAAGCTCGAGCTGATCGGCCTCAAGGGCGCGGGCGCCGACGGCGAGTCGGTCGAGGTCGGCGGCGCCGAGCTCACCATCTACGACAACGTCGACCCCCGCACCGGCGAGACGGTCTGGAAGGACCTCTGCCGCGGCCCGCACCTGCCCAACACCCGGATGATCGGCAACGGCTACGCGCTGACCCGCAACGCCGCGGCCTACTGGCGCGGCTCTGAGAAGAACCCGCAGCTGCAGCGCGTCTACGGCACCGCGTGGCCCACGAAGGACGAGCTGCGCGCGCACCAGGCCCGCCTCGAGGAGGCCGCCCGCCGCGACCACCGCAAGCTCGGCCACGAGCTCGACCTCTTCTCCTTCCCGGACGAGATCGGCTCCGGCCTCGCGGTCTTCCACCCCAAGGGCGGCATCATCCGCTACGAGATCGAGCAGTACATGCGCGAGCAGCTGCTCGCCCACGACTACGAGCTCGTCTACACGCCGCACATCACCAAGGGCGACCTCTTCATGACCAGCGGCCACCTGCAGTGGTACGCCGAGGGCATGTTCCCTCCGATGCACCTCGACGAGCTGCAGGACGAGGACGGCACCGTCACCCGCCAGGGCCAGGACTACTACCTGAAGCCCATGAACTGCCCGTTCCACAACCTGATCTTCCGCTCGCGCGGGCGCAGCTACCGCGAGCTGCCGCTGCGCCTGGCCGAGTTCGGCACCGTCTACCGCTACGAGAAGAGCGGCACCCTGCAGGGCCTCACCCGCGTCCGCGGGCTGACCCAGGACGACGCGCACATCTACGTCACGCAGGAGGACGTGTCGGCCGAGCTGACCCGCAACCTCGAGTTCGTGCTCCAGGTCCTGCGCGACTACGGCCTCGACGACTTCTACCTCGAGCTCTCCACCAACGAGGAGGGCAACCCGAAGTTCGTCGGCGACCCCGAGCAGTGGGAGTCGGCGATCGAGTCGCTGCGCGCCGTCGCCGTCGACTCCGGCCTCGAGCTGGTCCCCGACCCGGGCGGAGCCGCGTTCTACGGCCCGAAGATCTCGGTCCAGGCGCGCGACGCCATCGGCCGCACCTGGCAGATGTCGACGATCCAGCTCGACTTCAACCAGCCCGAGCGCTTCGAGCTCGAGTACACCGCCTCCGACGGCTCGAAGAAGCGCCCGGTGATGATCCACCGCGCCCTCTTCGGCTCGATCGAGCGCTTCTTCGCCATCCTCACCGAGCACTACGCCGGAGCGTTCCCGGTCTGGCTCTCGCCGGTGCAGGTCGTCGGCATCCCGATCGCCGACGAGTACCTGCCCTACCTCGAGGACGTCGTCGGTCAGCTGAAGAAGGCCGGCGTCCGCGCCGAGATCGACTACTCCAGCGACCGGATGCAGAAGAAGATCCGCAACGCGACCCTGCAGAAGGTCCCGTTCCAGCTGATCGTCGGCGAGAAGGACCGCGACGCCGGAGCGGTCAGCTTCCGCTTCCGCGACGGCACCCAGGAGAACGGCATCCCCGTCGCCGACGCTGTCGCCCGGATCCGCGAGGCCATCGCGACCAAGGCTCAGGTCTAGCGATGGCGGAGCCGTTCGACGACGCCGTCCCCGAGGGTGCCGAGTCCTCCGCGCACCTCGCCGGCGTCCCCGACGAGTTCCAGCGCCTGTGGACCCCGCACCGGATGGTCTACATCCAGAAGGGCCAGCCCGGCGACGACGACTGCCCGTTCTGCGTCGCGCCGACGCTGAGCGACGAGGAGGCGCTGATCGTCGCGCGCGGCGAGCACGCGTTCGTCCTGCTGAACCTCTTCCCGTACAACTCCGGCCACCTCCTGGTCTGCCCGTACCGGCACATCCCGCTCTACGACGAGGCCACTCCCGAGGAAGTGGCCGAGATCGGCGCGCTCACCCAGACGGCGATGCGCGTCCTCCGCGAGGTCTCGAACAACGACGGCTTCAACCTCGGCATGAACCAGGGCGCCGTCGCCGGCGCCGGCATCGCCGCCCACCTGCACCAGCACGTCGTGCCGCGCTGGGCGACCGACGCCAACTTCTTCCCGATCATCGCCCGCACCAAGGCCCTGCCCCAGCTCCTCGGCGACGTCCGCGCGAGCCTCGCCGCGGCCTGGCCCCGCCCCTAGCCGGGCCTCCCTACGCCTGTCGAGCAGCCGCAGTGAGCAGCCGCGCAGCGGCTGCGCATCCTTCTCGGGCAGCTGCGCTGCTGCTGCCTATGTTGGTCGAGTAGCCCCGCAGGGGCGTATCGAGACCCACCGTCGTCAGCAGGCCGAGTCTGCAGACTCCAGTCCCGACGCCGGTGGATCTCGATACGCCCGCTCCGCGGGCTGCTCGATCAGCATGGACCGCCTCATGCCGCCCTCCTTGCCGGCCGCGCAGCGGCGTCTCGAGACCCGCCCCGCCCGCATGTCCAGCGCCGATGTCGGTCAGCCCCGTCTCGTAGACTGGACGCTGCCGTCGGCGGAAGTCGCCGCACAGAACAGGACTCGCGAACATGACCGACACCACCCCCACGTCCTCCTCCGCCTCGGAGCAGTTCGGCTCGAGCCGCGTCAAGCGCGGGCTCGCCGAGATGCTCAAGGGCGGCGTCATCATGGACGTCGTCAACGCCGAGCAGGCGCGCATCGCCGAGGACGCCGGAGCCGTCGCCGTGATGGCGCTCGAGCGCGTCCCCGCCGACATCCGCTCGCAGGGCGGCGTCGCGCGGATGAGCGACCCCGACCTCATCGACGGGATCGTCGCCGCCGTCTCCATCCCCGTGATGGCCAAGGCCCGCATCGGCCACTTCGTCGAGGCGCAGATCCTCCAGGAGCTCGGCGTCGACTACATCGACGAGTCCGAGGTCCTCTCGCCGGCCGACTACGTGAACCACATCGACAAGTGGAAGTTCACCGTCCCCTTCGTCTGCGGCGCCACCAACCTCGGCGAGGCCCTGCGCCGCATCACCGAGGGTGCGGCGATGATCCGCTCGAAGGGCGAGGCCGGCACGGGCGACGTCTCCGAGGCCACCAAGCACATCCGCACCATCTCCGCCGAGGTGAACCGCCTCAAGTCGCTGACGAAGGACGAGCTCTACGTCGCCGCCAAGGAGCTGCAGGCGCCCTACGAGCTGGTCGCCGAGATCGCGCAGACCGGAAAGCTCCCCGTCGTGCTCTTCACCGCCGGCGGTGTCGCCACCCCGGCCGACGCCGCGCTGATGATGCAGCTCGGTGCCGACGGCGTCTTCGTCGGCTCCGGCGTCTTCAAGTCGGGCGAGCCCGCGAAGCGCGCCGCTGCGATCGTCAAGGCGACGACGTTCTTCGACGACGCGAAGGTCGTCGCCGAGGCGTCCCGCGGTCTCGGCGAGGCGATGGTCGGCATCAACGTGGCCGACGTGCCCGCGCCGCACCGGCTCTCCGAGCGTGGCTGGTAGCGAGAGCGCGCCCGTCGCGGGCGAGGACGAGACCCGGGAGTCCCTCGCGGGGCTCCGGGTCGGCGTCCTCGCCCTGCAGGGCGACTTCCGCGAGCACGCGCACGTGCTGCGCGAGCTCGGCGCCGAGGTGGTGCTGGTGCGCCGCCCGGCCGAGCTCGACTCCGTCGCGGGTCTCGTGATCCCCGGCGGCGAGTCCACGGTGATGGACAAGCTCTCGCGCCTGTTCGGCCTCGCCGAGCCGGTGAAGGCCGCGATCGCGGCGGGTCTGCCGGTCTACGGCACCTGCGCCGGGCTGATCATGCTCGCCGACCGCGTGCTCGACCGCATCGACGGCCAGAGCAGCTTCGGCGGCCTGGACGTGACGGTCCGCCGGAACGCCTTCGGCAACCAGCTGGACTCCTTCGAGACCGACCTCGACATCGACGGCATCGGCGACCCGCCGATGCATGCGGTCTTCATCCGCGCCCCCGTCGTCGAGGAGCTGGGGGAGCGGGCGCACGCCCTCGCCGCCCTGGCCGACGGCCGGGTCGTCGCCGTCGAGCAGGGCGCCCTGCTGGGCACCTCGTTCCACCCCGAGATCACCGGCGACTACCGGTTCCACGAGCTGTTCCTGCGCAAGGTCGCGGCCACCCGCTTCGACGCCGACGCCTAGGGGCGCGCCGGTCTCCTCGGCCGCGGACCCGCTCGCACGGAGAGCGGGCCCGCAGGGACCGCTCAGACCTCGACGGTCGTGTTCCTCGCCGTGAGGTCGGATCCTCGGGTGTCCGCGGCGTCTCCGGAGGAGTCTTCCCGCGTCGCTGCCCGGGCGGAGTGGCGGCCCGACGATGCGCTCGACGGCGGGACGGACGCGGGGGCGCCGGGTGCGGCGGCGGTGGCGATCACCGGGCTCGTCGAGGCGACCGCCGCTGAGGAGCGCCGCGCGACTCGGGGCGACGCCTTGCGGTCGACGCCGCTCTCGCAGCCGTCCGGATCTGACGTGCCTCGACAGATGTGGTCGGGGTGGTCGTGGTGGCGGCCGATCATCGTGGTGCTCCTCGTCGTGGGTCGTCTGCAGCGCGGTGCGAGCGCGCCGGGCCACCGAGAGCCTGACGGCTGAGCGCCTGCACCGACGAACCCGTGGCGCGGCCGATGTGCGCTGGCGGGATCCGACATACCGATGTGCGCCGTGCTCCTCTACTGCGACCATCGGCGGCTCCTCCTGAGGTCGCCGCCGATCGCCTCGGCACGGCACAGTAGGGGGATGCCCGAACTCCCCGAAGTGCACGCGCTCGCCCGCGACCTCGATGAGCGCCTCGGCGGCCGCGTGCTCGAGCGCCTCGACGTCTTCGCGATCTCCGCGCTGAAGACCGTCGCGATCCCGCCGTCCTCGCTCGCGGGGGAGACGGTGCACGGGGTGAGCCGGCACGGCAAGTTCCTCGATCTCGCGATCGGCGACGTGCACGTTCTGCTGCACCTGGCCCGCGCGGGCTGGGTGCGCTGGCGTCCCGAGCGGCCGACCGCGCCGGTGAAGCCGGGCCGTGGCCCGCTCGCCGCGCGCCTGATCCTCGACGACGGCTCCGGCTTCGACATCACCGAGGCCGGCACGAAGAAGAGCCTCGCCATCTCGATCGTCGAGGATCCGCGGGACGTGCCGGGCGTGGCCAGGCTCGGTCCCGATCCGCTCGACCCGGAGTTCACCCGCGAGATCCTCGGCGCGATCCTCGCCACCGCGGGCCGCGCCCAGCTCAAGGGCGTGCTGCGCGACCAGTCCCGGATCGCCGGGATCGGCAACGCCTACTCCGACGAGATCCTGCACGTCGCGCGGATGTCGCCGTTCAAGCCGGCGACACTCACGCCGGACGAGCTCGACCGCCTGTACACCGCGCTGCACTACACCCTGGAGGAGGCGCTCGGCCGGGCCGAGGGGCTGCACGCCGCCGATCTCAAGCGCGAGAAGAAGCTCGGGATGCGGGTGCACGGCCGCACCGGCGAGGCCTGCCCGGTCTGCGGCGACACGATCCGCCAGGTGATCTACTCCGACTCGACGCTGCAGTACTGCCCCACCTGCCAGACCGGCGGGAAGCCGCTGGCCGACCGCGTCCTCTCCCGCCTGCTGAAGTAGCGCGCCATCGGCTCGACGCGCTCGCCGCCGAGGACGTCCTCCTCGGCTCGGCTCGGAGCGGAGGAGCTCCGGTCAGACGTCGATGGTGCTGGTGGCGGACGGCAGACCCCATCCTCGGGTCGCGGAGGGATCCGGGCCCGGGAAGACCGGCCCTCGCACGATGGCGATCGTCGCGGAGAACGCGCCCGTCGGACTGGCACTGAGGCGTGTCACCGGGGGCCTGGAGGAGAAGGAGACCCAGATGAGAGTGGTGCCGAAGGGGTAGCTCTCGATGGCCGGGTACGATCCGGCGGGGAACAGGAAGCGCCCGGAGCGGGGTCCCTCGGCTACGACGCCGGTCCCCCAGGACTCGACGTCGTGTTCGACCGTGATCCTGACCTCGACGTCCTCCGCGAGCACGATCTGCCCGGTGGCGGTCCGGTCCCCGTTCACGATGACCCCGGTCTGGAAGCTGCGGGGGTAGACCCTCGACAGGATGACGCCGGCGAAGGTCCCGGTGCCGACCGGTGCGGGTGACGCGGTGGCGCCGGGAGCCGCGACGGCGGCGGCGACGACCGGGGTGGTCCATGCGGCGGCGACGGCGGTGCGGCGCGCGATGCCCGGGGGCTGAGACGAGCGGAGACCGTCGTCGTGGTGGTGGTCCTGCGTCATGGTGTGTCCTCGTCCTCGTCCTCATTCGAATCGCGGGGCCGCGCGGAGCGTTCCTGCGCGGAGCGTTCCTGCGCCTGCATCACCTTCCCGAGGGGAGGGGGCGAGCGGCGAATCTCTGGCATCGATCGTGCCGCCTGGCGGGATCCGCCGCGGGCGCGGTCTCGGCGGCGACTCCGGCCGTTCGCCCACAGCCTCTTCGTGGAGGACCGGACCTCCTCCGATCGACGCCGCAGGACCGCTCGCTCGGCCCGACCTGCCAGACCGGCGGGAAGCTCCTGGCCGACCGGGTCCTCTCCCGCCTGCTGAAGTAGCGCGAGGTCAGTTCGTCACTGTCGCCGTCGCGGATGTCGCTCCGAACTGCTGGGCGGCGCCGGGATCGGGCCCGAGGTAGACGGGGCCGCGGGTCAGGGTGGCTGTCGCGAGGAAACTGCCTTTCGGCTCTGCAGTGAGGAAGGACGTGTACGTCTGATTGAAGGAGACCGAGACGCTCTGGCTGCCGATCTGGTAGGTCCGGTTCACGGGGTAAGGGCCGACGGCGACGACCAGGCGGGCGGCCCGGGGCCCCATCGCGATGAGTCCGCTGTCCCAGCGCGAGACGTCGTGGTCGGTCGAGACGTCCACCCACGTCTCCTCCTCCAGCTGAACGCTCGACCCGGTCGTTCCGGTCGCGTTGATGTAGGCGGTGACGCCGAAGGTACCGGCGGCGTACGACGTGACCCTCACCCCGACGAAGGTGGCGACGATCACCGGGGCGGGTGACGCCGAGGCGCCGGGGGCCGCGACCGCGGCGGCGACCACCGGGGTCGTCCACGCGGCCATGACCGCGGTCCGCCGCGCGACTCCGGGCGAAGGGGGCGATCGGAGCTCGTCGTACTGCGGAGGGTGCTCGTCGGGTGTCATCGGTCCTCGTTCTCGCTCGCGGCGACCGGACGGCAGAGAGCTGCCCGGCTCGCCGGCCACTCTGCCGATGAGGGGCCGTGAGCGCCGAATCGGTGGCGCAGATCGTGCCGGTGGCTCGATCGGACGATCCCGAGCGCGCGGATCCTGCACGTCGGTGCCAGGGGCCGCGGGGCGGACCTCGGGCTCGTGGAACATCCCCCGGCTCGCTGGATCGGTCCGTTCGGACGTGCCGGACGCAGCTCCGCGTGCCGGAGAGCCGCGCGGCTGATCTCCGGCGCGCGGAACACTCTCCGGCGTGCGGAATCGACCGGTTCCAGCCTGCCGACACCTCTCAGAACGTGAGGACGGCCACCGCGGACGGGCGGCCGTGGATGCCGGTCGCGTACGGGTCGGGACCTCGGTAGGTGGGTCCCCGGGTCACCTTCGCCTCCACCGCGAATCGCCCCCGCGGATCGGCTACGAGCTCGCACACGGTCTGAGGCCCCGGGTACGGGGCGGTGACCACCACGCTCCTGGTGCGGACCGTGTAGCTCTCGACGGTGGGGTAGACCCCGGCGGGGATCGTGATCATTCCGGCCCGAGGCCCCTCGGGAACGATCCCGTCCGGCCAGACGGCGACGTCGTGGTCCGGTGAGTCGACGCGCACGACCGCGTCCTGGGGGAGGACGACCGGGGTGCCCGGAGTCCCGGTCCCGTTGAGGTACACCTCGACGCGGAAGGCCCGCGGGGACTCGCCGCCGAGGGAGGCGAGCCAGACGCCGAGGAAGGTGCCGTCCTCCTTCGGCGGCGTGGAGGCGGAGGCCGCAGGGGCGGCCGTGGCGCCCGCGATCACCGGGACCGTCCAGGCGACCGCGAGCGCCGACCGGCGCCCGATCCCCGGTGGACGATCCCCGTCCAGTCCGGTCGTGTCGTCCCTCTGCGGGTCGTTCGTCATCGCGGTCCTCGTTCTCGTCTCGGCCGCGCGGCCCTGCGTCCTGGTGGGTCATCGTCCTCGTTCGAACCGCAGGCGCCGCGCGGAGCGTTCCAGCGCCGGCATCACCTTCTCGGTGTGAGGGGACGAGGGGCGAATCTCTGGCACCGATCGTGCCGCCTGGCGGGATTGCCGCGGAGCGCGGCCTCGGCGGCGACTCCGGCCGTCCGCCCACAGCCTCCTGGCGGAGGACGGAATCCGATCCGATCGACGCCGCAGAGCTGCCCGCTCCGCCCGACCTTCCGGACCGGCGACGCGTCGGAGGCCGACCGCGTCCTCTCCCAGCTGCCGCGCTGACCGCCGGCGATCGTCAGACCGTGATCATGACGGTCTGCGACGGAAGCCCGTATCCCTGCGTGACGGACGGGTCGGGACCGGGGTAGACCGGTCCGCTCACCACAGCGACGGTCACGGGGAACGAGCCGGTCGGAGAGGCAGTGAGTCCGGAGGTCAGCTGTCCGAGCGGGGACGCGACCGAGATGCGTCGTCCGGCGATGTCGTAGATGGCGTCGACCGAGTACGAGCCCGCAGGGACGAGCAGGCGGCCCGCTCGGGGGCTCTCTGCCACGATCCCGGATCCCCAGTACGCGACGTCGTGCCCCGCCGTGATCCGGATCTCCGCGGCGCGCTCGAGCACGATCGGCGTCAAGGACGTCTGAGGGACATTGAGGAGGACCGCCGTCACGAAGACACCGGAGCGGTAGCCCTGAAGAGTCACACCCAGGAACGCTCCGTCTCCCACCGGGGCGGGGGACGCCGAGGCGCCGGGAGCGGCGACCGCGGCGGCGACCACCGGGGTCGTCCACGCGGCCGTGACAGCGGTCCGCCGTGCGATGCCCGGCGGAGGGGAGGATCGGCGCTCGTCGTCGTGCGGGTGGCGCTCATCGGGTGGCATCGGTGTCCTCGTTCTCGTTCGCGTCGACTGGACGGCGGGGTGCGACCCGGCTCGCCGGCCACTCTTCCGACGAGGAGCGGCCGGCGCCGAATCGCTGGCGGAGATCGGGTCGGTGGCTCGATCGGACGATCCCGAGCGCACGGATCCCGCTCGTCGGATCGTCACCGGTCCGCTGGACGACGGGCTTCCGCAGAGGTCCCCGACGATCGGGTCCGTGCCGGAGGGCCGCGCGATCGACCTCCGGCTCGTGGAACCCCCTCCGGCTCGCAGAACCGCCCGGTTCCGACGAGCCGGACGCGCTTCCCGGTGCCGAAGCCGCCCTGGCATGCGTCCTCGGGCCCTCGGGCGCGGCTCGGACCGCCCCGCCCGGCGCTCGATTACACTGGACCAGCCATCAGCGGCGCCCGAGGGAGTCGCACGAACGAGAGATTTCCGAGGGAGCACCGTGTCCGGGCATTCCAAGTGGGCCACGACCAAGCACCAGAAGGCGATCAAGGACTCGCGCCGCGCGAAGTCCTTCGCCAAGCTGATCAAGAACATCGAGGTGGCCGCCAAGATCGGCGGCGCCGACATGTCCGGCAATCCGACGCTCGTCGACGCCGTGCAGAAGGCGAAGAAGACCTCGGTGCCGAACGACAACATCGACCGCGCGATCAAGCGCGGCGCGGGCCTCACCGGCGAGGTCATCGACTACACGACGATCATGTACGAGGCCTACGGCCCGAACGGCATCGCTCTGCTCGTCGAGTGCCTCACCGACAACAAGAACCGCGCCGCGGCGGACGTCCGCACCGCGATGACCCGCAACGGCGGCACCATGGCCGACCCGGGCAGCGTCGCCTACAACTTCGCGCGCAAGGGCGTCATCACCGTGCCGCACGGCGACGGCGTCACCGAGGACGACGTGCTCGGCGCGGTCCTCGACTTCGGCGTCGACGACGTCATCGACCACGGCGAGTCCTTCGAGGTCCGCACCGAGGCCGCCGAGCTGGTCCCGGCGCGCACGGCGCTCCAGGAGGCGGGCATCGACTACGACGCCGCCGACGTCGAGTTCGTCGCCTCGCTGCAGGTCGAGGCCGACGCGGAGACGGCGCGCAAGGTCTTCCGCCTGATCGACGCGCTCGAGGACTCGGACGACGTGCAGAACGTCTACACGAACCTCGACATCACGCCCGAGGTCCGGGCCGAGCTCGAGAACGACGAGGAGTGACCCGGTGACCCCGGCTCGTCCCGGGCGGACGCGCTGATGCGCGTCCTCGGGATCGACCCGGGGCTCACCCGGTGCGGCGTCGGCATCGTCGACGTCGGACGCGATCGCCGAGCGACGCTCGTGCACGTGAGCGTCCTGCGCACCCCGGCCGACGCGCCGCTCGAGCGCCGGCTGCTCGCCCTCGGCGACGGGATCGAGGCGCTGCTCGACGAGCACCGTCCCGACGCCGTGGCGATCGAGCGCGTCTTCGCGCAGAACAACGTCAGCACCGTGATGGGCATCGCCCAGATCAGCGGCGTCGCTCTGGTCGCGGCCGCCCGCCGCGACCTCGTCGTCGGCATGCACACGCCCAGCGAGGTCAAGGCCGCGGTCACCGGCTACGGCTCGGCCGACAAGCGCCAGGTCACCACGATGATCCAGCGCATCCTCCGGCTCGACGCCCCGCCGAAGCCGGCCGACGCGGCCGACGCCCTCGCCCTCGCCGTCTGCCACGCCTGGCGCGGGCCGATCGCCGCGGGCCCCGCCACGGCCGAGGGGGAGACCGCGGCGCAGCGGGCCTGGCGCGCCGCGGAGGCCGCCACTCGAACGCCTGTTCGAGCCTCTAGACTGACGCGGTGATCTCCTCCCTCCGCGGCACCGTCCTCTCCGCTCGCGGGAGCCTCGCCGTCGTCGACGTCCACGGCGTCGGCTACGCGGTCAACGTCACGCCGCAGCACGCGCTCGAGCTGCGGGTCGGCGACGAGACCGTGCTGACGACGACGCTGATCGTCCGCGAGGACTCGCTGACCCTCTACGGCTTCCCGGACGAGGAGCAGCTCGAGATCTTCGAGCTGCTGATCGGCGTCACCGGCGTCGGCCCCAAGTCCGCGCTCGGCGTGCTCGGCGCGGTCGAGCCCGAGCGCATCGCCCAGGCCGTCGCCGACGAGGACGACGCCGTCTTCCGCAAGGTCTCCGGCATCGGCCCGAAGACCGCGAAGCTCATCATCCTGTCGCTCGCGGGCAAGTTCGCCGTCCGCCCGCGCGCCGCCCGCGGCTCCGGGCCGGGCGCGACGGCCGCGCAGAGCGTGCTCTCGGCACTCGTCGGCCTCGGCTGGCCCGAGCGCGTCGCCGCCGAGGTCGTCGACGAGATCCTGCTCGACGCCCAGGCCTCCGACGCCGCGAGCGTGCAGTCGCTGCTCCGCCTCGCCCTGGCCCGGCTCGGTCCGGCGGCGCGCTCGTGAGCGGCGACGACGTGATGGGCCCCGAGGTCGCCTCCGAGGCCGAGATCGCCTTCGAGGGCGCGCTCCGCCCGAAGAACCTCGGTGAGTTCGTCGGCCAGCGCAAGGTCCGCGGCCAGCTCGAGCTGCTGCTCAAGGCGGCGGCGATGCAGGGCCGCACGCCCGACCACATCCTGCTGGCCGGCCCGCCCGGCCTCGGCAAGACCACCCTCGCGATGATCGTGGCGGAGGAGAGCTCCTCGCCGCTGCGGATGTCCAGCGGCCCCGCGATCCAGCACGCCGGGGACCTGGCCGCCGTGCTCTCCTCGCTGCTGCCCGGCGAGATCCTCTTCATCGACGAGATCCACCGGATGGCGCGCTCCGCGGAGGAGATGCTCTACCTCGCGATGGAGGACTTCCGGATCGACATCATGGTCGGCAAGGGCGCCGGCGCGACCTCCGTCCCGCTGGATCTCGCGCCGTTCACCCTCGTCGGCGCGACCACGCGCTCGGGCCTCCTGCCGAATCCGCTGCGCGACCGGTTCGGCTTCACCGCCCACCTCGAGTTCTACGCCGAGGACGAGCTGCGCCAGGTGCTGACCCGCGCCGCGCGGCTGCTCGACCTCGACATCGACGGCGAGGCGGTCGCCGAGATCGCCGGCCGCTGCCGGGGCACCCCGCGCATCGCGAACCGCCTGCTGCGCCGGGTCCGCGACTTCGCGCTCGTGCACGGCGGTCGCGCCGACGTCACCGCGGTCCGCGCCGCACTCGACCTCTACGACGTCGACGAGCTCGGCCTCGACCGCCTCGACCGCGCCGTGATGGACATCGTGCTCACCCGCTTCGACGGCGGACCGGTCGGACTCAACACGCTCGCGGTCTCCGTCGGCGAGGAGGCGGAGACGGTCGAGGCGGTTGTCGAGCCGTTCCTCGTCCGGATCGGGCTGCTCACCCGCACTCCGCGCGGGCGCGTCGCGACCCCGGCCGCGTACCGGCACTTCGGCGTGGATCCGCGCGGGGGAGCCGCCTCGGCCTCCCAGCGGCCCCTGTTCGGAGATGACCTATAATCTTCAAGGCCCGACGGGCCGCTCGATCCGCATGCGCCACCCCTTGTGTGCGCGGCGGATCACCCTCAACTCCGGAAGGCTCACCCATGGATCCGACGATCATCCTGCTCGTCCTGCTTCTCGCCGTGATGATCATCTTCATGTTCCGCAACAACAAGAAGCGGCAGCGCGACGCGGAGAAGATGAAGTCCGGGCTGGTCCCCGGTGTCGAGCTGATGACCGGCTCCGGCCTGTTCGGCACCGTCGTCTCGATCGACGACGACGAGAACAAGATCGTCATCGAGTCGACCCCCGGGACGCTCCTGACGATCCACCGCCAGGCCATCGCCCGCCTCATCGACCCGACCGAGAACGCGGTCGTCGCAGACGAGGACGAGGCCGAGTCCGTGGCGGCCGTCGAGTCGCCCGCGTTCGGCGAGCGCGACGCCGCGCACACCGCCGACCCGCTGGTCGACCCGGTCGAGCGCGACCGCAGGCCCGACGCGCAGTAGTCTCCAGGGCGGGCAGGGTGCATCGGCACCCCGCCCGCCCTTCCACGTCCGGGGTGCGCCCCGGATCGAAGACCGTCGATCGGACGACAGGCGCGGCCCCCGGGGTCGGCGCCTGCGCGAGGATCGACGTCGACCGCAGAGCCAGCGTCGGCCGGAGAGCCGGCGCCGACCGAAGAAGAAGGTGAGCCCTGGGTGGCCGCATCAACCCCCGTCCGGAAGGCCCGGCGCTCGCTGAGCTGGCTCGGCGTCCTGATCCTCGCGCTCGTCGGCCTCAACGCCGCCGCCGTCGCCTTCGGCGGCGGCTCCTGGACGCCGAAGCTCGCGCTCGACCTCGAGGGCGGCACCCAGATCGTGCTCCAGCCCCAGCTCTCGGACGGCCAGACCGTCTCGTCCGAGCAGCTGACGCAGGCCGTCTCGATCATCCGCCAGCGGATCGACGCCGCGGGCGTCTCCGAGTCCGAGATCACGACCCAGGGCTCGAGCAACATCGTCGTCTCGATCCCGGGCACGCCGGACGACGCGACGCTGCAGCGCATCGAGGCCTCGGCGAAGCTCGACTTCCGCCCGGTGCTCGTCGCCAGCCAGGCGACCAACAGCTCGGTCGGCGGCGATTCGACCGCGTCGCCCACGCCGACCCCGGTCGACCCCTCCCTCGCCACCGAGCCGACGGCCGCTCCGACCAGCGCGAGCGACCTCGCCTACATCACGCCGGCGCTCGAGGCGCAGTACACCTCCTTCGACTGCGCGTTCCTGAACGACCAGGACCCGAACCTCGCGCCGGCCGATCAGCCCCTGATCACCTGCGACGACAACGACACGGCGAAGTACATCCTCGGACCGGTCGAGATCACCGGTGAGGACATCTCCGACGCCTCGAACGGCCTGATGACGACGTCCTCCGGCGCCAGCACCGGCACCTGGGCGGTCAACCTCTCCTTCGACGACCAGGGCACCCAGGCCTTCGGCGACGTCACCTCGCGCCTCATCGGCCTGCAGGGGGCGCAGAACCAGTTCGCGATCGTCCTCGACGGCCGCGTCATCTCGGCGCCGTCCACCAACGCGGCGATCACCGACGGCAACGCGCAGATCTCCGGCTCCTTCACCCAGGAGTCGTCCAAGACCCTCGCCGACCAGCTGAAGTACGGCGCCCTGCCGATCGGCTTCCAGGTGCAGAGCTCGGACAGCATCTCCGCGACGCTCGGCTCCACCCAACTCGCCAGCGGCCTGCTCGCGGGCCTGATCGGCCTCATCCTCGTCGTCGTCTACTCGATCGCGCAGTACCGCGTGCTCGGCGCGGTGACCATCGCGTCGCTGATGGTGGCGGCGATCGTCACCTACCTCGTCGTGACGCTGCTCTCCTGGCGGGAGGGACTCCGCCTCTCGCTCGCGGGCGTCGCGGGTCTGATCGTGGCCATCGGCATCACGGCCGACTCGTTCATCGTCTACTTCGAGCGGATCCGCGACGAGCTGCGCGACGGCCGCGGACTCGAGTCCTCCGTCGAGGCCGGCTGGCGGCGCGCGCTGCGCACGATCTTCGCCTCCGACATGGTGAACCTGCTCGCCGCCGTCGTGCTCTTCGCCCTCGCGGTCGGCAGCGTCCGCGGCTTCGCGCTCACGCTCGGCATCACGACGCTGATCGACCTCGTGGTGGTGATCCTCTTCACCCACCCGATGCTGCAGCTGCTCGCGACGACCAAGTTCTTCTCCGAGGGGCACAAGGCCTCCGGGCTGGATCCGCGCGCACTCGGCGCGGTCTACCGCGGCCGAGCGGCGTTCCGCCCGCAGGACGCCGTGCTCGCCGGCAAGGGCGCCTCGGGCAAGGGCTCCTCCGCCGCCCGCGAGGCCGCCCGCCGCCAGACCATCGCCGAGCGCAAGGCCGCCGAGGCGGCCGCCGCGCGCAGTTCCTCGAACGACTCGAACGGGAAGGACGCGTGATGGCCAGCTTCTCGCAGTTCGGAAACGACCTCTACACCGGCAAGCGCTCGGTCGACTTCGTCGGCCGCCGGCGCACCTGGTACCTCATCTCGATCGCGATCATCCTGCTCACCGTGCTCGGCACGGCGGCGCGCGATGGCTTCAACTTCAGCATCGAGTTCACCGGCGGCTCCGAGTTCACGGTCACCGCGCCGGAGAACCTGGACCAGACCGCGGCGACGGACGCCGTCACCTCGGTCTCGCCCGACGCGGTCCCGCGCGTCTCGATCGTCGGCGACGACTCGATCCGGGTGCAGACCAGCCAGCTGTCGACCGACGAGTCGACCCAGGTCCGCAACGCCCTGTCGGAGGCCTACTCCGTCCCGACGGAGCAGGTCGCGTCGTCCTTCATCGGCGCCGCCTGGGGCTCGGACGTCACGCAGCAGGCGGTCCGCGGCCTGATCATCTTCGTGATCCTGGCCGCCCTGGCGATGTGGGCGTACTTCCGGACCTGGAAGATGTCCCTCGCCGCGATCGTCGCGCTCCTGCACGACCTCGTGATCGTGGCCGGCGTCTACGGCATCACCGGGACGGAGGTCTCGCCGGCGGCGGTCATCGGCCTGCTGACGATCCTCGGCTACTCGCTCTACGACACCGTCGTGGTCTTCGACAAGATCCGCGAGAACACCGCGGAGGCGCTCGGCAGCACCACGAAGACCTTCTCCGAGACGGTCAACCTCGCCGAGAACCAGACGCTGGTGCGCTCGATCAACACCTCGATCGTCGCCGCCCTGCCGGTGGCCGCGATCCTCGTGATCGGCGCCTTCGTCCTCGGTGCCGGCACGCTGCGCGACATCTCGCTCGCGCTGCTGATCGGCATCATCGTCGGCACGTACTCGACGATCTTCGTCGCGGCCCCGCTCTACGCGCAGCTGCGCAGCGGCGAGGCCGAGATCGGCAAGCACGACAAGCGGGTCGTCTCGGCACGCGAGCGCGCCGCGACCCCCGTCGTGCAGGGCTGATCGTGGCCGACTACGCACAGGTCACCGCCGCGGACGCGATCGGCCTCGTCGAGCGCGACGAGGTCTGGCTGCTCGACGTGCGCGAGCCGCACGAGTGGGCGCTCGGGCACGCCGCAGCGGCGCACCACATCCCGATGGGCAGCATCGGCGAGCGGCAGGACGAGCTCCCTCGGGACGCGGCGATCCTCGTCGTCTGCCACTCCGGCGTCCGCTCGGCCATGGTCGTCCAGGCGCTCGACGGCGCCGGCTACGAGACGGCGAACATCGAGGCCGGGATGACCGCCTGGGCGGCCGCAGGCGGCGACGTCGTCGACGACGAGGGACGCCCGGGCCGGATCGACTGACCGCGGGCCTGTCCGCTCCCGGCGGACCGGTCACGCGGCGCCCGCGCGACGGGCGATAATGAGGCGATGGAGATCTCCGCGTGAGCGACACCACGACCACGTCCTCGACCGCCGCCCTGCGCCGGCTGGTCCCGCGGATCTTCTCGCGCGCGCAGCCCTCCGGGGCGGTCGACACGCTCGTCCGGACGGTGCGGACGCACCACCCCAAGAGCGACATCGCGCTGATCGAGCGGGCCTACTCGGTCGCCGAGCGCGCGCACGCGAATCAGAAGCGCCGCAGCGGCGAGCCGTACATCACGCATCCGCTGGCCGTCGCGCAGATCCTCGCCGACCTCGGCATCGGCTCGAAGACCATCGCCGCCGCGCTGCTGCACGACACCGTCGAGGACACCGACTACAAGCTCGACGAGCTCCGAGCCGACTTCGGCGACGAGGTCGCGATGCTGGTGGACGGCGTCACCAAGCTCGACAAGGTCAAGTACGGCGACAGCGCGCAGGCCGAGACCGTCCGCAAGATGATCGTGGCGATGTCGAAGGACATCCGCGTTCTGATCATCAAGCTGGCCGACCGCCTGCACAACGCGCGCACCTGGGGCTTCGTCCCCGCCGAGTCCGCGGCCCGCAAGGCGACCGAGACCCTCGAGATCTACGCGCCGCTGGCGAACCGCCTCGGCATCCAGGCGATCAAGTGGGAGCTCGAGGACCTGTCCTTCGCGGTGCTCTATCCGAAGATCTACAACGAGATCGAGAGCCTCGTGAAGGTGCGGACCCCGCAGCGCGAGGAGTTCGTCCAGAGCATCATCGACCTCATCGGCGAGGACCTGCGGGCGGGCAAGATCCGCGGCCGCGTCGTCGGCCGGCCGAAGCAGTACTACTCGATCTACCAGAAGATGGTGGTCCGCGGCCGCGACTTCGACGAGATCTACGACCTGGTCGGCATCCGCGTGCTGGTCAACTCGGTGCGCGACTGCTACGCCGTGCTCGGCTCGATCCACGCGCGCTGGAGCCCGATGCCCGGGCGCTTCAAGGACTACATCGCCACGCCCAAGTTCAACCTGTACCAGTCGCTGCACACCACGGTGATCGGGCCGAAGGGCCGCGCAGTCGAGATCCAGATCCGCACCAACGAGATGCACCAGCACGCCGAGTTCGGCATCGCGGCGCACTGGAAGTACAAGGAGCAGATGGCGACGGGCAAGGTCGCCTCCGGTTCGAACGACACCGACCTCGCCTGGCTCGCGCACCTCTCCGACTGGCAGTCCGAGACGACCGACCCGAACGAGTTCCTCGACTCCCTCCGCTTCGAGATCGGTGCGAAGGAGGTCTACGTCTTTACGCCCAAGGGCCGCGTCATCGGCCTGCCGACGGGCGCGACACCGGTCGACTTCGCCTACGCCGTGCACACCGAGGTCGGCCACCGCACCATGGGCGCCAAGGTCAACGGGCGCCTCGTGCCGCTCGAGTCCTCGCTGACCACGGGCGACGTGGTCGAGGTCTTCACCTCGAAGAACCCCGACTCCGGCCCCAGCCAGGACTGGCTGAACTTCGTGCAGAGCCCGCGGGCCCGCAACAAGATCCGCCAGTGGTTCACCAAGGAGCGCCGCGACGAGGCGATCGAGCAGGGCAAGGACTCCATCGCGCGGGCCATGCGCAAGCAGAACCTGCCGCTGCAGAAGCTGATGAGCCAGGACACCTTCACCGAGGTGGCCAGCCAGCTCCGCTACAACGACGTCGAGGCGCTCTACGCCGCGGTCGGCGAGGGGCACGTCTCCACCCAGTCGGTGCTGGAGAAGGTCGTCGCGACCATCCAGGGCGACCCGGAGTCGGACGAGCACGAGGTCACCCTCCCGCGCTCCCCGCGTCCGCGCAGCCGCAGCAGCGAGTCCGGGGTCCTGGTCAAGGGCGCACCGGACATCCTGGTCAAGCTGGCGAAGTGCTGCACCCCGGTGCCGGGCGATCAGATCGTCGGCTTCGTCACCCGCGGCGCCGGCGTCTCGGTGCACCAGGCCAACTGCCACAACGTGCAGGAGCTGCTCAAGGAGCCGGAGCGGATCGTCGACGTCGAGTGGGCGCCGTCCTCGAAGAGCATCTTCCTGGTGCAGATCCAGGTCGAGGCGCTCGACCGGTCCGGCCTGCTCAGCGACGTGACGCGCGTGCTCTCCGAGCACCACGTGAACATCCTGTCGGCCACGGTCTCCACCTCCAGCGACCGGCTGGCGATCAGCCGGTTCGTGTTCGAGATGGGCGACACCACGCACCTCGACCGGGTGCTCAACGCCGTCCGCAGGATCGACGCGGTCTACGACGTCTACCGGGTGAACGCGGGCTGACCGCCCGGCGAGGCCGGCGCAGGACCTGGTCAGCGCAGGGCAGAGGCTCAGAGCCGGGTCAGCCGAGGGCCGTGGTCAGGCGGAGCAGGGCGATCCGGCGGCTCGAGACCGGAGGACCGCTGTCCAGCCGCTCGAGCACCCGCTCGAGCGAGACACCGGTGACGGCCGCCAGGCTGCGCAGGAGATCGTCGTCGCAGGTGCTGCGGGTGCGCGCCAGATCGATCAGGGTGCGCTCGGGGGTCGTGACGGAGCAGCCGCCGAGGAGCACGACGTCCTCGTCGGTGAGCCGCACCTCGTGGAAGCGCACCCGCGCGAGCATCGGCGGGTGCAAGCGGTTCCGTCGGTCGATGGAGGCGCTGTGCACCGCGGGAGCGGCGGGCATCGTGCCGTGCACCCAGGCCGCCGACAGCCGGTCCGCCACCGCCTTCGCCGGGACGACCGCCCGCAGCGCCGCGCCGCGCTCGGCCGGACCGACCGGCAGATCGGCGAGGAGGAAGCCCTCGTCGAGCGCGACGACCTCGCCGTCGAGACGGGCGGCGCACAGCTCGGCGAGCGGCAGCTGCCCCGGGAGCAGCACGGAGGGGAGGAGGCGCGTCATCCGCCCATGCTGACCGAGCCGCCGTCCCCGCGGGACACCCGGGACACATCTGTGGACGGAGCCGCCGGAACCAGCGCCGTGCGGTTCCCGCCGGCGACAGGCGGGTCTCGAGACGCCGCCTCCGGCGGCTACTCGACCAGCATGCAGGTCCGAGCCACTCGGGGTCCGGCCCCGTGAATCCGGGGCCCCCCTCATGCTGATCGAGTAGCCCGCGCAGCGGGCGTATCGAGATCCACGTCGTCCGAGGGGTGGGTCTCGATACGCCGCCTGCGGCGCCTACTCGACCAGCGTGCATGCCGGCCGGGATCAGCCCAGGGCGTCCAGCCACACCTTGCGGGCGTCGAGGGCCTCCTGCGCCTGGGCGATGGCGGCGCGGTCACCGCGGGCCTTTGCCTCGTCGAGCTCGTCCTGCAGCTTCTGGATCGCGGCGGTCAGCTGCGAGGCGAGGCCCTCCGAGCGCGCCTTGCGCTCGGGATTGCTGCGGTTCCAGTGCTCCTCGTCGAGCTTGCGCACGTGCGCCTCGACCTTGCGGAGGCGGTCCTCGACGGTGCGCACCTGCTCGCGCGGCACGCGGCCGACGGCGTCCCAGCGCTCCTGCACGGAGAGCAGCACGCGCTTGGCCTTCTCGCGGTTCTGCTCCTGCAGGAGCGGCTCCGCCTCCTCGAGGAGGGCGAGCTTGAGGTCGAGGTTCTCGGTGTACTCGACGCTCTCCTGCGCGACGACCTCGGCCTTCGCGCCGTAGATCGCGTCGCCGGCGGCCTTGAAGCGCGCCCAGAGGGCGTCGTCGAACCGCTTGCCCGCGCGACCGGCCACCCGCCAGCGCTCGAGGAGGGCCCGGTACTCCGGGATCGCCTCGGCACCGCGCGAGACCAGGGCGTCGGCCTGATCGATCAGCGACTGCTTGGCCTGCTTGGCCTCGCGGTGCGCCGAGTCGAGGTCGGCGAAGAACGCCTTGCGGTTCTGCTCGATGGTCGTGCGCGCCCCGCGGAAGCGGCGCCACAGCTCGTTGGCGTCGTTCTTGGGGAGGCGCGGACCCTGCTGCTGGTGGCTCTGCCAGCGGGCGAAGAGGTCGTCGATCGCGGCGCTGGCCTGCTTCCACTGCGTCTTCGCCGGGTCGACGGCGGCCAGCGCCTCGGCCTCGGCGACGATCGCCTCGCGGTGCGCGATCGCGTCGCTGAGGGCGGCCTTCGTCTCGGCGGCCTGCTGCTCGGTCAGATCCTCGACGGAACCGCTGAGCGCGCTGACGCGGGCCTGCAGGGCGTCGAGGTCGCCGACGGCGTGCGCCTGCGAGATGGCCGCGGTGAGCGTCTGCACTCCGCGCGACACGTCGTTCGCCGGAGCGCCGCGCTTGGCCCGCTGCTCGAGCAGGGAGACCTGGCCGGCGAGCTCGGTGTACTTGCGCTCGTAGTAGGCGAGGGCCTCCTCGGGAGTCGCGTCGGGGTACTGGCCCACCTCGCGCTCCTCGTCGCCGACGCGGACGTAGACCGTGCCGTCGTCGGCCACGCGGCCCCACGGCTGCCGGGCGCCCGCCTGCGGGCGGGGAGCCGTCGGGACGACGGGAGGCGCCACGTCCTCGGGAGTCGTCGCCTCGTCGGAGCTCGCTGCCTCGTCGGAGAGCGCCGTCTCGTCGGAGGTCGCCGTCTCGTCCGAGGCCGGGGCCTCCTCGGGGGCCGCCACCTCGTCGGGCGTCGCCGTCTCGGATCCGGACGTCGCCGCCTCGGGGGAGTCCTCTCCCGTCTCGGGAGCGTCCGTCTCGGCCGGGGCGTCGGCGCCCTCGGGGGCGCCGGTGCTCTCGGGAGCGTCCGTCGTCTCGGAGGACGCGCTGTCGTCGGGTGACACGGTGCCGGGGGTGGACACGGTGTCGATGTCGCCGTCTGGAGTCAGCATCGGGTGCCGCCTTTCGCTGTCGTCCCGCCCCTCGGCCTCGGTGCTCGACAGCCGGAGGCCGACGACCGCGCTCAGCCGCGAACGGGCAGTGACGACAAGCCTATTGCACTCCCCGCGCCCCCGTTCGTCCGCGGTCCCGCGGGTCGTGCGCGCCGCTCGCCGGCGGCGCGCACGAGGGCTACTGCAGCGTGATGCCGCCGATCGTGACCGGCTCGGCGGGAGCGCCGTCGCCGGAGCCGTCCGCCGTGCCCTTCGCGACCACGTCGGCGATCAGCGCATCGAGACCCGAGGTGACCTGCCCGACCACCGTGTAGCCGCCCGCCGCGTCCTCGGGGAGCTGGGTGTCCCGGTAGACGACGAAGAACTGGCTGCCCTGGCTGTAGCCGTTGCCGCCCTGGCGAGCCATCGCGATCGTGCCGGCCGGGTAGACGCCGTCCGCGGGCGCGTTCTCGACGGGTCCGTAGCTGTAGCCGGGGCCGCCGGTGCCGTCGCCGTTCGGGTCGCCGCACTGCAGGACGTAGAGGCCCTCGGTCGTGAGCCGGTGGCAGGAGACGCCGTCGTAGAAGCCCGACTGCGACAGGGAGAGGAAGGAGGAGACGGCCTGCGGGGCGGCGGCGCCGGCCAGGGTGATCCCCAGCTCGTCGCTGTTGATCGACATCGTGCCGGTCCAGTCGCGGCCCTCGGCGATGTCGGCGAAGGGGACGTCCCCGGTGTTCTGGCCGGTCGCCTCGGGGGTCGGCGTGGGGGTCGCGCTCTCGGAGGAGGTCGGCTCGGCGACCGGGGTGCCCGGGCCGCCGGAGAAGTAGAGGAGCTGCGCGACGACCGCGAGGGCGATCACGACGACGCCCGCGACGGCCGCGATCACGTTGTCGCGGACCCGGCGCTTGGCGCGCGTGCGGTGCAGGGTCTGCCGCGCCTGGTAGGCCCTCAGTCGGGTGCGCGCCTCGCGATCGTTCGTCCTGCCCTGAGCCACGTGTTCCTCCGCCGTCGTGCGTCGCGCCTGCGTCCGGCGCGGCCCCGCGCGAGCGCGGAGCGCGTCGAGCCTACGAGAATCGCCGCGCCCTTGCCGGACGCCGCGGCGCCGGGTGCCGGGTGGGCGCCGGGGTCGACTGTCGGAGGCCCTCGTTACGCTGGTGCGATGACCATGCAGCAGGCCGGACTCCGCTCCGGGGCGACGCCGCTCGCCGTGCGCATGCGTCCCCGCAGCCTCGAGGAGGTCGCGGGGCAGCGGCACTTGCTGACGCCCGGTTCGCCGCTGGTGGCCCTCGCGGCCGACACCACGGGTGAGCGCGGAGCCGTCTCCGTCATCCTCTGGGGCCCGCCGGGCACCGGCAAGACGACGCTCGCCCAGGCCGTCGCGCACTCCAGCGGCCGGCGCTTCGTCGAGCTCTCCGCCGTCACGGCCGGCGTGAAGGACGTCCGCCAGGTGATGGAGGAGGCGCTCTCCACCCGCGACCTCTACGGCACGTCGACCGTCCTCTTCCTCGACGAGATCCACCGCTTCACCAAGGCGCAGCAGGACGCGCTGCTGCCCGGCGTCGAGAACGGCTGGGTGATCCTCATCGCGGCGACGACCGAGAACCCGTCCTTCTCGGTGATCGCCCCGCTGCTCTCGCGCTCCCTGCTGCTCACGCTGAACACCCTCGACGACGAGGACCTCGGGCTGCTCGTCGACCGGGCCCTGCACGACGAGCGCGGACTCCGCGACTCGGTGCGGCTCGACGACGAGGCCCGCGCGAGCATCGTCCGGCTGGCCTCCGGGGACGCCCGACGTGCGCTCACGGCGCTCGAGGCCGCCGCCACCTCCGCGAGGTCGGAGGCGCGCGAGGCGGATCGCGTCGCGCGGGCGACCGCGGTGGAGGGGGACGACGAGGACGACGACGAGGAGGAGCCCGCCGAGCCCGCCGAGCCCGCCGAGGCGGAGGAGCCCGAGCTCCCGCTGATCACGGTGGAGGTGGTCGCCCGCGCCGTCGACCGCGCGCTGCTGCGCTACGACCGCAACGGCGACGAGCACTACGACGTCATCAGCGCGTTCATCAAGTCGATCCGCGGCTCGGACGTCGACGCGGCGCTGCACTACCTGGCCCGGATGATCGAGGCGGGGGAGGACCCGCGCTTCATCGCCCGCCGGATCATCGTCTCGGCCTCCGAGGACATCGGGATGGCCGACCCGCAGGCGCTCGTCGTCGCGATCGCCGCGGCCGACGCCGTCCAGTTCATCGGCATGCCGGAGGGGCGCATCCCGCTCGCGCAGGCCGTCGTCCACCTGGCCACCGCGCCCAAGTCGAACGCCTCCTACACGGCCATCGACAGGGCGATCGCCGATGTCCGCGCGGGCAAGGCCGGCCGGGTGCCGCCGCACCTGCGCGACGCGCACTATCCGGGCGCCAAGCGGCTCGGCCACGGCAAGGGCTACCGCTACCCGCACGACGCCGAGCTCGGCGTCCTCGAGCAGCAGTACCTGCCGGACGAGCTCCGCGGCGCGCGCTACTACGCGCCGACCGAGCACGGCAACGAGCGCGACGTGTCGGCCCGGCTGGCGAAGCTGCTCCGGATCATCCGAGGCCGCGGCTGACGGTCCGGGACGGCGGACCCGGAACCGCGCGTGACGCGGGCTCCCGCGCCTGGTAGTCTTGCGAGGTTGCCCACCGCTCTGTAGCCGAGCGGAGCAGCGCATCCCTCTGAATCGCGCAGTCCGCCACCGCGGTCACCCTGCCTCCCGCACCCGCGGGGGGACACGACCTCGGCGCCCGCCCTCCTCCCGGAGCCGGCGGACGAGGACTGCGACCGAACCTCTCAGACCCTGGAAGGACCACAGTGTCGACCACCTCACGTACCCGTTCGAAGACGCGCCTCTCGCGCGCCCTCGGCATCCCCCTGACCCCGAAGGCCGCCCGCTACCTCGAGAAGCGTCCCTACGCTCCCGGTGAGCACGGCCGCTCGAAGCGCAAGGCCGACTCCGACTACGCCGTCCGCCTGCGGGAGAAGCAGCGTCTGCGAGCCCAGTACGGCATCCGCGAGAAGCAGCTGCGCATCGCCTTCCAGGAGGCGCGCCGTACCCAGGGCCTGACCGGTGAGAACCTGGTCGAGCTCCTCGAGATGCGCCTCGACGCCCTCGTCCTGCGCTCGGGCTTCGCCCGCACCACCGCGCAGGCCCGCCAGTTCGTCACCCACCGCCACATCATGGTGGACGGCCAGACGGTCGACCGTCCCTCCTTCCGCGTGAAGCCGGGCCAGGTCATCCACGTCAAGACCCGCTCCGAGGGCACCGAGCCCTTCCAGGTCGCGGCCGCCGGCGGACACGTCGACGTCCTCCCCAAGACCCCGGGCTACCTCGAGGTCGAGATCGACAAGCTCCAGGCGACGCTGCTGCGCCGCCCGAAGCGCGCCGAGGTCCCCGTGACCTGCGAAGTCCAGCTCGTCGTCGAGTACTACGCGGCCCGCTAGTCAGCGCACCCCCGTTGGAAAGGCCCCGGCTCCTGCCGGGGCCTTTCCTCGTTTCCGGGCTCCGGCGAGCGACCGGCGGTCCGGAGTCGTGTCCTTCCGGCTCGTGATCCGTGCTCCGGCTCGCCGGATACGCCCGTTCCGGCGTGCCGGAGCTGATTCCCCGTGCCGGAGGTCAGCCGAACTCGGGTTCGGCTCGCGATCCGAGCTCGGGCTCGCGGGATCCGCGTGTTCCGGCGTGCCGGGGGTGGTTCCGCGTGCCGGAGGTGCGGCTGAGGCCGGGGGAGCCGGGGCCGCCGTGCGCCGTCGGTAGGCTGGGGTGCCGCATCCGGCGGCGCCGAAACGGAGGTCATCGTGTCCGGTGGAGACATCGCAGGGCTCATCGCCGCGGGGGTGTTCGCGATCCTGGTCGCGGTCGCCGCGATCCCGCTCTGGAAGCTCGGTCGGGTCTTCGACAGCACGAGCGAGGCCATCAAGCAGGCCAGCGACGGCCTGACCCCGATCCTCGACGAATCGGCGTCGACGCTGCGCGAGGCGAACCAGCAGCTGGCTCGCGTCGACACCATCACGAAGGACGTGGCCGAGGTCACCGGCAACGTCAACGCGCTCGTCGCCCTGACCGCCGCGACGATCGGCGGACCGCTGATCAAGCTCGCCGGCTTCACCGCCGGAGTCCGCGCCGTCCTCGTCGCCGGCCGCACCGCCGACAAGGCGGGTGCCGCGGTCGGACGCGGCGCCGCGCGCCGCTCTCGGCGCACCCGCAGGTCGTCCTCCAGGTAGCCCCCTGCCCGCGCCCTACAATCGAGGGGGTCGCCGCGCCCTCGGGCCGGCTGCCGTGAGCAGGAAACGCTGTGGGAGGAATCGCTGTGAAGAACATCGTGCTGATCGTCATCGGGATCGGTCTCGGATTCGCGGTCGCGCACGAGGTCGCGCGCACCGAGGCGGGCGCCCGCCTCTTCGAGGACATCAACCGCACGGCGAAGGAGCTCGGCGACGCCGTCTCCGAGGGCTACCACCAGCGCGAGGCCGAGCTCAAGGCCGCGATCGGCGAGGGCTGACTCCCTGCCCGTCCCGGCGCACCCGACAGACCCGCACGACCCGCTGGAACCGCACCACCCGACAGACATCCGCGTCGACCCGGTCGACCGAAACGTAACGGAACCCATGCAGACCGCAGACATCCGCAACCGCTGGCTCGACTTCTTCGGAAGCCGCGGGCACACCGTGGTCCCCTCCGCCTCCCTCGTCAGCGACGACCCGAGCCTCCTTTTCACCGTCGCAGGCATGGTGCCCTTCGTGCCCTACCTCACCGGGGTCGTCCCCGCGCCGTTCGACCGCGCGACGAGCGTGCAGAAGTGCATCCGCACGAACGACATCGAGGAGGTCGGCAAGACCCCTCGCCACGGCACGTTCTTCCAGATGAACGGCAACTTCTCCTTCGGCGACTACTTCAAGGAGGGGGCGATCGGCTACGCCTGGGAGCTCCTCACCGGCAGTGAGAGCGACGGCAACCTCGGCTTCGACGAGAAGGACCTCTGGGTCACCGTCTACAAGGACGACGACGAGGCCATCGCGCTCTGGAAGAAGATCGCCGGCCTGCCCGACGAGCGGATCCAGCGCCTCGACAAGGACACGAACTACTGGTCCACCGGCCAGCCCGGCCCCGCCGGGCCCTGCTCCGAGATCTTCTTCGACCGCGGGCCCGCCTACGGCATCGACGGCGGCCCGGCCACCGACGACGACCGCTACGTCGAGATCTGGAACCTCGTCTTCATGCAGTACCTGCGCGGGCAGGGCACGAGCAAGGTCGACTTCGACATCCTCGGCGAGCTGCCGAGCAAGAACATCGACACCGGCATGGGTCTCGAGCGCGTCGCGTTCCTCAAGCAGGGCGTCGAGAACATGTACGAGATCGACCAGGTGCGCCCGGTGCTGGACCGCGCCGCCGAGTTCTCGGGCCGCCGCTACGGCGCCGTGCACGAGGACGACGTGCGGATGCGCGTCATCGCCGACCACGTCCGCTCCTCGCTGATGCTGCTCTCCGACGGCGTGACGCCGTCCAACGAGGGCCGCGGCTACATCCTGCGCCGCCTGATGCGCCGCACCGTGCGGGCGATGCGCCTGCTCGGAGTCGACACCGCGACGTTCCCCGAGCTGTTCACCGCCTCGCGCGACGCGATGGCCTCGGCCTACCCCGAGGTCTCCACCGAGTTCGAGCGCCTCTCGACCAGCGCGTACGGCGAGGAGGAGGCGTTCCTGCGCACGCTCGCGGCCGGCACCGAGATCCTCGACCTCGCGGTGCTGAAGACCAAGAAGGCGGAAGCGGCGACCCTGCCCGGCGACACCGCCTTCCTCCTGCACGACACGTTCGGCTTCCCGATCGACCTGACCCTCGAGATCGCCGAGGAGTCGGGCCTCAGCGTCGACCGCGAGGCGTTCGACTCGCTGATGACGGCGCAGCGCACCCGCGCGAAGGCCGACGCGAAGTCGAAGAAGAACGCCCTGGCCGACCTCTCGGTCTACGCCGACTTCCGTGCCAAGGGCGAGACGCTCTTCACGGGCTACGACGTCCTCGACACGGAGTCCCGGATCCTCGGCCTCATCGTCGGCGGCCACGCGGTCCAGAAGGCGGTCGTTGGCGACATCGCCGAGGTGATCCTCGAGGCGACCTCGCTCTACGCGGAGTCGGGCGGCCAGGAGGCCGACGCCGGCCGCATCATCGGCAACGGCTTCGACCTCGAGGTCCTCGACGTGCAGAAGCCGGTCAAGGGCCTGATCAGCCACAAGGTCCAGGTCGCCAGCGGCGAGGTCGGGGTCGGCGACGCCGCCACCTCCGTCGTCGACCGCGACTGGCGCCGCGGCGCGCGCCAGGCGCACTCCGGCACCCACCTCATCCACGCGGCGCTCCGCCAGGTCCTCGGCCCGCAGGCGCACCAGTCCGGCTCGTTCAACAAGGCCGGCTACCTGCGCCTCGACTTCTCCTGGAACCAGGCGCTCTCGCTCGAGACCCGCAGCGAGATCGAGGACATCGCCAACGGCGCGATCCGCGACAACCTCGAGGTCGTCACCCGCGAGCTCCCGCTCGACGAGGCCAAGGCGCTCGGCGCGATGGCGCTCTTCGGCGAGAAGTACGGCGAGGTCGTCCGCGTCGTCGACATCGGCGGCCCCTGGTCGCGCGAGCTGTGCGCCGGGACCCACGTCGGCACCTCCGCGGAGATCGGGCTGATCAGCCTGATCAGCGAGTCCTCGGTCGGCTCGACCAACCGCCGCGTCGAGTCGCTCGTCGGCCGCGAGGCGCTGAGCGAGCTCGTCGCCGAGCGCGCCCTGGTCAGCACCATCTCGACCTCGCTCAAGACCCCGCGCGAGCAGCTGCCCGACCGGATCGCCGAGCTCGTCGCGAGCCTCAAGGCCGCCGAGAAGCGGATCGCGACCTTCGAGGCCCGCGCCCTCGCCGAGCGGGTCCCCGCGATCGCCGCCACGAAGCGCTCGATCAACGGCGTGACGATCGTCGCCGAGAACGTCGGCACGGCCGGCTCCGGCGACGAGCTGCGCTCGCTCGTCATCTCGGTGCGCGAGCGCCTCGGCCAGGACGCGGCGGTCGTCGCCCTCGCGGCCGACGTCGCCGGCAAGCCCGCCGTGATCGTGGCGACCACCCCCGCCGCCCGCGAGCTCGGCCGGAAGGCGGGCGTGCTCGCCCGTCGCGCGGCCGGTGTCCTCGGCGGCGGCGGAGGCGGCAAGGACGACCTCGCCCAGGGCGGCGGCTCGGACGTGTCCGCCATCGGCGCGGCGCTCGACGCCGTCGTCGAGGAGGCGACGCGCTAGATGGAGAGGTTCGGCGTCCGGCTCGGCATCGATGTGGGCCGCTCCCGCATTGGTGTCGCGCGCTGCGACGCCGACGGCCTCCTCGCCGTGCCGGTGGAGACCGTCGCGCGCGTCGCGGAGGCACCGGACGGCGCCGACGTCGCCCGGATCGCGGCCCTCGCCGCCGAGTTCGGCGCGTCGGCGATCGTCGTCGGCCTCCCGTTGTCGCTGTCGGGCGCCGAGACGGCCTCGACGGACGACGCCCGCGCCTTCGCGGCGCGCCTCGCCTCCGCCGTCCCGACCGCCCCGGTGCGGCTCGTGGACGAGCGGCTCTCGACGGTGAGCGCCCAGAGCGCGCTGCACCGCTCGGGACGCAGCACCCGCGGCTCCCGCGCCGTGATCGACCAGGTCGCCGCCGTGGTGATCCTGCAGCACGCCATCGATTCCGAGCGCTCGTCCGGTACCCCCGCCGGATCCGCGCTCGAACCGAACGAAGGACGACCCAGCCGTGACCGACGTCCCCCCGAGCCGCCGCGCCGCCCGCGCCGCGGAGGCCGATCAGCAGAGTCAGCTCCCGCACGACCCGGAGCAGCACCCCGCTTCTGAGACGGAGCCGACGGCGCCCGACTCGATCGACCACCTGTTCGCCGGCCCCGAGGTCGGCGCCCCGCGCGACCGCGGAGAAGCCGTCGCCGCCGCGCACCCCGACGCCGCCCCCTCCACCCGCCGCCGCCGCGCGAAGCGCGAGAACAGGCCCCGACGCAGCCGTCGCGGGCTGATCGGCGGGCTCCTCGCCTTCGGCGTCTTCGTGGCCCTGGTCGCGATCGCGGTGACGATCTTCGTCGAGCCCGTCCGCGCGCTGTTCGCGGAGCCGGAGCCGACCGACTTCACCGGCACCGGCACCAGCGAGGTGGTCTTCACCATCCACCAGGGCGACGGCGGCAGCACCATCGCCGAGAACCTCGTCGCGGACGGCGTCATCAAGTCCTACACGCCGTTCTACGAGCTGCTCCTCGCGGAGAATCCCGAGCCCGTCTTCCAGCCCGGTGCCTACTCGCTGAAGGCGGAGATGAGCGCGAAGGCGGCGCTGTCGGCGCTGCTCGACTCCGACTCGACCCGGCTCGCGAACACCTTCGTCATCCCGGAGGGCACCTCGCTCAAGGGCGCGCTGCCGCTGATCGCGGACGGCTCGGGCGTCGCCCTCGCCGACCTCGAGGCCGCGGCCGCGGACTGGGGCTCCTACGGGCTCCCCGCCGAGGCGACCAGCCTCGAGGGCTTCCTGTTCCCGGCGACCTACGACATCGACCCGGGCACCTCGGCGCACGACATCCTGCAGACGCTCGTGAACCGGATGTACCAGTCGCTCGACGCGGCGGGCGTGCCGGTCGAGAACCGCTACCGGACCGTCGTCTTCGCCTCGCTCGTCCAGCGCGAGGCCCGCGTTGCGGACGACTTCCCGAAGGTCGCGCGGGTGTTCCAGAACCGCCTCGACCAGGGCTGGCGCCTGCAGTCGGACGCGACCGTCGCCTACGGCACCGGTGCCACCGACCGGGTGACCACGACCGACGCGGAGCGCAACGACGCGAGCAACATCTACAACACCTACCAGCGCGACGGCCTGCCGCCCGCGCCGATCTCGAACCCCGGCGACGTCGCCATCCAGGCGGTGCTGCAGCCCGCGGACGGCACCTGGCTCTACTTCGTCACGGTGAACCTCGAGACCGGCGAGACGGTGTACTCGACCACCGATGCGGAGCACAACGCCGCGGTGGCGCAGTGGCAGGCGTGGATGCGGGACCACCCGGAGTACCAGTGACCGCGGAGCCGGCGCCGGGCGGGCGCCGGCTGGCGGTGCTCGGCTCGCCGATCGCGCACTCGCGCTCGCCCGAGCTGCACGCGGCGGCCTACCGGGTGCTCGGGCTCGACTGGAGCTACACCGCGGTCGAGGCGACCGAGGCGTCGCTCGCGGCGCTCGTCGGTGATCCGGTCGCGCAGTGGCACGGCCTGTCGCTGACGATGCCGCTCAAGCACGTGGTGCGGCCGCTGCTCGACGAGGAGGACCTGGTCGCGCGGGCGACCGGTGCCGTCAACACCCTGCTGATCGACCGCTCCGCCGGCGCACCCCGCCTGCGCGGCTTCAACACCGACGTGGCCGGGATCGTCCGGGCGCTCGGCGAGGCGGGCGTGCACTCGGCCGAGCGCGTCGAGATCCTCGGGGGAGGGGCGACCGCCGCCTCCGCCCTCGCCGCGGCGGCCGAGCTGGGCGCGGCGCGGGTCACCGTCACACTCCGCTCGCCGGAGAAGGCCGCGCCGCTGGCCGCGATCGCCGAGGCGGTCGGCGTCGCCCTCGACGTCCGCCCGTTCTCGGAGTGGGACGGCACGGACGCGGCGCCGCTGCTCGTCTCGACGCTGCCGGGCGGCGCCTCCGCCGAGCTGGCCGTGCCGGACGCGGTGGTCGCGGCCTCGACGCTCTTCGACGTGGCCTACTCGCCCTGGCCGAGTCCGCTGGCGCTGCGCTGGAGCGCGGCCGGCTCGCCCGTCGTCTCGGGGCTGGGGATGCTCCTGCACCAGGCGCTGCTGCAGGTGCGGGTGTTCGTCGCCGGCGATCCGGCCGTGCCGCTGCCCGGCGAGGACGCCGTGCTCGCGGCGATGCGCGCGACTCTCCCGGCGGACTCCGCCGCCTGACTCCGCGGGCCGCCGGGCGCGAGCGCGGTCGGGCGCGTGTGCGAGAATCGGAGGATGCTCCGTTGGCTCACGGCCGGGGAATCCCACGGCCCCGAACTCGTCGCCGTCCTCGAAGGACTGCCGGCGGGTGTCCCCGTCTCCCTCGACGACGTCCGCGCCGACCTCGCTCGGCGCAAGCTCGGCTACGGCCGCGGCGCCCGGATGAAGTTCGAGCAGGACGAGCTGAACGTCTCGTCCGGCATCCGCCACGGCGGCACGACGGGCGGCCCGATCGCGCTGCGCATCGGCAACACCGAGTGGGCGCGCTGGGTCGACGTGATGGCGGCCGAGCCGCGCGATCCCGAGACGCTGCCCAAGGGCCGCGGCGCCGCGCTCACCCGCCCGCGCCCGGGTCACGCCGACCTCGTCGGCATGCAGAAGTACGGCTTCGAGGAGTCGCGCAACGTCCTCGAGCGCGCCTCGGCCCGCGAGACGGCCGCTCGCGTCGCGCTCGGCGCCGTCGCCCGCCGCTTCCTCGGCGAGCTCGGCATCACCCTCGTCAGCCACACCCTCGCCATCGGCCCGGTCCGCGTGCCGGAGGGCTCGGCCCTGCCGACCCCCGCCGACGTCGACGCGCTGGACGCCGATCCGCTGCGCTGCCACGACGCGGCGACCAGCGCCCTGATGGTGGCCGAGGTCGACCGCGCGCACGACGACGGCGACACCCTCGGCGGCGTCGTCGAGGTCCTCGCCTACGACCTCCCGCCGGGACTCGGCTCCTACGTGCACTGGGACCGCCGTCTCGACGCGCAGCTGGCCGCCGCGCTGATGGGCATCCAGGCGATCAAGGGCGTCGAGGTCGGCGACGGCTTCCTGACCACCACCCGCCGCGGCTCCGAGGCGCACGACGAGCTCTTCGTCGCCGAGGGCGGCATCGGCCGCTCGAGCGATCGCGCCGGCGGCACCGAGGGCGGCATGAGCACGGGCACCGTCCTGCGGGTCCGGGCCGGCATGAAGCCGATCGCCACTGTCCCGCACGCGCTGCGCACGGTCGACGTCGCAACTGGCGAGGCCGCGGGCGCGCACCACCAGCGCTCGGACGTCTGCGCGGTGCCCGCCTCGGGCGTCGTCGCGGAGGCGATGGTCGCGCTGGTGCTCGCGAACGCCGTGCTGGAGAAGTTCGGCGGCGACAGCGTCACCGAGACCCGCCGCAATCTGCAGGGCTACCTCGACGCGATCCCGGAGGAGCTGCGCACCCTCGCCGCCAGCGATCCGGCGCTCGGTCTCGTCTGATGCCCGAGCACCTACCTGGGCGGGCCCGCTGATGGCGGGTCACGATACCGGCGCGGCCCGCGCCCGCGTCGTCCTGATCGGCCCGATGGGGGCCGGCAAGACGACCATCGGCAAGCGGGTCGCGAAGGCCCTCGCGGCCGAGTTCGTCGACTCCGACGCCGAGTTCGTGCGCCGGCATGGACCGATCGCCGCGTACTTCGACCTCCACGGCGAGGCCTCCTTCCGCGTGGAGGAGCGCCGCGTCGTCGAGCAGGCCGTCCGGCGTCCCGTGGTGCTGAGCCTGGGCGGGGGAGCGGTGCTCGACGAGGGCACGCGCGCCGACCTGGCCGGCGTCCCCGTTGTGCTGCTGACCACGACCGCCGAGGCCGTGCGCGACCGGCTCGGCTCCGGCCGCCCGCTGGTGCGCGGCGGCGTCGCGGACTGGACGCGCATCTTCGAGTCGCGACGCGCGGTCTACGAGTCGCTCGCCGACACCGTCGTCGACTCCTCGCGCCGCCCGATCACGACCCTGGCCGCCGAGGTGACCGCCTGGGTGCGCGAGCGCGAGGCGGCGTCCGGTGAGCCCGCCGCCGGCACCACCGAGTCCACCAGCTCCACCGGGTCCACCAGCACGACCGAATCCACCAGCACCACAGAACCGGCGGCCCCCACCGGCCGCCCGACCGGAAGAAGAGCATGAACGACGGCGCCACCGCCCTCACCGTCACCGGAGAGAACGGCTACGACATCACGGTCGGCCGCGGCCTCCTCGACGGCCTCGCCGACGCGATCGGCCCGCGAGCGGCCAAGGTGCTGATCGTGCACCCGCCGACCCTCGCGGTCCTGGCCGCTGAGATCCGGGAGAGCCTGCTCGACCGCTACGAGGTGCTGCTCGCCGAGGTGCCCGACGCCGAGGCCGCCAAGCGCGTCGAGGTCGCCGCCTTCTGCTGGCAGGTGATGGGTCAGTCCGACTTCACTCGGACCGACGCGGTCGTCGGCTTCGGCGGCGGTGCGATCACCGACCTGGCCGGCTTCGTCGCCGCGACCTGGCTCCGCGGGGTCGACCTCGTGCAGGTGCCGACCACGGTGCTCGGCATGGTCGACGCGGCCGTCGGCGGCAAGACCGGCATCAACACGGCCGAGGGCAAGAACCTCGTCGGCGCCTTCCACGCGCCCCGCGCCGTCGTCGCCGACCTCGACGTGCTGACGAGCCTGCCGCGCAACGAGATCCTGGCCGGCTTCGGCGAGATCGTGAAGTACGGCATGATCGCCGAGCCGCGCATCCTCGACATCATCGAGTCGGACGTGGACCTCGCGACCGACCCGACGTCGGAGGAGTTCCGCAGCCTGGTCGAGCTGTCGATCGGCATCAAGGCGCGCGTGGTGAGCGAGGACTTCACCGAGAAGGGCCTGCGCGAGATCCTGAACTACGGGCACACCCTCGGCCACGCGGTCGAGCACGCGGAGCGCTACCAGTGGCGGCACGGCGCGGCCGTCTCGGTCGGCATGATGTTCGCGGCGGAGCTGTCCCGGCTCACCGGCTCGCTCAGCGACGCCGTCGTCGATCGCCAGCGCAGCGTCCTCGAGTCGCTGACGCTGCCGACGAGCTACCCGCTCGGCCGGTGGGAGACGCTGCTCGCGGCGATGCAGCGCGACAAGAAGTCGCGCGCGGGCATGCTCCGCTTCGTGGTGCTCGACGACCTCGCGCGCCCGAGCATCCTGCAGGGACCGGAGACGTCGCTGCTGTTCGCGGCGTACCAGGAGATCGGCGCGTAGCGGCACCTCGCGGGGTCAGCCCCGCCGGTCGTCCGGCCCGCGGTCGCCGGTGAGCGCGGCCTCGCGGGCACGGGCGTGCTCCTCCGCGCTGATCGTTCCGGCGGCGCGCAGCCGGTCGAGCTCGGCCAGGCGATCGGTGAGCGAGGAGCCCGCCGGGCCGACGCCGTGGCGGAGGTAGCGGGCGGCCATGTCCGTCTGCATCGTGGTCGGATCGACGCCGAGCCGACGGGCGCGACGCACATTGCGGACGATCAGCACGATGATCAGGACGATCACCGCGACGATGACGATCGGCACGACCGCGAAGACGACCGCGAACCACGGCGGAACGATGTTCTGGCCCGGGAGCGTCGGCGCGAAGAAGTCCGAGCGGGCCGCCGCGGAGACGATCCCGGAGTGAGCGGTGCTGAGGGTCATGCGACCTCCTCGGTCGTGGGCGTCCCTCCAGTCTGCTCCGGGCTCCTCTGCGCCCGCATCGTCCGGCCGGGGGAGGCGGCCCGGCCGCCTGCGGGCCGGACCGACTACACTCGATGGGTTGGCCGGATCGGCCGATCAGCAGACTTCCACGAAACGGATCCCCCTTCGCATGGCCTCTACCACCGACATCAAGAACGGCACCGTCCTCAGCATCGACGGTCAGCTCTGGAACGTCATCGACTTCCAGCACGTGAAGCCGGGCAAGGGCGGCGCGTTCGTGCGCACCAAGATGAAGAACGTGCTGACGGGCAAGGTCGTCGACAAGACCTTCAACGCCGGCGCCAAGATCGACACGGCCAACGTCGACCGTCGCGACTTCCAGTACCTCTACCGCGACGGCGCGGACTTCGTCTTCATGGACACCTCGGACTACGACCAGATCACGGTCCCCGAGGCCGTCGTCGGCGACGCCGCGAACTTCATGCTCGAGAACCAGAACCTCACCCTCGCCCTGCACGACGGCGACCCGCTCTACGTCGAGCTCCCCGCCTCCGTCGTGCTCGAGATCACCTACACCGAGCCGGGCCTGCAGGGCGACCGCTCGACCGGCGGCACCAAGCCCGCGACCGTCGAGACCGGCTACCAGATCCAGGTCCCGCTCTTCCTCGAGCAGGGCACCAAGGTGAAGGTCGACACCCGCACGGGCGACTACCTCGGCCGCGTCAGCTGAGCCGGGCCTTCTGTGAGCGCTCGGACGAAGGCGCGCAAGCGCGCCCTCGACATCATCTACAACGCCGACGTGCGGCAGATCTCCTTCTCGGAGTCGCTGCGCTCCGAGGCGGAGCGCGCGGCCAACGAGCCGGCGCGTGAGGCCTCCTGGCTGTACGCCCGCGAGATCGTCGACGGCGTCATCGACAACGCCGACGAGATCGACGCGCTGATCGCGCAGCTCGCCAAGGGCTGGACGCTCTCGCGCATGCCGCTGGTCGACCGCGCGATCCTCCGCATCGGCGTGTGGGAGATCCTGCACAACGACGCGGTCCCGGACGGCGTCGCGATCTCCGAGGCCGTCGAGGCGGCGACCCTGCTGTCCACCGACGACTCGGCCGGCTTCATCAACGGCCTGCTCGCCTCCGTCGCCGAGTCGCACGCGACGGCCTGACTCGGGGTCCCCCTTCTTGCTGATCGAGTAGCCCGCAGAGCGGGCGTATCGAGATCCACCGTCGCCGAGGGGTGCGGCTGCAGACCGGCGTTCTGATGCCGGCGGGTCTCGATACGCCGTCCTGCGGACGGCTACTCGACCAGCATGCTCGGGGCGGGCGCGGCGCCCTGCGCCGCTCCGCGTCCGTGGCAGGCCGACCCCTATACTCGGGGAGGCATTTCCTTTAAGGCCGTCCAGAGAGACGGGGAAGGAGGTCGGTGTGACGGCACGAATCGTGCTCAGCAGCGCTGACATCACGCGCGCTCTGACGCGCATCGCTCACGAGATCCTCGAGTCGAATCGCGGCGCGGAGTCGCTGGTGATCCTCGGGGTCCCGACCCGCGGAGTCGCGCTCGCGCGGCGCATAGCCGACACGATCGCAAGGATCGAGCCCGGGGCCGACCCGGTGTTCTCCGGCTCGCTCGACGTGACGATGTACCGCGACGACCTCGCCCACCACCCGACGCGGACGCCCGCGCGCACCGCCGTCCCGGCGAGCATCGACGGCCGCACCGTCGTCCTGGTCGACGACGTGCTCTTCTCCGGTCGCACCATCCGCGCGGCCCTCGACGCGCTCAGCGACATCGGCCGCCCGCGCGCCGTCCGGCTCGCCGCCCTGGTCGACCGCGGTCACCGCGAGCTGCCGATCCGCGCGGACTTCGTCGGCAAGAACCTGCCCAGCAGCCTCAGCGAGCGGATCAACGTCCGCCTGGTCGAGACCGACGGCGAGGACCTCGTCGCGATCGAGTCCGCACCGGACGGAGGCACCCGATGAGGCACCTGCTGTCCACCCGCGACCTCGACCGCGCCACCGCGATCGGCCTCCTCGACATCGCCGAGGACATGTCCGACGTGCAGAACCGCGAGGTCAAGAAGCTGCCGACCCTGCGCGGGAAGACCGTGGTCAACCTCTTCTTCGAGGACTCCACCCGCACCCGCATCTCGTTCGAGGCCGCGGCGAAGCGGCTCTCGGCCGACGTCATCAACTTCAGCGCCAAGGGCTCCAGCGTCTCCAAGGGCGAGAGCCTCAAGGACACCGCGCAGACCCTCGCGGCGATGGGCGCGGACGGCGTCGTCATCCGCCACCACGCCTCCGGAGCGCCGGCGGTGCTCGCGGCCAGCGGCTGGATCGACGCCGCCATCCTCAACGCCGGCGACGGCACCCACGAGCACCCCACCCAGGCGCTGCTCGACGCCTTCACCATCCGCCGCCGGCTGCACGGCGCCGCCGCCTCCCGAGGCAAGAGCCTCGACGGCGTCGCGGTCACGATCGTCGGCGACATCCTGCACTCGCGGGTCGCCCGCTCGAACGTCTGGCTGCTGACCGCGCTCGGCGCGGAGGTCACCCTCGTCGCGCCGCCCACGCTCGTCCCCGTCGACACGCTCGACTGGCCGGCCACGATCCGCTTCGACCTCGACGACGCGATCGACTCCGGGCTGCCCGACGTGGTGATGCTGCTGCGCATCCAGCTGGAGCGGATGTCGAGCGGCTTCTTCCCCAACGGCCGCGAGTACGCGCGCATCTGGGGCCTGGACGACGAGCGGCTCGCCCGCCTCGGCCCGGATACCATCGTGATGCACCCCGGACCCATGAACAGGGGCGTCGAGATCTCCTCGGCCGCCGCCGATTCGAGCCGCTCCACGGTGCTCGAGCAGGTCGCGAACGGGGTGTCCGTGCGGATGGCGGCGCTGTACCTGCTGCTGTCCGGTGAAAGGGAGGTCCTGTGATGACCGGTACGAGGATCCTCCTCTCGGGAGCGACGCTCGCCGACGAGACGACGGCCGACGTCCTGATCGACGGCGGGACGATCGTCGAGATCGGCACCGACGTCGACTCGAGCGGCGCGCGCGTGATCGACGCCGACGGGCTCCTGGCGCTGCCGGGCCTCGTCGACCTGCACACCCACCTCCGCGAGCCCGGCTTCGAGCAGAGCGAGACCGTGCTGACCGGCACGCGCGCCGCGGCGGCGGGCGGCTTCACCGCGGTCTTCGCGATGGCGAACACCTCCCCGGTGCAGGACACGGCCGGCGTCGTCGAGCAGGTCCAGAGCTTGGGCGAGGACGCGGGCTACGCGACGGTCCGCCCGATCGGCGCCGTCACCGTCGGCCTCGCGGGGGAGTCGCTCGCCGAGCTCGGCGCGATGGCCCGCAGCCGCGCCGCCGTCCGCGTGTTCTCGGACGACGGCAAGTGCGTCTCGGACGCGCTGCTGATGCGCCGCGCGCTCGAGTACGTGAAGGCCTTCGACGGGGTCGTCGCCCAGCACGCGCAGGAGCCGCGGCTCACCGTCGGCGCGCAGATGAACGAGGGCGCCGTCTCCAGCGCCCTCGGACTGCAGGGCTGGCCGGCCGTGGCGGAGGAGGCGATCATCGCCCGCGACGTCCTGCTGGCCGAGCACGTCGGCTCTCGGCTGCACGTCTGCCACGTCTCGACCGCCGGCTCCGTCGACGTGATCCGCTGGGCCAAGGCCCGCGGCATCGACGTCACGGCCGAGGTCACCCCGCACCACCTGCTGCTCTCCGAGCAGCTGATCGCGGGGGTCGACGGCGCCCCGGGCTACGACGCCCGCTACAAGGTCAACCCGCCGCTGCGCCGCGACGAGGACGTGCTCGCCCTCCGCGAGGCGCTCGCCGACGGCACCATCGACATCGTCGCCACCGACCACGCCCCGCACCCGGTCGAGGCGAAGGACTGCGAGTGGGACGCCGCCGCCTTCGGCATGGTCGGCCTCGAGAGCGCCCTGAGCGTCGTGCACGCCGCGGTCGTCGAGGACGGCCGGCTGAGCTGGTCCGACGTCGCCCGCGTGCTCTCCTCCGCCCCCGCGCGAATCGGCCGGCTCGACGGCTACCAGCACGGCCTCGCCGTCGGCGCCGCGGCCAACGTCGTCCTCTACGATCCCGAGGTCCGCCGCCGCTTCTCCACCGGCGACCTGCGCGGGCGCAGCACCAACTCGCCCTATCTCGGCCGGGAGCTGCCGGGCCGCGTCGTCGCGACGCTGCACCGCGGCGTCCCGACCGTCCTCGACGGCGAGCTCGTCGACGCGGCGACCGTCGCCGCGGCAGCGAGGGGCGCCCGTGGATAGGACCGCCATCGCGATCGTCATCGCCGCGGCCGTCGCCCTCGTCTTCATCGGCATGGCGCTGTCCTGGCGCGCACGCCGGCGACGCTCGGCCGCGCTCGCCCCCGAGCCCGTGCCCGCCGCGTCGCTCGGCGCCGAGCGCGAGGCGGTCGAGCTGCCCTACGTCGCGACCACCCGCTTCGAGCAGCCGCTCGAGCGCGTGGTGCTGCCGGGCCTCGGCTTCCGCGGCAGGGCTACGCTCCGCCTGCACGAGCGCGGCGTGGTGATCGCCCCGGTCGGCGATCGCGAGACCGTGATCCCCGCGGCGCTCCTCCGCGGCGCGGGCGAGGGCTCCTACGCCATCGACCGCGCCGTCGAGGAGGGCGGGCTGCTCGTGCTCTCCTGGTCGCCGCGCGGCGAGGAGATCGTGGACAGCTACCTCCGCGTCGCCGATCCCGCGCTCCGACGACGACTGGTCGACGAGCTCCGCCGGCTCGCCGGCCCCGATTCCTCCCCCTCCCACCCCGGGACCGCCGACGGCGGCTCCGACTCGATCCAGAAGGGCTCCTAGTCCGTGCCAACCACACGCCTCAGCACCGAACCCACCGCCGTCCTCGTCCTCGAGGACGGGCGACGATTCTCGGGTCAGGCCTACGGCGCACGCGGCCGCACGCTCGGTGAGATCGTCTTCGCGACCGGCATGACCGGCTACCAGGAGACGCTGACCGACCCGTCCTACGCCGGTCAGATCGTCGTGCAGACCGCCCCGCACATCGGCAACACCGGGATGAACGACGAGGACGAGGAGTCGCGCCGCATCTGGGTCGCCGGCTACGTCGTCCGCGACCCCTCCCGTGTGGTCTCGAACTTCCGCTCGCAGCGCTCGCTCGACGACGACCTGGAGAAGGACGGCATCGTCGGCATCTCCGGGGTCGACACCCGCGCGATCACCCGGCACATCCGCTCGCTCGGCTCGATGCGCTCCGGCGTCTTCTCCGGCGACGACCTCGCCCTCCCCGAGGAGGAGCAGCTCGCGCTGGTGCTCGGCGGCGCGCAGATGGCGGGCCTGAACCTGTCCTCCTCCGTCTCCACGGAGGAGCGCTACACCGTGCCCGCGCAGGGCGAGCGCGTCGGCTCGGTCGCCGTGATCGACCTGGGTGTGAAGACCTCGACGGTCAACTACCTCTCCGAGCGCGGCTTCGACGTGCACGTGCTGCCCGAGTCGACGACCGCCGAGCAGGTGCTCGCGCTCGACCCCTCCGCGCTGTTCTTCTCGAACGGGCCCGGCGACCCGGAGGCGTCCGACCGCCACGTCGACCTGCTGCGCACCACGCTCCGCGCCGACCTGCCGTTCTTCGGCATCTGCTTCGGCAACCAGCTGCTCGGCCGCGCGCTCGGCTTCGGCACCTACAAGCTGCCGTTCGGCCACCGCGGGATCAACCAGCCGGTCCTCGACAAGCTGACCGGCCGGGTGGAGATCACCTCGCAGAACCACGGCTTCGCGGTCGACGCGCCGATCGACGGCGAGCTCGACTCGCCCGAGGGCTTCGGCCGGGTCGAGGTCAGCCACTACAGCCTCAACGACTCGGTCGTCGAGGGCCTGCGCTGCCTCGACATCCCCGCGTTCTCGGTCCAGTACCACCCGGAGGCGGCGGCCGGACCGCACGACTCCAACCACCTCTTCGACCGCTTCCGCGCCATGGTCGTGCAGCGCACGGCCGAGCAGGGCGGCGCCGAGCCCGCCACCGCAGACTCCACCACCTCGACCACCACCACCGCCTCGACCACCGGAGAGCAGAAGTAATGCCCCGCAGGGAAGACATCAGAAGCGTCCTCGTCATCGGCTCCGGCCCGATCGTGATCGGCCAGGCGGTCGAGTTCGACTACTCGGGCACCCAGGCCTGCCGCGTGCTGCGCGAGGAGGGCGTCCGCGTCATCCTCGTCAACTCCAACCCGGCGACGATCATGACCGACCCGGACTTCGCCGACGCGACCTACGTCGAGCCGATCACCCCGAAGGCGATCGAGGCGATCATCGCCAAGGAGCGCCCCGACGCGATCCTGCCGACCCTCGGCGGCCAGACCGCGCTGAACGCCGCGATCCAGCTGCACGACCTCGGGATCCTGGAGAAGTACGACGTCGAGCTGATCGGCGCGAGCTTCGAGGCGATCAACCGCGGCGAGGACCGCCAGATCTTCAAGCAGCTCGTGCTGGACGCGGGCGCCGACGTCGCGAAGTCGTACATCGCGCACACCGTCGAGGAGGCGATCGGCTTCGCCGAGGACCTCGGCTACCCGCTGGTCATCCGGCCCTCCTTCACCATGGGCGGTCTCGGCTCCGGCTTCGCGCACTCGGTCGACGAGCTCGTGCGGATGGTCGGCGACGGCCTGCACCAGAGCCCGACCACCGAGGTGCTCCTCGAGGAGTCGATCCTCGGCTGGAAGGAGTACGAGCTCGAGCTGATGCGCGACACGGCCGACAACACGGTCGTCGTCTGCTCGATCGAGAACGTCGACCCCGTCGGCGTGCACACCGGCGACTCGATCACGGTCGCCCCGGCGCTGACCCTGACCGACCGCGAGTACCAGAAGCTGCGCGACATCGGCATCCGGATCATCCGGGACGTGGGCGTGGACACCGGCGGCTGCAACATCCAGTTCGCGATCGACCCCGCCGACGGCCGGATCATCGTGATCGAGATGAACCCGCGCGTCTCGCGCTCCTCGGCGCTGGCCTCGAAGGCGACCGGCTTCCCGATCGCCAAGATCGCCGCGAAGCTCGCGATCGGCTACCGCCTCGACGAGATCCCGAACGACATCACCAAGGTGACGCCGGCGAGCTTCGAGCCGACCCTCGACTACGTCGTGGTCAAGGTGCCGCGCTTCGCCTTCGAGAAGTTCCCGGCCGCCGACAAGACGCTGACCACGACCATGAAGTCGGTCGGCGAGGCGATGGCGATCGGCCGCAACTACGCGCAGGCGCTGCAGAAGGCGCTCCGCTCGCTCGAGAAGCGCGGCTCCTCCTTCCACTGGGGCGACCAGTCGCGCTCGGTCGAGGAGCTGCTCGAGATCGCGAAGACCCCGACCGACGGCCGCATCGTCACCGTGCAGCAGGCGCTGCGCCTCGGCGCGAGCGTCGAGCAGGCCTTCGAGGCCACCAAGATCGACCCGTGGTTCCTCGACCAGATCGTGCTGATCAACGAGATCGCCGAGCTGGTGCGCGAGCACGACGGCCTCGACGCCGGCGTCCTGCGCCTGGCGAAGGACCACGGCTTCTCCGACGTGCAGATCGCCCAGCTGCGCGGTCTCGACGAGGCCGAGGTGCGCCGCACCCGCTACGACCTCGCCGTCCGCCCGGTCTACAAGACGGTCGACACCTGCGCCGGCGAGTTCCCGGCGCTGACGCCGTACCACTACTCCTCCTACGACGAGGAGACCGAGGTCGTCGCGGCCGACCGCCGGAAGGTCGTCATCCTCGGCTCCGGCCCGAACCGCATCGGCCAGGGCGTCGAGTTCGACTACTCCTGCGTGCACGCGTCGTTCGCGCTCTCGGCCGCCGGGTTCGAGACGATCATGATCAACTGCAACCCCGAGACGGTCTCGACCGACTACGACACCTCCGACCGCCTCTACTTCGAGCCGCTGACGCTCGAGGACGTGCTCGAGGTCATCCACGCGGAGTCGCAGTCCGGCGAGCTCGTCGGTGTCGTCGTGCAGCTGGGCGGCCAGACCGCGCTCGGCCTCGCCGCCGGCCTCGAGGCCGAGGGCGTGCCGATCCTCGGCACCACGCCCGCCAACATCGACCTCGCGGAGGAGCGCGGCGCGTTCTCGCGGATCCTCGACGAGGCCGGCCTGCTCGCCCCGCGCAACGGCACGGCGACCGACCTCGGGGGCGCCCTCGAGGTCGCGGTCGAGATCGGCTACCCCGTCCTCGTCCGCCCGTCGTTCGTCCTCGGCGGCCGCGGCATGGAGATCGTCTACGGCTCCCCGCAGCTCGAGGACTACTTCGCCCGGATGGCCGACGAGGGGATCATCGACGCGACGCACCCGCTGCTGGTCGACCGCTTCCTCGACGACGCGATCGAGATCGACGTCGACGCGCTCTACGACGGCGAGCAGCTCTACATCGGCGGCGTGATGGAGCACATCGAGGAGGCCGGCATCCACTCCGGCGACTCGGCCTGCACCCTGCCGCCGGTCACCCTCGGCCGCCAGCAGATCGACAAGGTCCGCGAGGCGACCCTGGCCATCGCCGAGGGCGTCGGCGTCCGCGGCCTGCTCAACGTGCAGTTCGCGATCGGCCAGGGCGTGCTCTACGTCCTCGAGGCGAACCCGCGCGCCTCGCGCACCGTGCCGTTCGTCTCGAAGGCGCTCGGCATCCCGCTCGCGAAGGCCGCCTCGCGGCTGATGGTCGGCGAGACGATCGCCGAGCTGAAGGCCGAGGGCCTGCTGCCCGAGCGCGACGGCTCCGACGTGCCGATGGACTCGCCGATCGCGGTGAAGGAGGCGGTGCTGCCGTTCAAGCGCTTCCGCACCAAGGAGGGCAAGATCGTCGACTCGCTGCTCGGCCCCGAGATGCGCTCGACCGGCGAGGTGATGGGCATCGACCGCGACTTCCCCCGGGCGTTCGCGAAGAGCCAGGAGGCGGCGTACGGCGGCATGCCCGCGAGCGGCACCGTGTTCATCTCGGTCGCCGATCGCGACAAGCGCTCGATCGTGCTGCCTGCGCTGCGCCTGCGCCAGCTCGGCTTCGAGATCCTCGCGACCGAGGGCACCGCCGAGGTGCTCAACCGCAACGGCATCCAGGCCCGCGTGGTGCGCAAGTACAGCGAGGAGGCCGTCGACGACGCGCCCTCGATCGTGGAGCTGGTCAACCGCGACCAGGTCGACGTGGTGATCAACACGCCGAGCGGCGGGGCCTCCCGCGCCGACGGCTACGAGATCCGCGCCGCCGCGGTCGCCGCGGACAAGCCGCTGTTCACCACCATCGCCCAGCTCGCCGCGGCCGTCGCCTCGCTCGACGCCGCCGCCGAGCCGTTCGAGGTGACGAGCCTGCAGGACTACGCGATCCGCCGGGCGGAGCGCACGGCGTGACGGACGCCGTCGCGCAGCCGGGCGCCGAGTCCTTCGGCGCCCGGCTCGAGGCCGCGTTCGACGCGTTCGGGCAGCTCTGCGTCGGGATCGATCCGCACGCGTTCCTGCTCGACGCCTGGGGCCTGGACGACAGCGCGGCGGGCCTGGAGTCCTTCGGCCGGCGGGTCGTCGAGGCCTCGGCCGGCCGGGTCGGCCTGGTCAAGCCGCAGGTCGCGTTCTTCGAGCGGCACGGCTCCGCGGGCTACGCGGCGCTCGAGCGCGTCCTCGCCGACGCGCGCGCCGCGGGCCTGCTGGTCATCGCGGACGCGAAGCGCGGCGACATCGGCACGAGCGTCACGGCCTACGCTGAGGCCTGGCTCCGGCCGGGCTCACCGCTCGAGGCCGACGCGATGACGGCCGCCGCCTACCAGGGCGTCGGCTCGCTCGAGGGCATGCTCGCCCTGGCCGAGGAGTCGGGCAAGGGCGTCTTCGTCCTCGCCGCGACCTCCAACTCCGAGGCGCGGCCGGTGCAGCGCGCGCTGCTGCAGGACGGGCCGGCCGCCGGCTCGACCGTGGCGCACGCGGTGCTGGCCGACGTGGCATCCTGGAACGCGGGACACGCGCGCTCGTCGATCGGCTCGGTCGGCGTCGTGCTCGGGGCCACGGTCGCGCTCGGCGACTACGGCATCGGCACGGGCACTCCGCTCCGCCCCGCACTGCCGGTGCTGGCGCCCGGCTTCGGCCACCAGGGCGCCGACACCGCGGACGCGTCGCGGCTGTTCGGAGCGCTGGCCGCCTCGACGATCGTGAGCGAATCGCGCAGTGTCCTCGGCGCCGGACCCGACGGGATCGCCGCCGAGATCGACCGCCGAGCCGCACACCTCCAGGAGACCCTTGTCCGCTGAAGCCGTCAGCCCGCTCGACCCCGCCGCCGAGGCGCCGTCCGGCGCGCGCCGACCCGCGCCGCCCGCCGTCGACCGCCGCGCCGCCTCCGAGGCCGCGATCGCCGCCCGCCGTGCCCGCGCCCAGGTGAAGAAAGGCGTCGCCGCCGGCGACCGGCCCGCCACCGCCGTGCTCGCCGCCGCGCAGGAGGACCCGACCGGCGTCGAGGGGCGGATGCGCGTCAGCGAGCTGCTGCGCGCCGTCCCCGCCCTCGGCGTGGTGAAGACGCCCCGGGTGATGGAGCAGCTCGGCATCGCGCCGTCCAAGCGCCTGGGCGGCCTCGGCCGCCGCCAGGTCGAGGGCCTCGGCGCGTTCCTGGAGGAGCGCGAGTCGCGTCAGCGCCGCGGCGAGCGCAACCGGCTCGTCGTGCTGGCCGGTCCGACCGCGGTCGGCAAGGGCACCGTCTCCGGCTACATCCGCGAGAACTACCCCGACGTCCTGCTGTCCGTCTCGGCCACCACGCGTGCCCCGCGCCCCGGCGAGATCGAGGGCGTCAGCTACTACTTCGTCGACGACGCCGAGTTCGACCGCATGGTCGAGGCGGGGGAGTTCCTCGAGTACGCGACGGTGCACAACGCCTACCGCTACGGCACGCCCCGCGGCCCGATCGACGCCGCCCTCGCCGCCGGTCGCCAGGTCATGCTCGAGATCGACATCCAGGGCGCGCGGCAGGTCCGCGAGCGGATGGGCGACGCCCGGCTGGTCTTCCTGCTGCCGCCGAGCTGGGAGGAGCTGGTGCGCCGCCTGGTCGGCCGCGGCACCGAGAGCGCGGAGGAGCAGGAGCGCCGGCTGGCCACCGCGAAGGTCGAGCTGGCCGCGCAGGACGAGTTCGATTTCTGCGTCGTGAACAGCACCGTGCCCGAAGCGGCCCGCGAGGTCGTAGAATTGATGTCGCCTCGCTCCGACAGCACGCCCGCCGATCCGGGCCGCTGAGACCGAGACCACCGACCACCTCCGGGCCTTGCCCCGATCGCCCTCCCCGGTGATCGCGCGCCGTGCCGCTCCGGAGCCGCAGATCGGCGCTTCGCGCCACGCTAGGAGACACCATGGCCAACAACCTCGGCATCATCGACCCGCCCATCGACGAGCTGCTCTCGAAGGTCGACTCGAAGTACGCGCTCGTCATCTTCGCCTCCAAGCGCGCGCGCCAGATCAACGACTACTACGCCGACCTGCACGAGGGCAGCCTGTTCGACAACGTCGGCCCGCTGGTCGACTCCACCATCGACGACAAGCCGCTCTCGGTCGCGCTGCACGAGATCAACGAGGACAAGCTCGTCGCCCGTCCGGTCGCCGAGCCCCTCGACGAGTAGTCCCGACCGGGGGCGCTCCGCGACATGCGGTCATCGAGACGGGCCGCACGGCTGAACGTCGTCGTCGGGATCACCGGCGGCATCGCCGCCTACAAGGCGGTCGGAGTCGTCCGCGCGCTGGTCCTCGAGGGCCACGACGTCCACGTCGTGGCCACCGAGGCGGCGCTGCGCTTCGTCGGGAAGCCGACGCTCGAGGCCATCTCGCGGAACGCGGTGCACACCGAGCTCTACGAGGGCGTCGCCGAGGTGCGGCACGTGGCGATCGGCCAGGCGGCCGACCTCATCGTGATCGCCCCGGCGACGGCGCACACCCTGGCCAAGCTGGCGACCGGCCTCGCCGACGACCTGCTCGGCAACACGGTGCTCGCCAGCACCGCTCCGGTCGTGGTCGCTCCGGCGATGCACACCGAGATGTGGGCGAACGCGGCCACGGTCGCGAACGTCGCGACGCTGCGCTCCCGCGGCGTCCACCTCGTCGGCCCGGCCGTCGGCCAGCTCACCGGCGCCGACTCCGGCCCGGGCCGGATGGAGGAGCCCGCGACGATCGTCGCCGAGGCCCTCGCCGTCCACGCCCGCGCCACCGCCGCCCGGCGCGACCTCGAGGGCCTGCGGGTCCTCGTCACCGCCGGCGGCACCCGCGAGCCGCTCGACCCGGTCCGCTTCGTCGGGAACCGCTCCAGCGGCCGGCAGGGCGTCGCGCTCGCTGTCGCCGCGGCCGCGCGCGGAGCGAGGGTCACCCTCCTCGCCGCGAACCTCGACATCGAGGCGCCGCAGGGCGTCACGGTGGTCCCCGTCGGGACCGCCCTCGAGCTGCGCGAGGCCGCGCTCGCCGCCGCCCGCGACGCCGACATCGTGATCATGGCCGCGGCCGTCGCCGACTACCGGCCGGCCGACGTCTCCGAGGCCAAGATCAAGAAGGAGGAGCAGGGCGACCGCCTCGTCCTCGAGCTCGTCAAGAACCCGGACATCCTCGCCGAGATCTCCGCCGCGAAGACCGACGGGCAGCTGATCGTCGGCTTCGCCGCCGAGACCGAGCCCGACCGGGACGCGATGCTCGCGCTCGGCCGCGCCAAGATCGTCCGCAAGGGCTGCGACCTGCTCGTCCTCAACAGGGTCGGCTGGGCCGAGGGCTTCCAGAGCGACAGCAACACCGTGGTGGTCCTCGATCCGGCCGGAGATATAGTGATCGAGGCTTCCGGCAGCAAGGCGTCGGTCGCCGATCGCGTCCTCGACGTGGTCGCGCGCTAGGGCGTCACCCTGGCCCGGTCCGCCCCCGGTGAGAGGGCGAGCCCGGTGCGGGACTGCACCGGATCGAGACAGCTCCGGCTGCCGCGCCCTACGGAATGAGACGCTCGACATGACCTCCGGCCCCCTCCGCCTGTTCACCTCCGAGTCCGTGACCGAGGGTCACCCGGACAAGATCTGCGATCAGATCTCGGACCGCATCCTCGATGCGCTCCTCCGCGAGGACCCGCGCAGCCGGGTCGCCGTCGAGACGCTCGTCACCACGGGGCTCGTGCACGTCGCCGGCGAGGTCTCCACCTCGGGCTACGTCGAGATCCCCGCGATCGTCCGCGACACGATCGTCGAGATCGGCTACGACTCCTCGCTCAAGGGCTTCGACGGCCGCTCCTGCGGCGTCTCCGTCTCGATCGGGCAGCAGTCGCCCGAGATCGCCGCGGGCGTCGACACGGCCCTCGAGGTGCGCGGCGACGCCTCCGACGAGGACGCGTTCGACCGCCAGGGCGCGGGGGACCAGGGCCTGATGTTCGGCTTCGCCACCGACGAGACCCCCGAGTACATGCCGCTGCCGAGCTGGCTCTCGCACCGCCTGGCGGAGCGCCTCGCCGAGGTCCGCAAGACCGGCGAGCTGGACTACCTCCGGCCCGACGGCAAGACGCAGGTCACCATCGGCTACGACGGCACGACGCCGGCCACGATCGACACGGTCGTGCTCTCCACCCAGCACGCCGAGCACGTCAGCACCGCCACGATCCACGCCGACATCGAGGAGCACGTGATCCGCCCCGTGCTCGAGCGCGTCGACCTCGACTCCTCCGGCGTGCGCCTGCTGATCAACCCCTCCGGCCGCTTCGAGATCGGCGGCCCGCAGGGCGACGCCGGGCTCACCGGCCGCAAGATCATCGTCGACACCTACGGCGGAGCCGCTCGCCACGGCGGCGGCGCCTTCTCGGGCAAGGACCCGTCGAAGGTCGACCGCTCGGCCGCCTACGCCATGCGCTGGGTCGCGAAGAACGCGGTCGCCGCGGGTCTCGCCCGCCGGATGGAGGTGCAGGTCGCCTACGCGATCGGCAAGGCCGCCCCGGTCGGCCTCTACGTCGAGACCTTCGGCACCGGCACGCTTCCCGACGAGCAGATCACCGAGGCGATCCGCTCGGTCTTCGACCTCCGTCCCGCCGCGATCATCCACGCGCTCGACCTTCTCCGCCCGATCTACTCGCAGACCTCGGTCTACGGGCACTTCGGCCGCGAGCTGCCCGACTTCACCTGGGAGCGCCTCGACCGCGTCGACGACCTCCGCTCCGCCGCGGGTCTCTCGTAGGCGCCGACGCGGCGGGGGAGGCGGTGACCGGTCCCGAGGGGCGCGTCGCGCGCGTGCTCCTCGACTCGCCGCTCCCGCAGCTCGACCGGCTGCTCGACTACGCCGTCCCCGAGGCGTTGCGCGAGGGCGTCCGGCCGGGTGTCCGGGTCCGCGTCCCACTGCGCACCGGCGGGCGGATCGCGGACGCGTTCGTCGTCGAGGTCGGCGAGGGCTCCGAGCACGCGGGCGCGCTGAGCGAGCTCGAGGAGCTCGTCTCGCCGCTCGTCGTGCTCACCCCCGAGGTCTGGGCACTCGCCCGGCGGGTCGCCGACCGCGCCGCCGGGGGAGCGAGCGACGTGCTGCGCCTCGCTGTGCCGCGGCGCCACGTGCGGGTCGAGCGGGCGCACCTCGCGGCCCTCGCCGAGGCGGCGGCGACCGCCACCTCGTCCGAGGCGGACGCGGACTCCACCCCGGCCGAGCCGGTCGCGGACGGCGCCGGGCCCGGCGCGGTGACCGGCTACCCCGCGGAGACGTTCGACGGTCTCCTCGACGGCGGTCGCCTCGCGGTGAACGCCGTGCCGGCGCCGGTGCAGCTCGCCTCCGGAGCCTGGGTCGGCGGCTGGGCGGTGACGCTCGCCGAGCTCGCCCGCACCGCGCTGGCGGCCGGGCGCGACGCGATCCTGGCGGTGCCGGACTACCGCGATCAGGAGCAGCTCGAGCAGGCCCTGGCCGAGCACGTCCCCGAGGACGCGGTCGTCCGCCTCGACGCCCGGCAGAAGGGCGCCGGCCGCTACGCCGCGTTCCTGCGCTGCCTCACTCCTGGGCCGCGGGTCATCGTCGGCAACCGCTCGGTGCTCTACGCGCCGTCGTCCGCGCTCGGCCTGATCGCGCTCTGGGACGACGGCGATCCGCTCTTCGCCGAGCCGCTCGCCCCCTACGCGCACGCCCGCGACGTCGCACTGGTCCGGCAGGAGCAGAGCGGAGCCGGGCTGGTCCTGCTCGGCAACACCCGCACGGTCGAGGTGGAGCGGCTGGTCGGCCTCGGCTTCGCCGCGCCGGTGCAGCCGCGGCCCTCGCGGCGCCCGCACGTCGTGCCGACCGCGCAGCAGACGGCCGCCGACGAGCACGATCAGGCCGCGCGCATCCCGTCCACCGCCTGGCGGCAGGCGCGGATCGCCCTCGACTCGGGCCCGGTGCTCGTCCAGGTCGCCCGTCCCGGCTACGCGCCGGTGGTCGCCTGCGCGCGCTGCCGCACCGTGGCGCGCTGCAACCGCTGCCAGGGTCCGCTCGCCGTGCACTCCGCCGGCGCGCGGCCGAGCTGCGGCTGGTGCGGCCTGATCGCCGCCGACTGGCACTGCTCGGTCTGCGAGGCGACGGCGCTGCGCCTGGTGAGCCTCGGCGCCGGCCGCACGGCGGAGGAGCTCGGCCGGGCGTTCCCCGGCGTCAAGGTCGTCGTGGCGGACGGCGCCCACCCGATCCTCACCGTGCCCGGGACGCCTGCGCTCGTCGTCGCCACCCGCGGCGGTGAGCCCCGGGCCGACGGCGGCTACCACGCCGTCCTGCTGCTCGACGGCGAGCGGATGCTCGCGCGGGAGAGCCTGCGCGTCGCCGACGACGCCCTGCGCACCTGGTCGAACGCGGCCGCTCTGGCCCGCCCCGGCGCGCCGGTGCTGCTGGTCGGCGTCGCCGGGCGGCTCGCGACGGCCCTCGCGACCTGGCGCCAGGACGAGTACCTCCGCGCCGAGCTGATCGAGCGGCGCGAGCTGCGCTTCCCGCCCGCCGTCCGCCTCGCGACCGTCAGCGGCGACGCGCACGCGGTGACGGAGGCGCTCGACGCGCTCGACGAGGCGGACCGGCACGAGGTGCTCGGCCCGGTCGGGCTCGAGGACGGCTCCGTCCGGGCGATCGTGCGCTTCGACTACGCTCGCGGGGCGGAGGTCGCCGCCCGCCTCCGGTCCGCCGTGATCCGCAACGCGACCCGCCGCCGCCGGCCGCCCACCACGCCGGGCCGCTTCCGGCCGGCGCCGAAGCTGCGCGTCCGGCTGGACGACCCCGACATCCTCTAGACCCGTCCCTCCCGGACCCGTTCTCCGCTCGACCCCACGCTCAGGAGCTCCTCGTGCGCCTCGTCTTCGCCGGCACGCCGGCCGCCGCCGTCCCCACCCTGCGCGCCCTCGCCGCCTCCGAGCACGAGATCGTCGCGGTGGTCACCCGGGCCGACGCGCCCGTCGGCCGGAAGCGCGTGCTCACGCCCTCGCCGGTCGCCGCGGTCGCCGAGGAGCTCGGCCTGCCGGTGCTCAAGGCGAACCGCCTCGACGAGGAGGTGACCGACCGGATCGCGGCCCTCGAGCCGGACCTCGGCGTGATCGTGGCCTACGGCGGCCTGGTCCGCGCGCGGCTGCTGGCGGTGCCGCGCCTCGGCTGGATCAACCTGCACTTCTCGCTGCTGCCGCGCTGGCGCGGGGCGGCGCCCGTCCAGCGCGCGCTGATGGCGGGGGAGCAGCGGATCGGCGCGGCCGTCTTCCAGCTGGTGGCCGAGCTCGACGCGGGCGACGTCTTCGCCGAGATCGAGGAGGAGGTCGCCGGGCGCACGGCGGGCGAGCTGCTCGAGGTGCTCGCCGAGCGCGGGGCCGCCCTGACCGGCGAGGTCGTCGACGGGCTCGCCGCCGGGACCGCGGTCGCCGTGCCGCAGTCGGGCGAGGTCACGCTCGCCCCCAAGCTCGACGTGACCGACGGCCGGATCGACTGGTCTCTGCCGACCGCGCGGATCCTCGCACTCGTCCGCGGGGTCACTCCCGAGCCCGGCGCGTCGACGGCGGTCGGCGACGCGCGGCTGAAGGTGCTCGCCGTCGACGAGGCGCTCACGGACGCTCCCCTCGCGCCCGGCGCCGTGCTCCTCGACGCCGGGCGCGCCCTGGTCGGCACGGGCGACGGCGCGGTCGAGCTCGTCTCGGTGCAGCCCGCCGGCAAGACCCCGATGCCCGGCGCCGCCTGGGCCCGGGGCCTGCGCGAGAGCACGGTGCTCGCGTGAGCGGCCGGACCACGGTCGCTCCGGCCCGCCAGGTCGCCTACGACGTCCTGCTCGCGGTCAGCGGCGGCGACGCCTACGCCAACCTCGTGCTGCCCGCCCGGATCCGCGCCGCCGAGCTGTCGCCGGCCGACGCGGGCCTGGCCACCGAGCTCTGCTACGGCACCCTCCGCCTCTCCGGCTACTACGACCGGGTGATCGCCCTCGCCGCCGGCCGCGCCGTCGAGACCCTCGACGCCCCCGTCCTCGACGCGCTCCGGCTCGGCGTGCACCAGCTGCTCGGCACCCGCGTCGCGGCGCACGCGGCGGTCAACGAGAGCGTCGCGCTGGTCGCTGGCGGCTCCTCCCGCGGCGCCGTCGCCTTCGCGAACGCGGTGCTGCGCTCGGTCACCCGCTCGGGCGCCGAGGAGTGGCAGGAGCGCGTCGCCGCCGCCGCGACCTCGGGCGACGACCGGATCGCCGCGGCGACCTCGCATCCGGTCTGGATCGTCAAGGCCCTGCGCCGCGCCCTCGCCGCCGAGGGCGCCGCCGACGAGCTCGAGGCGCTGCTCGCCGCCGACAACGCCGCGCCGCGGGTGAACCTCGTCGCCCTGCCCGGCCTCGCCGAGGCCGCCGAGCTGCCCGACGCCGCGCCCGACCGCTACTCGCCCGTCGGCCTCGTCAGCACCGGAGGCGACCCCGAGGCGATCGCGCCCGTGCACGAGGGCCGCGTCCGCGTCCAGGACGAGGGCTCGCAGCTGGCCGCGCTGGCGCTCTCCCGCGCCGAGCCCATCCGCGCGGGCGAGCGCTGGCTCGACCTCTGCGCCGGCCCCGGCGGCAAGGCGGCGCTGCTGGCCGCCGAGGCGCGCGCGGGCGGCGCGACGCTGCTGGCCAACGAGGTCGTCCCGGCGCGGGCGGGGCTGGTCCGCCAGGCCCTCGCCGCCGTGGACCCGACCGTCGAGGTCCGCACCGGTGACGGCCGCACGCTCGGTGAGGAGCAACCGGCGGCCTTCGACCGCGTCCTCCTCGACGCCCCGTGCACCGGGCTCGGCGCCCTCCGCCGCCGCCCGGAGGCGCGCTGGCGGAAGACCGCCGACGACGTCGTCCCGGTCGCCGCCCTGCAGGGCGAGCTGCTCGACTCCGCCCTCGCCGCGCTCGCGCCCGGCGGCCTGCTCGCCTACGTGACCTGCTCGCCGCACCTGGGCGAGACCAAGCGCGTGCTCGCGCTCGCCGCGGAGCGCCACCCCGGCGGCTTCGAGCTCGTCGACACCCCGGCGGTCCTCCGCGGCATCACCCGCGAGCCGCTGCCGCTCGCCGAGGGCGCGCTGCACGCGCAGCTCTGGCCGCACCGGCACGGGACCGACGCGATGTTCATCCAGCTGCTGCGCCGCAGCCCGGCCTGACGGCCCGGCCGCCGCGCCTAGGCTGGGGAGCATGCCCGCACGGATCAATCCCAGCATCCTGTCCGCCGACTTCGTCAACTTCGAGGCCGAGCTGCAGCGGATCGCCGGGGCCGATCTCGTGCACGTCGACGTGATGGACAACCACTTCGTGCCGAACCTCACCTTCGGCCTGCCGATGGTGCAGCGCCTGCAGGAGGTCTCGCCGCGCCCGCTCGACGTGCACCTGATGATCGACGACCCCGACCGCTGGGCGCCGGGCTACGCCGAGACGGGCGCCTACTCCGTCACCTTCCACGCCGAGGCCGCGCGCGACGCCGTCGCGCTGGCCCGCCGCCTCCGTGAGATCGGCGCGCGCGCCGGCATCGCGCTCAAGCCCGGCACCCCGGTCGACGACTACCTCGACCTGCTGCCCGAGTTCGACCAGGTGCTGGTGATGACGGTCGAGCCCGGCTTCGGCGGCCAGTCGTTCATGGCGGAGACGATGCCGAAGCTGCACGCGCTGCGCGAGGTCGTCGACCGCACCGGCCTCGACGTCTGGCTCCAGGTCGACGGCGGCATCGCCCCCGGCACGATCGAGATCGCCGCCGAGGCGGGCGCCGACACCTTCGTCGCCGGCTCCGCCGTCTTCGGCGCCGACGACCCCGAGGCCGCCATCGCCGCGCTCCGCGACACCGCGTCGTCCCTCCTGCACCGCCACTGACCCGTCGGCCCGTTCTGCAGGTGCCAGTGCGTTGCGCAGGTGCCAGTCCCTTCTGCAGGTTCCGATCCGTTCTGCAGGTGATTCGAGCGCGGATCCCGGTCCGGCGTGCTCCAGAGCGCTGATCCGGGCAGATCACCTGCAGAACCCACCTGCACCTGCAGACGGCACCGCGTCCCGCGCGCTGCGCGCCGCTGGTCCGATCTGCAGGTGATTCGCCTGGAAGCACGCATCCTTGCGCGAGCTGCCGCCGGACGCAGGTCGGATCGCCTGCAGATCGGACCGTCGCCTGCAGATCGCACAGTCATACGCCGCCCTCGCCGGTCCGCCGCCGCGTATAGACTTCCCCGGTGAAAACTTTCGACGACCTCTTCGCTGAGCTGGGCGAGAAGGCCGCCGCGCGTCCCGAGGGTTCGGGCACGGTCCGCGAGCTCGACGCCGGTGTGCACTTCATCGGCAAGAAGATCGTCGAGGAGGCCGCCGAGGTGTGGATGGCCGCCGAGTACGAGGGCGACGAGCGCACGGCCGAGGAGATCTCGCAGCTGCTCTACCACCTGCAGGTGCTGATGCTCGCGAAGGGCCTGACGACGGCCGACGTCTACCGACATCTGTGAGCGTCCCCCCGATCGCCGGAGTGCGCCGCCGCCACGTCGCCGCGCGCCCCCACGCTCTCCGAGGCGCCGTCGCGCCTCCGCTCACCGAATCACCCTCGACCTCCAGAGGACGTCCCGTCGTGACCACGACCACCCCCACCACTCCTGACACCACCGGCACCACCGCCCCGCCCGCGCTCCTGCGCGTCGCCGTCCCGAACAAGGGCTCGCTCTCCGAGACCGCCGGCCAGATGCTGGCCGAGGCCGGCTACACCGGCCGTCGCGATCCCAAGGAGCTGCACGTCGTCGACGAGCGCAACGGCGTCGAGTTCTTCTACCTCCGCCCGCGCGACATCGCCACCTACGTCGGCTCCGGCGCGCTCGACGTCGGCGTCACCGGCCGCGACCTGCTGATCGACTCCGGCTCCGAGGCGCGCGAGATCGCCAGCCTCGGCTTCGCCGACTCGACCTTCCGCTTCGCCGGTCCGGCCGGCCGCTACACCGAGCTGCAGCAGATCGACGGCCTCCGCGTCGCGACCAGCTACCCCGGCCTCGTCGGCCGCTTCCTCCGCGAGCACGGCGTCGAGGTCACCCTCATCCGCCTGGACGGCGCGGTCGAGTCGGCCATCCAGCTGGGCGTCGCCGACGTGATCGCCGACGTCGTCGAGACCGGTACCACGCTGCGGAAGGCGGGCCTGGAGATCTTCGGCCCCGTCATCCTGAAGTCCACGGCCGTCCTCGTCTCCGGCGCGGGCGAGCCCGAGGGCATCCCGGTCCTGCTGCGCCGCCTGCAGGGCGTGCTCGTGGCCCGCGAGTACGTGCTGCTCGACTACGACTGCCCCGTCGCGCTGCTCGAGACCGCCACCGCTCTCGCGCCCGGCTTCGAGTCGCCCACCGTCTCGCCGCTGCACGACCCCGAGTGGGTCGCCGTGCGGGTCATGGTGCCGCGCGCCGACATGAACCAGGTGATGGACCGGCTCTACGACCTCGGCGCCCGCGCGATCCTGGTCACCTCGATCCACGCCGCACGCCTCTAGGAGGGGGAGCGATGAGTCTCGCCGTCCGCGTCATCCCGTGCCTCGACGTGGCCGCCGGCCGCGTCGTCAAGGGCGTCAACTTCCAGAACCTGCGCGACGCCGGCGACCCCGTCGAGCTCGCCCGGCTGTACTTCGAGCAGGGCGCCGACGAGCTGACCTTCCTCGACGTCACGGCCACCGTCGACGACCGCTCCACGACCTACGAGGTCGTCCGCGCGACCGCCGAGCAGGTCTTCATCCCGCTCACCGTCGGCGGGGGAGTGCGCTCCGTCGAGGACGTCTCGCGCCTGCTCGCGCACGGCGCCGACAAGGTGGGGGTCAACTCCGCCGCGATCGCCCGCCCCGAGCTGATCGGCGAGATCGCCGACGTCTTCGGCGCGCAGGTGCTGGTGCTCTCGCTCGATGTGAAGCGGAGCGACGCCACGCCCTCCGGCTTCGTCGTCACCACCCACGGCGGTCGCCGCGAGACGACGCTCGACGCCCTCGCCTGGGCGGCGGAGGCCGTCGAGCGCGGTGCCGGCGAGCTGCTGGTCAACTCCATCGACGCCGACGGCACCAAGCAGGGCTTCGACCTGCCGCTGATCACGGCGATGCGCGAGCTGAGCACCGTGCCGGTGATCGCCTCGGGCGGCGCCGGCGCCGTCGAGCACTTCGCTCCCGCCATCGAGGCGGGCGCCGACGCGGTGCTCGCCGCCTCCGTCTTCCACAATCGCGAGCTGACGATCGGCGACGTGAAGCGCGCCCTCGACGACTCCGGGATCGAGATCCGGCGATGAGCACCGAGACGACCGACGGCACGACGACCCCCGACGACCTCACCGCGGTCCTCGACCGCGCGACCTTCGGCGCGAGCGGCCTCCTGCCCGCCGTCATCCAGCAGCACGACACCGGCGAGGTGCTGATGCTCGGCTGGATGGACCGCGAGGCGCTGCGTCGCACGCTGACCGAGGGCCGGGTGACCTTCTGGTCGCGCTCCCGCCGGGAGTACTGGCGGAAGGGCGACACCTCCGGGCACGCCCAGTACGTCCGCGGGGCCGCGCTGGACTGCGACGCCGACACGCTGCTCGTGCAGGTCGAGCAGATCGGTGCCGCCTGCCACACCGGCGAGCACTCCTGCTTCGACGTCGATCCGCTCGCCCCGGTGACGGACCTCGGGCCGCAGGCGTGAGCGGCCGGCGCCTCAAGTACTCCGCGATCCTCGGGATCGTGCTGCTCGCCGCGCTCGAGCTCACCGCCTCCACCCAGCCCTGGGCAACGCTCGTGCTCACCTCGGGCGTCGGCAACGGCCGGGCGCTCTCCGTCGTCGGCACCGTCGCCGCGCCGGCCCTGTCGGCCCTGGCCCTCGCCGGGCTCGCTCTCGCGGCTGCGCTCGCCATCGCCGGGCCGGCCTTCCGGATCGTCCTCGGGCTGCTGCAGATCGTCCTCGGCGGCTCGGTCGTCCTGGCCGCCTCGACCGCGCTCGCCGATCCCGTGCGCGCCGGCTCGTCGCTGGTCACCGATGCGACCGCGATCGCGGGCCGGGAGTCGGTCGCCGCGCTCGTCGCCTCGTCCTCCGTCACCGCCTGGCCGGTCGTCGCGCTGGTGGCCGGCGTGCTGACCGCGGTCATCGGCGTGCTCGTGCTCGTCACGGTCCGGCGCTGGCCCGGTGCGAAGAAGAAGCGCGCCTCCCGGTTCGAGCCCGCCGACGGCTACGGCCACGGGGCGACGACCGTGCAGACCGACGACGGCGACATCGATCCCGTCGTCTCCTGGGACGAGCTGTCCCGCGGCGACGACCCGACGTCCGCCCGCTGAGCGGGCTTCAACGGTGCCCGCCGGTCGGCGGGCCCTTCGGCCCCGAGCCGCTAGACTGCTCTGGTTCCCACGCACGTCCAGGAGGAGAGCCATGAGCACCGAGCACGACGACGACAACCACGGCCACTCGCCCGCAGCGTGGACGGCCGTCGTCATCATGCTGGTCGGCTTCACGGTCGGCACGATCGCCTTCTGGTTCGACCTGCCCCTCGTCGTCTGGCTGTCCGCCGGACTCGTCGTGGTCGGCCTCCTCGTCGGCGTGATCCTGGCCCGCCTGGGCTACGGCGTCGACGGCGCGAAGGCCAACCCGAAGGCGCGCGCGTAGAGTGCTCGGCGATCTGACCGCCGGCGCCCTGGCCGACGCGGCCCGGCGTCGCGAGACCGTCCCGCTCGCCGCCCTCGAGCGGCGTGCCGCCGAGCGCCCGGCCGCCCTCGACGCCCTCGCCGCGCTGGCTCCGGCCGAGCGCGTGCGGATCATCGCCGAGGTCAAGCGGTCCAGCCCGTCCCGCGGCGCCCTCGCCGAGATCCCCGACCCCGCGCTGCTCGCCGGGCAGTACGAGCTCGGGGGAGCGAGCGCGATCAGCGTCCTCACCGAGGAGCGCCGCTTCAAGGGCTCCCTCGCCGACCTCGAGGCCGTCCGCGCGAAGGTGTCGATCCCGGTCCTGCGCAAGGACTTCATCGCGGAGCCCTACCAGGTGCTCGAGGCGCGCGCCTCCGGAGCGGACCTCGTCCTCCTCATCGTCGCCGCGCTCGAGCAGCCCGTGCTGGCCGAGCTGCACGCCCTCGTCCTCGAGCTCGGGATGACCCCGCTGGTCGAGACCCACTCGGGCGACGAGCTCGAGCGGGCCGCCGACCTCGGCGCGCGCCTGATCGGGGTCAACGCCCGCGACCTCTCCACCTTCGAGCTCGACCGCGACCTCTTCGGCCGCCTCTCCGAGCGCTTCCCGGCCGACGCCGTCAAGGTCGCGGAGTCGGCGGTCCTCTCGGCCGACGACGTCGCGCACTACCGCCGCTCCGGCGCGGACGTCGTCCTCGTCGGCGAGGCCCTCGTCACCGGCGGCGACCCCGTCTCCACCCTCGCCGGCTTCCTGGCGCACTGACCACGATCCACCGATAGGCGGCACTGCCATGGCACTCCGAGACGAACTCGGTCCCTACTTCGGCGACTTCGGCGGACGCTACGTCCCCGAGTCGCTCGTGAAGGCGCTCGACGAGCTGAGCGCCGAGTACGAGCGCACCAAGGTCGACCCGGCGTTCCGCGCCGAGCTGACCGAGCTGCACCGCAGCTACACCGGCCGGCCCTCGATCATCACCGAGGTGCCGCGCTTCGCCGAGCACGCGGGCGGTGCGCGGATCATCCTCAAGCGCGAGGACCTCAACCACACCGGCTCGCACAAGATCAACAACGTGCTCGGCCAGGCGCTGCTGACCAAGCGCATCGGCAAGACCCGCGTGATCGCCGAGACCGGCGCCGGCCAGCACGGCGTGGCCACCGCCACCGCCGCCGCGCTCTTCGGCCTCGACTGCGTCGTCTACATGGGCGAGGTCGACACCGAGCGCCAGGCGCTCAACGTCGCCCGGATGCGCCTGCTCGGCGCCGAGGTCGTCTCGGTGACCACGGGCTCGCGCACCCTCAAGGACGCGATCAACGACGCGATGCGCGACTGGGTGACCAACGTCGAGACGACGAACTACGTCTTCGGCACCGTGGCGGGCCCGCACCCCTTCCCGGCGATGGTGCGCGACTTCCAGAAGATCATCGGCGAGGAGGCGCGCGAGCAGGTCCTCGCGCTCACCGGCGCCCTGCCCACCGCCGTCACCGCCTGCGTCGGCGGCGGCTCCAACGCGATGGGCATCTTCCACGCGTTCCTCGACGACCCCGAGGTCAGGCTGGTCGGCTTCGAGGCCGGCGGCGACGGCATCGAGACCCCGCGCCACGCGGCGACCATCAGCAAGGGCCGCCCCGGCGTCCTGCACGGCGCCCGCAGCTTCCTGCTCCAGGACGAGGACGGCCAGACCATCGAGTCGCACTCGATCTCGGCCGGTCTCGACTACCCGGGCGTCGGCCCCGAGCACGCCTGGCTCTCGAGCATCGGCCGCGCCGACTACCGCGCGGTCACCGACTCCGCCGCGATGGACGCCCTGATGCTGCTCAGCCGCACCGAGGGCATCATCCCCGCGATCGAGTCGGCGCACGCCCTCGCCGGCACGCTCGAGCTCGGCCGCGAGCTCGGCCCCGACGCGACCATCCTGGTCAACCTCTCCGGCCGCGGCGACAAGGACATGACGACCGCCGCGCGCTACTTCGGACTCGTCGACCAGGGCGCGGTGCAGTCGTGAGCGGCGTCGGCCCGAGCGTCGCCGAGACCGTCCGCCGCCGCAACAAGGAGGCCGCGGGCGCCCTGATCGGCTACCTGCCCGCCGGCTTCCCGGACCTCGCGACGAGCATCGACGCCGCAGTGGCCCTCGCCGAGAACGGCGTGGACGCGATCGAGCTCGGCCTGCCCTACTCCGACCCGGTCATGGACGGCCCCGTCATCCAGGAGGCGACCCAGGCCGCCCTCGCCGGCGGCTTCCGCCTGCGCCACGGCTTCGACGCGGTCCGCGCGATCCGCGCCCGCGTGGACGTGCCGGTGCTGGTGATGACGTACTACAACCCAGTGCTGCAGTACGGCGTCGAGCGCTTCGCCACCGACCTCGCCGAGGCCGGCGGCTCCGGCCTGATCACGCCCGACCTCATCCCCGACGAGGGCGCGGAGTGGATGGCCGTCTCCGAGCGCCTCGGCCTCGACCGGGTCTTCCTCGCCGCCCCCTCCTCGAGCGACGAGCGCCTGCGAGCGACCGTCGAGGCGAGCCGCGGCTTCGTCTACGCGGTCTCGACGATGGGCATCACCGGAGCGCGCGCGGACGTCGACCGTGCCGCCCGCACGCTCGTCGAGCGCCTGCGCACCGCCGGCTCGGACAGCGCCTGCGTCGGCGTGGGCGTCTCGACCGGCGACCAGGTCGCCGAGATCCTCGCCTACGCCGACGGCGCGATCGTCGGCTCGGCCCTCGTGCGCGCGCTCGCCTCCGGGGGAGTCGCCGCGGTGGCGGAGACGGCTCGCGGTCTGGCAGAGGGCACGCGTCCGCGCGCCTGACGCCTCCCAGTACACTCGGGATGCCCGTCGGGGCGCGGCGCCGCCGCGACCGCGGGATCCCTCCTTCGAAAGGTCGACGTACCGGTGTCCGTACCGCTGAGCATCCCGAGTCCGCCCGAGGCGTGGAGTCAGTACGACTTCACGCTCTTCGATCGCGCGTTCTCGATCCACACCTATGCCGTCTGCATCCTGGTCGGCATCGTGGTCGCCACGATCATGACGAACGCCCGCCTCAAGCGCCGCGGCGCCGAGCCGTGGGTCGTCCTCGACATCATCATCTGGGCCGTGCCGCTCGGCATCATCGGCGCGCGGCTCTACCACGTGCTCACGCACCCCGGCGACTACTTCTACGCCGGCGCGGACCCGTGGGAGATCATCCGGATCTGGAACGGCGGCAACGCGATCTTCGGCGGCCTGATCGGCGGCGCCGTCGGAGCCTGGATCGGCTGCCGCTGGACCGGCGTCCGCTTCTGGACCTTCGCCGACGCGCTCGCGCCCGGCATGCTCGCCGCGCAGGCCATCGGCCGCCTCGGCAACTGGTTCAACCACGAGCTGTTCGGCCTCCCGACGACCCTGCCGTGGGGCCTCGAGATCGAGAGCAGCAACCCGGCCTTCCCGGTCGGCCTGCCCGCCGGCACGCTCTTCCACCCGACCTTCCTCTACGAGATCCTCTGGAACGTCGTCGGCATCGCGGTCATCCTGCTGCTCGAGCGCCGCCTCAAGCTGCAGTGGGGCACCGTCTTCGCCGCCTACCTGATCTGGTACGGCATCGGCCGCGTCTGGTTCGAGTCCATCCGGATCGACCCGAGCGAGTTCTTCTGGGGCATCCGCACCAACGTCTGGGCGGCGCTGGCCGCCGTCGTCGTCGGTCTGGTCCTCGTCGTGATCCAGCGGCGCGAGCACCCGGGTCGCGAGACCTCGGCCTACCGGCCCGGCCGCGAGTGGACGCCCGCCCCAGCTGCGGTAGAATTCGAGGACGTCGAGTCCGACTCCGACGCCACCACTCCTTCTTCCGGCACCGACGCCGAGAAGTCGACGGTCTCCCACAGCTGACGCGGTCCGCGGCACCCCCGCGGCCCCGCATCCAGCTCACCTCTCCGTCCGTCCGCCCCACCGCGGCTCAGCCACAAGCGCTGCCGCGGGGGAGCGAGCGCACGACCCCGACGACGGCGCCAGACCTCCGCTCCGCGACCACCGAATGCACGGCCCTCCCGATCGGGGAGCCGCTCCTCCACCACCACACCGCGGGCCAGCGACGTCCCGATCCGCTACGACTCTCGTGAGGACGGTCCCCATGGCTCCCGTTCAGCCCTCGCCCCGCGTCCCCGCCGTGCCGTTCCTCGGCACCCCGTCCGCACAGGGGATGTACGACCCGGCGGCCGAGAAGGACGCATGCGGTCTCGCCATGGTCGCCACCATGCGCGGGACGGCCGGGCACGACATCATCGACGCCGCGCTGAACGCGCTGCGCAACCTCGAGCACCGCGGCGCGGTCGGCTCCGACGCCGGCACCGGCGACGGCGCGGGGATCATCACCCAGATCCCCGACGACTTCCTGCGCGCCGTCGCGGCCGTCGAGCTGCCCCCCGTCGGGCAGTACGCGGTCGGCAACGCCTTCCTGCCCGTCGACGTCTTCGAGCGCGAGCGGGTCAAGTCGACCATCGCCGAGATGGCCCGCGAGGAGAACCTCACCGTCCTCGGCTGGCGCTCCATCCCCGTCCAGCCGGACGAGATCGGCACGCTCGCCCGCGCCGCCATGCCGGCGATCGAGCAGCTCTACGTCTCGAGCGAGCTCACCGACGCGGCGGGCGTGCCGCTGGCCGGGCTCCGCCTCGACCGCCTCACCTTCCGCCTGCGCAAGCGCGTCGAGCGCGAGCTCGAGGTGTACTTCATGTCGCTCTCGAGCCGCACGCTCGTCTACAAGGGCATGGTCACCACCCTCCAGCTCGAGCCGTTCTACCCCGACCTCTCGGACGAGCGCTTCACCTCGAAGCTCGCGCTGGTGCACTCGCGCTACTCGACCAACACCTTCCCGTCCTGGCCGCTCGCGCAGCCGTTCCGGATGATCGCGCACAACGGCGAGATCAACACGGTGCAGGGCAACCGCAACTGGATGCGCGCGCGCCAGTCGCAGCTGAAGAGCGCCGAGCTCGGCGACCTCTCGCCGCTGTTCCCGATCGTCTCGACCGGCCGCAGCGACTCCGCCTCGTTCGACGAGACGGTGGAGCTGCTCACGCTGGCCGGCCGCTCGCTGCCGCACGCGATCATGATGATGGTGCCGGAGGCGTGGGAGAACCAGGCCGCCGCGATCGACCAGAAGCGCCGCGCCTTCTACGAGTACCACTCGATGCTCATGGAGCCGTGGGACGGCCCAGCCGCGATCGTCTTCACCGACGGCGACCTCGTCGGCGCCACGCTGGACCGCAACGGCCTGCGCCCCGGCCGCTACGTCGTCACCGACGACGGCCTCGTCGTGCTCGCCAGCGAGATCGGCGTCCTCGACATCGACCCCGCGAAGATCGTCCGCAAGGGCCGGCTGCAGCCGGGCCGGATGTTCCTGGTCGACACCGAGCAGGGCCGCATCGTCGAGGACGAGGAGATCAAGGCGCAGCTCGCCGACTCCGGTCCCTTCGACGAGTGGCTCGACAAGGGCCGCATCAACCTCAAGGACCTGCCCGAGCGCGAGCACATCGTGCACACGCCCGCGTCGGTCAACCGCCGCCAGCGCACCTTCGGCTACACCGAGGAGGAGGTGCGGCTGCTGCTGCTGCCGATGGCGAAGGCCGGCGCCGAGCCGCTCGGCGCCATGGGCTCCGACACGCCGGTCGCGGTGCTCTCCAAGCGCCCGCGACTGCTGTTCGACTACTTCACCCAGGCGTTCGCGCAGGTGACCAACCCGCCGCTCGACTCCATCCGCGAGGAGGTCGTCACCTCGCTGCGCCTCGGCCTCGGACCGGAGCGCAACCTGCTCTCGGCCGGCGCCGAGCACGCCCGCCAGGTCGTCCTCGACTTCCCGGTGATCGACAATGACGAGCTGGCCAAGATCCAGCACATCGCGCCGCGGCCGCTCAGCCACATCACCACGACGATCCGCGGTCTGTACCGCGTCGACGCCGGCCCCCGCGCGATGCAGGACCGCCTCGACGCGATGTGCGCCGAGGCCGACGAGGCGATCGCCGCCGGAGCGCAGTTCCTCGTGCTCTCGGACCGCGACTCCACCAAGGACCTCGCGCCGATCCCCTCGCTGCTGATGCTCGCCGCCGTGCACCACCACCTGATCCGCACCGAGAACCGGATGCGCGTCGGGCTGGTCGTCGAGGCCGGCGACGTCCGCGAGGTGCACCACGTCGCGACGCTGATCGGCTACGGCGCCTCCGCGGTGAACCCGTACCTCGCGATGGAGACCTGCGAGCAGCTGGTCCGCAGCGGCATGATCTCGGACCTCTCGCCCGAGAAGGCCGTCAAGAACGTGATCAAGGCGCTCGGCAAGGGCGTCCTCAAGATCATGTCCAAGATGGGCATCTCGACCGTGTCCAGCTACGCCGGCGCGCAGACCTTCGAGGCCGTCGGCCTCAGCCAGGTCTTCGTCGACCAGTACTTCACCGGCACCGCCTCCAAGCTCGGCGGCATCGGGATCGAGGTCGTCGCCGAGGAGAACGCCGCGCGCCACCGCGCCGCGTACCCCGAGGACGGCGCGGTCGTCGCGCACGAGCGCCTCGCGGTCGGCGGCGAGTACCAGTGGCGCCGCGACGGCGCGCCGCACCTCTTCAACCCGGACACCGTCTTCCGGCTGCAGCACTCCACGCGCAACCGCCGCTACGACGTCTTCCGCGAGTACACGAAGATGGTCGACGATCAGGCGCTCTCGCTGATGACCCTCCGCGGCATGTTCACCCTCGACACGGAGGGCCGCACGCCCGTCCCGATCGACGAGGTCGAGTCGGTCGAGTCCATCGTCAAGCGCTTCTCCACCGGGGCGATGAGCTACGGCTCCATCTCGCCGGAGGCGCACGAGACGCTCGCCATCGCGATGAACCGCCTCGGCGCCAAGTCGAACACCGGCGAGGGCGGCGAGGACACCGAGCGACTGCTCGACCCCGAGCGCCGCTCCGCGATCAAGCAGGTCGCCTCGGGCCGCTTCGGCGTCACGAGCATGTACCTGACGCACGCCGACGACATCCAGATCAAGCTCGCCCAGGGCGCCAAGCCCGGCGAGGGCGGCCAGCTGCCGCCGACCAAGGTCTACCCGTGGATCGCGCGCACCCGGCACGCGACCGCGGGCGTCGGCCTGATCTCACCGCCGCCGCACCACGACATCTACTCGATCGAGGACCTCAAGCAGCTGATCTTCGACCTCAAGCGGGCGAACCCGAAGGCGCGCATCCACGCGAAGCTCGTCAGCCAGTCGGGAATCGGCGCGGTCGCGGCCGGCACGGCCAAGGCCCTCGCCGACGTGATCCTCGTCTCGGGCCACGACGGCGGCACCGGCGCGAGCCCCGTCAACTCGCTCAAGCACGCCGGCACGCCGTGGGAGCTCGGCCTCGCCGAGACCCAGCAGACGCTGATGCTCAACGGCATGCGCGACCGCGTCGTGGTGCAGGTCGACGGCCAGATGAAGACCGGCCGCGACGTCGTGATCGGCGCCCTGCTCGGCGCCGAGGAGTTCGGCTTCGCCACCGCCCCGCTGATCGTCGAGGGCTGCATCATGATGCGCGTCTGCCACCTCGACACCTGCCCGGTGGGCGTCGCGACGCAGAACCCCGAGCTGCGCAAGCGCTTCAACGGCAAGCCCGAGTTCGTCGTCAACTTCTTCGAGTTCATCGCCCAGGAGGTGCGCGAGTACCTCGCCCAGCTCGGCTTCCGCTCGATCGACGAGATCGTCGGCCACCGCGAGCTGCTCGACGTCAACCGCGCCATCGAGCACTGGAAGGCGAGCGGGCTCGACCTGACGCCGATCCTGGTCGGCCCGGTCTTCCGCGCCGAGGAGCCGCGCCGCCACGGCCGCGCGCAGGAGCACGAGCTGGAGAAGCACTTCGACAACGAGCTGATCCGCCTCGCCGCGAACGTCCTCGACCACCGCGGCACCGTGGTGATCGACCGTGAGATCAAGAACACCGAGCGCGCCGTCGGCACGATGCTCGGCCACGAGGTGACCGTCCGCTACGGCGAGAACGGGCTGCCGGCCGACTCCATCACGGTGAACCTCCGCGGCTCGGCGGGGCAGTCGCTCGGCGCGTTCCTGCCCGCGGGCATCACGCTGCGCCTCGAGGGCGACTCGAACGACTACGTCGGCAAGGGCCTCTCCGGCGGCCAGATCGTGGTGCGGCCCGACCGCCGCAGCACCTTCGACGCGTCGGCGAACGTCATCGCCGGCAACGTGATCGGCTACGGAGCGACCCAGGGCACGATGTTCATCCGCGGGATGGTGGGCGAGCGCTTCCTGGTCCGCAACTCCGGTGCCACGGCGGTCGTCGAGGGCGTGGGCGACCACGCGCTCGAGTACATGACCGGCGGGCTCGCCGTCATCCTCGGCGCGACCGGCCGCAACCTCGGCGCGGGCATGTCCGGCGGCACCGCCTACATCCACGACCTGAGCCGCGAGCTCGTCAACCGCGACGCGATCGCCTCCGGGGAGCTGACGCTCTCCGAGCTCGGCAGCGCCGACGTGGAGATCCTGCGCGACCTGCTCGAGCGGCACGTGGCCGAGACCGAGTCGACCCTGGCCCAGGGGATGCTCGACGATTTCGACGGAACCGTCTCGCGTTTCGTCAAGGTACTGCCCCGCGACTTCGCCGCGGTGCTCGCGACGCGAGCATCCGCCGTCGAAGAGGGGCTCGACCCCGACGGCGACGTCGTCTGGGGACGGATTCTGGAGGTGACCGGTGGCTGATCCCAAGGGATTCCTGAAGGTGCAGGACCGGGAGCTGCCCAAGCGGCGCCCGGTGTCTGTGCGGCTGATGGACTGGAAAGAGGTGTACGAGCAGGGCGACACCGCCGTGCTGCGCCGGCAGGCCGGCCGCTGCATGGACTGCGGCATCCCGTTCTGCCACAAGGGCTGCCCGCTCGGGAACCTGATCCCCGAGTGGAACGACCTGATGTGGCGCGGCGAGGGCCGCCAGGCGATCGAGCGCCTGCACGCGACCAACAACTTCCCGGAGTTCACCGGCCGTCTGTGCCCGGCGCCCTGCGAGTCGTCCTGCGTGCTCGGCATCAACCAGCCCGCGGTCACGATCAAGCAGATCGAGGTCTCGATCATCGATCAGGCCTTCGGCAACGACTGGGTGCAGCCGCACCCGCCGGAGCGGCTGACCGGCAAGACGGTCGCCGTCGTCGGCTCCGGCCCCGCCGGTCTGGCCGCGGCGCAGCAGCTCACCCGCGCCGGGCACACCGTCGCGGTCTACGAGCGCGACGACCGCATCGGCGGCCTCCTGCGCTACGGCATCCCCGACTTCAAGATGGAGAAGAAGCACCTCGAGCTGCGCCTGAACCAGATGAAGGCCGAGGGCACCCGCTTCCGCGCCGGCGTCGACATCGGCACGGACATCACCTGGGACGATCTGCGCGCGCGCTACGACGCCGTCGTGGTCGCCACCGGTGCGATGGTCCCGCGCGATCTGCCGATCCCCGGCCGCGACCTGGCCGGCGTGCACTTCGCGATGGAGTACCTGGTGCAGTCGAACCACGCCATCGCGGGCGACCGCGTGTTCGAGCGGATCTCGGCCGAGGGCAAGCACGTCGTCGTCCTCGGCGGCGGCGACACCGGAGCGGACTGCATCGGCACCGCGCACCGCCAGAAGGCGGCCTCGGTTACCAACCTCGCGATCGGCACCCAGCCGCCGTCGCAGCGTCCGGACAGCCAGCCCTGGCCGATGGACCCGACCGTCTTCGAGGTCGCCAGCGCCCACGAGGAGGGCGGGGAGCGCGTCTACCTCGCCTCCACCGTCGAGTTCCTCGCGAACGAGGTCGGCGAGGTCCGCGCCGTGCGCGTGGCCGAGACCGAGTACCTCGACGGACGCCGCGTGCCCAAGGCGGGCACCGAGCGCGAGATCCCGGCCGACCTGGTCCTCCTGGCCCTGGGCTTCACCGGCCCCGAGTCGGAGCACCTCGCCGGCCAGCTCGAGGTGCCGTTCACGGACCGCGGCAACGTGGTCCGCGGCGACCGCTTCGAGACCAGCGTCCCGGGCGTCTTCGTCGCCGGCGACGCCGGCCGCGGCCAGTCGCTGATCGTCTGGGCGATCGCGGAGGGCCGCTCCGTCGCGGCCGAGATCGACCGCTACCTCGAAGGCACCACCCAGCTGCCCGCGCCCGTCGGGCCCAACGACCGGGGCTTCACGCTCTAGTCCCACGGACGCGATAGTCTTCGCGCGCCAGCTTCACAGCTCACCCTCCCCGCTAACGACGCGCCCTCGGGCGCAGAACAACGGAGCACCCCCTCAATGAGACGAGCGAAAATCGTCGCCACCCTCGGCCCGGCAACGTCGTCGTACGAGACCATTCGTGCGATCATCGACGCCGGCGTGGACGTGGCCCGCATGAACCTCAGCCACGGCAGCTACGACGTGCACGAGGGCATCTACCGCCTCGTGCGCAAGGCCGCCGAGGACTCCGGTCGCGCCGTCGCGATCATGGTCGACCTGCAGGGCCCCAAGATCCGCCTCGGCAAGTTCGAGGGCGGTCCGTACCCCCTCGCCGAGGGCGACGTCTTCACCATCACCACCGAGGACGTCCTCGGCACCAAGGAGCTCTCGGGCACCACGTTCAAGGGCCTGCCCGACGACGTGAACCCCGGCGACATGCTCCTGATCGACGACGGCAAGGTCGCGGTCCGCGTCACCGCCGTCGAGGGCCCCCGAGTCATCACCGAGTGCGTCGTCCCCGGCAACATCTCGAACAACAAGGGCATCAACCTGCCTGGCGTCGCGGTCAACGTGCCCGCGCTGTCGCAGAAGGACGAGGACGACCTCCGCTGGGCCATCCGCCTCGGCGCGGACATCATCGCGCTCTCCTTCGTGCGCAACGCCAGCGACATCGTCCGCGTGCACGAGATCATGGCGGAGGAGGGCCGCAAGGCCCCCGTCATCGCCAAGATCGAGAAGCCGCAGGCCGTCGACAACCTGCAGGAGATCATCGACGTCTTCGACGGCATCATGGTCGCCCGCGGCGACCTCGGCGTCGAGCTGCCCCTCGAGGCCGTGCCGATCGTGCAGAAGCACGCCGTCGAGCTCGCCCGCCGCTGGGCCAAGCCCGTCATCGTCGCCACCCAGATGCTCGAGTCGATGATCGAGAGCCCGCGCCCCACCCGCGCCGAGGCCTCCGACGTCGCGAACGCCATCCTCGACGGAGCCGACGCGGTCATGCTCTCCGGCGAGACCAGCGTCGGCGCCTGGCCGGTCGTCACCGTCCAGACCATGGCCCGCATCGTCGAGTCGACCGAGGAGCACGGCCTCGAGCGGATCCCCCCGCTCGGCAGCAAGCCGCGCACCCAGGGCGGCTCCGTCACCCTCGCCGCCGCCGAGGTCGCCGAGTTCGTCGAGGCCAAGTTCCTCTGCGTCTTCACCGAGTCCGGCGACTCCGTCCGCCGCATGACCCGCCTGCGCCACGGCATCCCGATCATCGGCTTCACCCCCGAGCCCTCGGTCCGCCGCCGCATGGCGCTCAACTGGGGCGTCCAGTCCTACGTCACGCCCCGCGTGAACCACACGGACGCCATGTTCGCCCAGGTCGACGCCGTCCTCCTCCGCGAGAACCTCGCGAAGGCCGGCGACACCGTCGTCGTCGTCTCCGGATCGCCCCCCGGACGCGCCGGCACCACCAACGACATGCGCGTGCACGTCGTCGGATCCTCCAGCTCCTCCGAGCCGGTGGAGAACTGGGACCACTGAGTTCCTGCAGAAGGGCCCGGTCGCTAGCGCGGCCGGGCCCTTCTGCGACGGACTCCTCGTTCCTCGTCGTCCGTCGGCGGTCGGCTTCGCGACGGGTCGCGCTGGTGGGAGCCGGTCGCGTTCCGGGTACGACGATCCGCTGGCACGCGGATCGCCGGTGACCCTGCGGAGCGGCGGCCGGTCTGCAGGGGTGGCGACCCCTCCGGGGCGCCACGCTCCCGAACTCGGGGCGCCGCTCCCGCTCCTGCTGATCGAGCAGCCGCGCAGCGGCCCCAGCATGCTGGTCGAGTAGCCGCGCAGCGGCGTATCGAGACCCACGCCCGCCAGCGCGTCGGGTGGAAGGGCCGCGGCCCCTTCGGGGCGCGTGCCACTCCTCGCCGCTTGAGCAGCTGCCCACGCCGGCCGAGCGTGCACAGCGGCCCCTTCAGAGGGCCGGGCCTTCCATGCTGATCGAGTGGCCGCCCTTCGGGGGCCGCGCCCTTCCATGCTGGTCGAGTGGCCGCGCAGCGGCGTATCGAGACCCGGCGTCGTCAGCAGGGCGAGTTTGCACACTCGTGCTCGGGCGTGGGTGGATCTACTTGGAAGAGACGCCCGCAGACATGCTGGTCGAGTAGCCCCGCAGGGGCGTATCGAGATTCACCCACCGCATGCACGTTGGCCTCTTCCCCGCCCTGCGCTGGCGCCGGAGGCGCCCCCTCCGCTCGATGCGCCCGCTGCGCGGGCTGCTCGAAGAGCAGGGAGCTCGGGCGTCGCCGCCGGTCCGGGGGCGGCTGCGGGCCGCGCTAGCGTGGGGGCATGCGACTCGGCGTGCTCGACATCGGCTCCAACACGGTCCATCTGCTGCTCGTCGACGCGCACCCGGGGGCGCGGCCCGTGCCGTACCGGTCGCACAAGCGCAGCCTCGCGCTGGTCGCGTACCTCGACGCCGCCGGCGACATCACGGAGGAGGGGCAGCGCGAGCTGATCTCCTTCGTCGCCGAGGCGCACGAGGTCGCCCGCCGCCACCGCGCGGAGGACCTGCTCGCCTTCGCCACCTCCGCGATCCGCGAGGCCGGCAACGGCGCCGCGGTGCTCGAGCGCGTCCGCACCGAGACCGGCGTGCACCTCCAGGAGCTCGGCGGCGAGGCCGAGGCGTCCGCGACCTTCCTCGCCGTGCGCCGCTGGTTCGGCTGGGGCGCCGGCTCGATCCTCGACCTCGACATCGGCGGCGGCTCCTTCGAGCTGTCGATGGGCGTCGACGAGGTGCCCGAGCTCGCCGTCTCGGTGCCGCTCGGGGCCGGCCGCGTCACCCGCGACCTCCTCGACGGCGACCCCGCCTCCGCCACGAGCGTCAAGGCCGCCCGCCGGCACGCCCGCGAGGTGCTCGCCGAGCCCGTCCGCGCCTTCCTCGCCCTCGGCACCCCCGACCTCGTGGCCGGCACCTCGAAGACCTTCCGCTCCCTGGCCCGGATCGCCGGCGCCGCTCCCAGCGCCGCGGGCCCGCTCGCCCGCCGCGAGCTGCACCTCGTCGACCTGCGGCTCTGGTCCTCCCGCCTCGCCGCGATCAGCGCGGCCGACCGCTCGGCGCTGCCCGGCGTCTCCACGCTCCGCGCCCCGCAGCTGCTGGCCGGCGCGCTCGTCGCCGAGGCGGCCATGGAGGCGCTGCACGTCGAGACGCTCGTGATCTGCCCGTGGGCGACCCGCGAAGGCCTGATCATCCGCCGCTTCGAGCTCCTCGACGCGCAGCTGCAGCGCGAGGAGCCTCAGCTGAGCGTGATGCTGTAGGAGAAGGCGCGCTGCTCGCCCGGGGCGAGCACGAACTGCCGCGGCTTGTCGACGATGTCGCCGTCCCAGCCCTCCGGCGTCGGCACGCTCCGCCACGGCTCGATGCAGACGAACGGCGCGCCGACCGGCTTCCAGACGCCGACGACGTCGAAGTCGCCGCTGTCGACCGCGATCGAGCGCGCGCCGTCGGCCTCGAGCGTCAGCGTGCGGCGGCGGGGCTCGTCGAAGATCAGCACGCCCTCCTCGAAGTGCGTGTCGTCCACCGTGAGCACGCCGTCCTCGAGCGGTGCCGGGTGGCGCTCGGCGACGAGCAGGTTCTCGGGAGCCCGGCGGAAGCCCTCCGGCTCGGGCTGCGCGAAGCGGATCCGGTGCTCACCGGTCGCGCCGGGCAGCGGCAGGGCGAACGCCGGGTGGTTGCCGACCGAGGCGCCGAGCGGCTCCGTGCCGCGGTTCTCGACGGTCTGCGTGATCCGCAGCGTCGATCCGGTCACCGCGTAGGCGATCAGCAGCGACCAGTCGAAGGGGAACACCGCGCGGGTCGCGTCGTCGCTGCGCAGCCGGAAGACGGCCTCGTCGCCGCCGACGCCGGCCAGCTCGAAGACGCGATCGCGCGCGAAGCCGTGCTGGCCCATCGGGTGGTCGCGGCCGTCGTGGTGCAGGGTGTCGCCCGGCAGCCGCCCGATGATCGGGAAGAGCACGGGCGCGTGCCGGCGCCACTCGGGGCCGGCCTGCCAGAGGTACTCGCGGTTCTCGGTGTCGCGGAGGGAGGTCATCTCGGCGCCCGCGGTCGTCAGCGCCACGCGCAGCTCGTCGCTGCCGATCGCGAGGACGGTGGGCTCGGGGGAGTCGTTGCTGCTCATCCTCCGATTCTGCCGCTGACCCGGGCCGGCGCGGGGACGGGCGCCGCATCGACCGCGGATCGGTGTCGGACCGGCGTGACAGCATGGGGCGATGCCTCCCGAGAAGTCCGCCGCCTCCTGGCGCGCCCGCGTGGGCGAGCTCAGCGGCGGCGAGCCCGGAGAGCCGACTCCGACCCTCACGCCGATCGGCCTGCAGTTCGAGCTGCGCCGCCTGGTCCGGCGCGCCGACGACCCGTGGCGCGCGCCGACGAGCGAGCGCGTCACCGCCGCGACCTACGACCCCGCCGAGCGCGACGACCACCGCCTCGCCACCCGCCCGGTCGTGCCCGGCCGCGGCGGCGCCTGGAACCGGACGACCCTCACCTGGAAGTCGCTCAACTTCCAGACCCACCGGCTCTCGCTGGATCCGGCGCATCAGCGCTGGTTCGCCGAGTTCGCCGCGCTGCACCGGGCCACCCGCACCGTGCACCTCGGCCAGGACCCGGACTGGATCCACCTCGACGACTACGAGAGCCCGCTGCTCTGGCGGCTGCTCGAGCAGGCGGAGGGCCTGCGCATTCCGCTGCTGACCACCGGCACGGGTGCTCTCACGCGCTCCGCCTCCGCGCACGTCGCCCTGGTCGCCTCCGAGCTGGCCGGCGCCCTGGAGCTCACCCCCGTCCTCCGGCTCGACGTCGGCGAGCGCCCGCTCGAGGCCGCGAGGCCCATCGCCCGGCACGGCGTCTACCTGGTGGAGTCCGGCGACCCGACCGCGCTGCTGCTCGCGCCGACCCCGCAGCCGCTCGACGAGGAGGAGCTGCGGCTGCTCCGCCATCCCGAGCCGACGGGCATCCCGGCGGAGGACGTCGCCGAGTTCCTGGCGGAGCACCTGCCGACCCTGCGCGGCCGCGTCGCCGTGCGGAGCGCGGACGCCGGGGTGGAGCTCGACGAGCCCGAGCCGCCGCGGCTGGTCTGCACCGTCTCGTTCGAGCCGCGCCGCGTCGTCCGGGTCGGCTTCCACTGGCGGCGGAGCGCCGACCGCGCCCGCGAACTCGAAGGAGCCGGTGACGACGCGCTCGAGGTGTCGATCCTCCGCCGCGCCCGGACCGTCCTGGCGGCCGCGCAGTCGGACGTCGTCCCCGACGTCGACCGGCCCGCGGTCCTGCGCGGCGCGGCGGCGGCGGTCTTCGTCGTCGAGCAGCTGCCGCTCCTGGAGGGCGTCGGCGGCGTGCGGATCGAGCGCGAGGGCAAGCAGCCCGACTACCGGCTGCTCAACGGACCGCTCACGCTCACTCTCACCGCGGCCGACACCGAGAGCGCCGACTGGTTCGACCTCGGCGTCGTCGTCACGATCGGCGACGCGAGCGTCCCCTTCGGCCCGCTGTTCCGCGCGCTCGCGAACGGCGGCGACCGGATCCGGCTCGTCGACCACTCCTACCTCTCGCTCGCGCACCCGGGCCTCGACCGGCTCCGCGAGCTGCTGCAGCGCGCGGACGAGCTGGAGGAGTGGGAGACCGGCCCGCGGATCGGCCGGCACCAGACCGCGCTCTGGGAGGAGCTGGACGAGCTCGCCGACGCGAGCACCGCCTCCGATGCCTGGAAGGTCGTGCTCGACAACGCTCTGGCCGCGGGTGCGCCGGTCGACGTCGAGCCGCCGGCCGGCCTCACCGGCGAGCTTCGCTCGTACCAGCGCGAGGGCTACTCCTGGCTCGTGCACCGCCGCCGCCATGGGCTCGGCGGGATCCTCGCCGACGACATGGGGCTGGGCAAGACGCTGCAGACCCTCGCGATGATGCTGCAGGCGGTGGAGGAGGCGCGCGCCGCCGGAGTCCGCGCCGCGCCGTTCCTCGTGGTCGCGCCGACCTCGGTGCTGCCCGGCTGGCTCTCGGAGGCGGCGCGCTTCGCCCCCTCCCTCCGGATCGCGGCGGTGACCAGCACCCGCGAGGGGCGCGGCGACAGCCTCGCCGCCCTGCCGGCCGACCTCGACGTCGTGGTCACCAGCTACGCGGTGCTCCGCCTGGCCGGCGAGCAGTGGGCCGAGCGGGAGTGGTCGGCGCTCGTCCTCGACGAGGCGCAGTTCGTGAAGAACCCGTCCTCGCAGGCGCACCAGGCCGCCCGCGGCGTCGGCGCGCCGATCACCCTCGCCCTCACCGGCACGCCGCTCGAGAACTCGCTCGACGAGCTGTGGGCGGTCCTCGCGCTGACCGCGCCCGGTCTCCTGCCGTCGCTCCGGCGCTTCCGGGAGGAGTTCACCCGCCCGATCGTGCACGCGGACGAGCCGGTCGGCATCGTCTCGCCGGACCTGTCGGCGGGGCGCACGGTCTCGCACTCCGAGGGAGCGCGGCGGCGTCTCGACCGGCTGCGGCGCCGGATCCGCCCGTTCCTGCTGCGCCGGACGAAGGAGGCGGTGGCGCCCGAGCTGCCCGAGAAGCAGGAGCAGACCCTCGAGGTCACCCTCGCCCCGAGCCACCGCGTGCTCTACGACGGCTATCTGCAGCGCGAGCGGCGGAAGCTCCTCGGGCTCGTCGACGACCTCGACCGCCAGCGCTTCACCGTGTTCCGCTCCCTCACGCTGCTGCGGTTGCTCGCCCTGGACGCCTCGCTGGTCGATCCCGCGTACCGGCACGTGCCCTCGGCCAAGCTCGACGCGCTGATCGAGCAGCTCGACGACGTGCTGGCGGAGGGGCGCCGAGCGCTCGTCTTCAGCACCTTCACCTCGTACCTGGAGCGGGCGGCCGAGCGGCTGCGGCGGCGGGGGATCCCGTTCGTGCAGCTCGACGGCTCCACCCGCGACCGGGGTGCGGTGATCGACGAGTTCCGCTCCGGAGCCGCGCCGGTGTTCCTGATCAGCCTGAAGGCGGGCGGGACGGGGCTCACGCTGACCGAGGCCGACCACGTCTTCATCCTCGACCCCTGGTGGAACCCAGCCGCCGAGGCCCAGGCGGTGGACCGCGCGCACCGGATCGGCCAGGAGCGCCGGGTCAACGTCTACCGGCTGGTGGCGAAGGACACGATCGAGGAGAAGATCGTCCGGCTGAAGGAGCGCAAGGCGCGCCTGAGCACCGCCGTCCTCGACGAGGGCGAGCTGTTCGCGCAGGCGCTCACCGCCGACGACCTGCGGGAGCTGCTGGGGGAGTGAGGCGGGCCCGGCACCCCCGGCGTGATCCGAGGAGCTCGGACGAGCCCCGCGGCCCGGGAACCTCGTGCCCTGTAGCACCCCTGGCGGAGTGAGGGAAGAGACGGTCGCACCCAGGATCCGAGCGCAGACTCGATGGATGAGCCGACGCCGTCCCCGCCCCCGCCCCGACTGGGTCGCCGCCCTCGAGACGGGCGACGACGCGGGACTGTTCGGCCCCGGCAGCGCCGTCTGGGCGGTCAACGGCGCGATGCCGACGATGGTCGCCGGCGTCCGCGCCCTGCTGATGCAGACGCTGCACGCGGGCGCGATGGCCGGCGTGCACGACCACTCCCGCTACCGCGAGGACCCGATGGGCCGCCTCGACAACACCGTGCGCTGGGTGCTCACCACCAGCTTCGGCGACACCGCCACCGCCTCCGGAGCCGCCCGCTGGGTGACCGGAGTGCACGAGCGGATCGTCGGCACCTACCAGGACGCGGCCGACGTCGAGCGGCACTACTCGGCGCAGGATCCGCGGCTGCTGCTCTGGGTGCACGACGCTTTCACCGACGCGTTCCTCGGCGCGCACCAGCTGTGGGGCGGCCCGATCCCGGGCGGTGCCGACGCCTACGTCCGCGAGTGGGCCGCGTCGGGCCGCCTGCTCGGGGTGGAGAACCCGCCCGAGAGCGTCGCCGAGCTGCGCGAGCAGCTGGCCGGGTTCGCGGGCGAGCTGCGTCCCGACGAGCGCGTGCACGAGGCGGTCGAGTTCCTCCGGACGGTGAAGCTCCCCGGGGAGGCCGGGCTGATCTACCCGCTGCTCTTCGCCGGCGCCACCGCGTCGCTGTCGCCCGAGGTGCGCCGCCTCCTCGGCCTCCGCCGCCCGTGGTGGCCCGCGATCACCGCGACCCGCCTGCTGATGCGCTCCCTCGAGCTCTACCTCGGCACGGTGTCGCCCAGCGAGCGCGCGGCACGCACCCGCCTCGGCCGCCTCGCCGCGACCCGCACCGCTGCGAGCTGACCCGGGCTCGGACGCCGCCGTTCTGCCGCGGCCCATTCCGCGCACCTCCGGCTCGCGGAATCGCTCCCGGCACGCCGGAACCGCTCGTTCCCGTGTGCCGAACCCGCTTCTACGAGCCGGAGGTGGCGCGCGGAGCAGCCGACTGCCCGTTCGGCTCGCAGAATCACGTCCGGCACGTCGGATCGGCTCGTTCCCGCGTGCCGAACCCGCTTCCGCGAGCCGGAGGTGGCGCGCGGAGTGGCCGCGTACCCGTTCGGCTCGCGGAATCACGTCGGGCACGTCGGACCAGCTCGTCCCCGCGTGCCGAAGTCGGTTCCGAGTGCCACAGGTGATGGCGCGAGCAGCCGCGCACGCCTCCGGCTCGCTGAAACGCGTCGGGCACGACGGATCCACCGGATCCCGCGGGCCGAACCACTTCTCGCGAGCCGGAGCCGACCGGCCCACCAGTTCGCCGGGTTTTCCGAACACCTGTCCGGGAAGTGGTAGACTGCCGGAGATGTCTTCCGCTCGAGCCGCCTCTCCGCACGGAGTGGAGGCACCCGTCACCCCGGGGCCCGCGTCGGCCGATCCGCGCACGCGCCGCACCCGCCGCCGGGTCTTCGACGCGGTCGAGCGGCTCGTCATGCAGACCGACGGCGGTCGCGCCGAGGGCATCGCGGTCAGCGACATCGTCCGCGAGGCCGGCATCAGCCGCAGCTCGTTCTACTCGCACTTCGAGGACGCGGCGGCCGTCGCCTCCGCCCTCCTCCGCGAGGACCTCGTCGTCGCGGACGTCGCCGCTCCCGACCCCGCGGACGGCTCCGGCGCCCGCGCGCTCCGGCGCGGCTACGTCCGCCTCGTCGACCGGCTGGTCGACCGGCACGCCTTCCACGCCCGCCTCCGCGCCCGCGCCTCGGCCCGCGTCGCCTCGGACGACGCCGTCCTCGACACCGTGCTCGCCCTGCATCGCGAGGTGCTCGCCCGCGTCGACGTCCCCGCCGGCGTCGATCCCGAGCTGACGGCGACCTTCGCGGCCGGCGGCGTGCTCGCCGTGGTCGGCGCCTGGCTCGCGGGCGGCCTCGACGGCACCGACGAGGAGCTCGTCGAGCAGCTCGTCGCGCTCCTCCCGCCCTGGCTGGCCGACGCGCCGCTGCGGGCCCCGGACTCCTCCTCCCTCCCACCACGCCCCACGATGAAAGGCACGACATGATGACATTCGAGGTCGGCGAGACCCTGGTCTACCCGCACCACGGAGCGGTGACGATCACCGGGCTCGAGAAGCGCTCGGTCAAGGGCGTCGAGAAGACGTTCATGACGATGAACGTGCACACCAGCGAGCTCACGATCACCCTGCCCGTCGAGAACGCCGAGCTCGTGGGGGTCCGCGAGATCATCGACGACGCCGGCGTGCAGGCCGTTTACGACGTGCTCCGCAGCGACGTGGCCGAGGAGGCCAGCAACTGGTCGCGCCGGTTCAAGGCCAACCAGGAGAAGATGGCGAGCGGCAGCGTCTACCGCGTCAGCGAGGTCGTCCGCGACCTCTGGCGCCGCGAGCAGGCCGGCGGAGTCTCGGCCGGCGAGAAGCGCATGCTGCTGAAGGCCCGCCAGATCCTGGTCTCGGAGCTCTCGCTCGCGCTGAAGGCCACCGACGAGGAGGCCTCCGCGAAGCTCGACGAGGTCCTCGCCTCGGCGATCTGATCCGCCCCGACGGCGCGTCCACCCTCCGGGGCGGGCGCGCCGTCGGCGTCTCCGGACCCCGGCTCGCCCCCGTCGTCAGCCGTCCTAGGCTGGTGGAGCCGGCCGGACGCGGTCGCGTGCAGGGGAGCGGACGGGAGCGCGGTCGATGACGGCATCGGACGAGGCGACGAGCGCCGCCGCCGCGCTGCAGGAGCTGCTCGCGCAGACCGTCGTCGAGCTCGAGCTCCGCGGTGTGCCCGATCAGGCCCTCGCCGAGCTCCGCCGGCCGCGCGCGATCCTCGGCTTCCGCCGCGCGCCCGTGATGGCCCCGGTCACCCGGGCCTGGCGACTCGGCGTCCTGCTGCTCGGGCACGACGGCGACGTCTTCGCGACCGGCTCGGTCACCCGCTCCGTCGCGCCGCTGCACGCCAACAACCAGTCGGAGTCGCAGGAGGCGCGCCGGGAGATCCGGAAGGCCGCCTTCGACGGACCCTTCCAGGAGGGCGAGATCGTCAACCACGGCTGGCGCCGCCTGGCGATCGACGCCGAGAGCCTCGCCGCCGGTCAGGAGCCGCTGTCGCTCCGCGGCGACCGGGTGGTGGTCCGCTGGGCACCCGGTCTCGGCGAGCAGGGCCTCATGCCGCTCGAGCGCTACCTCGCCGACCGGCTCGACCTGCTCGAGGGGGCGTAGGAGCCGACCGCTCCGGCCGACTCCGCCGCGTCACTCCTCTTCGGCGACCGGGTGGAACCAGGGCGGATAGACCGCGACGCGGGGAGAGGCCCCGCTGTTCTCGAACATCGCCTTGACCTTGTTCTTCATGGTGACCGACGGCACGCCGACGACGGCGATCTCCTCGATCGGGAAGCGGTCCGGCACGAGCGCCTCGGCGCTGCGCAGCGCGGGCTCGTCGACGAGGAGCCGCGCGAAGGTGCGCACGAGGGCGTCGCCCTCGGTGAAGCGGGTGAGCACGTGCGACGCGTCGCCGTCGCTCAGCACGGGCGCGGAGGACAGCGAGCCGACCAGGACGACGAACTGCGACGCGGTGGTGGTGTGCGCGCGGGGGGACCAGTGCGGGAGCACGCGGTCGCCGCGGAGGTCGGCCCAGAGCGCGGCGTCGGGGGAGAGGAAGAACGGGACGTAGCCGGCGACGCTGACGCCGTCCTTGACCTGGACCGCGCGGCGGTGCTCGCGGGTCGTCTCGGCGCTGACGTCGACCGCGGGGCGGCCCTCGAGGTTCTGGTCGGCCAGGACGGCGCCGGCGGCGACGATCGCCTCGAGGTTGTCGAGGTGGGTCACGTGGTAGATGCGCTGCGCGGTGATGTCCACCTGGGGGAGCGGCTTCTCGCGGGCGGTGCCGCGGGCGGCGGCGCGCGCGGTGGCCGCACGGGACGTCCCGGGCACGCGCACCGGAGCCCGGGTGCGGCCCTGCGGCTCGGGGAGCTTGGCGGGGGAGCAGACGTCGCAGAGAGCGATGTCCAGACCGTGGATGCATTCTTCGGGCACGCGTGTAATCCTTCTGCGCGCGGTCTCGGGATTCCGGCGCAAGGTCGACGTTACGCGACCGCGGCGACCCCGTGCCGTCCCGGCGGTGATCCGCGGACCTCCGACGTGCCCGGCCGCGCATCGCCTGGGAGCGGGAGAGGCGCCGCCGCCCGCCCGCGTAGCGTGGGCCGGATGAAGCGCACACCCCCCGCCGAGGGACAGGAATCCGTCTGGGACTACCCGCGACCGCCCAGGGTCGAGCCGACCGCCGAGCACGTCGTGGTCCGGCTCGGCGGCGTCGTCGTCGCCGACACCCGGGAGGCGTTCCGCGTCCTCGAGACCAGCCACCCGCCCGTCTACTACCTGCCGCGCAGCGCGTTCGCGGAGGGCGCGCTCGAGCCCGCCCCCGGTCGCAGCATCTGCGAGTTCAAGGGCGCGGCCTCCTACCTGACGGTGCGCGGCGGCGAGGCCGTCGCCGAGGCGGCCGGCTGGATCTACCCCGAGCCGATGCCGGGCTTCGAGCAGCTCGTCGACACGGTCGCGCTCTACCCGGGGCGGATGGACTCCTGCACCGTCGACGGCGAGACCGTGCAGCCGCAGCCGGGCGACTTCTACGGCGGCTGGATCACCTCCCGCGTGGTCGGACCGTTCAAGGGCGCGCCGGGAACGATGTTCTGGTGACGCTCCGGCGGCTCCGGCGTAACGGCGGGTAACCGCCCGACGCGCCGCCCTCCTCCTCTGCCACGGTGGTGGCCACTGCCGGAGGGCGGGCACGAGGGAGGCGGATCATGGCACGGCACGGGCACGCGAGCGAGGACGGCTGGGGCTTCTCGACCCGGCAGCTGCACGCCGGAGCGGTCGAGGACGCGCTGCACGCGCGGCGCACCCCGATCTACCTCACGGCCGGCTTCAGCTTCGACTCCTTCGACGAGGCGCGCGACCGCTTCGCCGGCGCGGACGGCTACACCTACACCCGGGTCGGCAACCCGACCACCGACGCCGTCGAGCGCCGCCTCGCCGCCCTCGAGGGCGGCGTCGAGGCGCTCCTGGTCGGCAGCGGTCAGGCGGCCGTCTCGGTCGCCCTGCTCGCGCTCGCCTCGGCCGGAGACCACGTGGTCGCCGCAGCGAGCCTCTACGAGGGCACCCGCAACCTCCTGCTGGAGAACCTCGCCCGCCTCGGCGTCGGCGCCACGTTCGTCGAGGACGCCGACGATCCGCTCGCCTGGGCCACCGCGATCACCCCGCGCACCCGCGCCGTCCTGATCGAATCGATCCCGAATCCGCGCAACGACGTGGTGGACGTCCGGCTCGTCGCCGAGGTCGCGCACCGCGCCGGTGTCCCCGTGGTCGTCGACAACACCTTCGCGACCCCGTACCTCCTCCGCCCGCTCGAGCACGGGGCCGACATCGTCGTGCACTCGGCGAGCAAGTTCCTGGCCGGGCACGGCGCCGTCATCGCCGGCGTGATCGTGGACGGCGGCCGCTTCGACTGGCGCACGCCGCACTATCCGCACCTCGCCGCCGCGATCGAGCGCGGTGGCGACCCCGAGCGAGCCTTCGCCGACTACGCCCGCCACGTCGTCGCCGGCCGGATGGGTCCGACCGTCTCGCCGCTCACCGCCTTCCTGCTCGAGCAGGGCCTCGAGACGCTGTCGCTGCGGGTCCGCCACCAGTCGCCAGCGCCCTCGCCGTCGCGCGCTGGCTGGAGGAGCGGCCCGAAGTCGCGAGCGTCGACTACAGCGGACTCGCCTCCAGCCCCTCGCACGCGCTCGCCCGCCGCCTGCTGCCGCGCGGGCAGGGCTCGGTCTTCTCCTTCACGCTGCACGGCGGCGAGGAGGCGGCTCGCCGCTTCTCCGACGCGCTCGGCCTCTTCACCCGGATGACCCACCTCGGCGACGTCCGCTCGCTCGTGCTGCACCCGGCCTCGACCACGCACGTCGCCCGCACCGCCGAGCAGCTCGAGGCCGCGGGGATCGGCCCCGGTCTGCTGCGGCTCTCCATCGGCATCGAGGACGTCGAGGACCTCCTCGCCGACCTCGAGCTCGGGCTGCGCGCCGCGGCCGTCCGGCCGCTCGTGCTGGCGGAGGCGTCGTGAGCCGGCCGCAGCACTTCGCCTGGTTCCTCTCCCGGGGCTTCGGGCCGCAGGCCTGGGGGCAGCCCGGCTGGGAGTGGGACCACTCCTGGACGACGGCCGAGGTCTACCGGCGCAGCGCCCGCGAGCTCGAGCAGGCCGGCTTCGACCTCGTCATCATCGAGGACGCGCTGTCGCTCGGGAACGCGAGCACCCTCGACCTCCGGATCCGCCGGGCCTACGGCGGGCCCAAGCACGACCCGCTGCTGCTGGCGCCGTCGCTCTTCGAGGCGACGCAGCACCTCGGCGTCGCGCCGACCGTGAACCCGATGGCCTACAGCCCGTACCAGGCGGCGCGCCAGTTCGCCACGCTGCAGCACCTCAGCGGCGGCCGGCTCGGGCTCAACGTCGTCACCGACGTCGGCAGCAGCCGGCACTTCGGCCTCGAGCCGCTGCCGCACGACGGCGCCTACGACCGCGCGCACGAGTGGCTCGACTCGCTGCGCGAGCTCTGGCGCAGCTGGGACGACGGCGCGCTGATCCAGGACGAGGCGACCGGCCGCTTCGCCGACGGCGACCGGCTGCGCGCGCTGCAGCACCGCGGGACGCACTACTCCTTCGACGGCCCGCTGAACGCGCTGCCGTTCGGCACCGGGTCCTCCTCGGCCGCCGCCGGCCCGGGCGAGCCGGTCATCGTCTCGCCCGGCGGCTCGCCGCGCGGCATCGACTTCGCCGGCGCGCAGTCCGAGATCCAGCTGGCCCTCGCCTCGCTCGACACCGCGACGGTGCGCGCCTACCGCGAGCGGGCCCGCGCCGCGGCCGCCGCGCACGGCCGGAACCCCGACGACCTCACCATCCTCTTCGTCTTCAAGCCGATCATCGTCTCGAGCCGGGAGGAGGCGCAGCGCCTCGTCGACGCCTCCGCCCACCCCGACGACGCGGCGCTGCTCACCGCCGCGGCCGCCTGGTCGAGCGACCTCGAGACCGACCTGACCGCGCTGGACCTCGACCGCCCGGTCGACCCGGCGGTCTTCGGCGAGCACGTCTCGCGCGGCAGCATCGCCGGCCTCTACGGCGGTGCCGACGAGGACGCTCCGCTGCGCGCCCTGCTCACCGCGAAGGCCCGGCTCGGCCTGATCGCCGGCCGCAGCGGAGTGGTGGGCACCGCGGAGGAGGTCGCCGACTTCGTCCAGGAGCTCGGCGACGACGCGGACAACGACGGCGTCGCGTTCTCCGGCGACTTCCACCCGGTGACGCTGCACCGGATGCTCGACGAGCTGGTGCCGATCCTGCGCCGCCGCGGGATCCTGCGGCGGGAGTACCCCGGGGGTGGCCTGCGCGGGAGCCTCGCGGAGTTCTGAGCGGCTCGGCTCGCCGGTTCTCGCTAGGAGTCCGCCGCCGGCTCGGCGATCAGGAGCGCACGGGCCGCCTCGAGGCCGGACACCTCGAGCGCCCACTCCGGGCGGCGGAACGTCTCGGGCGTGACGCGGAACCGGATCTCCTCGACCGCCACTCCGTCGGCGCCGACCGTGCGCTGGGTGCCGTTGGGCTCGTAGCCGAGCCCGGTCGACACCCGGATCGACGCCGTGTTCCAGGCCAGCGCGCTGCTCTCCGCCACCTCCGCACCGAGGTGGTCGAAGGCGAGCAGCAGGGCCGCCGCCCGCATCTCCCGGCCGAGACCGCGCCCCTGCGCCGCGCGCGTGAGCCACGAGCCGGAGGAGACGGTTCGCCGCGCCGCGAACTCGTCGGCGAGCAGGTCCTGGCAGCCGATCACCGCGCCGTCCTCGACGATCGCGAAGGCCACGCGCCAGGAGTCCGGCCGCGTCGCCGCACGGAGCGACCACTGGTAGCGGGCGAGATCGGCGGGCAGCTGCTCGGCGGGCGCCTCGGCCCAGGCCGCGGGGAACGGCGATCGGCCGGGTTCGTGGATCCCGGCGACGGCGGCCGCGGCGAGGGCCGGCAGATCGGCGTCGCGGACCGGGTGCAGCTCGAGGCGCGGCGTGCGCAGCACGAGGGAGAAGAGCGGCCAGGCCGCCGAGGAATCGTCCATCCGACGACGCTAGCGAAGTGGCGACGCGCGCGGGGCGCCTGCGGTACCGGTGGTGGGACTCGAACCCACAAGCCCTCTCGGACAGAGCATTTTGAGTGCCCCGCGTCTGCCATTCCGCCACACCGGCTCATCACGAGCCTGTCGAGAATACCGTAGGCTCTTCGGCGTGACAGACCAGGAAACTCCGCAGACCGCACCCCGTCGGGTCGTCGTCGCAGAGGACGAATCGCTCATCCGCATGGACATCGTGGAGATCCTCCGCGACAACGGCTTCGAGGTCGTCGGTGAGGCGGGCGACGGCGAGACGGCCGTGGCCCTCGCCACGGAGCTGCGCCCCGATCTGGTGATCATGGACGTGAAGATGCCCCAGCTCGACGGCATCTCCGCCGCCGAGCGCCTCTCGAAGGCGCACATCGCTCCCGTCGTCCTGCTGACCGCCTTCAGCCAGAAGGAGCTGGTCGAGCGCGCGAGCGAGGCCGGCGCGCTGGCCTACGTGGTCAAGCCGTTCACGCCGAACGACCTGCTGCCGGCGATCGAGATCGCCCTCTCCCGCTACGCGCAGATCCTCACCCTCGAGGCCGAGGTCGCCGACATGGTCGAGCGCTTCGAGACCCGCAAGCTCGTCGACCGGGCCAAGGGCCTGCTCAACGAGAAGATGGGCCTCTCCGAGCCCGAGGCGTTCCGCTGGATCCAGAAGGCGTCGATGGACCGCCGCCTCACCATGCACGACGTCGCCCAGGCGATCATCGAGCAGCTCAGCCCCAAGAAGTAGGGCGGCGGCGGCCCGAGGGCCGCGCCGTCACGGCCAGAGGCGGGTGCGCTCCCACGGGGAGCCGCCCGCCTCCGTCGTTCCCGCCCCGGGTGCGCTGTACAGCAGGCGGGTGTGGTCCTGCTCCGCCCTGGTCGAGCCCTGCCAGAACTCGATCCGCTCGGGCACGACGCGGTAGACGGCCCAGTCGCGGTCGAGCGTCGCGGGGGAGCAGGCGACGGCGACGCCGGTCTGCAGCGTCACCAGGTCGAAGTCCTCGGCGCGCTTCATCGGCTCGCTCTGCCGGCCGACCAGCAGTGCCGTGCGCGCCGCCTCGGAGCGCCGCTGGAAGTCATTCTTCGACTCCTCGACGGACGCGCGCTCGACGCGGCCCTCCACCCGGACCTGCCGGCCCTGCACCGGCCAGAAGAAGGTCAGCGCGGCGTGCGGATTCGCCGCCATCGCCCGCCCCTTGGGGCTGGAGGCGTGGGTCGAGAACGCCCAGCCGGCGTCGTCGATGTCGCGCAGCACGAGCACCCGCGCCGAGACGGTCCCGTCGGCGTCGGCGGTCGACAGCGTCGCGCCGTGGGGGAGGAGCTGGCCGGCGTCCTTCGCCGCCTCCAGCCACTGCCCGAACAGCTCGACCGGGTCGGCCGGAGCCGCCTCCGCGTCGAAGTCGGGCAGCTCGGAGGGCATGGACGGCAGGGAGCGCAGCAGATCGCGGAAGGTCACGCCCCGAGCCTAGGTCGCCCGCCCCGCCACGGCGGGGGCTTGCGGACCTGCCGCGGCGCGCTCCGCGGCGCGCTCCGCGGGCGACGTCGAGCAGTCGGTCCGTCTCGTGTCGGACGAAGGCCGGCTTCCCGCATCTCCACCGAGAGCGCGCTCGTCCTCGTCGCCTCTCGCGGTCCTCGTCGCGCGAGGACCGGCGCGGAGCGACAGCTGTCTCTCCGCGTGCCTGACCTTGCTACAAAGTACGCAGGTCGGGTGCGGCGCACGGTCGGTGATCGATGCGACAGTGCCGACGGCCGATCCGCCACTCCCTCCGCGCGGTAGTGGCATCACGCCCTTCGAGCCCTGCAAGGAATGAGCAGATGGATCCGACTTCGACTCGCTCCTCGTCGCCGTGGGGCCTGCCCCGATCGAGAGCGGGGATCCTCGTTCTCGCCGTGGCGCTCGCTGTTCTCCTCGTCGTCGACGCTCCGCCTTCCGGATCCTGGGGAGGCGCAGTGGAGGTGCCCTTCCCTCTCCTGCTCGTTCTCCTGGCTCTCGTTCCGCGGATGATTCCGCTCGTCGAGGGGTCGCGCCTCCTCGAGCGCTCCGCCCAGCGACCGACGCGCGCAGTGTTCGCCGCAGAGCTCGGCATTGCACTGATCGGCTGGACGATGTCGGCCGCCGTCGGGTCGCCCGTGCCGTCCTTCGTCGCCGCCGGGCTCGTGCTCGTGCTCGGGACGGCCTTCGCGCTCACGGCCTCGCGAGCGCTGAGCTGAACCTCGTCCGCGGGCCTCGAGCCCGAGTCGCCCGTCGTGCTTGCGCGGCCGGGGTCCGCCGCGCGGGCACACCCTTGCGGAGCCCGTCGTCCGCCGGCCCGCGGGCGGCCCGCGCCATTCAGCTCACGTCCGGCGACAGGGCGGTACCGCCGAGGCGGGCCGCCGCTAGAACGGACGAGGCGCGGGTGCAGGACCCGTCCGCAGAGGAGGGAGTCGATCGTTGCGCCCTGCGAACCGATCACGGCAGCCGACCCGGCGCGCGTCCCGGTCCAGGCTCGGACTGCTGCTCGTCACGGCGACCGTCGTGCTCGAGCTCATGCTGGGCGCCTGCCTGCCGGAGCTGGGGCGGACACCGCCGCTGGTGGTCCTCCCGGTCGTCGTCTCCCTCCTCGCGCTCCTGCCCCGAGCCTTCCCGGCCGTCGAGGACTCGTGGCTGCTGGAGCGCACGGCGGCGCGACCGATGGTCGTCGCGTGCTCGGCGGAGGTGACGGTCGGTCTCGCGGGCGCGCTCCTGGCGGTCGCCGTGGGCTCGCCGAAGCCCCTCGTCGCGGCGGCGGGCACGGTCCTCGTGCTCGGCTCCGTCGTCGTCGCCGTCGTCCCCGGTGCGGACTGAGCGGAGCGGTCAGCGCGCGTCGCGGAGGATGTTCGTGATGCGGACCGTGCTGAGGCGGCGGCCCTGCTCGTCGCGGACGACGATCTCATGGGTGGTAAGGGTGGAGCCGAGGTGGATGGCGTCGCAGGTGGCGATCACGTGGCCGTGGGTGATCGAGCGGCTGTGGCTCGCGTTCAGCTCGATGCCCATCGCGAGGCGTCCCGCGCCGGCGTGCACGTTCGCGGCGATCGAGCCCATCGACTCGGCGAGGACGACGTGCGCGCCGCCGTGCAGGATGCCGACCGGCTGGCGGTTGCCCTCGACGGGCATCGACGCGACCGAGTGCTCCGGGGTGAGCTCGTGCCAGACGATGCCCATCCGCTCGGCGAGCTCGCCCATGCCGCGCCCGATGTGCGCCTCGAGATCGAGGACGGGCGGGCGGACCCAGGGGGCGGCGGTCGCGGCGGCGGGGGCGTATTCGGTCACGGTGCTCCTCGTGCTGGGCCTCCCGGAGGCCCTCCGCCGACGGGCGGGACCGGGCCCGAACCGGTGTCGGAGGCGCTGTGTAGTCTTGCCCTGTGTCAGATCCGGAACAGCCTACCCTCCTGCTCATCGACGGTCATTCGCTCGCGTTCCGGGCGTTCTACGCCCTCCCGGTCGACAGCTTCCAGACCCGCGACGGGCAGCACACGAACGCCATCCACGGCTTCCTGTCGATGCTGATCCTGCTGCTGAAGAACGAGAAGCCGACGCACCTCGGCGTCGCCTTCGACATCTCCCGCTACTCGTTCCGCACCCGCGAGTACCCGGAGTACAAGGGCACCCGCGGCGAGACCCCGCCCGAGTTCAAGGGCCAGGTCCCCCTCCTCGAGGAGGCGCTGCACGCGATGAACATCCGCACCGTCTCGAAGGAGGACTTCGAGGCCGACGACATCCTCGCCACGCTCGCCCGCCAGGGCGCCGAGGCGGGCTTCCGCGTGCTGGTCGTCTCGGGAGACCGCGACACCATCCAGCTGGTGACGCCCGACGTCACCCTGCTCTACCCGTCGACCCAGGGCGTCTCGCAGCTCACCCGCTACGACCGCGACAAGGTCTTCGAGAAGTACGGCGTCGAGCCGCACCAGTACCCCGAGATCGCGGCGCTCGTCGGCGAGACGAGCGACAACCTGCCCGGCGTCGACAAGGTCGGCCCGAAGACGGCCGCCAAGTGGGTCAACCAGTACGGCACCGTCGCCGACATCATCGCCCACGCCGACGAGATCAAGGGCGTCGTCGGCGAGAAGCTGCGTGAGCAGAAGGAGAACGCGCTCCGCAACCGCCGGCTCAACCGCCTGATCACCGACGTCGAGCTGCCGCTCGGCCCGAACGACCTCGACCGCCGTCCGATCGACCCGGACGCGGTCCGCGAGATCTTCAGCCGGCTCGAGTTCAGGACGCTGCAGGAGCGCGTGCTCACGATCGCCGCCGACGAGGGCGTCGAGGGCGCGGCGGAGGCGCTCGCGGGCGACACCGTCGTGACCGCGGCTCCGGCCGTGCGGAACCTGGTCGACGAGGAGCTCGCGCACTGGCTCGCCCGGGTCTCCGCGAACGGCACCGTGCCCGTCGCCGTGCAGGTGCAGCTCGGCGAGGGCGGCCTCGAGGGCATCGGCCTGTCGGTCGAGGCGGAGTCGGCCTTCGTGCCCTGGGCCGCCGGCCGGCCCGACTACACAGCGCTCGAGGAGTGGCTCGCGAGCGACGCCCCCAAGTACTTCGCCGACGCCAAGCCGCAGGTCAAGGCGCTGCGCCGGGCCGGGCTCCCGGTGGCCGGACTCGCCTTCGACACCCGCATCGCGGCGTGGCTCCTGCAGCCCACCGGTCACGCGGCGACGCTGCCGGCCCAGGTCCAGCAGTACCTCGACGAGGCGATGATCCAGGGCGACCCGAACCAGCTCGTCCCGACCGCCCCGCCGATCGGTCCCGCGACCGAGGCCTGGTACGCGCACCGCCTGGTCGGCGTGCAGACCGAGCTGCTCGGCGAGGGCATGCTCTCGGTGCTCGTCGACATCGAGCTGCCGATCGTGCAGGTGCTCGCAACGATGGAGCTCACCGGCGTCGCGATCGACGCCGAGGTGCTCGCGCGCCTCCGCGGCGAGCTCACCGCCACCTCCGTCGACCTCGCGAACCGCGCCTTCGCCGAGATCGGGCACGAGATGAACCTCGGCTCGCCCAAGCAGCTGCAGCAGGTCCTCTTCGAGGAGCTGGCGATGCCGCGCACCCGCGCGACGAAGACCGGCTACACGACCGACGCGTCCGCCCTGGCGGACCTGCAGGAGTCGCACCCGCACCCGTTCCTCGGTCTCCTGCTCGAGCACCGCGACGCGACCAAGCTCAAGCAGATCATCGAGACGCTGGAGAAGTCGGTCACCGCCGACGGCAGGATCCACACCAGCTACGACCAGACCGGCACCGCGACCGGGCGGATCTCGTCGAACGACCCGAACCTGCAGAACATCCCGGTCCGCAGCGAGGTCGGCCGCCGCATCCGCACCGCGTTCGTGCACGGCGAGCAGGCGAGCACCCTGATCACCGCCGACTACTCGCAGATCGAGATGCGGATCATGGCGCACCTCTCCGGCGACGCCGGCCTGATCGAGGCCTTCCACAGCGGCGAGGACCTGCACCGCTTCGTCGGCGCGCGGATCTTCGGCGTCGAGCCGTCGGACGTCACCTCGGCGATGCGCAACAAGGTCAAGGCGATGTCCTACGGGCTCGCCTACGGACTGAGCGCGTTCGGCCTCTCCAAGCAGCTGCGCATCTCCAGCAACGAGGCGAAGCAGCTGATGACCGACTACTTCGTCCGCTTCGGCGCGGTTCGCGACTACCTCCGCACGGTCGTCGAGCAGGCGCGGGAGACCGGCTACACCGAGACGATTTTCGGTCGCCGCCGCCCCTTCCCCGACCTCCAGAGCGGCAACCGCGTCCTCCGCGACAACGCGGAGCGCGCCGCGCTGAACTCGCCGATCCAGGGATCCGCCGCCGACATCATGAAGATCGCGATGATCGGCGTCCAGGCCGACATCGCTGAGAAGGGCCTGGAGTCGCGGATGCTGCTGCAGGTGCACGACGAGCTCATCTTCGACGTGGCCCCCGGCGAGGAGGACGTGCTCGAGGAGGTCGTCCGCGCACGGATGGCCGGTGCGGTCGATCTCTCCGTGCCGCTCGAGGTGCAGGTCGGCCACGGCTCCGACTGGGACGTCGCGGCGCACTGACGTCGCGCGGCGCCCGCCGGATCCGGGCCGTTCCTGACCCCTGGCTAGGCTCGAAGGCATGACCTCCGACATCTCCCGCGAGCCCACCGCCGTCGACCTCGTCGCCGAGCGCTGGGTCGACACCCTCGTCGAGCTCGAGCCCACCCTCGGCACCTCGATCGGCCGCGCCGAGGCGAACCGCCGACTCGGCGACCTGTCGCCGGAGGGCGTGGAGCGGGCGCGGGCGGCGACGGCCGCCGCGCTGGCCGAGCTCGAGTCCGCCGAGCCGGTCGACGCGGTCGACGCGGTGACGGTCGCCGATCTGGGGGCGGACCTGCGGCTGTCGCTCGAGGCGCACGCGGCGCAGCTGCCGCTCCGCGATCTGAACGTGATCGCCTCGCCCGCGCAGGAGCTGCGCGACGTCTTCGACCTGATGCCGACCGACTCCGTGAGCGACTGGGAGGACGTGGCGGAGCGGCTCCTCGCGGTCCCGGCCGCCCTCGCCGGCTACGCGGAGACCCTCCGCGCTGGCATCGGCGCCGGGGTGACGCCGGCGCGCCGCCAGGTCGGCCTCGTCGCCGAGCAGGCCGAGACGATCGCCGGTCCGCGGGGGTTCTTCGCGGCACTGGCCGCCGACGCGGCTCCGGCCACCGGATCGCTGCCCGCGTCGCTCTCGCTGCGGCTCGAGGAGGGCGCCCGTCGCGCCTCCGCGGCCTACGGCGGCCTCGCCCGGTTCCTCCGCACCGAGCTCGGCCCGGCCGCGACGGAGCAGGACGCGGTGGGCCGCGAGCACTACGCGCTGCAGTCGCGCCGCTTCCTCGGCGCGGTGGTCGACCTCGACGAGACCTACGAGTGGGGGATCGAGGAGCTCGCACGGATGACCGCCGAGCAGGAGGCGATCGCCCGCGAGATCCTGCCCGGCGCGAGTGTCGCCGAGGCGATCGCGCACCTCGACACCGACCCCGCCCGCACCCTGCACGGCGTCGATGCGCTGCAGCGCTGGATGCAGGAGACCAGCGACCGGGCCGTGAGCGAGCTCGCGGGCACCGCCTTCGACATCCCGGACGAGCTCCGCCGCCTCGAGTGCCGCATCGCGCCGACCCAGGAGGGCGGCATCTACTACACCGGCCCGAGCGACGACTTCTCCCGCCCGGGCCGGATGTGGTGGTCCGTCCCGCCGGGCGTCACCGAGTTCGCCACCTGGCGCGAGCTGACGACCGTCTACCACGAGGGCGTCCCCGGTCACCACCTGCAGGTGGGTCAGGCCGTGTACAACCGCGCGAGCCTCAACACCTGGCGCCGCCAGCTCGCCGGCAGCTCGGGGCACGCCGAGGGCTGGGCCCTCTACGCCGAGCGGCTGATGGAGCGCTTCGGCTACCTGGACGACCCGGCCGACCGCCTCGGGATGCTCGACGGGCAGCGGATGCGCGCCGCCCGCGTCGTCATCGACATCGGCGTGCACCTGCAGAAGCGGATGCCCGGCTCCTCGGACGTCTGGACGGCCGAGTCCGCCCTCGCCTTCCTGCGCGCGAACGTCAACATGGACGACGCCTTCGTCCGCTTCGAGGTCAACCGCTACCTCGGCTGGCCCGGCCAGGCGCCCTCCTACAAGATCGGCCAGCGGATCTGGGAGGAGCTGCGGGACGAGGCGAGCGCGCGCGACGGGGCGGACTTCTCCCTCGCGTCGTTCCACCGTCGCGCCCTCGATCTCGGCGGTGTCGGGCTCGACACCCTCCGCGCGAGCCTCGGCGCCGGGGCCTGACCTCCGTCGGGCGGCTGCCGACCGACGGAACCCGCCAGGACACGCGGAACGGGGCCCCTCGAGATTGCTCTCACCCCGGTCGGTTCGATAGTCTGGAACGTCACATTCGTGGCACCGCCGTGCCCACGGTGCGCTGGAGATCCGGGATCACGGTCCGGGCTCTCGAGCTCCTCCCGGTCACGGCATCCCCATCACCTCCGCAGTGGTCACCACCGCGTCACGCCCTCGGGCGTGTCGGTGCCCGCCGCCCGATACCCATCCATCCTGGAGCATCCCTTAATGACAACCGCAACGACCGAAAAGGCAACCAAGCAGGTCGCGATCAACGACATCGGGTCTGCTGAAGACTTTCTTGCCGCGGTCGAAAAGACTCTGAAGTTCTTCAACGACGGAGACCTCATCGAAGGCACCGTCGTGAAGATCGACCGCGACGAGGTCCTCCTCGACGTCGGTTACAAGACCGAGGGCGTCATCCCCTCGCGTGAGCTCTCCATCAAGCACGACGTCGACCCCTCCGAGGTCGTCAACGTGGGCGACAGCGTCGAAGCCCTCGTCCTGCAGAAGGAGGACAAGGAGGGTCGCCTGATCCTCTCCAAGAAGCGCGCGCAGTACGAGCGTGCGTGGGGCGACGTCGAGAAGATCAAGGAGTCCGACGGTGTCGTCACCGGTTCGGTCATCGAGGTTGTCAAGGGCGGGCTCATCGTCGACATCGGCCTCCGCGGCTTCCTCCCGGCCTCGCTCATCGAGCTGCGCCGCGTCCGCGACCTCACGCCGTACCTCGGCCAGGAGATCGAGGCGAAGATCCTCGAGCTCGACAAGAACCGCAACAACGTGGTCCTGTCGCGTCGCGCGCTCCTCGAGCAGACGCAGTCCGAGAGCCGCACCACGTTCCTGAACAACCTGCACAAGGGTCAGGTCCGCAAGGGCGTCGTGTCCTCGATCGTCAACTTCGGTGCGTTCGTCGACCTCGGCGGCGTCGACGGTCTCGTCCACGTCTCCGAGCTCTCCTGGAAGCACATCGAGCACGCCTCCGAGGTCGTCGAGGTGGGCCAGGAGGTCACCGTCGAGATCCTCGAGGTCGACCTCGACCGCGAGCGCGTGTCGCTCTCGCTCAAGGCGACGCAGGAGGACCCGTGGCAGGTCTTCGCCCGCACCCACGCGATCGGTCAGGTCGCCCCGGGCAAGGTCACGAAGCTGGTCCCGTTCGGTGCCTTCGTCCGCGTCGCGGACGGCATCGAGGGCCTCGTCCACATCTCCGAGCTCTCGGGCAAGCACGTCGAGCTCGCCGAGCAGGTCGTGTCGGTCGGTGAAGAGGTCTTCGTCAAGGTCATCGACATCGACCTCGACCGTCGTCGCATCTCGCTCTCGCTCAAGCAGGCGAACGAGAACGTCGACCCCGAGGGCACCGAGTTCGACCCGGCGCTCTACGGCATGGCCACCGAGTACGACGACCAGGGGAACTACAAGTACCCCGACGGCTTCGACCCGGAGACCAACGAGTGGCGCGAGGGCTTCGAGTCCCAGCGCGAGGCCTGGGAGCAGGAGTACGCCGCTGCTCAGGCTCGCTGGGAGGCCCACAAGGCCCAGGTCGCCAAGTCGCAGGAGGAGGCCGCCACGGTCTCCGAGGGCGTCTCGGTCGGCGGCGGCTTCACCAACACCGAGTCGGCTGCCGGCGGCGGAACCCTCGCCGACGACGAGTCGCTCGCCGCTCTGCGCGAGAAGCTGTCCTCGAACAACTGATTGCAGCATCACCACCACGACGAACGGCCGGTCCCCTCGGGGGCCGGCCGTTCGGCGTTGCAGCGGGAGCGGACGGCGCGGGTCTCGATATGCCGCTGCGCGGCTACTCGACCAGCATGCGTGGAGCCGCCCACTGCATCCCTGGTGACCGACAAGCCCGCACTGCCCTCTCATGCTGATCGAGTAGCCCGCGGAGCGGGCGTATCGAGATCCACCCCCGTCCGGTCCACTGCGCCGCTCGTTAGGCTTGCCGGGTGCATCTCGCAGCCCTCACCGGAGGCATCGCCTCGGGCAAGTCCACCGTCGCCCGCCGTCTCGCCGAGCTCGGAGCCGTCGTCGTCGACGCCGACCGGCTCGCCCGCGAGGTGGTCGAGCCGGGGGAGCCCGCGCTGGCCGCGATCGTCGAGCGGTTCGGCCCGGAGACCCTGCGCGCCGACGGCTCGCTCGACCGGGCGGCGCTCGGCGCGATCGTCTTCTCCGACTCCGCCGCCCGCGAGGACCTCAACGCGATCACCCACCCGGCGGTGTCGCTCCGCTCGCAGGAGCTGTTCGCCGCGGCGGCCGCCGCCGACCCCGCGGCGATCGTCGTCTACGACGTCCCGCTTCTGGCCGAGTCGCGCGGGGCGGGGGAGTTCGACGAGGTGATCGTCGTCCACGCCCCGCAGGAGACGCGCGTCGAGCGCCTCATCGACCTGCGCGGCATGACCGAGGCCGACGCCCGCGCTCGCGTCGGCGCGCAGGCGAGCGACGAGGACCGCCTGGCCCTCGCGGACGCCGTGATCGACGCCTCCGGAACTCTGGAGGAGACCCTGAGCCAGGTCGACGCGCTCTGGGAGCGGCTGCGCCGCCCCTCAGCCTGAGTGCATCCGGCGGCGGGAGACCGTCAGGCCCTGCTCCTACAGTGGGAGGGCCGCAGCACGGGGGACGGCCCCAGCACGATCGCCGAGTCGAGGGGTACGACGCATGAGCGCTTCCGGAGCACGCCCGCCCGCCTCCGACTCCCGGCGCCTCCTGCTCGCCTCCGGGGCGGGCGTCCTGCTCGGTGCGGGCGCGGGAGCGGCCGCGGGTGCGCTCACCGGCCGGACCGGACCGGCGCCGGTCCAGGTGATCAGCCGTCCCGCCGGCACGTCCCGCATCGTCGACGTGCACGACCACCTCGACGAGTCGCTCCCCGCGGGAGCCGCGCGCGACACCGCTGCCTGGCAGGCGGCGCTGGCGGCTGCCGCCGTGCCGGAGGACGGGGTCGACCCGGCCGAGCACCACGCCGTCGTCACCGCGCCCGGTGGGAGCTTCGTCGTCGACGAGACGCTCTCCTGGGACGCCCGGGTGAGCATCGAGGGTCGCTGCGAGATCCGCTACGTCGGCACGGGCCCTGCGCTGCAGACCGTCGGCCCCGTGCTGCAGTCCTCCGCCGCGGGCTACACCCGCCAGCACCAGACCGTGCTGAGCGATCTGCACCTGATCGGCAACGGCTCGAACACCGGCATCGCCGTGAGCGCACCGTCCCACCTGCGCGAACCCGGACCGAAGCCCGCCTACCTCTCGTTCGCGAACGTCGTCGCGCGCAGCTTCGACACGGCGGTCGAGCTCGGGTCGCACGCCTATCTGCTCGAGTTCCGCTCGTGCTCGTTCCAGGGGAACCGCGTGGGAGTCGTGGCGGTCGAGGACGCCGTCGATTCGGGCGAGCGCATCGCGTTCCAGGGCTGCGACCTCACCAGCAACACCGAGAGCGCGCTCCAGATCCACGGCGACCAGGAGTTCTTCGTCGACCAGTGCTCGTTCGACACCTTCTCGACGAACCAGGGCCGCGCGGTCACGATCTCGCGTGGACAGGCCCACTTCTCGCACTGCCACTTCGAGATGCAGGTCCCCGACAACCACGGCTGGTTCGAGCTGGACGGCTGGGGCGCCCTGCTCTCGCTCACCGACTGCCGCTTCCTCGTCCGGGCTCGGAAGGAGGTCGACGGTGACGCCGAGCGCGGACTGATCCAGTTCTCCGGGGCAGGGGGCCAGCGGGCCGTCGTCCGGGGCGGGCAGTTCCAGGGCGGCAATTCGCGGCTGCCCTTCCTGGCGCGCGGTGACGGCGTCTTGACGATCTCGGACACCTCCGCGCTGCCCTCGACCGCGCTGCGGTTCCACGCGGCCGAGCGGATCCGCGGCGTGCTCGACCCGCACGGCTCGCGCTCGGTGCTCGCCGACGACTGGACGGCGGAGGGCGGGGCGTCCGTCGCGGCGGGGGACTCGCCGATCGCGGGGCTCCGCGCGCTCGCAGTCGAGGACGGGTCGGGCTCCGGCGCGGTCCACCTCTTCGTGCCGATCGCCGCGGGAGCGCGGGTGCTCGCGTCGCTGGACGCGCTCTACGAGGGCTCCGGATCCGTCGCGATCGATCTCGGCTTCTCGACGGCGCGACGGGCCGACGGCCTGGGGCGGGACTGGTACTCGGTGACCGACGTCTCGGCCCGCGACTCCTTCGCCGGAGTCCGGCTCGACGACGCCTACTCCCTCCCCGCGCCGGAGTGGGCGGTCTGCGCGGTGCTCCGCGTGCGCACCGACGGCATGGCCGCGGGCGACCGCCTCCACCTGCGCGACCTGCGCGTCTCCCGCCTCTGATCGGGCGCCCTCCTGCTGGTCGGCCTGCAGACCGGGCTTCCGGGCCCGGTGGATCTCGATACGCGCGCTCCGCGCGCTACTCGATCAGCATGCATGTGGCAGGGTGCTGGACGCCCATGCTGATCGAGCAGGCCTGCAGCGGCGTCCCGTCGGGCATGCGTTCGCCACGTGCTGGACGCCCCTGCTGGTCGAGTAGCCCCGCAGGGGTGTATCGAGACCCGGCGCCCCCAGCCGGGCGGTGTGTGGCCGGGGTCGGCGCGAGCCCCGTTCGCCGTCGGCGCAGGGCCGCCCCGATGTCGGTGGTCGCGGTTACGCTTCGAGCATGGAGCCAACCCGTGCCGTGCACCCCTTCGAGGTCATCAGCGAATACCAGCCGAGCGGTGACCAGCCCGGAGCGATCGCCGATCTGAGCGCCCGGATCAACGCCGGCGAGACCGACGTCGTCCTCCTCGGCGCCACCGGTACCGGCAAGTCCGCGACCACCGCCTGGCTCGTCGAGGCCGTGCAGCGGCCGACCCTCGTGCTCGCGCACAACAAGACGCTCGCCGCGCAGCTCGCCAACGAGTTCCGCGAGCTCTTCCCCAACAACGCGGTCGAGTACTTCGTCTCCTACTACGACTACTACCAGCCCGAGGCCTACGTCCCGCAGACGGACACCTTCATCGAGAAGGACAGCTCGGTCAACGCCGAGGTGGAGCGCCTGCGGCACTCGACGACCAACTCGCTGCTCAGCCGGCGCGACGTCATCGTCGTCTCGACCGTCTCCTGCATCTACGGCCTCGGCCAGCCGGAGCAGTACCTCGAGGCGATGGTCGCGCTCCAGGTCGGCCAGCGGGTCGACCGCGACCGCCTGATCCGCAAGTTCGTCTCGATGCAGTACGCCCGCAACGACGTCGACTTCGCCCGCGGCACCTTCCGGGTCCGCGGCGACACGATCGAGATCATCCCGATGTACGAGGAGCTCGCGATCCGCATCGAGATGTTCGGCGACGAGATCGAGGCGCTCTACACGCTGCACCCGCTCACCGGGAACGTCGTGAAGAAGCTCGAGTCCGTCTCCGTCTTCCCCGGCTCGCACTACGTCGCCAGCCAGGACGTCATGCACCGCGCCATCGACACCATCCAGCAGGAGCTCGAGGTCCGCCTCGCCGACCTCGAGAAGCAGAACAAGCTCCTCGAGGCGCAGCGCCTCCGGATGCGGACCACCTTCGACCTCGAGATGATGCAGCAGATCGGCTTCTGCTCCGGCATCGAGAACTACTCGCGCCACATCGACGGCCGCGAGTCCGGCGAGGCGCCGCACTGCCTGCTCGACTACTTCCCCGACGACTTCCTCGTCGTCATCGACGAGTCGCACGTCACCGTGCCGCAGATCGGCGCGATGTACGAGGGCGACGCCTCGCGGAAGCGCACCCTGGTCGAGCACGGCTTCCGGCTGCCCTCGGCGATGGACAACCGCCCGTTGAAGTGGGAGGAGTTCAAGGGCCGCGTCGGCCAGACCGTCTACCTCTCGGCCACCCCCGGCCGCTACGAAATGGGGATCGCCGACGGCATCGTCGAGCAGATCATCCGCCCGACCGGCCTGATCGACCCCGAGATCGTCGTCAAGCCGACCAAGGGCCAGATCGACGACCTGCTCGAGGAGATCAAGCTCCGCACCGAGCGCGACGAGCGCGTGCTGGTCACCACCCTCACGAAGCGGATGGCGGAGGAGCTCACGGACTTCCTCACCGAGGCCGGAGTCCGGGTGCGCTACCTGCACTCCGACGTCGACACGCTGCGACGGGTCGAGCTGCTCTCCGAGCTGCGCGCGGGCGTCTACGACGTCCTCGTCGGCATCAACCTCCTCCGCGAAGGCCTCGACCTGCCCGAGGTGTCGCTCGTCGCGATCCTCGACGCCGACAAGGAGGGCTTCCTCCGCTCGTCGACCTCGCTCATCCAGACCATCGGCCGCGCCGCGCGCAACGTCTCGGGCGAGGTGCACATGTACGCGGACAAGATGACCGACTCGATGAAGCTCGCGATCGACGAGACCGATCGCCGTCGCGAGAAGCAGGTCGCCTACAACCTCGACCACGGCATCGACCCGACGCCGCTGCGCAAGAAGATCGCCGACATCACCGACGCGCTCGCCCGCGAGGGAGCCGACACCGCGAAGCTCCTGGCCGGCCGCGACGCCAAGAAGAAGAGCCCGACGCCCAACCTGCGCCGCCAGGGTCTCGCCGCGAACGGCGGCAACGACCTCGAGGCGATCATCGCCGACCTCAACGGCCAGATGCTGCAGGCCGCCGGCGAGCTGAAGTTCGAGCTCGCCGCGCGCCTGCGCGACGAGGTCTCCGAGCTCAAGCGCGAGCTGCGGCAGATGGAGAAGGCCGGGCACCTGTCCTGACCGATCCGGGCCGGCCCGCGCGGGCCGGCCCACCGGTGCGGGCGGCGTCGACGAGCGCAAGTCGCGGGGTCCGGGATCAGCGGCCAGCGAACGCCCCGGGCGATGTCGGTGGCTCCGCATACACTTTCGAGGTGTCGATCCTGAACGCCGTTACGGACCCTTCCACCACCCCCTCACCCTCCTTCCACCGCTTCGTCTCCTCCCTGGACGAATCGGTGTCGAAGCTGGTGGTGAGCGGGGCCAGAGTGCACAACCTGCGCGATGTCGACCTCGAGATCCCCCGTGACTCGATGGTCGTCTTCACCGGACTGTCCGGGTCGGGCAAGTCGTCGCTCGCCTTCGACACGATCTTCGCCGAGGGCCAGCGCCGCTACGTCGAGTCGCTCTCCGCCTACGCGCGGCAGTTCCTCGGCCAGGTCGACCGGCCGGACGTCGACTTCATCGAGGGCCTCAGCCCGGCGGTGTCGATCGACCAGAAGTCGACCAACCGCAACCCGCGCTCCACCGTCGGCACGATCACCGAGATCTTCGACTACATGCGCCTGCTCTGGGCCCGCATCGGGATCCCGCACTGCCCCGTCTGCAGCGAGCCGATCTCGGCGCAGACCGTGCAGCAGATCGCCGATCAGCTGATGGAGCTGGAGGAGGGCACCCGCTACCAGATCCTCAGCCCGGTCGTCTCGCAGAAGAAGGGCGAGTTCGTCGACCTCATCAAGGAGCTGACCGCGGGCGGCTACTCCCGCGCCATGGTCGACGGCAAGCTCATCCAGCTGAGCGAGCCGCCGGTGCTGAAGAAGCAGTACAAGCACGACATCTCCGTCGTCGTCGACCGCCTCGTCGCCGGCCCGGACATCCTCGGCCGCCTGACCGACTCGCTCGAGACGGCGCTGCGCCTCACCGACGGCATCGTGCAGATCAACTTCGTAGACGGCGAGGGCGACGGCGCGTGGACGACGTACTCCGAGAAGCTGTCCTGCCCCAACAACCACCCGATCTCGCTCACCGAGATCGAGCCGCGCACCTTCTCCTTCAACGCCCCCTTCGGCGCCTGCCCCGAGTGCTCCGGCCTCGGCACGCGGATGTCGGTCGACGACGAGCTGCTGCTCGGCGACCCCGACCTCAGCATCGCCGAGGGCGTCATCATCCCGTGGACCACCCAGGGCAAGGGCCTCTTCCAGTACTACGAGAAGCTGCTCGACGGCCTCTCCCGCGACCTCGGCTTCAAGCTGACCACCCCGTGGAAGCGCCTCAGCTCGGAGGTGCAGCAGGCCGTGCTGCACGGCGACAACTTCGAGGTCAAGGTCAAGTGGAAGAACCGCTACGGCCGGGAGATGAGCTACACCTCCGGCTTCGAGGGCGTCGTGCCCTACATCGAGCGGCAGTACGTGCAGGCCGAGACCGATGTGCAGCGCTCGCGCTGGGCCGAGTTCCTCCGCGAGGTCGCCTGCCCCGTCTGCAAGGGCTCGCGCCTTAAGCCCGAGGTGCTCGCCGTGCTCGTGCACGGCGCGAGCATCGCCGACGTCGCCGACCTCAGCCTCGGTGACGCCCAGTCGTTCATGAGCGAGCTGCAGCTCACCCCGCGCGAGGCCACCATCGCCGCGCAGGTGCTCCGCGAGATCCGCGCGCGCCTCGACTTCCTGATCGAGGTCGGGCTCAACTACCTCAACCTCTCCCGTGCGGCCGGCTCGCTCTCCGGCGGCGAGGCCCAGCGCATCCGGCTCGCGACCCAGATCGGCTCCGGTCTCACCGGCGTGCTCTACGTCCTCGACGAGCCGAGCATCGGCCTGCACCAGCGCGACAACCGCCGGCTGATCGACACCCTGATCAAGCTGCGCGACCTCGGCAACACCCTGATCGTCGTCGAGCACGACGAGGACACCATCCGCACCGCCGACTGGATCGTCGACATCGGCCCCGGCGCCGGCGTCAACGGCGGCCAGGTCGTGCACTCCGGCTCCTACGAGTCGCTGCTCGAGAACACGCACTCGCTCACCGGCGACTACATCGCCGGCCGCCGCTCGATCGAGCTGCCGAAGAAGCGCCGCAAGATCGACCGCAAGCGCGTGATCAAGGTCGTCGGCGCCAACGCGAACAACCTGCAGAAGGTCGACGTCGAGTTCCCGCTCGGCACCTTCGTCGCGGTCACCGGCGTCTCGGGCTCCGGCAAGTCGACGCTGGTGAACGACATCCTCTACCGGGTGCTCGCCAACCAGCTCAACGGCGCCCGCAAGGTGCCGGGCAAGCACACGCGCGTCACCGGGCTCGAGAACCTCGACAAGGTCGTGCACGTCGACCAGAACCCGATCGGCCGCACCCCGCGCTCCAACCCGGCGACCTACACCGGCGTGTTCGACCGCATCCGCAACCTCTTCGCCGAGACCACCGAGGCGAAGGCCCGCGGCTACCTGCCCGGCCGGTTCAGCTTCAACGTCAAGGGCGGGCGCTGCGAGGCCTGTTCGGGCGACGGCACGATCAAGATCGAGATGAACTTCCTGCCCGACGTCTACGTCGCGTGCGAGGTCTGCGGGGGAGCGCGCTACAACCGCGACACCCTGACCGTGCACTACAAGGGCAAGAACATCGCCGAGGTGCTCGACATGCCGATCGCCGAGGCGGCCGAGTTCTTCGAGCCGATCACCTCGATCCACCGGTTCCTCAAGACCCTGGTCGAGGTCGGCCTCGGCTACGTCCGGCTCGGGCAGAGCGCGACCACGCTCTCCGGCGGCGAGGCGCAGCGCGTCAAGCTCGCCACCGAGCTGCAGCGCCGCTCGAACGGGCGCAGCGTCTACGTGCTCGACGAGCCGACCACCGGTCTGCACTTCGAGGACGTCCGCAAGCTCCTGCTGGTGCTCAACGGCCTCGTCGACAAGGGCAACACCGTCATCACGATCGAGCACAACCTCGACGTCATCAAGTCGGCCGACTGGCTGATCGACATGGGTCCCGAGGGCGGCGCGGGCGGCGGCCAGGTCGTCGCCATCGGCACCCCCGAGCACGTCGCGAAGGTCAAGGAGAGCCACACCGGCACCTTCCTCGCCGAGATCCTGCCGTGACGCGGCTCCGCCTCGCCGGTCGTCCCCGGAGGGCCGGGGGAGCGGGGGCGCGGGCATGACGCAGACCGTCGACTTCCGGCCCAAGCCGGGCGAGATCCCGACCCTCCCGGGCGTCTACCGCTTCAAGGACGCCCGGGGCCGGGTCCTCTACGTGGGCAAGGCGAAGAACCTCCGCGCCCGGCTCAGCAACTACTTCGCTCCGCTGCCGAGCCTGCACGAGCGCACCCGGCGGATGGTCACCTCGGCGTCCGGCGTCGAGTGGACCGTGGTCGGCACCGACGTCGAGGCGCTGCAGCTCGAGTTCACCTGGATCAACGAGTTCGATCCCCCCTTCAACGTCAAGTTCCGCGACGACAAGTCGTACCCGTATATGGCGGTGACCCTCGGCGACGAGGCGCCGCGGGTGATGGTGACCCGCAATTCGAAGATCCGCGGGGCGCGGTACTTCGGCCCGTACCCGAAGATCTGGGCGATCCACGAGACGATCGACCTGATGATCAAGGCGTTCCCGATCAGGACCTGCAACGACTCCAACTACAAGCGGGCGATGCAGAGCGGGAAGCCCTGCTTCGCCTCGCAGATCGGCCGCTGCGGCGGTCCGTGCTCGCACCGGGTCACCTTCGCGGAGCACCGGACGATCGTCGACCGCTTCGTCGCGTTCATGGGCAGCCACGACCGCAAGATGATCGGCGAGCTCGAGCGCGAGATGCGCGAGGCCGCCGAGGCGATGCAGTACGAGCGCGCCGGCAAGCTCCGCGACCAGGCCGCGGCGCTCGACGCCGTGCTCGCCAAGAGCGCGGTCGTGCTGAAGGACAACGTCGACGTCGACCTGTACGCGATCGTGCACGACGAGCTGGCCGCCTCGGTGCAGCAGTTCCGCGTGCGCGGCGGCCGGATCCGCGGTGAGCGCGGCTGGGTCGTCGACAAGGAGCTCGACATGAGCACCGCCGAGCTCGTCGACACGGCCCTGCAAGCGGCCTACGAGGGCGGCGACGTCCCGCCGCGCGAGGTCGTCGTGCCCGAGCTGCCCGACGACTCCGAGGCGCTCGAGGAGTGGCTGGGCTCCCTCCGCGGTGCCAACGTCCGTCTGCGCGCCGCGCAGCGCGGCGACAAGGCGGCCCTCCTCGAGACCGCGACGCAGAACGCCAAGCACTCGCTGATGCTCTACAAGACCCGGCGCTCCGCCGACTTCACCGCGCGCACACAGGCCCTGGAGGACATCCGCGACGCGCTCGGGATGGCCGAGGCGCCGCTGCGGATGGAGTGCTACGACGTCTCGCACCTCAGCGGCACGAACATCGTCGCCTCGATGGTCGTCTTCGAAGACGGCCTGGTCCGCAAAGACCAGTACCGCCGCTTCAGCATCGCGGAGTCCACGGACGACACCGAGTCCCTCCACCAGGTGCTCACCCGGCGCCTCGCCTACCTCAAGGAGCCGACCGAGCCCGCCGAGGTCGATCCCGAGACGGGGGAGGCCAAGCGGCGCAAGTTCTCCTACCCGCCGAACCTCCTCATCGTCGACGGCGGGCAGCCGCAGGTCGCGGCCGCCCAGCGCGCGCTCGACGAGTCCGGCGTCACCGGGATCACGCTCTGCGGGATCGCCAAGCGGCTGGAGGAGATCTGGCTGCCCGACTCCGACTTCCCGGTGATCCTGCCGCGCAACAGCGACGCGCTCTTCCTGTTCCAGCGCATCCGGGACGAGGCGCACCGCTTCGCGATCACCCACCAGCGGCAGCGGCGCAAGCGCGACATCTCGTCGCAGCTGGCCGAGATCCCGGGGCTGGGCGGGACGCGGGTGCGCGACCTGCTGAAGCACTTCGGCTCGGTGACCCGCCTGCGCGAGGCGAGCGACGCCGAGATCGCGGAGGTGAAGGGCATCGGGCCGACGCTCGCGGCCGCGATCCACGGGCACCTGCATCCATGAGGCACCACCTTCCGCCGGGTGCTCTGCTCAGGGCCACACCCTAGGCTGGAGGCCCGCCCTCCCCGAAGGAGGGTCCGCGACCACCCCACACGAGCACGGAGACCCCATGAGCACCGAGAGCGAGCAGCAGAACGTGCTGATCGTCACCGGGATGTCCGGAGCCGGACGATCCACCGCCGCCAACGCGCTGGAGGACCTCGGCTGGTACGTGGTCGACAACCTCCCGCCGCAGATGCTGCGCCCGCTGGTGGATCTCGCCCAGCGGGCGGGCGACACCGTGCCCAAGGTCGCGGCCGTCGTCGACGTCCGCGGGCGGGACTTCTTCGCCGACCTCGGCGAGATCGTGCGCGAGCTGCGCGTCGGCGTCGATCTGCGCGTCGTCTTCCTCGAGGCCGCCGACGCCGCTCTCGTCCGCCGCTTCGAGCAGGTCCGCCGCCCGCACCCGCTGCAGGGGCGCGGCACGCTCCTCGACGGCATCTCCGCCGAGCGGACCCGCCTGGCGCAACTGCGCGAGTCGGCCGACATCGTGATCGACACCTCCGACCTCAACCCGCACCAGCTCGCGACCACGATCACCACGCGGTTCGCCGAAGCCGGCCGCGCGGGGCTGCAGATCACCGTGATGAGCTTCGGCTTCAAGTACGGCCTGCCGACCGACGCCGACATGGTCGCGGATGCGCGCTTCCTGCCCAACCCGTACTGGATCCCGGAGCTCCGCCCGCACACCGGTCTCGACGAAGAGGTGAGAGACTACGTGCTGGCCCAGCAGGGCGCGGAGGAGTTCATCGACTCCTACTCGCGTGCCCTCCGGCCGGTGCTCGACGGCTACCAGCGCGAGAACAAGCGCCACGCGACCATCGCCATCGGCTGCACCGGCGGCAAGCACCGCTCGGTCGCCGTCGCCGGCCGCGTCGCGGCCCGACTGGCCGAGCTGCCGGGTGTCGCCGTCAACGTGGCGCACCGCGACCTCGGCCGAGAATGATCCCCGCGCGCTCCGCCGCGCTCCCGACGTAAGGAAAGAAGACTCCGTGGCCCTCACTGCAGATGTCAAGGGCGAACTGGTCGCGATCGTCTCGCGCAAGAACACCGTCCGTGCCGCTGAACTGGCGACCATCCTCCGCTTCTCCGGAGGACTGCACATCATCTCGAACCGCCTCGCGGTCGAGGTCGAGCTCGACTCCGCCCCCCTGGCCACCCGCGTCCGCCGCGACCTCGCCGAGCTCTACGGCGTCCGCAGCGAGGGCAGCATCGTGTCGGCCGGCGGCTCGCGCCGCACCACCAGCTGGCTCGTCCGGGTGGTCGAGGGCGGCGACACCCTCGCCCGCCAGACCGGCCTGCTCGATCAGCGCGGCCGTCCCGTCCGCGGACTGCCGAACCGGCTGACCACCGGCACCCGCGAGGAGCTCGCCGCCGTCTGGCGCGGCGCCTTCCTCGCGCAGGGCTCGCTCACCGATCCCGGCCGCTCGGCCGCGCTCGAGGTGATCTGCCCCGGCAACGAGGCGGCGATGGCGATCGTCGGTGCGGCCGGGCGCCTCGGCGTCCAGGCCAAGTCGCGCGAGGTGCGCGGCGTGCACCGCGTGGTCGTCCGCGACGGCGAGAGCATCAGCGCGATGCTCACCCTGATGGGCGCGACCTCCACCGTCGCCAGCTGGGAGGAGCTGCGCCAGCGCCGCGAGGTGCGGGCCACCGCCAACCGCCTGGTCAACTTCGACGACGCGAACCTCCGCCGCTCGGCGCAGGCCGCCGTCGCCGCCTGCTCCCGGGTCGAGCGCGCCATGGAGATCCTCGGCGAGGACATCCCCGAGCACCTCCGCTACGCCGGCCGCCTCCGGCTCGCCCACCGCGACGCCAGCCTCGACGAGCTCGGCCACCACGCCGACCCGCCGATGACGAAGGACGCGGTCGCCGGCCGCATCCGCCGCCTGCTCGCGATGGCCGACAAGCGCGCGACCGACCTCGACATCCCCGGCACCGACGCGAACCTCCCCGCCGAGCTCCAGGACCTCTGAGCCCCGCGCGAGCCGAAGGGCCGTCGGGCGCACGAACGCGGGAACGCTGAGTGTCTCCTGGTTGAACGGAGGAAACGCTCCGAGTGCGGAGGGCGGCTCTCACTAGACTGGAAAGGTCGCTCAGGACACCCCGGCACACCCTCCCGCACAGCGGTGAGGGGCCGTGAGACCCGGCGGATCACTGAGGTCGACGACCACGAACAGGAGATCGCACATGGCTGACTACACGCTCGCCGAACTGCCCTACGACTACTCGGCTCTCGAGCCGCACATCAGTGGACGGATCATGGAGCTCCACCACGACAAGCACCACGCGACGTACGTGACCGGGGCGAACACCGCCCTCGCCGCGCTGCAGGAGGCTCGCGACAGCGAGAACCTCGCGAACGTCAACAAGCTCCAGAAGGACCTGGCGTTCAACCTCGCCGGTCACGTGAACCACACCGTGTTCTGGAACAACCTCTCGCCCGACGGCGGCGACAAGCCGACCGGCGAGCTCGCCGCGGCGATCGACGAGAACTTCGGCTCGTTCGACAAGTTCAAGGCGCACTTCACCGCCTCGGCCCTCGGCATCCAGGGCTCCGGCTGGTCGATCCTGGCCTGGGACTCCCTCGGCCAGAAGCTGCTCATCGAGCAGCTCTACGACCACCAGAGCAACCACGCCGCCGCGACCGTTCCGGTCCTGCTGCTGGACATGTGGGAGCACGCCTTCTACCTCGACTACGTCAACGTGAAGGCCGACTACGTCAAGGCGTTCTGGAACATCGTGAACTGGGCGGACGTCTCCGCGCGCTTCGAGAAGGCCCGCCAGAACACTTCCGGCCTCCTGCTACTGTCGTAGCGATTCCGGCGTCCCGGGTCCCGATCCGGGACGCCGCTCTCGCAGCGATCCACACCCTCCACTGCACCGTCGAGGTGCCCTTCCTCTCCAGGAGATATCTGTGTCCGTCAAGATCGGCATCAACGGCTTCGGCCGTATCGGCCGTAACTTCCTCCGTGCGGCCCTCGCCAAGGGCAGCGACCTCGAGATCGTCGCGGTCAACGACCTCACCGACAACAAGGCGCTCGCGCACCTCCTGAAGTACGACTCCATCACCGGCCGCCTCGACGCGACCGTGGAGCTGGACGGCGACAAGATCGTCGTCAACGGCAAGCCGATCATCGTGCTCGAGGAGCGCGACCCCGCGAACCTCCCCTGGGGCGAGCTGGGCGTCGACGTCGTCATCGAGTCGACCGGCCGCTTCACCAAGTCGGAGGACGCGCGCAAGCACATCACCGCCGGCGCCAAGAAGGTCATCGTCTCGGCTCCCGCCACCGGCGACGACGTCGCGACCATCGTCCTCGGCGTCAACGAGGGCACCTACGACCCCCAGGTCCACGACATCGTCTCGAACGCGTCGTGCACCACGAACTGCCTCGCGCCCCTCGCCAAGGTCCTGCTCGACAACTTCGGCATCGAGCGCGGTCTGATGACCACGGTCCACGCCTACACCGCCGACCAGAACCTGCAGGACGGCCCGCACAGCGACCTCCGTCGCGCGCGCGCCGCCGCGGTCAACATCATCCCGACGTCGACCGGTGCCGCCAAGGCCCTCGGCCTCGTCATCCCCGAGCTCGTCGGCAAGCTCGACGGCTACGCGCTGCGCGTCCCGGTCCCGACCGGCTCGATCACCGACCTCACGGTCGAGCTGTCGAAGTCGGCCACGGTCGAGGAGATCAACGCGGCCTACAAGGCCGCCGCCGAGGGCGACCTCAAGGGCATCCTCAAGTACACCGAGGACCCGATCGTCTCCAGCGACATCGTCACCGACCCGCACTCCTCGATCTTCGACGCCGGCCTGACCAAGGTCATCGGCAACCAGGTCAAGGTCGCCTCCTGGTACGACAACGAGTGGGGCTACTCCAACCGCCTCGTCGACGTCGCCGAGCTCGTCGCCGGCAAGCTCTGAGTCACGACTCCGTGACGAGTGACACCGTGACGCTCCGCACTCTGGACTCACTGGGCTCCCTCGCCGGCACGCGCGTCGTCGTCCGCTGCGATCTGAACGTCCCCCTGAAGGACGGAACGATCACGGACGACGGCCGCGTGCGCGCGTCGGTGCCCACGCTCCAGCGGCTCGTCGCCGAGGGCGCGCGAGTCGTGGTCGTGAGCCACCTCGGCCGCCCCGACGGCGCCCCCGACTCGAAGTACAGCCTCGCGCCCGTCGCGAAGCGCCTCGGCGAGCTCCTGGACGCCCCCGTCTCGTTCGCCGACGACACGGTCGGCGACTCCGCCTCCGCCGCGGTGGACGCCCTCGAGGACGGCCAGGTCGTCGTGCTCGAGAACCTCCGCTTCAACCCGGGGGAGACCAGCAAGGACGCGGACGAGCGCCGCGCCTTCGCCGAGAAGCTCGCCGCCTTCGGCGACGCGTTCGTCTCCGACGGCTTCGGCGTCGTGCACCGCAAGCAGGCGAGCGTCTACGAGCTCGCCCAGCTGCTGCCCAGTGCCGCCGGAACGCTGATCGCCGCCGAGCTCGAGGTCCTGGACCGCCTGACCGAGAAGCCGGAGCGCCCCTACACGGTCGTCCTCGGCGGCTCGAAGGTCTCGGACAAGCTCGGCGTGATCGACCACCTGCTCCCGCGGGTCGACTCGATCCTCATCGGCGGCGGCATGCTCTTCACCTTCCTCAAGGCCCAGGGCCACGAGGTCGGCAAGAGCCTGCTCGAGGCCGACCAGATCGACACCGTCCTCGGCTACCTCGCGAAGGCGAAGGAGCTCGGGGTGGAGATCGTCGTCCCCACGGACGTCGTCGTCGCCTCGAAGTTCGGAGCCGACGCCGAGTACGTGACGGCCCCCGCCGACGCGATCGAGGACACCGCTTTCGGCGCGGACGGCCTCGGTCTCGACATCGGGCCCGACACCGCGAAGCGGTTCGCCGAGGTCGTCGCGGCCTCGAAGACCGTGTTCTGGAACGGACCGATGGGCGTCTTCGAGCTCGAGCCGTTCGCGGCCGGCACGAAGGCCGTCGCCCAGGCCCTCACCGAGGTCGACGGACTCAGCGTCGTCGGCGGCGGAGACTCGGCCGCCGCGGTGCGCGCCCTCGGCTTCGAGGACGGGCAGTTCGGCCACATCTCGACGGGAGGCGGAGCCAGCCTCGAATTCCTCGAGGGGAAGCGCCTCCCCGGACTGGAGGTCCTCGGATGGCAGTGACATCCCGCATCCCGCTCATCGCCGGCAACTGGAAGATGAACCTGGACCACCTCCAGGCCATCGCCTTCGTCCAGAAGCTCGCGTGGAGCCTCAAGGACGCCGACCACGACTTCGACGGCGTCGAGGTCGCGGTGTTCCCGCCGTTCACCGATCTGCGCCCCGTGCAGATCCTCGTGGACTCCGACAAGCTGCCGCTCAAGTACGGCGCGCAGGACCTGTCGAAGTTCGACAGCGGGGCCTACACCGGTGAGATCTCCGGCCAGTTCCTCAAGCAGCTCGACTGCGACTACGTCATCGTCGGCCACTCGGAGCGTCGCACGCTGCACGGCGAGACCGACGCGGACATCGCTGCGAAGACGGCCGCGGCCGTCAAGCACGGCGTCCCGCCGATCGTCTGCGTCGGCGAGACCGCCGAGGACCTCGAGAAGCACGGCCCGTCCGCGGTCCCGGTCGCGCAGCTGAAGGAGGCCCTCACCGGCCTGCCCTCGGACGCCGACATCGTCGTCGCCTACGAGCCGGTCTGGGCCATCGGCTCCGGCCAGGCCGCCACGCCCGAGCAGGCCCAGCAGGTCTGCAAGGCCCTCCGCGACGTCGTCGCCGACATCCTCGGCGCCGACACCGCGGCGAAGACGCGCATCCTCTACGGCGGCTCCGTCAAGTCCGGCAACATCGCCGGCTTCATGCGCGAGCCCGACGTCGACGGCGCCCTCGTCGGAGGCGCCAGCCTCCAGGTCGAGGAGTTCGCCGCCATCGCAAGGTTCCGCAACCACGTCGGAGTCTGACCTACTGCGACGAGAAGGCGGGCCCGAGAGGGCCCGCCTTCTTCGCGTTGAAGCCCGAAATCGTCTCGGCGTCTTCGCATGAGGCGACAGGCTCGAGGTCGGCGTCGTCGGGCAGGTGAACGACCAGTCTCTCGGCGGCGAGGCTAACCGGTGATTCGCGTGCCAGCGAATCGACGTAGACGGTCGGGAGTCGCTCCACGGGAAGCGACCCCGTGATTAGGCCGACTGCGCCACGCCGCGCAGGGAGCGGCGTGGGAGTGGGCGCAGCTCGGGTCTGGCGGGCGCCCGAAGGGCGCGGGAAGGCGCCGCGACGAGGCCATCCCCTCCGCCCCTCACCAGAAGTCGAAGCCCCCGCGTATCCAGCGGACAGAACACAGGGCGACGCGATTCCCCGGGGGTTCGCAGGCGCCGTTATACTCGTCGAGGCGTGCAACGCGCCAGAACTTCGAAAGGTACCGCGTGGACATCCTCCAGGTCGTGCTCCAGGTCGTCCTGGGCATCACGAGCCTCCTGCTCACCATGCTGATCCTGCTCCACAAGGGGCGCGGCGGCGGACTGTCCGACATGTTCGGCGGTGGAGTCACCTCGAACCTCGGTGCCTCGGGCGTCGCAGAGCGCAACCTGAACCGCATCACCGTGATCCTCGGCCTCGTCTGGCTGGCCTGCATCGTGGTGCTCGGTCTCATCACCAAGTTCGACACCGGAGCATAGGGGTAAACGGAATGGCATCAGGCGGCAGTGCAATCCGCGGTTCGCGCGTCGGCGCGGGACCCATGGGCGAGCAGGACCGGGGCTACCACGCGGAGCGCGTCGCGGTCTCCTACTGGGACGCCCTCGGCAACGAGACGGTGCGTCACTTCTCGGCGGCCCTCCCCGAGGACGAGATCCCCGAGGTGATCGACTCCCCGCAGTCCGGTCTCCCCGCCGGGCGCGACCGGGCGAACCCGCCGCAGGTCGCGAAGTCGGAGCCCTACAAGACGCACCTCGCGTACGTGAAGGAGCGCCGCACCGAGGCCGAGGCCGCTCAGCTCCTCGAGGAGGCGCTGCAGCAGCTGCGCGCCCGCCGGGGCACGGCGACCCCCTCCTGAGCACCGCCGGCCGCAGGGCCGGTGCAACGACGAAGGGCCCGTCCTCCAGAGGAGGCGGGCCCTTCGTCGTTCCCGGACGAGCCGGGGAGAGCTCAGTAGCTCGGCGCGATCAGCGACTCGGGCACCTCAGCCGCGGCCTCCTGGTCGACGAAGAACACCGTGCGCTTGCGGCCGAACGCGCCGGCTGCCGGCACCTCGTTCGTGCTCGCGCCCGCGAGGGCCAGCCCGAGTGCTGACGCCTTGTCGGCGCCGGCGAGGACCATCCAGATCCGGTCGGACTGGTTGATCAGCGGCAGGGTGAGCGTGAGGCGCTCGGGCGGCGGCTTCGGGGAGTTGCGGACCGCCAGCACTCCCGGCTGCGGGTGGCGGATGGCCGAGCGCTCCGGGAAGAGCGAGGCGATGTGGCCGTCGGGGCCGACCCCGAGGAAGGTGATGTCGAAGCGCGGGTAGTCGCGGCCCTCGGTCGCGTGCGCGCGGAGCTCGGCGTCGTAGGCGGCGGCCGCGCCGTCGAGGTCGAGGCCCTCGTCGGACGCGGGGTAGGAGTGCACGTTCTCGGCCGGCACCTCGAGGCGCTCGAAGAGGTCGCCCGCCTGCACGTCGTTGCGGTCCTCGTGGCCGCGGGGCACCCAGCGCTCGTCGCCCCACCAGAAGTGGACGCGGGTCCAGTCGACGTTGCCCGCGGCGGAGGAGCCGCCGATCTCCTTGAGGGTCGCCGCCCCCATCGTCCCGCCGGTGAGGACCACGTTCGCCGTGCCCAGGTCGTCGAGGATGTCGATCGTCTTCGTCAGGAAGCGCGCGGCGACCGAGCCTGCGAGGGTCTGCTTGTCTCGGTGGACGAGCACACGGCGGTCAGTGGTCATCGGGGTCTCCTTCGGGTCGGTCGCCATCGGCGGATGGCCGTCTACCCGACCGCCGCGCCTGACGTGCAGGGTGCGGCGGCCGGGGAGTGCGGCGGTGTCAGGACGCGCTGCGAGCGTCGTTCTTCTCGGTGAGCATGTCCACACCGCGCGAGATGACTTCACCGTACAGGTCATCCGGGTCGAGCCTGCGCAGCTCCTCCGCCAGGCAGTCGCGGAGGCTCCGGCGCGGCAGGGAGATGTCGTGGACGGGCTGGTCCGGCTGCGTCAGCGTCGCGACGTTCGGGATCGAGCGCTCGAGCTCGATCACGCCGGACTCGCGGAAGAGGCGCACCCCGTGGATCCCGCTGGACCCGGTCGCGCTGATGGTGAGCTCGTGGTCGACGGGGATGTCGAGCTCGAGCTGCAGCCAGGCCGCGAGGAGGATCGTCGAGGGGGAGTCCGGCGCACCGGAGACCTCGACGGCCGTGATCGGCTCGTACGGCGGCTGGTCGAGCACCGCGGCGAGCTGGGCACGCCAGAGGGTGAGGCGGGTCCAGGCGAAGTCGGTGTCGCCGGGGGCGTAGGTCGAGGCCAGGTGGTGCAGAGCCTCGGCCGGGTTGGACTGCGCGGAGGCGTCGGTGATCCGGCGCGTGGCGATGCGGCCGATCGGCGACTTCGAGGCGCTGTCCGGCGCGCTGTTCGGCCACCAGGCGACCACGGGGGCGTCCGGGAGCAGGAGCCCGGTGACCAGGCTCTCCTCGTCGGTCGCCGCGTCGCCGAACGGGCGGAGCACGACGACCTCGCTCGCGCCGGCGTCGCCGCCCACGCGGATCTGCGCGTCGACGCGCGGGGTGGCGTCGACGGGGACCGTGGTCAGCCCGTCGTCCTTCGAGACGACGATGACGCGCATCGGGTGCTCGCGGGACGCGTCGTTGGCTGCGTCGATCGCCTCCTCCTCCTGGCCTCGCGAGGTCGCGATGATGAGGGTGAGCACGCGGCCGAGGGCGACGGCGCCGCCCTCCTCGCGGATCTTGACGAGGGTCTTCGAGACCTCGCTCGTCGTGGTGTCGGGCAGATCGACGATCACGGGCGCCTCCAGGTGCGGCCGTCGCGAGCGAGGAGCTCGTCGGCGGAATCGGGGCCCCAGGTTCCGGGGCGGTACTGCTCGGGCTGGCCCTGCGTGGCCCAGTACTCCTCGATCGGGTCGAGGATCTTCCAGGACAGCTCGACCTCCTCGTGCCGCGGGAAGAGCGGCGGCTCGCCGAGGAGGACGTCGAGGATGAGGCGCTCGTAGGCCTCGGGGCTCGCCTCGGTGAAGGCGTGGCCGTAGCCGAAGTCCATCGTGACGTCGCGGACCTGCATCCCCGCGCCGGGGACCTTCGAGCCGAAGCGCATGGTGACGCCCTCGTCGGGCTGGACGCGGATGACCAAAGCGTTCTGGCCGAGCGAGGTGGTCTGGCTCTCGGCGAAGAGCTGCTGGGGCGCGCGCTTGAAGACCACGGCGATCTCGGTGACGCGGCGTCCGAGGCGCTTGCCCGCGCGCAGGTAGAACGGCACACCGGCCCAACGGCGGGTGCCGATGTCCAGGCGCATCGCGGCGAAGGTCTCGGTCGTCGAGGTGGGGCTCATGCCGTCCTCCTCGAGGAAGCCGAGCACCTTCTCGCCGCCCTGCCAGCCGCCGGAGTACTGCCCGCGGGCGGTGACGGTCGACAGGTCCTTCGGCAGGCGGACGGCCGCGAGGACCTTCTCCTTCTCGGCGCGGAGGTCCGCGGCGTCGAACGAGATCGGCTCCTCCATCGCCGTGAGGGCGAGCAGCTGGAGCAGGTGGTTCTGGATGACGTCGCGCGCGGCGCCGATGCCGTCGTAGTAGCCGGCCCGGCCGCCCACTCCGATGTCCTCGGCCATGGTGATCTGCACGTGGTCGACGTAGTTCGAGTTCCAGAGGGGCTCGTACATCATGTTGGCGAAGCGCAGCGCCAGGATGTTCTGGACCGTCTCCTTGCCGAGGTAGTGGTCGATCCGGAAGACGGAGTCCGGCGGGAAGACCGACTCGACGACCGCGTTGAGCTCGCGGGCGGTCTTCAGGTCGCTGCCGAAGGGCTTCTCGATGACGACGCGGCGCCACTGGCCGTCCTTCTGCTCCGCGAGGCCCGAGTTGCGCAGCTGCTCGGTGACCTGGGGGAAGGACTTCGGCGGGATCGAGAGGTAGAAGGCGAAATTGCCGTTCGTGCCGCGCTCGCGGTCGAGGTCGTCGACGGTCGTCTTCAGGCGGCTGAAGGCCTCGGGGTCGTCGAACTCGCCCTGCACGAAGCGGATGCCCTGCGCGAGCTGCGTCCAGACCTCCTCGTGGAACTCGGTGCGGGCGTGCTTCTTGACCGAGTCGTGCACGACCTTCTCGAAGTCCTGGTCGTCCCAGTCGCGCCGGGCGAAGCCGACGAGCGCGAAGCCGGGCGGAAGCAGGCCGCGGTTGGCGAGGTCGTAGACCGCCGGCATGAGCTTCTTGCGGGAGAGATCGCCGGTGACGCCGAAGATGACGAGGCCGCTCGGCCCCGCGATCCGGTTCAGCCGGCGGTCGAAGCTCAACCGCAGCGGATTGAACTCGGGAGTGATGTCCACAGACATGTGCAGTGTCCTTCTGTGTGCCGCGGGCCGGCGGAGCCGGCGCCTCGGCGCACTGCTATCGGTGACGGAGGGGGAGTGGTGACGCGTGCCCGCTCCGCTGAGGGCTTGCGAGCGGGGTCGTGGCGGACCGCGCGGACGACCGCGGGCGCGGCGCCCCGCCTCCGCGAGGAGGACGGGACGCCGCGCCCGGCGGATCAGGTGTTGAGCGCCTCGAAGAGGGCCTCGAGGTCGGCCTCGGGGTCCGTCAGCGTCAGCGTCAGGACCGGGCGGCCGTGCTCGGCGAGCACGCTCGCGTCGCCCGCGGCCTGGGCCTGGATCAGCTGGCCGAAGGTGAACGGGCTCTCGGGGATCTCGAGATCCGTGCTCGCGCGCTCGGCGATCTGGAGGAAGACGCCGGTCGGCGCTCCGCCCTTGTGGTACTGACCGGTCGAGTGCAGGAAGCGCGGGCCCCAGCCGAAGGTGACGGGGCGCTGCGCCTGCGCGGCGAGGAGATCGCGGACGCCCTCCAGCTGCGGCAGCGCGAGGCGGTCGACGTAGGCCTGGATCGACACGTAGCCGCCCTCGCCCAGCTGGGCGAGGAGGCGGTCGACGGCGGCGGCGACGGTCGAGACGCCCTCGGTGACGTCCGACGTGCCGGTGACCTCGATGCCCGCATCGGTGAACGCCGGTGCGGCGGGCTCGGGACGCTTTTCGAGCAGGGCCCGGGTCGCGACCTTCGCCGACTCGACGTCGGGCTGGTCGAACGGGTTGATCCCGAGCAGGCGCCCGGCGACCGCGACCGCGTACTCCCAGGTCAGCATCTGCGCGCCGAGCGAGCCGGACAGGAGGATCTCGCCCTCGTGCCGGTCGCGCGGGAACAGGTGCAGCGCGCTCGCGTCCTCGACCAGGCGGACGACCTGCACGTCGGCGAGGTCCTCCGACAGCTCGGGGGCGAGGGTGCCGAGGACGACGGGGAGGATGCCCGTGCCGTCCTTGCCGGTGGACTCGGCGATGAGCTGCTCGGCCCAGTCGGCGAAGCCCACGATGTGCGTGCCGTCGGCCACGATCGCGAGCTTGTCGCGACGGGGGCTGGTGGCGGCGATCGCGGCGCCGAGGAGCAGACCCGGGTTCTCCGGGGTGTCCACGGCCAGGCCGAGGGAGGCCTCCGCCGCCTCGTCGAGGAGGGCCTCGATGTCGGCGCCGGCGAGTCCGGACGGCACGAGGCCGAACGCGGAGAGCGCCGAGAAGCGGCCGCCGATGTTCGGGTCGGCGTTGAAGACCCGGTAGCCGGCCTCGCGCGAGGACGAGTCGAGCGGCGAGCCGGGGTCGGTCACGATGACGATGCGGTCGAGCGGGTCGATGCCCGCCTCGGTGAACGCCTTCTCGTAGGCCTTCTTCTGGCTGGCGGTCTCGACCGTCGAGCCGGACTTGGACGAGATGACGACCGCGGTCGACGCGAGGCGGTCGTTCAGGGCCGCGAGGACCTGCCCGGGCGCGGTGGAATCGAGCACGGTGAGCTCGACGCCGGCGGTCCGGGTGATGACCTCGGGCGCGAGCGAGGAGCCGCCCATGCCGCCGAGCACGATGTGGTCGATGCCCTTGGCCTGGAACTCCTCGCGGAGCGCCAGGATCTCGGGGATCAGCGGGCGGGAGACGGTGGTCGACTCGGTCCAGCCGAGGCGCTTCGCCGACTCCTCCTCGGCCGCCGCACCCCAGAGGGTGGGGACCTGGGCGGTGATGCCCGAGGCGACCTCGTCGGCGACGAGCTCCGGCACGACGCGGTCGGCGGCCTTCTCGGCGTCGCCGCTGAGGTGGATCTGGATCGTCATGCTCAGGCCTTCGCCTTCGCGCCCTCGAGCGCGGCGGTGACGGTGTCGAGCAGCTCGTTCCAGGAGACGACGAACTTCTCGACGCCCTCCTTCTCGAGCAGCTCGGTGACCTCGGCGTAGGAGACGCCCTGCGCGGCGACGGCGTCGAGGACGGCGTTGGCGTCGGCGTAGGAGCCGGTCACCGTGTCGCCGGCGATGACGCCGTGGTCGAAGGTCGCCTCGAGGGTCTTCTCGGGCATGGTGTTGACGACGCCCGCCGCGACCAGCTCGGTCACGTAGAGGGTGTCGGGCAGGTCGGTCGACTTGACGCCGGTCGAGGCCCACAGCGGCCGCTGGCGGTTGGCGCCGGACTCCTGCAGGAGCAGCGCGCGCTCGGTGGCGAAGGCCTCGACGAAGACCTCGTAGGCGAGCTGCGCGTTGGCGACGCCGGCCTTGCTCTTGAGCGCGAGGGCCTCGTCGGTGCCGACGGCCTCGAGGCGCTTGTCGATCTCGGTGTCGACGCGCGACACGAAGAACGAGGCGACGGAGTGGATCGTCGACAGGTCGATGCCGGCGTCCTTGGCCTTCTCGAGGCCGGCCAGGTACGCGTTGATGACGGCGCGGTAGCGGGCGAGCGAGAAGATCAGCGTGACGTTGACCGAGATGCCGGAGCCGATGGCCTCGGTGATGGCCTCGAGGCCCTCGACGGTCGCGGGGATCTTGATCATCGCGTTCGGGCGGTCGACCTTGGCCCAGAGGGCCTTGGCCTGCTCGATGGTGCCCTGCGCGTCGTGCGCGAGGCCCGGCTCGACCTCGATCGAGACGCGGCCGTCGTAGCCGTTCGTCGCGTCGTAGATCGGGCGGAAGACGTCGGAGGCGGCGGCGACGTCGTCGGTGGTGATCGCGAAGACCGCGTCGGTCACCGGGGTGTCGGCGGCGGCGAGCTCCTCGACCTGCTCGTCGTAGGACTCGCCCTTGGCGAGGGCCGCGGCGAAGATCGTGGGGTTGGTCGTGACTCCGACGACGTTCTTCTCGTCGATGAGCTTCTGCAGCCCGCCGCTCGAGATGCGCGAGCGCGACAGGTCGTCGAGCCAGATGCTGACGCCGGCGGCGGAGAGGTCTGCGGTGGGGGTGTTCTCGGTCATGTCTCTTCTTCTCGCTAGATGGTGCGGGTCGGTGGGGAGTCGTGGGGCCGACGGCGAAGGCCGCGCCCGGGTGGACGCGGCCTTCGTGGTCAGGACGCCGCGAGCGACTCCTTGGCGGCGGTGATGGCCGCCTCGGTGGTGATCCCGAACTCGCGGAACAGGGTCTTGTAGTCGGCGGAGGCGCCGAAGTGCTCGATGGAGACCGAGCGGCCGGCGTCGCCGACGTACTTCTGCCAGCCGAGGCTGAGTCCGGCCTCGATCGAGACGCGCGCCTTCACGGCGGAGGGCAGCACCTTCTCGCGGTACTCGGCGTCCTGCTCCTCGAACCACTCGAGCGACGGGGCCGAGACGACGCGGGCGTTGACGCCCTCGCCCTTGAGCAGCTCGCGCGCCTCGACGGCGATCTGCACCTCGGAGCCGGTGGCGATGAGGATCACGTCGGGGGTGCCGTTCGGCGCCTCGGCGAGGATGTACGCACCGCGGGCGACGTTCGACGCGTGGGCGAAGGTCTCGCCGGAGGCGTCGCCCTCTCCGCGCTCGAAGACGGGGATGTTCTGGCGGGTCAGCGCGAGGCCGGCCGGGCCCTCGCGGCGCTCCAGGATCGTCTTCCAGGCGTAGGCGACCTCGTTCGCGTCGCCGGGGCGGACGATGTCCAGTCCCGGGATCGCGCGGAGGGCCGCCAGCTGCTCGACCGGCTGGTGCGTCGGGCCGTCCTCGCCGAGCGCCACGGAGTCGTGGGTCCAGACGTAGATGGCCGGCGCCTTCATGAGCGCGGCGAGACGGACCGCCGGGCGCATGTAGTCGGAGAAGATCAGGAAGGTGCCGCCGAAGGGGCGGGTGTTGCCGTGCAGGACGATGCCGTTGAGGATCGCGCCCATGGCGTGCTCGCGGATGCCGAAGTGCAGCACGCGGCCGCCCTTCTTGCCGGTCCACTCGTGGGTCGAGAACTCGCTCGGCACGAAGGAGCCGGCGCCCTCGATGGTCGTGTTGTTCGACTCGGCGAGGTCGGCGGAGCCGCCCCAGAGCTCGGGCACGACGCCGGCGAGGGCGTTGATGACCTTGCCGGACGCGGCACGGGTCGACACCTCCTTGCCGGGCTCGAAGACCGGGAGGGCCTCCTGGACGCCCTCGGGGAGGTCGCCGCTCAGGACGCGGTCGAGGAGGACCTTCTTCTCGGGGTTCGCGGTCGCCCACGCCTCGAGCGTCTCGTTCCACTCGGCGTGCTGCGCTTGGCCGCGCTCGACGGCCTTGCGGGTGTGCTCGAGGACCTCGTCGGCGACGTCGAAGGTCTTCTCGGGGTCGAAGCCGAGCACCTCCTTGAGGCCGCGGAGCTCGTCGGCGCCGAGGGCGGAGCCGTGGATCTTGCCGGTGTTCTGCTTCTTCGGCGAGGGCCAGCCGATGATCGTGCGCAGGATGATGAGCGACGGCTTGTCGGTCTCGCCCTTGGCGGCCTCGATCGCGGCGTGCAGCTCGGCGACGTCCTCGTGGTACTCGCCGGTCTTCTTCCAGTCGACGACCTGGACCTGCCAGTCGTAGGCCTCGTAGCGCGCCTTGACGTCCTCGGTGAAGGCGATGTTGGTGTCGTCCTCGATCGAGATCTGGTTGGAGTCGTAGATGACGACGAGGTTGCCGAGCTGCTGGTGGCCGGCCAGCGAGGAGGCCTCGCTGGTGATGCCCTCCTGCAGGTCGCCGTCGCCGGCGATGACGTAGACGAAGTGGTCGAACGGCGAGGTGCCCGCGGCGGCCTCGGGGTCGAACAGGTCGCGCTCGAAACGCGCCGCGTAGGCGAAGCCGACGGCCGAGGCGAGGCCCTGGCCGAGCGGGCCGGTGGTGATCTCGACGCCGTCGGTGTGGCCGTACTCGGGGTGGCCCGGGGTCTTCGAGCCCCAGGTGCGCAGCGCCTTGAGGTCGTCGAGCTCGAGGCCGTAGCCGCCCAGGTAGAACTGGACGTACTGCGTCAGCGAGGAGTGGCCGACCGACAGGATGAAGCGGTCGCGGCCGATCCAGGTGGCGTCGGACGGATCGCGGCGCATGACCTTCTGGAACAGGAGGTACGCGGCCGGCGCGAGGCTCATGGCGGTGCCGGGGTGGCCGTTGCCGACCTTCTCGACCGCGTCCGCGGCGAGAACCCTCGCCGTGTCGACTGCCTTCTCGTCAATGGAATCCCATTGCAGTTCTGACACTAGGTACTGACCCTTCTCGAGACGTGGGGCAGACGGGGACCGTCCGCCCTCTCGCATGGTGGAGCGCGCATGACGACTTCGACACGATGCTTCCGACGACGCCCCGTTCGGCCTCGCGCGACTGATCAGTCGGGCGGAACTCGGGTGCGGGCCGGGCGCTCTGGCGAGCAGTTCCGAGTATACGGAGGGGGGTGCGCCGGGGATCGGGGGTTGCGCCTCGCATATGTCGGCGTCCGATTGGACAAGCGTGCACTCCGGGCCCGCCCCCATCCGGCGCGCATTACACTCGTTCGGGATCATCGATCGTTAGAGGAGCAATGGACGTAGTCGCAGAGACCACCGCGATCGAGCGGGGAGGACCCGTCCGGTCGCCCCTGTCGCGCAAGGTGAGGGCGTACGTCGCGCTGACGAAGCCGCGGGTGATCGAGCTGCTGCTCGTGGTCACCGCGCCCACGATGATCCTGGCGCAGAACGGGATCCCGAACCTGCTGCTGGTCCTCAACGTCCTCATCGGCGGGGCGCTCAGCGCCGGGTCGGCCGGCGCGTTCAACTGCTACATCGACCGCGACATCGACCGCGTGATGAAGCGGACCCGCAACCGCCCGCTCGTCACCGGCGAGGTCTCCGACCGGGAGGCGCTGGTCTTCGCGACCACGATCGGCGTGCTGTCGATCGTCTGGCTCGGCCTGACCGCCAACTGGCTGGCCGCGTCGCTCTCGCTCGCCGCGATCCTCATCTACGTGCTCTTCTACACGCTGTTCCTCAAGCGCCGCACGCCGCAGAACATCGTCTGGGGCGGCATCGCGGGCTGCATGCCCGTGCTGATCGGCTGGGCCGCGGTCACGAACTCGCTCGACTGGGCTCCGATCATCCTGTTCTCGGTCATCTTCCTCTGGACGCCGCCGCACTACTGGCCGCTCTCGATGAAGTACCGCGAGGACTACCGCGCCGCCGGCGTGCCGATGCTCGCCGTCGTCCGCGGGCGCAGCATCGTCGGTCTCCAGGTCATCCTCTACGCGTGGGCCACCGTCGCGTGCTCCCTGCTGCTCATCCCCGTCGCCGGGATGGGCGTCGTCTACACGGTCGTCGCCCTCGCGAGCGGTGTCTGGTTCATCGCCGAGACGCACCGCCTCTACAGCCTCGCGATCCGTCACGAGCACGTCTCGCCGATGCGCGTCTTCCACGGCTCGATCGGATACCTCACGCTGCTGTTCCTCGCCGTCGGCATCGACCCGCTGCTGCCGTTCTGATGGTGACGCCGTTCTCGTTCCTCGCCGAGCGGGTCACCCTGAGTCCCCGCGCCCTGCGCTGGGGGACGACGGCCGCCCTGGTCGCGAGCATCCTGATCATCTTCTTCGGCGGCGTCGTGCGCCTGACCGGCTCGGGCCTCGGCTGCCCGACCTGGCCCGCCTGCGACGCGGGCTCGCTGACCTCGACGCCCGAGCTCGGGATCCACGGCTTCATCGAGTTCACCAACCGCGCCTTCACCGGCGTGCTGATCGTCGCGGTCGGCTGGGCCATCACCGCGGCCCGGCTGCAGAAGCCGCGCGACCGCACGATGACCCGCCTGGCCTGGTCGCAGTTCTGGCTCGTAGTGGCGAACGCACTCGCGGGCGGCGCGACCGTGCACTCGGGCCTCAACCCCTACATCGTCGCCGGTCACTTCATGCTCGCGATCGCCCTGCTGACGACCACGGCGCTGACCTGGCACCGCGCGCACCGCTCGCAGTCCGTCGCGTTCGAGCCGGACGCGCTGACGCGAGGGGTGAGCATCGCGCTCGTCGCGGTGACGCTGGCCGTGATCGCCGTCGGCACCCTGGTGACCGGCACCGGTCCGCACGCGGGCGACTCGGCCGAGGTCCCGCGGATGCGGTTCCACTGGGAGAGCGTCACCGTCGTGCACGGGGTCCTCGGGACGGCCACGCTCGTGCTCGGCCTCGCGCTGCTGGTGCTGCTGGCGCGCGTTCCGGGCTCCGAGCTGGCACGGCGCCGCGTGATCACCTTCCTCGTCGTGGTGGGGGTGCAGGCGCTGGTGGGCGTCGCCCAGTCGCTCCTCGCCCTGCCGGAGGCGCTCGTCGCCGTCCACCTCCTCGGCTCCGCGTTCGTGTGGGTCGGTGCGCTGCGGGTCCTGCTCGACGTGAATCCGCGGCTCTTCACGGTGCGCGCTCAGCGTCGGCAGGCCGTCGAGGAGCTCGCGCCCGCGCTCTGACTCGGACGGTGGCCGGCTCGGGGGCCCTTCCCGCCCGACCGCAGGTGCCGGCGCAGCCGGACCAGTGCGAGCACGAGCCGCGGCAGCGGGAGGCACCGCGCGAGCGGCTCGGCCAACGAGCCGAAGTCGCGGGCGAGCCTCGGCTCCAGGCCGGTGCGCGCAAGCGCGAGGAGGAGGCGGGGAAGTGTCGGGATGCTGTCGTCGTTCGTCATGCGGACACTTCAGCACGGACCACCGACACGGGTGTGGTCATGCGGGTCTGGCGGCGCGGGCTCCGGTGCCCGGGCGACACCCAGGTGCAGAGGTTCCACTGGGAGCACGGCTTCCGTAGGATGAGTAGTTGGTTCAGGTTCGACGCGGGACGCGTCGGTCGCCGTGACGGCGAGACCCGGACCTCGGCCCGATGGAGCGCCACCGCAAGCCTCAGGACTTCCCGGGACGCACCGCTCCGCTCCGCCCATCGACTCGATGGCGTGATCGGCCCGGATGCGCTCCTCGGATCCCCCTCGGGGAATGACTCCGGAACCCGACCGGTTACCAGTGGGTAGGAAACGAGGTACTTATGTCAGACATCCTGATCGACCGCCCCGAGCTCGCGAGCCTGGGCGTCTACGAGTTCGGCTGGTCCGACTCGGACTCCGCCGGCGCCTCCGCGCGCCGCGGCATCTCGCCCGAGGTCGTCTCCGACATCTCCGCGCTCAAGAACGAGCCGGCCTGGATGCGCGAGCGGCGCATGAAGGCGCTCGCCCTCTTCGAGCGCAAGCCGATGCCCACCTGGGGCGCCGACCTGTCGGACATCGACTTCGACAACATCAAGTACTTCGTCCGCTCCACCGAGAAGCAGGCGCAGACCTGGGAGGACCTCCCGGACGACATCAAGAACACGTATGAGAAGCTCGGCATCCCCGAGGCGGAGCGCCAGCGCCTCGTCGGCGGCGTCGCCGCGCAGTACGAGTCCGAGGTCGTCTACCACCAGATCCGCGAGGACCTGGAGGAGCAGGGCGTCATCTTCATGGACACCGACACCGCCCTCCGCGAGCACCCCGAGATCTTCGAGGAGTACTTCGGCACCGTCATCCCGGCCGGCGACAACAAGTTCGCCGCGCTGAACACGGCGGTCTGGTCCGGCGGCTCGTTCGTCTACGTCCCCAAGGGCGTGCGCGTCGACATCCCGCTGCAGGCCTACTTCCGGATCAACACCGAGAACATGGGCCAGTTCGAGCGGACGCTGATCATCGCGGACGAGGGCAGCTACGTCCACTACATCGAGGGCTGCACGGCGCCGATCTACAAGTCGGACTCCCTGCACTCGGCCGTCGTCGAGATCATCGTGAAGAAGAACGCCCGCGTGCGCTACACGACGATCCAGAACTGGTCGAACAACGTCTACAACCTCGTCACCAAGCGCGCGATCGCTCACGAGGGCGCGACGATGGAGTGGATCGACGGCAACATCGGCTCCAAGGTCACGATGAAGTACCCGTCGATCTTCCTGGTCGGCGAGCACGCCAAGGGCGAGACCCTCTCCGTCGCGTTCGCGGGCCCCGGCCAGCACCAGGACGCCGGCGCGAAGATGATCCACATGGCTCCGTACACGCAGTCGTCGATCGTCTCCAAGTCGATCGCCCGCGGCGGCGGCCGAGCCGGCTACCGCGGCGAGGTCCGGGTGGACGCCAACGCGCACCACTCCGCGAACACGGTGCGCTGCGACGCCCTCCTGGTCGACACGATCTCGCGCTCGGACACCTACCCGGCGATCGACATCCGCGTGGACGACGTCCAGCTCGGCCACGAGGCCACGGTCTCGAAGGTCAGCGAGGAGCAGCTCTTCTACCTGATGTCCCGCGGCATGCCGGAGGACGAGGCCATGGCCATGATCGTCCGCGGCTTCATCGAGCCGATCGCGCGCGAGCTGCCGATGGAGTACGCCCTCGAGCTCAACAAGCTCATCGAGATGGGGATGGAGGGCAGCGTCGGCTGACGCTCGCCCCACCGGCCCCGAGGCCGCCCGAGTCGGGCGGCCAGCACCCTTCGAAAGGAACCACCGCCTGATGACGGTCCCCACGAGCGCCCCGACGTCCCCTGCGATCGACGGCGCGGACGCCGCCGCGCGCCTGGGCATCGCCGCGCACTCCGACGGGGCGTTCACGCCCGTGCAGACCCGCTCCGAGCGCTTCGCGTCCACCGACGTCGACGCCTTCGAGACGGTCACCGGTCGCGAGATCGCCTGGAAGCTGACCCCGGTCGCCCGCCTCGGCGACCTGATCGACGGCCCCCTCGACGGCTCGCCGACTCCGCTGGAGTCGGCGGCGGTCGAGGGCGTCGACGTCTCCTGGGTCGGTCGCGACGACGCGCGGATCGGCACCGCCGGCCTCCCCGAGGACCGCGCCGCCGCGAACGCCTGGTCGCAGTTCGAGCAGGCGCTCTCGATCCGGGTGACCGGCGAGGACGAGAAGGTCGCGACGCTCGTCCGCACCGGTCTCGGCTCCGCTCCCCGTGCCGCGCACACGATCATCGAGGCCGCGCCGTACGCGCGCGGCGTCGTCGTGCTGCAGAACGAGGGCGAGGCGACTCTCGCCGAGAACGTCGAGGTCCTCGTCGGCGAGGGCGCGCAGCTGACCATCGTCACGCTGCAGGAGTGGGCCGACGACGCCCGCCACCTCGCGAACCACTTCCTCCGCGTCGGCCGCGACGCGAAGGTCAAGCACATCGTCGTCACCCTCGGCGGCTCGATCGTCCGGGTGAACCCCTCGGCGCACCTCGTCGAGCGCGGCGCCGACGGCGAGCTCCTCGGCCTGTACTTCGCCGACGGCGGCCAGCACCTCGAGCAGCAGGTCTACGTCGACCACGACGCCCCCGACACCCGCAGCCGCGTCACCTACAAGGGCGCGCTGCAGGGCCAGGGCGCGCGGACGGTCTGGATCGGCGACGTGCTGATCCGCCAGAGCGCGAACGGCACCGACAGCTACGAGCAGAACCGCAACCTCGTCCTCTCGGACGGCACGCGGGCCGACTCGATCCCGAACCTCGAGATCGAGACCGGCGACATCGCCGGAGCGGGCCACGCCTCGGCGACCGGCCGCTTCGACGACGAGCAGCTCTTCTACCTGCAGTCGCGCGGCATCCGCGAGGACGAGGCGCGCCGCCTGGTCGTCCGCGGCTTCCTCAGCGAGATCGTGCAGCAGATCGGCGTGACCGAGCTCGAGGACCGCCTCCAGCTCGCGATCGAGGCCGAGCTGGCCGGCAGCGCCGGGCAGACCGGCGCGTACATGCCGGAGGTGTCCGCATGAGCGACGCCGCGAAGATCTGCGCCGCCTCGGAGCTGATCCCCAATCAGGCCGTCCGCTACGTCGTCGACGGCATCGCCATCGCGATCGTGCAGGACACGGCCGGCGAGATCCACGCCATCGGCGACACCTGCACGCACGGCGAGGTCTCCCTCGCCGAGGGCTTCGTCGAGGACGACACCCTCGAGTGCTGGGCCCACGGCTCGGCGTTCTCGCTGCGCACCGGCGCCCCCCTAAACCTGCCGGCCTTCGAGCCGGTTCCCGTCTTCGTCGTCGAGGTCATCGACGGCGACGTCTACATCGACCCGACCGTCACGAAGGAAGTCTGAATGTCCGTTCTCCAGATCAGCGATCTCCACGTCAGTGTCGAGACCGAGCAGGGGACCAAGCAGATCCTCCGCGGTGTCGACCTCACCATCAACCAGGGTGAGATCCACGCCGTGATGGGCCCGAACGGGTCCGGCAAGTCCACCCTCGCGTACACGATCGCGGGCCACCCGAAGTACCACGTCGACGGCGGCTCGATCACCCTCGACGGCGTCGAGGTCCTCGACATGACCGTCGACGAGCGCGCTCGCGCCGGCCTCTTCCTCGCCATGCAGTACCCGGTCGAGATCCCCGGCGTGACCAACACCAACTTCCTCCGCACGGCCAAGACCGCGATCGCGGGCGAGGCGCCGGCGATCCGCACCTGGACCAAGGACGTCAAGAAGGCCATGGCCGACCTGCGCATGGATCCGTCCTTCGCGGCGCGCAACGTCAACGAGGGCTTCTCGGGCGGCGAGAAGAAGCGCAACGAGATCCTCCAGCTCGAGCTGCTCGCCCCGCAGTTCGCCGTCCTCGACGAGACCGACTCCGGCCTCGACGTCGACGCGCTCAAGATCGTCTCGGAGGGCGTCAACCGCGCCCACGCCTCGACCGGCCTCGGCGTCCTGCTGATCACGCACTACACGCGGATCCTGCGCTACATCCAGCCCGACTTCGTGCACGTCTTCGTCGCCGGCCGGATCGCCGAGCAGGGCGGCAAGGAGCTCGCGACCCGCCTCGAGGACGAGGGCTACGACCGCTTCCTCGCCCCGGCGACGGCCTGATCATGGCGGTCACCACGCTCGACCCGAAGCTCTTCGACCAGGTCGAGGAGGCGCTCAAGGACGTCATGGACCCCGAGCTCGGCGTCAACGTCGTCGACCTCGGCCTCATCTACGACCTGGGCTGGGACGACGAGAACGACGCCCTGGTCATCCACATGACGCTGACGTCGGCGGGCTGCCCGCTGACGGACGTGCTCGAGGAGCAGACCGCGGAGTCGCTCGACGGCGTCGTGGAGGCGTTCCGGATCAACTGGGTCTGGATGCCGCCGTGGGGTCCGGACCGGATCACCGAGGACGGCCGCGACATGATGCGCGCCCTCGGCTTCTCGATCTAGAGCCGCGCCGCTCGATCGGCGTCAGGTACGGGGAAGGGCCCGGAGGATCATCCTCCGGGCCCTTCGCCGTGCGTGCGGGGCGGGTCAGCCCTTGCGGCGGCCGAGCATCGCCCACGTGGTGGGCAGGAGCGCGGCGGCCAGCAGGATCTTGAGGGTGTCGCCGACGAGGAAGGGCACGAGGCCGGCGGTCAGCACCGAGCCGAGGTCGGCCGGGTAGCCCATCGAGCCGAGCGCGGTGGCGAGCCAGGGGAGTCCGACCAGGTAGATCGTGGCGGTGCCCGCGAGGAAGGTCACGGCGGTGCCGACGACGCGGCGGTCCCACTGGCGCTGCGCGAGCCATCCGGTGACGATCGAGGCGAGGACGAAGCCGACGATGTAGCCGCCCGTCGGGCCGGCCAGGACGGCCCAGCCGCTCGAGCCCTCGGTGAAGATCGGGGCGCCGAGGGCGCCGACGAGCGCGTAGACGCCCATCGAGAGCGCGCCGCGGAGGGCGCCGAGCGTGGTGCCGACGAGCAGGACGGCGAAGGTCTGGCCCGTGATCGGGACCGGCCACATCGGGATGTACAGCTGCGCCATGCCGGCCGTGAACGCGGCGGCGGCGAGGACGAGCACCAGATCGGTGACCAGCGAGCGGGTGAGCAGCCGGTCCGCCAGGACCGGTCGCGACGGGGCGAGAGAGTAGCTGGACATGTCTGTTCTCCAAAGACCGTGTCGCCCGAGAGCGAGGAGCGAGCGCGTCCGCGGTGAGCGGACGTGGATCCGCCCCGCGGCTCAGGAAATATACTAGGGGGCTGCCGCTCCGCGGCCTCTTGCCCCACACCTCCCGAACCGAACGCCATTTCTTGGCGGGAACGGACAGCACAGTGCTCAGCGTGCACGACCTCGAACTCCGAGTCGGCGCCCGACTCCTGATGGAGAACGTGTCCTTCAGAGTCGGCGACGGCGACAAGGTCGGCCTCGTCGGCCGCAACGGCGCGGGCAAGACGACGCTGACCAAGGTCCTCGCCGGCGACCTCATCGCCGCGAAGGGGTCGGTCGACCGCGGCGGCGAGATCGGCTACCTGCCGCAGGACCCGCGCTCCGGCGACCCGGAGGAGCTGGCGCGCACGCGCATCCTCGACGCCCGCGGCCTCGGTCAGCTGGTGCTGGGCATGCAGGAGGCCACCGTCGCGATGTCGAGCAGCGACACGGCCGTCAGCGAGGCCGGGATGAAGAAGTACGGCAACCTGACCGACCGCTTCCTCTCGCTCGGCGGATACGCGGCGGAGGCCGAGGCGGCGTCGATCGCGAGCAACCTGAACCTGCCGGACCGGATCCTCGACCAGCCGCTGAAGACGCTCTCGGGTGGTCAGCGCCGCCGCATCGAGCTCGCCCGCATCCTCTTCTCCGACGCGCAGACGCTCATCCTCGACGAGCCGACCAACCACCTCGACGCCGACTCCGTGGTCTGGCTCCGCGAGTTCCTGAAGAACTACCGCGGCGGCTTCATCGTGATCAGCCACGACATCGAGCTGGTCGGCGAGACCGTGAACCGCGTCTTCTACCTGGACGCCAACCGCCAGGTCATCGACGTCTACAACATGAACTGGAAGAACTACCTCCGCCAGCGCGCGGCCGACGAGGAGCGCCGCAAGAAGGAGCGCGTCAACGTCGAGAAGAAGGCCGGGGCACTGCAGCTGCAGGCCGCGCGCTTCGGCGCGAAGGCCTCGAAAGCCGCGGCCGCGCACCAGATGGTCGCCCGCGCCGAGCGGATGCTCAGCGGCCTCGAGGAGGTCCGCGCCGTGGACCGGGTCGCGAAGCTCCGCTTCCCGACCCCGTCCGCCTGCGGCCGGACCCCGCTGCAGGCGCAGAACCTCTCGAAGAGCTACGGCTCGCTCGAGATCTTCACCTCCGTCGACCTCGCGATCGACCGCGGCTCGAAGGTGGTCATCCTCGGGCTGAACGGTGCGGGCAAGACGACTCTGCTGCGCATCCTCGGCGGCGTGGACGCGCCGGATACCGGCGTGATCGAGGCAGGCCACGGGCTGCGCATCGGCTACTACGCCCAGGAGCACGAGACGATCGACGTCAAGCGCTCGGTGCTGGAGAACATGGTCTCCTCGAGCCCGAACCTCACCGAGACCGAGGCCCGCCGCGTGCTGGGCTCGTTCCTCTTCACCGGCGACGACTCGCACAAGCCGGCCGGCGTCCTCTCCGGCGGCGAGAAGACCCGCCTCGCTCTGGCGATGATCGTCGTCTCGGGCGCCAACGTGCTGCTGCTGGACGAGCCCACCAACAACCTGGACCCGGCCAGCCGCGAGGAGATCCTCGACGCGCTCGCGCACTACGAGGGCGCGGTCGTCCTGGTCAGCCACGACGAGGGGGCCGTGGAGGCGCTCAACCCCGAGCGCGTGCTGATCATGCCCGAGGGCACCGAGGACCACTGGACCGCGGACTACCTCGACCTGATCATGCTGGCCTGACCCGCGGCGTCCAGGGATCCCCGAGTCCCGGCGCCGTGGGTCTCGATACGCCGCGTGCCGCGGCTACTCGACCAGCATGTGGCTCACGTGGGTCCCGATACACCGCGTGCCGCGGCTACTCGGCCAGCATGCATGCGGGCGGGCGTCATCTCGGTGGATCCCGCTCCGTCAGCGGGCGTCGAGCAGCTCGTCCTCGATCTCGGCGTCGGTGCGGCCGCGGCGGAGGCGGCGCTGCTCGCGGCGCTCCTCAGCGGCGATGACCTCGGGGTCGTCGGCGTTGCGGATCCGGTACTCGTGCCGGATCGCCCAGGCGAGACCGCCGAAGCCCATGATCGCGAAGAGCACCCACTGGATCGCGTAGCTGATGTGCAGGCCCTCGTCGGCGACCGGCTTGATCGCGGCGAGCGGCCGCTCCTCGATCGGTGCCGGGTCCTCCTGGACCAGCAGCCCGTAGCCGGCGGTGCGCAGCGGCTCGTCGAGCTGCGCGGAGAGGTCGTCGAGCTGGATCGTGGCGATCTGGCCGGCGGGGGCGCCGCGGCCCTCGATGCGGCCCTCGCCGGGCTTGAGCCGGGCCGTCACCGTGACCTCGCCCTCGGGCGGGGCCGGGACGACGTCGGGGGAGTCCTGGGTGGAGCCGACCGGGACCCAGCCGCGATCGACGACGAAGACGCTGCCGTCCGCGAGGCGCAACGGCGTGAGGATCTCGAAGCCGGGATTGCCGTTGTACGGCCGGTTGCGGACGAGCGTCTCGCCGTCGGTCTCGTAGACGCCGCTGACCTCGACGGGCCGGTACTCGAGCGCGTCGTCCCAGCTCGCTCCCTCGGGGAGCAGCCCGTCGAGTGCGACGGGATCCGCGTTCCAGTTGGCGGTGACGAGCCGGTTGGTGCTCGCCGCCTCGTCGAGCCGCGCGACCTGCCAGCGCGAGAGCAGCACGCAGGCGACGGCGAAGACGATCGTGAGGGCCAGGTAGCCGAACCAGCGGCGCGAGAAGGCGAAGCGCCAGGACGGCCGCGTCGCCGTCGCGCTCACAGGGCGGCTCCGCGGTCGACCGTCAGCAGCGGCTTCACCTCGAGCGGGAACTCCCGCGCCGCGAGGAACTCGCGCAGGTAGTCGAGGTGCTCCCCGCAGGCGAGCCAGGTCTTCCTGCGGTCCGCGGTGTGGATGCGCGGGTTCCGCCACTCGATCGCCCAGGTCGCGGTCAGCGCGCAGCCGGCGCGCGAGCAGGCGTGCTGATCGGGCACGCCGCCGAGCGGGATCACCGTCGTCCCTCGGTCGGGTCGCCGCCCTCGGGCGCGTCGGCGGAGGGCGCCGCGTCGTCCGCCGTGGGCGGCACGTAGGGCGGCACCGGCCGGGACAGCACGATCGCGCCGGGACGCTCGACCGTTCCGCTCTCACCGGCGCTGCCGACGTTGGCGAGCACGACGGCGAAGTAGGGGAGCACGATCGCGCCGAGGGCGAAGAAGAGCAGCCACCAGCCCTGGGCGAAGATCAGGCAGATCACGCAGACCATCCTGATGCCCATGGCGATGGAGTACTTGATCGCGCGGGAGCGACGCGCGGCACTGGGCGACGGCGGGAGGGAGGTGAGCGATTCGCGTGATTTCACAGCCCGACAAGACTACGTCGTGCGCGCCAAGCGAAGGCTGAGACGGCCCTATCCGCGGATGTGTTGCGCCGAGCGCCTCTAAGATGTACGGGTCGTCCGGAGCCGCCCGCGCACCGGCGGAGAGGGACACCATGACCACGCCGCGCACCGTTCTCGTCACGGGGGGCAACCGGGGGATCGGCTACGCCATCGCCGAGGAGTTCGTGGCGGCCGGTCACCGGGTCGCGGTCACCGCCCGCTCCGGCTCGGGCCCCGAGGGCTCCTTCACCGTCGTCGCCGACGTCACCGACTCCGCGTCCGTCGACGCCGCCTTCTCGCAGATCGAGGCCGAGCTCGGCCCCGTCGAGGTCGTCGTCGCGAACGCCGGCATCACCCGCGACATGCTGCTGCTGCGCATGTCGGAGGAGGACTTCACCTCCGTGATCGACACCAACCTCACCGGAGCCTTCCGGGTCGTCAAGCGGGCGTCGAAGGCGATGCTGAAGCAGAAGTTCGGCCGCATCGTTCTGATCTCGAGCGTCGTCGGCCTCTACGGCGGACCGGGCCAGATCAACTACTCCTCGTCGAAGGCCGCGCTGGTCGGCTTCGCCCGGTCGCTGACCCGCGAGCTCGGTGCCCGCAACATCACGGCGAACGTCGTCGCACCCGGGTTCATCGAGACCGACATGACGGCGGAGCTCCCGGCGGAGCAGCAGGCGGAGTACCGCAAGAGCATCCCGCTGGCCCGCTACGGCACGGCCGCCGAGGTCGCGAAGGTCACCCGCTGGCTGGCGAGCGACGAGGCGGACTACATCTCCGGCGCCGTCATCCCCGTCGACGGCGGCCTCGGGATGGGTCACTGACCGTATCAGCTGAGAGCTTATATCTGACGGATATTAGCTGTAGGCTTATGCGATGACCGAACCCCTCGTCGTCGCGGTGCTGCTCGACCTGGTCGACTCCCGGGAGATCACTGCCCGGTCCTCCGTGCAGCGCGAGATCGAGCGCGGCTTCGCGGCGATCGACGGGGCGGTCCCGGCACTCGAACCGCTGCACCCGACGGTCGGGGACGAGTTCCAGGCGGTCTATGCCTCCGTCTCCGCGGCCCTCGGGGCGACGCTCCAGGCTCGCCTGGCGCTGCCGCCCGGGGTGGACTGCCGGGTCGGCCTCGGTCGCGGCGAGATCAGGGTGGTCGGCTCGGGCATCGCCGGTGACCTGCAGGACGGGCCCGGCTGGTGGCGCGCGCGAGCGGCCATCGAGCGAGCGCACGCCCTCGAGGACGGCGCGGTGCCCACCGCACGGGGCTGGTTCATCGCTTCGGACGCTCCGGGCGCGCAGGAGGCCGCGGTGAACGCCTACCTCCTCGCCCGCGACGCCCTCGTCGGCGAGATGAGCGACCGCGACCGGCGGCTCGTGCTCGGCACCGCGCGCGGGCTGCCGCAGAAGGTCCTGGCCGAGCAGGAGTCGATCACGCAGTCGGCGGTGTCGCAGGCGCTGAAGCGCGCGGGCGCCGGCGCGCTGCTCACCGGCGCGCGGCTGCTGGCGGACGCGTGCTGACCGCGCTGCTGCTCGCGCTCGTCGGACTGGCCGACCTCGCGCGGACGCACCTGCGACGGCCCGTCGCCGCCGGCGCGATCGTCGTGCTCTGGGCGGCCGCAGCGGTGTCGGCGGTGCTCGGCCTCGGGGCTCCGCCGCTCGCGGTCGCGATCGTCGCGGTCCTCTCCGGAGCCTGGCTGCTGCTCACGACGACCGCGGCGGGCACCCGGCCGCCCGGTGGGCTCCGACCCGCCGTCGGCCTGGTCGTCGCGGTCCTCGTGCTCTCGGTGCTGGATCGTGCGGCCGGGCCCGCTGCCGGCCCCCTAGTCGACGCCTACGCGGAGCTCGGGCGCTCCGGGCCGGTGCCGCCGATCGCTCAGGCGCTGCTCGCCGGAGGCGCCGCGCTCTTCCTCCTGGAGAGCGCCAACGTCGTCGTGCGCGCCGCGCTCTACCGCGAGCTGCCGCAGCCGGTCGCCGCCCGCAGCCGCTTCTCGCTCCGCGCTCGATTCGCCCGGCCGGCGCCCCAGGAGGTGCGCGTCCCGGATCTGCGCGGCGGTCGCGCCATCGGGCCGCTGGAGCGGCTCCTCGTGGCCGGGCTCACCCTCGCCGGAGCGATCGGGCTGGCCGGCGCCGTCTTCGCGGCGAAGGGCATCGTGCGCTTCCCGGAGATCTCCCGCGACGGCGAGGGCGGCTCGAAGGCGGAGTACTTCCTGGTCGGCTCGCTGGTCAGCTGGGCGCTGGCCCTGGGCGCGGCGGCGCTGGTCGCGACGGCGGGCGGCTGAGGCGCCGCCCCACCGGCGTCAGCCGCGCAGGCCGAGGACCGGCAGCAGCTGGCTGAGGTCGAGGCCGTCGATGACGAGGTCGGCGCGCTCGCGGACCACGGGCTTCGCGTTGAAGGCGACCGAGAGGCCGGCCACCCGCATCATCTCGAGATCGTTCGCGCCGTCGCCGACCGCGATCGCGCGCCGGAGCGGGACGCCGGACTCCGCCGCCCACTCGCAGAGGGCCGCGGCCTTCGCAGCGGCGTCGATGACCGGGCCCTCGACCGCGCCGGTCAGGCGGCCGTCGCGGCTGCCGAGCCGGTTCGCGCGGACGAAGTCGAGGCCGAGCGCCCCGGCGACCGGATCGAGCACCTCGTGGAAGCCGCCCGAGACGACGCCGATCCGGCCACCGGCGGCGTGGATGCCGGCGATCAGCTCCTCCACTCCCGGGGTGACCCGGACGCGGGCGCTCACTCCGGCGCAGACGTCGTCGAGCACGCCGGCGAGGGTGGCGACGCGCTCGCGCAGGCTCTCGCCGAAGTCGATCTCGCCGTGCATCGCGCGCTCGGTGATCGCGGCGACGCGCTCCTCGGAGCCAGCGTGCGCGGCGAGCAGCTCGATCACCTCGTCCTGCAGCAGCGTGGAGTCGGCGTCGACGACGACCAGGAAGCGGGCGGGTGTGCGCAGAGGCTCACTCAAGGACGGGCCAATCGGTCGGGTCCGCGCGCCGGCACGGCCGGCGCGCGGAAGCGCAGTGCTCTCGACCCGCGGGGGTGCTACGGGCGGACGACGACGCCCTTGCCGACGACGGTGATGCCCGACTCGGTGACGGTGAACCCGCGCTCGCGGTCGTGGTCGTGGTCCACGCCGACACGGGCGCCGGGCTCGACGACGACGTCCTTGTCGAGGATAGCGCGGGCGACCACGGCGTCCGGGCCGATCCGGACCTTGTCGAAGACGACCGAGTCGGAGACCGTCGCGTTCGACTCGATGATCGCCCAGGGCCCGACGACGCTGCGCTCGATGTGGGCTCCGGAGATGACCGTGCCGAGCGAGACCACCGAGTCGACGGTCGTGCCGAGGTTGCCCTTGCCGTCGCGCACGATCTTCGCGGGCGGCGAGTTGAGCTGCGACGAGAAGATCGGCCACTGCTGGTTGTAGAGGTTGAAGACGGGCAGCGCCGAGATGAGGTCCTGGTGCGCCTCGAAGAACGAGTCGATCGTCCCCACGTCGCGCCAGTAGTAGCGGTCGCGATCGGTGGAGCCGGGGACCTCGTTGAGCTTGAGGTCGTAGACCCCCGCCTCGCCGCGCGCGACGAAGTCGGGGATGATGTCGCCGCCCATGTCGTGGTCGGAGGTGGAGAGCTCGCCGTCGCGGATGACCGCGTCGATCAGTGCGTCGGCGTCGAAGACGTAGTTGCCCATCGAGGCGAGGACCTCGTGCGGGGAGTCGGCGAGGCCGACCGCGTCCTTGGGCTTCTCGAGGAACTCGGCGATCTTGGTCGGGACGATGCCGTCGCCGGCCTCGTCGCCCGCGAGCTGGATGACGCCGAACTGGTCGGCGAGCTCGATCGGCTGGCGGATCGCCGCGACGGTCGCCTTAGCGCCCGACTTGATGTGCGCCTCGATCATCTGCGAGAAGTCCATGCGGTAGACGTGGTCCGCGCCGACCACGACGACGATGTCGGGCTTCTCGTCGCGGATCAGGTTGAGGCTCTGCAGGATCGCGTCGGCCGAGCCGCTGAACCAGCGCTTGCCGAGCCGCTGCTGCGCCGGGACGGACGCGACGTACGAGTTGAGCAGCCCCGAGAGCGTCCAGGTCTGCGAGACGTGGCGGTCGAGCGAGTGCGACTTGTACTGCGTCAGCACCACGATCTGAGTCAGACCCGAGTTGATGAGGTTGGACAGCGCGAAGTCGATCAGACGGTACTGCCCGCCGAACGGCACCGCGGGCTTGGCCCGGTCCGCCGTCAGGGGCATGAGCCGCTTGCCTTCGCCACCCGCGAGGACGATGCCGAAAATCTTCTTTGACTGCATGGCTCCACAGTAGGGGTTGGCGAAGGTCCGCGAACCCGCGCGGATGCGGCTGTCGCCGGGGGATCACGCTGTACTACGGTTCGGGGTGTGCGAGTCGATCTGCTGACCAAGGAATATCCGCCCGAGGTGTACGGGGGAGCCGGTGTGCACGTGGCCGAGCTCACCAAGGCCCTCCGCCACGACATCGAGGTCGTGGTGCGCTGCTTCGGCGCGCCGAGGGACGAGGAGGGTGCGTTCGCGTACCCGGTGCCGGCCGAGCTGGCGCAGGCCAACGGCGCGCTGCAGACCCTGGGCGTCGATCTCCAGATCGCCCAGGACGCGGCCGGAGCCGATCTCGTGCACTCGCACACCTGGTACGCCAACGCGGCCGGGCGCCTCGCGCAGCTGCTGCACGGCATCCCGCACGTCGTCTCGGCGCACAGCCTCGAGCCGCTGCGCCCGTGGAAGGCCGAGCAGCTCGGCGGCGGCTACCGCGTCTCGAGCTGGATCGAGCGCGAGGCGTACGAGAGCGCCGACGCGGTGATCGCGGTCTCCGGCGGGATGCGGAACGACATCCTCCGCTCGTACCCCGCTCTGGACCCGGCGAAGGTGCACGTCGTCTACAACGGCATCGACCTCGACGCGTGGCACCCGGTGGAGGACGAGGCCGTCCTCGCCGAGCTGGGTATCGACCCGTCGCGTCCGTCCGTCGTCTTCGTCGGCCGGATCACCCGGCAGAAGGGGCTGCCCTACCTGCTGCGCGCGGCCGCGATGCTGCCGCCGGAGGTGCAGCTCGTGCTCTGCGCCGGCGCCCCGGACACCCCCGAGATCATGGCCGAGGTCACCGCGCTCGTCCGGGGGCTGCAGCAGGAGCGCACCGGCGTCGTCTGGATCGACCGCCACCTGCCGCGCCACCAGCTCTCCGCGGTGCTGACCGCCGCGACCACGTTCGTCTGCCCGTCGATCTACGAGCCGCTGGGCATCGTGAACCTCGAGGCGATGGCGTGCGGTGCCGCGGTCGTCGGGACCGCGACCGGCGGCATCCCGGAGGTCGTCGTCGACGGCGTCACCGGGCGGCTCGTGCCGATCGAGCAGGTGACGGACGGCACCGGCACGCCGGTGGATCCGGAGCGCTACGTCGCCGATCTCGCGGCCGCGATGGCCGAGGTCGTCGCCGATCCGGCCGCCGCGAAGCGGATGGGCGAGGCCGGCCGCCTCCGGGCGCAGAGCGACTTCAGCTGGACGCAGATCGCCCGGGACACCCGTGCGATCTACGACTCGCTCGTCTGAGCCCGCCGCCCGCTCCCTTTAGACTGGTCCGCATGCCCAGCGTTGTCTCGTTCGTCGATGTGTCCTTCGTCCGGAACGGCAAGCGGATCCTCGACCACGTCGACTGGACCGTGTCCGAGGAGGAGCGCTGGGTGATCCTCGGCTCCAACGGAGCCGGGAAGACCTCGATCCTGCAGATCGCCGCGGCGCAGAACTATCCGTCGACCGGCTCGGCGCACCTGCTCGAGGAGACGCTCGGCCGCGTCGACGTCTTCGAGTTGCGCCCCCGGATCGGCTACGCCTCGACCGCGATGGCGCGCCGCCTGCCCGCGGGCGAGACGGTGCTCGACGTCGTGATGACCGCCGCGTACGCGGTCACCGGGCGCTGGAACGAGGGCTACGACGAGATCGACGAGCGCCGCGCGCGCCGCGTCCTCGTGGAGTGGAAGCTCGACCACCTCGCCGATCGGACCTTCGGCACCCTCTCGGACGGCGAGCAGAAGCGCGTCCAGATCGCCCGCGCGATCATGACCGACCCCGAGCTGCTGCTGCTCGACGAGCCGGCCGGCAGCCTCGACCTCGGCGCCCGCGAGGAGCTCGTGCAGCTGCTCGGCGGTTTCGCGCAGGACCCGGCCTCGCCCGCGATCGTGATGGTGACCCACCACGTCGAGGAGATCCCGGCCGGGTTCACGCACGCGCTGCTGCTGCGCGACGGCGCCGTCGTCGCCGCGGGCCCGCTGGCCGAGGCGCTCAACGAGGCGACCCTCGCGGACGCCTTCGGGCTCGACATCGCGCTGACGCACGAGAACGGGCGCTACTCGGCCCGCGCCCGCTGAGCACGGGCTCGCGCGACCGCGTGCCGCACCTCCCCGTGGCGGCGGCCGTCTGCTATTCTCGGTAGCTGGTTCGGGCCCGTTCGCGGTGCGCCCGCCACTCATCCACCCGCACCCGTCGACGACAGGCGCGGTTCAGGACCACAAGCGACAGGACACGATCATGCAGACCGACATCCACCCCAAGTACGAGGCCATCGTGTTCCGCGACCTCGCCTCCGGTGAGACCTTCCTCACCCGCTCGACGGCGACCAGCAGCAAGACGATCGAGCTCGACGGCGTCACGTACCCCGTCATCGACGTCGAGATCTCGTCCGCCTCGCACCCGTTCTACACGGGCAAGCAGCGCATCATGGACTCGGCCGGCCGCGTCGAGAAGTTCAACTCGCGCTACAAGAACTTCGGCAAGTAGGGTCCGGCCTCCCGCCTCCGAAGGGCCCTCGACCTCGCGGTCGGGGGCCCTTCGTCGTAGGCGCCAGCGCAGGGCGGGGAAGAGGCCGACGTCATCGGGGTGGGCGGGTCTCGACACGCCCCTGCGGGGCTACTCGACCAGCATGAGTGGCGATGGAGCTCGCGGAGCGAGTCCGCTTCCCTCTGCTGATCGGACGACCCGGCAGCCGGCCGCTTCCTGCTGATCGAGTAGCCCGCGGAGCGGGCGTATCGAGATCCACCACCGCCTGCACGGTGGTCGCCGGGTCTCGATACGCCGCTGCGCGGCTACTCGACCAGCATGAGTCGCGATGCAGTTCGCGGAGCGAGTCCTCTTCCTCTGCTGATCGGGCAGTCGGCCGGTTCAGTAGCGGTAGAAGCCCTCGCCCGTCGCGGTGCCGAGCTTGCCCTGGTCGAGGTACTCGGTCTTGAGGTGGGCGGCGAAGGCCTGGGAGGCCTCGTCGGGGGCGGCGACGGCGACGTGGTAGGCGGTGTTGAGGCCGATGACGTCGAAGATCTGGAAGGGGCCGAGCGGGGCGCCGGTGCCGATCCGCCAGGTCTTGTCGATGGTCTCGGGGTCGGCGTAGCCGCCCATCAGGAGGCCGCTCGCGGCGTTCAGCAGCGGCACCAGCAGCGAGTTGAGCAGGTAGCCGGCCTTCTCCTTCTGCAGGCGGATCGGCTCGAGACCGCTCTCGACCGCGAAGGCGACGACCGCGTCGACGACGGCCGGGTCGGTGTCGGCCGTGCCCATGATCTCGGCGGTGTTCTGCACCCAGACGTGGTTGGCGTAGTGCAGGGCGAGGAAGCGGTCGGGGCGGCCGGTCGACTCCTTCAGATCGCTGGGGAGCAGCGTCGAGGAGTTGGTCGCGAAGATCGTCCGCTCGGGGGCGACCGCGCCGAGGCGGCCGTAGAGCTCCTGCTTGAGCGCGAGGTCCTCGGGGACGGCCTCGATCACGAGGTCGGCGTCGGCGACGGCCTCGGCGAGGTCGGAGGTGAGGCGCAGCGACTCGAGGGCCGCGGCGGCGCCGCCGGAGATCCCTCCGGAGACCTGTGCCGACTCGTAGACGCCGGCGAGCCCGCGGAAGCGCTCGCGCGCGGCGTCGAGCACCTCGTCGGTGACGTCGTAGCTGGTGACGGCGAAGCCGTGGAAGGCGGCCTGGAACGCGATCTGGGAGCCGAGGACTCCGCTGCCGAGGACGGTGACCGTGCGGATGGTGGGCATGACTGCTCCTCGCCGGGGACTCGGGTGGTCCCGCTGTCCTCCGATCCCAGCGCAGCGCGAGGCAGCGGTCGAGCGGTTGCGCGCGAGGGCCGCCGCATGTCCTCGTGACGGGAGCGCGGGTTCCGGGCCCGTGACGCGGCGGGCCGAGAGGCGGTAGCGTCCGGGGATGGTGTCCTTCGCCGACAAGCCGATCCTGCCGCTCACGACGCCCGAGGAGTGGGACGCCTACCTCCGCGGTGAGCCGGACCCGGGCGGTGTGCGGTTGAAGCTGCGGAAGAAGGCGGCCGTCGACCCGGGCATCACCTACGCGGAGGCGCTCGACGTCGCGCTCTGCCACGGCTGGATCGACGGGCAGGCGGGCGCCTTCGACGAGCAGTTCAAGCTGCAGGCGTTCACACCGCGGCGCCGGGCGAGCCCGTGGTCGAAGGTGAACCGCGACCACGTGGCGCGGCTGCTCGAGGAGGGCCGGATGCTGCCGGCCGGGCTCGCCGAGGTGGAGCGAGCGCGGGCGGACGGACGCTGGGAGGCCGCCTACCGGCAGCGCGACGCGGAGGTGCCGGACGACTTCACGGCGGCACTGGCCGCGGATCCGGCGGCCGCCGCCTTCTTCGCGACGGTCGGCGGGCAGAAGCGCTTCGCGTTCCTGTTCCGGCTGTCGCAGCTCAAGCGGCCGGAGGCGCGGGAGCGGCGGATAGCGGAGTTCGTCGCGCTGCTCGCGGAGGGCCGCACGCTCACCTGAGCCGCGACGGCAGTGCCGAGAGGTCGCTACCGGACGCTCAGTGCCGGACGGGCCAGGCGCCGTCGGCGACGAAGCTCTCGTCGCGGACGCGGCGCATGTACTCCTGGAACGACTCGGCCTGGGTGCGGCACCAGTCGATCTGCAGGGCGTGCAGCGCCTCGGCACCGCCACCGAGCTCCTCGGCGAAGGCGCGGCCGAGGGCCTGGGCGACGCGGCCCGCAGCGATCGCGTCGGCGCCGGCGTCGTGCGCCTCGGTCAGCGGGACGCCGTAGTGCAGCGCGGCCTGGACCAGCGTGCGCTTGCCCTTGCGGTAGCGGTCGAGGGCCTTGTCGATGACCAGCGGGTCGATGACGGGACTCGGGTCGATCAGCACCGGGACGCCCCAGCGGCGCGCCTCGAAGGCGAGCAGCGAGAGGTCGTAGGGGGCGTTGTAGATGACGACGGGGATCCCGCGGGCCAGGAGCGAGCGGAGCGCCTCCGACACCTCGGCGACGACCTCGCCGGCGGGGCGGCCGTGCTCGCGGGCGTGCTCGGTGCTGATGCCGTGCACGGCGCTGGCGCCGGCCGGGATCTCGACGCCGGGATCCGCGAGCCAGGTGGTGCCCTCGACCGGGGTGCCGTCGGCGTCGATGAAGCCGACGTGCGCGGTGACGATGCGGCTGGTGCGGACGTCGATGCCGGTGGTCTCGAGGTCGAAGACGGCGAGACGGTCGTACCAGCGGGCGCCGTCGGATCCTTCCGACCTCTCCGACGAACCTGCGGACCCGCCGGTGGACCCGGCTTCGTCGAGGAGGCTCTCGTCGAAGAGCGTCGGTGCCTGGTTCGTCTCGGTGGTGCTCACGCCGACAGCCTAGGCGGGGCCTCCGACATCGTCGGGAGGCCCCGCGGCGTGCTGCGCGGTCGAGCGGGCGAAGCCCGGGTCAGCGGGTGAGTCCCTCGCGGGTCTGGCCCGCCTTCGCGACGTGCAGCCAGAAGAAGCCCTGGGTGCCGAGCGTCATCGTCAGCGAGCCGTCCTCGGAGAAGCCGGGGAAGCGGCCGCCGCCGAAGAGGTCGGTCAGCGTCGAGCCGGGGTTCTCGGGGTCGGTGATCGTCACCGAGACCGGGTTGTGGTTGAAGCTGAAGACGCAGAGCACCTCCTCCGGCTGGTCGCCCATCGCGGTGCCGGAGCCGGCGTAGTCGCGGACGAAGGCGAGCACCGACTCGTGGTCGGTCTCGAGGACGCGCATCGAGCCGAGGCCGAAGGCCGGGTGGCCGCGGCGCACGTGCAGGACGTTCCGCATCCAGTGCAGCAGCGAGCGCGACTGGGCGAGCTGCGCCTCCACATTGACCTGGTTGTAGTGGTAGACGAGCGACTGCACGATCGGCTGCACGAGCTTGCCCGGGTCGGCGGCCGAGAAGCCGGCGTTGCGGTCCGGGGTCCACTGCATCGGGGTGCGCGAGGCGTCGCGGTCGTTCAGCCAGATGTTGTCGCCCATCCCGATCTCGTCCCCGTAGTAGAGGAACGGGCTGCCGGCGAGCGAGAAGAGCAGGGCGTTGATCAGCTCGAGCTCGGCGCGCGAGTTGTCGAGCAGCGGCGCCAGCCGGCGGCGGATGCCGATGTTGGAGCGCATCCGCGGGTCGTAGGCGTACCAGCCGTACATCGCCTGGCGGTACTCCTCGGAGACCATCTCGAGGGTGAGCTCGTCGTGGTTGCGCAGGAAGACGCCCCAGGCGGCGCCCGAGGGGATGTCGAAGGTCTCGGAGAGCACCTTCTTCAGCTCGTTCGCGGTCTGCGCGCGGAGGGAGTAGAAGATGCGCGGCATGACCGGGAAGTCGAAGGCCATGTGGCACTCCGGCTCCTCCTCCGTGCCGAAGAACGCGGCGACCTCGCGCGGCCACTGGTTCGCCTCGGCGATCAGGATGCGGCCGGGGTAGTCGCGGTCGACCATCGTGCGCAGGTTCTTGATGAAGTCGTGCGTGGGCGGCTCGCCCTCGCCGTTGCCCTCGTCGGACTCGTAGAGGTAGGGGATCGCGTCGAGCCGGATGCCGTCGACGCCCAGGTCGAGCCAGAACTTGACGACGTCATGGATCGCCTCGTGGACGGCCGGGTTCTCGAAGTTGAGGTCGGGCTGGTGCGAGAAGAAGCGGTGGAAGTAGAACTGGCGGCGCTCGGCGTCGAAGGCCCAGTTGGAGTCCTCGGTGTCGACGAAGATGATCCGGATGTCCGGGTACTTGTCGTCGGTGTCGTTCCAGACGTAGAAGTCGCCGTAGGGACCCTCGGGGTCGGAGCGCGACTGCTGGAACCACTCGTGCTGGTCGCTGGTGTGGTTGAGCGGGAAGTCCATCACGATGCGCATGTTGCGCTCGTGGGCCTTGCGGACCAGCTCGCGGAAGTCCTCCATGGTGCCGAACTCGGGGAGGATCGCCTTGAAGTCGGAGACGTCGTAGCCGCCGTCGCGCAGAGGCGACATGTAGAAGGGCGGCAGCCAGAGCGCGTCGATGCCGAGCCACTGCAGGTAGTCGAGCTTGGACGCCAGGCCGTTGATGTCGCCGGCGCCGTCTCCGTTCGAGTCGTAGTACGACCGGATCATGACCTCGTAGAACACGGCCCTGCGGTACCACTGCGGATCGAGGGCGAGCCCGGGGAGTTGGATCGGGGACGTGAAGCTCACGGTGCTCCTTCTGCTGCTGCCTGAGCGGATGACCGGCGCCGCGCCGGGATCGGAGCGGAGGACGGGGGACGGGCGGTGCGTCGCGTGCGGACGCGCCTTCATGCTTGCGGCTCGGATCGAGGGCCCGCAAGGCGTTGCGGCGGGAAGTTCGACGGGCTTTCCCTACGATGGGGACCGTCATGACCATAGCCTCCCCCTACGCCGCCGACCTCGGGCGACTCGCCATCAGCGAGAGCGCCGTCGACGTCGCCGGGGCCACCACCGCCTACTGGAGCTACGGCGACCCCGACGCCGGGACCGTGCTGGTCCTGGTGCACGGATTCCGCGGCGAGCACCACGGGCTGGAGCCGGTGATCGCGCGGCTGCTCGCGGGCGGCGCGGACGCCCGCGTCATCGCGCCCGACCTGCCCGGCTTCGGCGCGTCGCCGCCGATGACGGCGCACGCGCACGACGTCGACGGCTACGCGGCCTGGCTCGGCGAGTTCCTGGACGCGCTCGGGCTGCGCGGGAGCGCGGTCGTGCTCGGGCACTCGTTCGGCTCGATCGTCTCCGCGGCGGCCGTCGCGGGCGGGCTGGAGACTCCGCTGCTGGTGCTCGTCAATCCGATCGCCGCGCCCGCCCTCGCGGGGCCCCGTGGCGTGCTGACCCGGCTGGCGGTGCTCTACTACCGCCTCGGCGCGGTGCTGCCCCGCCCGCTCGGGCTGCGCCTGCTCGGCGATCCGCTGATCGTGCGGGTGATGAGCCTCGCGATGGTGAAGACCAAGGACGGGCCGCTGCGCCGCTTCGTGCACGACCAGCACGACCGCTACTTCAGCGCCTTCGCCTCGCGCGACACGGTGCTGGAGGCGTTCTGCGCCTCGGTCTCGCACGACGTCAGCGAGTACGCCGCGCGGATCGCGGTGCCGACGCTGCTGATCGCCGCGGCGCAGGACGACATCACGCCGCTCGCCGCCCAGTACCGCCTGCTCGAGGCGCTGCCGCACGCCCGCCTGCACGTGATCGACGGGGTCGGGCACCTCATCCACTACGAGACGCCGGACGAGGCGGCCGCCGTCCTCCGCGCGGCCCTGGACGAGGGGATCGACCGATGAGGATCGTCGTCGACTGCCGGTACACCCGGCTCGAGCGCCACGACGGCATCAGCCGCTACACCGCGGAGATCGTGGCCGAGCTGGCGAAGCTGCACGACGTGACGATGCTGATCAGCGACCGCCGGCAGCGGGCGATGCTGCCGGATCTGCCGTGGGAGAAGGTCACCTCGCCGACCGGACCGTTCGAGCCGTTCGTGGCGCTGCTGGTGAACCGGCTGCGGCCCGACGTCGTCTTCTCGCCGATGCAGACGATGGGCTCGCTCGGGCGGCGCTACAAGCTCGTGCTCACGGTGCACGACCTGATCTACTACCGCCACCGCACGCCGCCGCGCGATCTTCCGCTGCCGGTGCGCGGGCTCTGGCGGCTCTACCACCTGGCCTGGTGGCCGCAGCGGCGCCTGCTGCAGCGCGCCGACGCGATCGTGACGGTGTCCGAGACGACCCGCGGGCTGCTCCGCACGCACCGGCTGACGACCCGGCCGGTCGTCGTGGTGCCGAACGCGGCGACCGCTCCGGACGAGGCGAGCGCGGCCCTCGCGGCGGCGCTGCCGGACCGCTCGGACGCGCGCTCGCTCGTCTACATGGGCTCGTTCATGCCCTACAAGAACGTGGAGTCGCTGGCGCGGGCGATGCGGCTGCTGCCCGACTACGAGCTGCACCTGATGAGCCGGGCGAGCGACGAGACGGTGGAGACCCTCCGCTCGCTCGCGCCGACGGCGAAGCTGATCTTCCACCAGGGGGCGGACGACGCCTCCTACGGCGAGGCGCTCGCGCGTGCCACGGCACTGGTGACCGCGAGCCGGGACGAGGGCTTCGGCATCCCGCTGGTCGAGGCGATGGCGCTCGGCACCCCGGTCGTCGTCAGCGACATCCCGATCTTCCGCGAGATCGGCGGTGACGCGGCCGTCTACGTGGATCCCTCGAGCGCGAAGGGGATCGCCGAGGGCGTGCGCTCGCTCGAGGACCCGGAGCGCTGGCGGGAGCTGTCGGCGAAGGCGCGGGAGCGGGCGGCGGCGTACTCGTGGCGCGACTCCGCGCGGGTGCTGCTGGAGCTGCTGACGAGCGTCGGGCGCTGAGCGGCGCCGGGCCGGGCGTCAGGCGGAGGCGCTCGGGCTGAGCACGTCGTCCAGGTCGGACTGCAGATCGGCGTCGACGACGACGACGTCGCCGGAGTCGTCGACCGCGACGATCTGCAGGGAGCCGTCGACGATCGCGAAGTCGTGCCGCGAGCCGTTGCCGACCGTGGTGCCCTGGGCCGGCAGCTCGTCCTCGCTGAGGGCGCGGAGCAGGCTGCCGATGACGGCGCCGTGCGTCGCGACGATCACGCGCTGCTCCGGGAAGCGCTCGGCGATCTCGAGCAGCGCGGCGGTGGCGCGCTCGACGACCTGGGCGCGGGTCTCGCAGCCGGGGATGCGGGCGCCCTCGATGCCGCCGGGGAAGAGCTCGCGGAGCTCGTCGCCGGTCATGCCCTCCGCCTCGCCGTAGGCGCGCTCGGCGACGCCCTCGACGACCTCGGGCTCGGGCAGGCCGAGACCACGGGCGATGATCGCCCCGGTCTCGTGCGCGCGCTGCAGCGGGCTGGCGACTACGACGTCCCAGTCGCGCTCGCGCAGCAGCCGGGCGGCGGCCCGGGCCTGCGAGCGGCCGGTGTCGTTCAGCGGGATGTCGCTCGCGCCCTGGATGCGGCGGGCGGCGTTCCAGTCGGTCTGGCCGTGCCGGACGAGGGTGAGCTGGGTCACGAGGGCCTCTCGGGTGGTGGGGGAGCGGTGGGTCAGCGCGACGGGAGGCGCTCGGCGAGGGCGCGGAGGACCTCGCTCGTGCCGCCGTCGATCTTGATGCCGGCCCGCGAGTCGCCCTTGGTGGTGCCGCGGTTGACGATGACGATCGGCATCTTCGCGCGCCGGGCGATCTCGAGGAAGCGGATGCCGGAGTTGACGACGAGGGACGAGCCGGCCACGAGCAGCGCGTCGGCGCCCGCGACGATGGCGCGCGCCTCCTCGAACCGCTCGGTCGGGATGAACTCGCCGAAGAAGACGATGTCGGGCTTGAGGATCCCGCCGCAGACCGTGCACTCCGGGACGGTCATCGCCGAGACGTCGTGCACCTCGGCGTCGCCGTCGGGGTTGAGCGAGGAGATGTCGGGGTCGTCGAGCCAGGGGTTGAGCGCCTCGATGCGCTCGGCGATCGCGTCGCGGGCGAAGTACTGGCCGCAGGTCATGCAGCGGACGCGGTCGGCGGAGCCGTGCAGGTCGACGACGCGCTGCGAGCCGGCGCGCACGTGCAGGCCGTCCACGTTCTGGGTGACGACACCGGTGAGCAAGCCGCGCTCCTCGAGCCGCGCGAGGGCGCGGTGGCCGTCGTTCGGCAGCGTGGCGGTGAAGCGGCGCCAGCCGAGCTGGCTGCCGGCCCAGTAGCGGCGGCGGTAGTCGGGGTCGGCGACGAACTGGGAGTAGGTCATCGGGCTGCGGACGGGGGCTCCCGCGCCGCGGTAGTCGGGGATGCCGGAGTCGGTGCTCACGCCCGCGCCGGTGACGGCGGCGATGCGGCGGCCGGCCAGGAGCTCGACGGTGCGATCGAGGGCGGCGGAGCGCTGCTCATCGGCCCGCTGCAGATCGGCCCGCTGCAGATCGGCCCGCTGCAGGTCGGCCCGCTGCTCGTCGGCCTGATCGGCACTGCTGCCGTCGGCGATCGGTGTCGGACCCGACTCCATCCACGCCTCCCTCGGACACCCGCGCACGCGGGCACTCCATCGGCCAGTTTAGACCGCGCCGTGCCCTAGGGTTCCGGGATGCCGATCGTGCACATCGAGGACCTCGACCACCCGCTCCTGGCCGACTACCACCGCCTGACCGACGTGGCGCTGCGCCGGGTGCTCGAGCCCGAGGGCGGCCTCTACATCGCGGAGTCGTCGAAGGTGATCGTCCGCGCGCTCGACGCCGGGCACGTGCCGAAGTCGGTGCTGGTGCAGGAGAAGCGGCTGCCGGACGCGGCGGAGGTGCTCGAGCGCTTCCCGGACGTGCCGGTGTTCGTCGGGCCGGACGCGATGATCGAGGAGCTGACCGGGTTCCACCTGCACCGTGGGGCGCTCGCGTCGATGCGGCGTCCGGAGCTGCCGTCGATGGCGTCGCTGCTCGAGGACGCGCGGCTCGTCGTCATCCTCGAGGACCTCGTCGACCACACCAACGTCGGCGCCGTCTTCCGCGCGGCGGCCGGGATGGGGGCGGATGCGGTGCTGGTGAGCCCGCGCTGCGCGGACCCGCTCTACCGGCGGAGCGTGCGGGTGAGCATGGGCACGGTGCTGCAGGTGCCGTGGACGCGGATCCCGGAGTGGGGGCCGGCGCGGGCCGAGCTGCTCGCCGCGGGGTTCTCGGTCGCCGCCCTGGCGCTCGCGCCCGACGCGGTGCCGCTGGACGAGTACGCGGCCGACCGGCCCGAGCGCGTCGCGATCGTGCTGGGCGCCGAGGGCGACGGGCTGAGCCGGGCGGCGCTCGACGCGGCCGACACCGTGGTGACCATCCCGATGCTGCACGGGGTCGACTCGCTGAACGTGGCCTCGGCGAGCGCCGTCGCGCTCTGGGCGCTGACGCGGGGTCGCTGAGCCGACTGCGCTGAGCCGTCTGCTCCGGACAGGCGGCGCGGAACGGCGGGCGGCCGCCCCGCGCCGCCTCCGCGGTGTCCGGCGGGGGTCCGCCTACGATGACCGGGTGACTTCTCCGACGCGCCCCGACCGCTCGCCGATCGACGTCGTGGGCAGCGTCACGCCTGCGCCCGCGCCCGAGGCACCCCGGCGCCGCCGCCCGCGTCCGCTCGCGGTCATCGGCGTCGTTCTGGCGGCCGTGCTCATCAGCGCGAGCGGTGCCTACGCCGCGAACGCGGCAGGGGCCGAGCTGCCGGTCGCGACGGCCGTCGTGCAGGAGACGCCGCCCACGGTGATCGACGCGCCCGCGGTCGCGTGGCCGTCGTACGGCGCCGGGGCGATCTCGGCGGTGGGCGTGCAGGGGCCGGCGGACGGCGGGATGCTCTCCACCTACGGCTCGACCGGGCAGCTGCCGATCGGCAGCATCGCGAAGGTGGTGACGGCGCTGGTGGTGCTGTCGGCGAAGCCGATCGCGGAGGGGACCGACGGCGAGACGATCGCGTTCACGAGCACGGACGTCGGCTACTACAACGACTCCGTCGCCGAGAACGGCTCGGTCGCGCCGGTCTCGGCCGGGCTGGAGCTCACGGAGCGCGAGGCGCTGACCGTGCTGATGCTGCCCTCGGCCAACAACTACGCGAAGTCGCTCGCCGTCTGGGCCTTCGGCTCGGAGGAGGGCTACCTCGCCGCCGCCCGCACCTGGCTGGACGAGCGCGGACTCACCGGCACCGTAGTGGCGGACACCAGCGGGCTGTCGCCGGCGACCGTCAGCACGACCCTCGAGATGGTGGTGCTCGGCGAGCTGCTGATCGGCGATCCGGTGCTCGCGCCGATCGTCGCCCTGCCGTCCGCGGTGATCCCGGGAGTGGGGACCGTCGAGAACACCAACAAGCTGCTCGGGCAGGCCGGGGTGGACGGGATCAAGACGGGCACGACCGACGAGGCCGGCGCGTGCCTGCTGTTCTCGCTCGACACCACGGTCGAGGGACGGCCGGTCACGATGGTCGGCGTCGTGGTGGGGGCGCGGACGCATCCGCAGCTCGCGGCGGACGTCCTGACGCTGATCCCGACCGTCGAGGCGGGCTTCCGGACGGTGACGCTGACCGAGGAGGGGCAGGACTTCGGCAGCTACACCAGCGCCTGGGGCGAGTCGGCGGTGGCGGAGAGCAGCGAGGCGCAGTCGCTCCTGGTCTGGGGCGCGACCACGGTCACCACGAGCGTGTCGCTCGATCCGGTGGAGGTCGTCGCGGACGGGCAGGAGGTCGGGACCGTGAACGTCGCCGTCAACGGGCAGGCGTACCCGGTGCCGCTCGTCGCGGACGGGACGATCGAGGACCCGGGGTTCGGCTGGCGCGTGACGAATCCGGGCGAGCTTTTCGGCTAGGCGGGTCCCGAGACGCCGCTTCCCTCGACCAGCAGGGATGAGGAGCGCGTCTGCGACGCGCGCAGTTTCCATGCTGATCGAGTAGCCCTCGGAGAGGGCGTATCGAGATCCGCCGTGTCCAGCAGGGTGGGTCTCGATACGCCGCTCCGCGGCTACTCGACCAGCATGCAACGGCGCCGCTCCGCGGCTGCTCGACCAGCATGGCGTGGCCGCTGCGCGGCTCCGCGACCAGCAGGGGCCGCCTACGAGTCGGTGTCGTCGATGACGATGCGGACGCCGGCCGTCGCGATGTCGGCGGCGACCTCCTCCGGGGTCGCGTTGCCGGGGACGGGGGTGCCGGGGATCGACTCGGGCGGGCGCTGCAGGTAGGGGCCGGCGTCCGGCCGCTTGGCGGTGATGAAGTCGCCGGAGGACTGGTGGCGCACCCGGCGCAGCACCCAGGGGACGAGGTACTCGCGGGCCCACTTCGCGTCCTCGCGGCGGGCGGCCCGCCAGGTCGGCGTCGGCGCCGGCTCCGGAGCGAACGGGCGAAGGGTGTTCTCGACGTTGAGGGCCTTCAGCACCATCCGCGCCACCTCGTGGTGGCCGTGCGGGTTGAGGTGCAGGCGGTCCGGCGCCCACATCCGCACGTCCTGGATCTCCTGCAGCGACCACTGGTCGGCGACGATGCAGTCGTAGCGCTCGGCGAGCGCGCGGAGGTTCTCGTTGAAGATGGCCACCTTGCCGCGGATCCGCGCGAAGACGGGGGAGAAGCTGACGTCGACGCCGGTGAAGAGCACCACCGTCGCGCCGTCGGAGCGCAGCCGCGCCAGTCCCTCCTCGAAGCGGCGGGCGATGTCGTCCGGGTCGGTGCCGGGACGGATGACGTCGTTGCCGCCCGCGGAGATGGTGATCAGGTCCGGGCGCAGCGCGAGAGCCGGCTCGATCTGCTCGTCGACGATCTGCTGCAGCAGCCGCCCGCGCACGGCCAGGTTCGCGTAGGCGAAGTCGTCGTTCTGACTGCCGAGCACCTCCGCGACGCGGTCGGCCCAGCCGCGGTGACCGCCGGGGCTGGAGGGCTCGGGATCGCCGATCCCCTCGGTGAAGGAGTCGCCCAGGGCGACGTAGCGGGACCACGGATGACGCTGCTCGACCATCCCTCCATTCTGCGCTCCGAGCGGGCGGAGGGGGTCCGTCGCCCGGACGATCCCGACACGCCGGGCCCTGCCCCGTGGGTGCGCGGACCGGCGCTCGGCGTCGGAGGTGTCGGCTAGCCTCGGTCCACGTGAACAGTCCCTCGAACTTCGGTCATCAGGTCGGCACCTCCGCCGCGGAGCACCTGTCCCCGTCGTTCCCCGGCAGGGCGCCGTGGGGCACCGCGAACAAGCTGCGGGCCTGGCAGGCGGAGGCCCTCGAGGCCTACTTCCAGCACGAGCCGCGGGACTTCCTCGCGGCCGCGACGCCCGGCGCCGGCAAGACGACGTTCGCCCTCCGGCTGGCCGCCGAGCTGCTGCACAACCGCACCGTCGACCGCATCACCGTCGTCGCCCCGACCGAGCACCTCAAGCGCCAGTGGGCCGAGGCGGCGCACCGCGTCGGCATCCGGCTCGACCCCACCTTCACCAACCGGATGGGCCGGCACGCCAAGCACTACCACGGCGTCGCCGTCACCTACGCGCAGGTCGCCGTGCGGCCCGAGCTGCACCGCGAGCTGACCCTCTCCGGCCGCTCGCTGGTCATCCTCGACGAGGTGCACCACGGCGGCGACGCGCTGAGCTGGGGCGACGCGATCCGCGAGGCCTTCGAGCCGGCCGCCCGCCGGCTCTCGCTCACCGGGACCCCGTTCCGCTCCGACACCGCGCCGATCCCGTTCGTCAGCTACCTTCCGGACCAGGAGGGCATCCGCACCTCGCTGACCGACTACGCCTACGGCTACGGCCGCGCGCTCGCCGACGGTGTCGTCCGGCCGGTGCTCTTCATGGTCTACGCGGGCCAGATGCGCTGGAAGTCGAAGGCCGGCGACGAGATGGAGGCGCGGCTCGGCGAGGGCAACACCAAGGACATCACCTCGCAGGCCTGGCGAACGGCGCTCGACCCCAAGGGGGAGTGGATCCCCTCGGTCCTGCGCGCGGCGAACACCCGGCTGACCGAGGTGCGCCGCGGGATCCCCGACGCCGGCGGCCTCGTCATCGCGACCGACCACTACGCGGCCCGCGCCTACGCGGCGATGCTCCGCGAGATCAGCGGCCAGCCCGTCACTGTCGTCCTCTCCGACGAGAAGGAGGCGAGCGACCGGATCGAGGAGTTCTCCAAGGGCGACAGCCGGTGGATGGTCGCCGTGCGGATGGTGTCGGAGGGCGTGGACGTGCCGCGCCTCGCCGTCGGCGTCTACGCCACCTCCGCCTCGACCCCGCTGTTCTTCGCGCAGGCGATCGGGCGCTTCGTCCGGGCCCGGCGCCGCGGCGAGACCGCCTCGATCTTCCTGCCCAACGTGCCGGGGCTGCTCGCGCTCGCGGGCTCGATGGAGCAGCAGCGCGACCACGCCCTCGACCGACGCGTCTCGGACGACGAGGAGTACCCCGAGGCCGACCTGATGGCCGACGCGGAGCGCGAGGCCAAGGCGTCCTCCGACCTGCTCGAGGAGGGCCGCTTCGAGTCGCTCGGCTCGGCCGCCACCTTCGACCGCGTGATGTACGAGGGCGCGGAGTTCGGCATGGAGGTGGAGGTCGAGAGCGAGGAGGAGCTCGACTTCATCGGCCTGCCCGGACTGCTCGAGCCCGAGCAGGTGCGCGAGCTGCTGCAGCACCGCCAGCAGCGGCAGGCCAAGCGCGCGGGCGGGCGCGCCGGCGCTCACGGCGCGCAGGCTCCGGCGGAGGCGAAGGAGAGCGAGATCCCTGCGCCGCTCTACCGCACGCTCAAGGAGCAGCGCAGCCTGCTGAACTCGCTCGTCGGGCTCTGGGCGCGCAACACGGGGGAGACCCACGGCCAGGTGCACACCGAGCTGCGCCGGCTCTGCGGCGGGCCCGCGGTCGCCCAGGCGAGCGTGACGCAGCTGCAGGCGCGGATCGACCTGCTGCGGAAGCGGATCGGCTCGCACTGAGCCGCGAGAACGGCGGATCTCTACTGGATGTGTGGCGGGCGGTCCAGCCCTCGCCGCGGATCGGCGGGGTCCGTACTGTCTGAGCGTGGCCTCCCCGGAAGCGCGGGAGGAGCCTCTCGCTAAGCTGGGCAGTCGGTCCGTCGCGAAGGTGATGGACCATCACCCCCGACGTCGGGCATCCGCAGACCGCCCGTCGGCCTCCCCCGGATCGCCCGAGACCAGAACTCAGAGGAGTCTCGTGGAGACCTGGCCCGGAACCGCCTACCCCTTGGGCGCCACCTTCGATGGAAGCGGCACGAACTTCGCTCTCTTCAGCGAGGCCGCCGAGCGCGTCGAGCTGTGCCTCTTCGAGGAGGACGGCACCGAGACGCGCGTCGAGGTGCTCGAGTCGGACGCCTACGTCTGGCACTGCTACCTCCCGCAGGTCCAGCCCGGCCAGCGCTACGGCTACCGCGTCCACGGCGCGTACGACCCGGACGGCGGACACCGCTGCAACCCGAACAAGCTGCTGCTGGACCCGTACGCGAAGGCCGTCTCGGGCGAGATCGACTGGGACCAGTCGCTCTTCTCGTACACGTTCGGCGACCCGGACTCGACCAACGACGAGGACTCGGCGCCGCACATGATGATGGGCGTCGTCATCAACCCGTTCTTCGACTGGGCCGGCGACCGCCGCCCGCGCACCTCGTACGACAGCACCGTGATCTACGAGGCGCACGTGAAGGGGCTCACCAAGAGCCACCCCGACGTGCCGGAGGAGCTGCGCGGCACCTACGCCGGCGTCGCGCACCCCGCCGTGATCGCGCACCTCAAGCACCTCGGCATCACCGCCCTCGAGCTGATGCCGGTGCACCAGTTCGTCAACGACTCCACGCTGATCGAGAAGGGCCTCTCGAACTACTGGGGCTACAACACGATCGGCTTCTTCGCGCCGCAGAACACCTACACCGCCACCGGCGACCTGGGCCAGCAGGTCCAGGAGTTCAAGAGCATGGTGAAGGCGCTGCACGCGGCAGGCATCGAGGTCATCCTCGACGTGGTCTACAACCACACCGCGGAGGGCAACCACCTCGGCCCGACGCTGTCGTTCCGCGGCATCGACAACGAGGCGTACTACCGCCTGGTCGACGACGACAAGCGCTACTACATGGACTACACCGGCACCGGGAACACCCTCAACGTGCGCCACCCGCACTCGCTGCAGCTGATCATGGACTCGCTGCGCTACTGGGTGACCGAGATGCGCGTCGACGGCTTCCGCTTCGACCTCGCCTCGGCGCTGGCCCGCGAGTTCTACGACGTCGACCGGCTCTCCACCTTCTTCGAGCTCGTCCAGCAGGACCCGGTGGTCTCGCAGGTCAAGCTGATCGCCGAGCCCTGGGACGTCGGCCCCGGCGGCTACCAGGTCGGCAACTTCCCGCCGCAGTGGACGGAGTGGAACGGCAAGTACCGCGACACCGTCCGCGACTTCTGGCGCGGCGAGCCCTCGACCCTGGGCGAGTTCGCCTCGCGGCTCACCGGCTCGGCCGACCTCTACGCGCGCTCCGGCCGCTACCCGGTCGCCTCGATCAACTTCGTCACCGCGCACGACGGCTTCACTCTGCGCGACCTCGTCTCCTACAACGAGAAGCACAACGACGCCAACGGCGAGGACGGCAACGACGGCGAGTCGCACAACCGCTCCTGGAACCACGGCGCCGAGGGCCCCACCGACGACCCGAAGGTCCTCGGCCTGCGCGCCCGCCAGCAGCGCAACTTCCTCGCGACGATGCTCATCTCGCAGGGCGTGCCGATGATCCTGCACGGCGACGAGCTCGGCCGCACCCAGAACGGCAACAACAACACGTACGCCCAGGACAGCGAGCTGACCTGGATCGACTGGGAGAAGGCGGACAAGCCCCTGGTCGAGTTCACCGCGGCGCTGATCCGCCTCCGCGCCGAGCACCCGACCTTCCGCCGCGGCCGCTTCTTCGACGGGCGCCCGGTCCTCCGCGGCACCGGCGAGCCGCTGCCGGACATCGTCTGGTTCAAGGCCGACGGCACCGAGATGACGCCGTCGGACTGGGACTCGGGCCTGGACCGCTCGGTCGGCATCTACCTCAACGGCAACGGCATCCGCGAGCGCGACGAGCGCGGCCAGCCGGTCGTCGACGACAGCTTCCTGCTCTACTTCAACGCCGACGACGTGGACGTGGAGTTCACCATCCCGAGCGACGAGTACGCAGTGGAGTGGGCCGTCCTGGTCGACACCGCCGGAGCGGAGGCCGACTCGGTCCCGCGTCCCGCCGGCGCGCTGCTCACCGTGCAGGCGAAGTCGCTCGTGATCCTCCAGGAGCACAGCGCCCCCGAGCCCGAGGTCGACCACTCGGTCGCCGCCTCGCTGGCCTCGCTCGCCGCCACCTCGGCCATCCCGATCATCACCACCACGGGCCACACCAGCCCCCACGAGGAGTCGACCGACTCCGCGACCGCACCCTCGACAGGAGCCTGACGTTGCGACTGCCCGCCTCCACCTACCGACTCCAGATCCGCTCCGGCTTCGATCTCGACGAGGCCGCGACGGTGGCCGATTACGTGCGCTCTCTCGGCGCCGACTGGCTGTACTTCTCGCCGCTGCTGACCGCTGAGCCCGGCTCGGACCACGGCTACGACGTCGTCGACCACTCGCAGGTCGACCCTGCCCGCGGCGGCGGCGAGGGCCTCGCCCACGCCTCCGCGGCGGCGAGGAAGGAGGGCCTCGGCGTCCTCATCGACATCGTGCCGAACCACATGGGCGTCGCGACGCCGGTGGAGAACGCCTGGTGGTGGGACCTGCTGAAGCACGGCCGGGACTCCCGCTACGCCGAGGCGTTCGACATCGACTGGGCGGCGGGTGCGGGCAAGCTGCGCGTGCCGATCCTCGGCGACGGGGCCTCGGAGGGCGACAGTGACAGCGAGCTCGATGCGCTCGAGGTCGTCGGCGACGAGCTGCACTACTACGAGAACCGCCTGCCGATCGCGCCCGGCACCGCCGGGCCCGGCGACTCCGGCCGCACCGTGCACGCCCGCCAGAGCTACGAGCTGGTCAACTGGCGCCGCGCCGACGCCGAGCTGAACTACCGCCGCTTCTTCGCGGTCAACACCCTCGCCGCGATCACGGTCGAGCGGCCTGAGGTCTTCGAGGCCTCGCACCGCGAGATCGTCCGCTGGTTCACCGAGGGCCTGGCCGACGGCCTGCGCGTCGATCACCCGGACGGCCTGGCCGACCCGGGCGGCTACCTGGACGACCTCGCCCGCGCCATCGACGGCGCGCCGGTCTGGGTCGAGAAGATCCTCGAGGGCGACGAGCAGCTGCCCGCGCACTGGGCGACCGTGGGCACCACCGGCTACGACGCGCTCGCCGACATCGACCGCATCCTCGTCGACCCCGACGCCCGTCCGGTGCTCGAGGGCCTGGACGCGGAGCTGGGCGGCGGCGGCGAGCCGGTGGACTGGGCCGACCTGATCCACGACACCAAGCGCGGCATCGCCGACGGCATCCTCCGCTCCGAGGTGCTCCGCCTGGCCCGTCTGATCCCGCAGGTCGACGGCGCGGACGACGCGATCGCCGAGCTGCTCGCGACCTTCCCGGTCTACCGCAGCTACCTGCCCTACGGCGGCGAGCACCTCGAGCACGCTCGGCTCGACGCGCGGCACCGCCGCCCCGAGATCGCCGCGACGATCGACGAGGTCGCCGCGCTGCTCGAGGAGACCGGCACCCCCGTGTCGGTCCGCTTCCAGCAGACCTCCGGCATGGTGATGGCGAAGGGCGTCGAGGACACGGCGTTCTACCGCTACAGCCGCCTCACCTCGCTCAACGAGGTCGGCGCCGACCCGGACGAGTTCGCGATCGACCTGGAGGAGTTCCACCGCCGCCAGGGCGTCCGCCAGGCGTCCTTCCCGGCCTCGCTCACCACGCTGTCGACGCACGACACCAAGCGCGGCGAGGACACCCGCGCCCGCATCACCGCCCTCGCGGAGGGCGCGGAGGCCTGGGCCGAGACGCTCCGCTCGCTGCACGAGCACGCCGGGTTCGGCGACGGACCGGTCGAGCACCTGCTCTGGGAGGCGATCGTCGGCACCTGGCCCGCGTCCCGCGAGCGCCTGCACGCCTACGCCGAGAAGGCGTCGCGCGAAGCCGGCAGCTCGACGATGTGGACCGCTCCGGACGAGGCGTTCGAGAAGCGGATGCACGCGGCGGTCGACGCCGCCTTCGATGACGCGGCCGTGCGCCGCCTGATCGAGGACACCGTGGCGCGCGTCTCGGCCGACGGCTGGTCGAACAGCCTCTCGGCCAAGCTCGTCCAGCTGACGGCGCCGGGCATCCCGGACGTCTACCAGGGCAGCGAGCTGTGGGAGACGTCGCTGGTCGACCCCGACAACCGCCGCCCGGTCGACTTCGCCGAGCGCCGGGCGCTGCTCGAGCGGATCGACGGCGGCTGGCTGCCGGAGATCGACGCGGAGGGCGCGGCCAAGCTGCTCGTCACCTCGCGGGCCCTGCGCCTGCGCCGCGACCGGCCGGAGCTGTTCACGCGCTACGCCGCCGTCCCCGCCATCGGGCCGGCCGCCGAGCACGCGATAGCCTTCGACCGCGGCGGTGCGCTGACGGTCGCCACCCGCCTGCCCGCGCGGCTCGCGGCCGAGGGCGGCTGGGGCGAGACCCTGATCGTCCTGCCCGGGCACCCGGTCGTGGACGTCCTCACCGGGCGCACCTTCGCCGGCGGGCCGACCGCCGTCGCGGAGATCCTCGGCGGCGGCTACCCGGTCGCCCTGCTCGCGCCGGTCGCCTGACCCGGCGAGTCCCTTCCTGCCGACCCCGTTCGAACGACCCTGGAGAACCCCGTGATCAGCACCACGCCCTACCGCTACGCCCTGCCCGTCTCCGGACCCGAGCGCTTCGACGTGTGGGCGCCCGACGCGTCCTCCGTCGAGCTCGCCATGGGTGCGGGCGGGACGGTCGCGATGGCCCGCTTCGGCGACGAGGGCTGGTGGCGGGTCTCCGGGTCGGTCGCCGCGACCGGCGAGGTCGACTACGGCTACCTGGTGGACGGCAAGGGGCCGTTCCCGGACCCGCGCTCGCGCCGCCAGCCCGGGGGAGTCCACGAGCTCTCCCGCAGCTACGACCCGAGCGCGTTCGAGTGGGCCGACCAGGCCTGGACCGGCCGCCAGCTGGCGGGGGCCGTGATCTACGAGCTGCACATCGGCACCTTCACCCCCGAGGGCACGCTCGACTCGGCCGCCGGCCGGCTGGAGCACCTGCGCTCGATCGGCGTCGACTTCATCGAGATCCTCCCGGTCAACGCGGTGAACGGCACGCACAACTGGGGCTACGACGGCGTCCTCTGGTACGCCGTCTCGGAGGCCTACGGCGGACCGGAGGCGTACCAGCGCTTCGTCGACGCGGCGCACCGCGCGGGACTGGGCATCGTGCAGGACGTGGTCTACAACCACCTCGGCCCGAGCGGCAACTACCTGCCCGAGTTCGGCCCGTACCTGAAGAACGAGAAGGCCAACACCTGGGGCAGCTCGATCAACCTCGACGGGGAGGGCTCGGACGTCGTCCGCGGCTACATCCTCGACAACGCGCTGATGTGGCTGCGCGATTACCACGTCGACGCCCTGCGCCTCGACGCGGTGCACGCGCTCTCGGACGAGCGCGCCGTGCACGTGCTCGAGGAGATGGCCGCCGAGGTCGCGGTGCTCTCGGCCGACGTCGGGCGCCCGCTGACCCTGATCGCGGAGTCGGACCTCAACGACCCGAAGCTGATCACCCCGCGCGAGGCGGGCGGCTACGGGCTCGACGCGCAGTGGAGCGACGACTTCCACCACGCCGTGCACGTCGCCCTCACCGGCGAGACGACCGGCTACTACGAGGACTTCGCGCCGCTCGGCGCGCTCGGCAAGGTCCTCACCCGCGGCTTCTTCCACGACGGCACCCTCTCGACGTTCCGCGGTCGGCACCACGGCCGCCCGATCGACACCGAGCGGATGCCGACCTGGCGCCTCGTGGTCTGCAGCCAGAACCACGACCAGATCGGCAACCGGGCGATCGGCGACCGGCTGACCGCGACCCTCGACGAGGGCCGGCTGGCGATAGCCGCCGCGCTGACGCTGCTCGGCCCGTTCACCCCGATGCTCTTCATGGGCGAGGAGTGGGCGGCGTCCACCCCGTGGCAGTTCTTCACCTCGCACCCGGAGAAGGATCTGGGCGAGGCGACGGCGAAGGGCCGCATCGCGGAGTTCGCGAAGATGGGCTGGGACCCGGAGGTCGTACCCGACCCGCAGGACCCCGAGACGTTCGAGCGCTCCAAGCTCGACTGGTCTGAGGCGGAGGAGGGGCGTGGTGCGCGCACCCTCGCCGTCTACCGCGAGCTGGCGGCGCTGCGCCGCCGCTTCCCCGAGCTGACCGACCCGCGCTTCGGCTCGGTGCGTGTCGAGCTCGACGAGGACGAGCGCTGGCTCACCCTGGGCCGTGGCCGGGTGACGATCGCGATCAACGTCGGCGAGTCGTCGGCGCGGGTCCCGCTGCCCGAGGTGGCGGAGTCGCTCCTCGCCGTGGGCGAGTACGCGGTCCAGCCCGGCGACACCGAGGTCGACCTCGGCGCGTCCTCGCTGCTGATCACGCTCAGCGACGCCGAGTAGGGGTCCGCCGCGCGCCGGTCCGAGTCGACTCGGACCGGCGCGCGTTTCGTTCCTCTCATCCATCGCGCCCGAGCCCGTGCACGCCGCCGCCCGCCGGAGACCTGTCAGCGGGCCGGTGCGGAGTGCTCCGCCTCGGCGATGATCCGCACACCGTCGTCGTGCACGAGCAGCAGGGCACGCAGCGGCATGGCCCGCCGGTGGCAGGCGGCGCTCAGCTGGCGGGCGAGCACCCGGTCGGTCTCGCCGAGGAACGCCCGGCCCGGGCGCTCGAGCGCGAACGCGAGCGAGCCGACATCGTGATGCGCGACCGCTTTCGCGAGGGTCGCGACGATGCGCTCGGTCTTCTCCTCGTCGGGGTGCACGGGGAGTCCGTCCACCGGGTAGAGGATCGGCAGCTGGTAGCCGGCCCGGTCGAGCAGGATCGGCCAGAGCGCACGCCGGTAGGCGGGCCCGATGAGGGACGAGACGCGCTCGCGCAGGTCCCGGTCGTCGCGCAGCGGCACGTCGAGCGCCGAGGGGTGGAGGGCGTGGTCCGTGTTCGTCATGGTGTCGCTTTCTCGCGGGTGATGCGGGCGCGGAAGCGCTCGCGGTGCTGGGGCGGTCGTGGTCCGACGGGCGGTCATCGGAAGTTGCGGGCGGTGGTCCGGGCGGTGACCGACAGCGCCTCGAAGCGGTCGGCGAGGAGGTTGGTCACCCCCTCGTCGGAGCGCTCGAGGATCCCGCGGATGAGGAGTGCGGGAGCCTCGCGCGCGGTGCGCCGGTAGCGGTTCCATACTCCGACGGAGCAGATGACGTTGAGGATCCCGTGCTCGTCCTCGAGGTTCATGAAGGTCACTCCGGCGGCTGTGGAGGGACGTTGGCGGTGGATCACGACCCCGCCGACCTCGATCCGGGTGCCCGAGGGGGTGCCGGGAAGATCGGCAGTGGAGTGCGCTCCCCGGCGGGTGAGGCTCTCCCTCAGATGCCGGAGCGGGTGGTCGTCGGGCGAGATGCCGGTGGCCCAGAAGTCGAAGACGACCCGCTCCTGCGCCGAGAGCATCGGCAGCAGCGGAGGCTGGACGGCGACGATCGAGTCGGGCAGGAACTCCTGGCGGTCGGCGGCGGCGGAGCCCGCCTCCCAGAGCGCCTGGCGACGCTGGAGCCCGAGGGAGTCGAACGATCCCGCGGCACCGAGCGCCTCGAGCTGGGTCGCGTTCAGCCCGACCCGGCGCGAGAGGTCGGCCATGCTCGCGTAAGGCCCGCCGCGCTCGCGCTCGGCGACGATGTGCTCGGCCAGCGCGGTGCCGATGCCCTTCACCCCGGCGAGGCCCAGGCGAATGACGAATCCGGCGTCGCGGCGGTGGTCGTCGGTGTCGAAGTGCTGCGACCGGTCGAAGAGGCCCGTCGGCGCCTGCTCGGCGGAGAGGCAGGAGTCCTGCCCGTGCGGCGCGCCGCCGCGCCTCGGGGCCGGCGGCCCGTCGAGCGCCTCGAGCCCGGGGTGCGACAGCGAGCGGTTGACGTCGGGGGACTCGACGCGAACGCCGTGCCGGCGGGCGTCGGCGACCAGGGTGTGCGGGGCGTAGAAGCCCATGGGCTGAGCCCGGAGCAGGGCCGCGGTGAAAACGGCGGGGTAGTGCAGGCGCAGCCAGGCACTGGCGTAGACCAGCAGCGCGAAGCTGATCGCGTGGCTCTCGGCGAAGCCGAAGTTGGCGAAGGCCTGGATCCGTCGGTAGATGTCGTCGGCGACCTCGTCGGTGATCCCGTTGCGGGCCATGCCCTCGTAGAGCCGCTCCCGGAGCGACTCGATCTTCTCGGTGCCCCGCTTGGAGCCCATCGCGCGGCGCAGCAGGTCCGCGTCCTCCGCGTTGCAGTCGCCGACGGCCACCGCGACCTGCATCAGCTGCTCCTGGAACAGCGGGACGCCGAGGGTGCGCTTGAGCGGCGTGACCAGCAGGGGGTGCTGGTAGGTGATCGGCTCCTCGCCGAGCTTCCGCCGGATGTAGGGGTGCACCGCTCCGCCCTGGATCGGACCGGGGCGGATCAGCGCGACCTCGATCACGAGGTCGTAGAAGCGCCGCGGCTGGAGCCGGGGGAGGGTGCCCATCTGCGCGCGGCTCTCGACCTGGAACACCCCGATGGAGTCGGCCCGGCAGAGCTGGTCGTAGACGCCCTTCTCCTCGCGCGGGATCGTCGAGAGGTCCCACTTCTCGCCGACGTGCTCGGCCACGAGGTCGAAGGTGTACTGCAGGGCGGCGAGCATCCCCAGCCCGAGCAGGTCGAACTTGACCAGGCCCATCCAGGCGCAGTCGTCCTTGTCCCACTGCAGGACGGTGCGCTTCTCCATCCGGGCGGGCTCGATCGGGCAGACCTCGCCGACCGGCCGGTCGGTGAGCACCATGCCGCCGGAGTGGATGCCCAGGTGCCGGGGCGTGCCGAGCACCTTCTTGGTCAGCGCGACGACGTCGTCCGGGATGTCGTGCTCGGGGCTCTCGGTGATCGAGCCCCAGTGCTCGATCTGCTTCGACCAGCCGTCCTGCTGCCCGGCGCTGTAGCCCAGCGCCTTCGCCATGTCGCGGACGGCGAACTTGGGGCGGTAGGTGATGACGTTGGCCACCTGCGCCGCGTTCAGCCGCCCGTACTTCTCGTAGACGTGCTGGATGACCTCCTCGCGCCGCTCGGAGTCGAAGTCGACGTCGATGTCGGGCTCCTCGTCGCGGATGCTGGAGAGGAAGCGCTCGAAGGGCAGCCCGTAGAAGATCGAGTCCACCGCGGTGATCCCGAGGACGTAGCAGACCGCCGAGTTGGCGGCCGAGCCGCGGCCCTGGCAGAGGATCCCCCTGCCCTTCGCGAAGTGCACGATGTCGTGGACGATGAGGAAGTAGCCGGGGAAGTCCTTGGCCTCGATCACCGCGAGCTCCTTCTCGAGGCGCTCGTGCACGTCGGAGTCGGCGCCCGGGTACTTCGCCGGCACCGCGAGCTGCACCAGGTGGCGCAGCCAGCTCATCGGGGTGTGCCCCTCGGGCACGTCCTGACGGGGCAGCCGGGGGCGGACCCGCCCGAGCTCGAAGGCGATCTCGTCGGCGATCAGCACGGTGTTCTCGACGGAACCGGGGTAGCGGGAGAAGCGCTCGGCCATCTCGGCACCCGAGCGCAGGTGCGCACCGCCGGAGGCGGGCAGCCAGCCGTCCATCTCGTCGAGGCTCCTCCGGGCGCGGACCGCGGCCAGCGCCGTCTGCAGGGGGCGGTCCTCGGGCCGGGCGTAGTGCACGTTGCCGGTGGCGACGAGCCGCAGCTGCAGCCGCTCGGCGATGCCGGCGAGCTGGTCGTTGTGCAGGGAGGCGAGCGGGTCGCCGTGGTCGAAGAGCTCGACGAGGACGTTGCGGGCGCCGAAGAGGGACACGAGCTCGCGCACCTCCTCCTCGGCCGCCGCCTCGCCGCTCGAGACCAGTGCCTGACGGACGGCGCCCTTCCGGCAGCCGGTCAGCACGATCCAGTGGCCGTCGGCGGCCCGGGCGAGCTCCTCGAGGTCGTAGCTCGGCTTTCCCTTCTCGGCGCCGGCGAGCTGGGCGGTGGTGATCGCGCGGGCGAGCCGGTGGTAGCCCTCCTCGCGGCGGGCGAGGACGAGCAGGTGCGTGCCCTCGGGATCGGCGACGCCGTTCTGCGGGGCGCGGAGCCCGAGCGAGAGCTCGGCGCCGAAGGCGGTGCGGACGCCGTGGTCCTGCGCGGCCTCCGCCATCCGGACGATCCCGTAGAGCCCGTCGTGGTCGGTGAGGGCGAGGGTGTCGATGCCGAGCCGGACGGCCTCCTCGATCAGCTCCTCCGGCTTGCTGGCGCCGTCGAGGAAGCTGAAGTGGGAGTGCGCGTGCAGCTCGGCGTAGGGCACCTTCTCGTCCGGCGGCCGGACGTCGGCGCCGGGCGTGTAGGCGGGGCGCTTGTGCGACCAGGCGGGGCTGTCGCCGCCGTCGCCGCGGACGGTCGTGCCGTCGCTCCTGGTCGTGCTGGAGAGGCGGCGCTCGAACTCCGACCAGGGGATCGGGGGGTTGTTCCAGCCCATCGGGGGCTCCTTCGGTCGTCGTGCTCGGGAGGATCGGATCGCGGCCGTCAGCGGCCGGGGGAGTCAGTCGTAGCGGGCCTCGGCCGCCCACTCGCCGTCGAGGCAGAGCAGCAGCCAGGCGACGCCGTCGGAGTCGACGACCTGGAAGCGGTCGTAGCGGACTGCTGTTCGCGCGTCCCACCAGCGCTCGTCGATCGGCCAGGGACCGGCCCACCCCGTCACCGGCTGCAGGCGGGCCTGCGAGGAGCCGGGCGCGAAGTAGGCGGGGACGGAGGTGAGGGAGCCGCGGTCGTCGACCGAGACCGTCTCCCCGCGGGGACCGCGGACCAGGACGGCCGCCGGCTCCGCGAAGACCGTGGGCGGCAGGGGCGGCGGCAGCGCCCCCGGCCAGGGCAGCCCGCGCGGACGGGCGTCGCCGGGCTCCCTGTCCCCCCAGGGGATCAGGTGCTGGCGGTCGCGGAGCGACCGGCCCCCGCCCACCGACGCCGTGACGACGGCCTCGTGGCCGAGCATGCTCTGCACGCGGCTGAGACCGTGGTGCACCCGCTCCTCGGGAGCCGTGCCCCAGAGTCCCTGCTCGTGGTTGACGATCGCGTCGACCGCCTCGGGCTCGACCGACAGCCGGGCGATCGGGGAGCCGAGCCCCGCGTCGATCGCGCCGTTGCCCTGGAGCTGCCAGCGCACGCGGTCGACGACGTCGCCCGGGGTGAACCAGCGCGGGTGCAGCCAGCTGCGGGAGGACACCTCGCCGCGGTCGCTGACGACCTCGATCCTGATCGCGGTCGCCACCAGCTGCGCCCGGGTGAGCCCGGCGACGAACTCCTCCGCCGGGACGCGGAAGGCGAAGGCCGCCTGGTCGATCCGGTCCAGCGGCGGCTCGAACTCGAGCACCCGGTCGAGCCGCTCGGGCGGCAGCCGCGGGACGACCGTCTCGGTCTCGGCGCCCGAGGCCAGCACGTGCGCGCGCGCCCCCTCGGGGCCGAAGCGCGCGGAGACGTCGTCGCGCGGCAGCTGCGCGAAGGCACCGAGGGTCCGGACACCCAGCCGGCGCAGCAGGGCGATGAGATCCTCGCCCTTGCCGGTCGTGCGGGTGCGGGCGCCGACGGCCTCGGTCTCGAGGGCGTCGAGCGGAAGGGGCGCGAGGAACGCGGCGCTCTCGCCGGCCGGCACGATCGCGACCGCGGTACCGGAGTGCTTGGCCGCGAGCTCGGAGGCGAAGAGGCCGTCGGCTATTCCGGCGCGCGCGAGCGGCACGCCCAGCTCGGTCAGCCGCTGGAGCACGGCCTCGGCCGCCGACTGCTCGCTGCCGTAGTAGCGGCGCGGCCCGCGGGCGCGGATCGCGCAGAGCCCGGGCCGGATCAGCTGCACGCCCGGGGTGATCTCCTCCAGCGCCTGGACGAGCGGCTCGAAGGCGCGGTGGTCGAGCACGGGGTCGTAGGGGACCACGGCGAGCCCGGTGCAGCGCGACTGCGCCTCGCGGATCCGCATGCCGCGGCGCACACCCTCGGCCCGCGCCCCGGGGGAGCAGGCGAAGACGAGGCTCTTCTCGGTGAGCGCGAGCGGGGTCTCCGCGTCGAGCCCGGCGTCCGCCGCGGCGGCGAGCAGGGGCCAGTCGGGGCACCAGACCAGGATTGTGCGGCGCAGCTCGAGGGCGCTCGCGGAACGGCTCATCTCAGACCGCCCGCTCGTGCAGGGGGCGCTCCTGCAGACGCGAGGGCCCGCCCAGCACGCCGAAGGGCCGCCCGGTGCCGGGCATGCTCATCCGCACGGTGCGCACCCGCGTCCCGGCGCGGCCGACGACGTCGACGAGCGCCTCGCGGGTGCGCAGGTAGCCGTGGCCGGCGCCGAGCCCCTCCCAGCGGCTGCTGCGGATGCTGAGCCGCGCCTCGGCCTGGGGCCACTCGCCGAGGACGACGAGCGCCGCCCCGCGCTGCCGCAGCCGTGCGCCCAGCCGGGAGACGTCGGCCGAGGAGACGGAGGCCGGCGGCCGGGTCAGCACGACGGTGAGGACGTCGACCAGGGCCGCGGTGACGGTGAGCCAGTGCTCGGCGGGGGAGGGCACGAGCACGAGCCGCTCGAGGTCGATCCCCAGGCCCGCCGCCGCCTCGGCGCCGAACTCGGGGACGCCGACGACCCCGCACCAGGCGCCCTCGGACGACGGCCCGGCCAGCAGCCCCATGGCCAGGCTCATCGAGCCCTCGACCGAGTAGGCGGCGCCCTGCTTGAGCGAGCCGCCCGGCAGCACCGAGGCGAAGGCCGGCAGAGTCGCGAGGCTCTTCGACTCGAGCGTCGTCGCCTGCATGTCGCGGATCCGCGACTGCAGCTCCTTCACCGACGCGAGCTGCCGCAGCAGCGGTTCCGCGGTGTCGGCGACCCCCGGCGAGGGGTGCTGTGAAGGGGGGCTCATCAACCCATGTTCGAACATGTGTTCGAGTATGTCAATCGCCACCGACATCCGCCGCGCCGGGTGCCGGAGCAGGTGGAGAAGGCCCCGGATCGCCCCCTGTGGAGGAGCCCGGGGCCCGTCGCGCTACCCCTCCGCGGACCCCGTCACGCGCAGTCCGTGACCGAAGCGGAACAGCGGATCCTCGGTGTCGAACGGCACGTCCGGCCGGCGGGCCGCCGCGGCGGCCATGGAGCGCGGAAGGTCCATCGGCAGTGTTCCACGGGCCTCCGACACTCCGAACACCACGTCGAGCACCGCGGCCCCCGACGCGCCGAAGTCACCGAGCAGCGCCGCCGCGGAGTCGACCAGGGGAGTGAGGATCGCTGGCCGGTCCAGGAACACGTCGACGACCGTCGGCACCTGTGCCGCCACGGCCAGGACGTGCTCCACGACCTCGTCCGGGAAGTCGAGCGAACCGGCGTGGAAGTGGTTCTCGAACGCCGTCGCGCGCTGCTCGAAGGGCGCCTGCAGCCGGATCACCGCGAGCTCCGCCTCCTCCGGAGACGTGACGACGGTGCCGTATCCCGCGGCGACCGCCGGATCGATCCCTTCGACGTAGAGCCGCAGCCCCTGCCGCGCCGGCAGGACGCCGTCCTGCGCGAGGACCGTGATCGCCGCTCGCTGGGCCGCCTCGCCCGCTGCGCGGAACTCCGCCGAGCCGACGACCGCCTCGGCGGCGCCCGGATCGACTGCGCGCGCGTCGAACAGCCCGAGCACGAACTTCTCCCGCAGCAGCCGGCGCACGGACACGTCGAGCCGCTCCTCGGCGACCGTCCCGTCCCGGACCAGGGCGACCAGCGCCTCGGGGATCGACTCGCCGCCGAACTGGTCGACACCGGCCTCGAGGGCCTTCGCCATCCGCTCCGGCACCGACAGGTGCTCGACGCCCCACGCGCGCGCCACGTGGTGGTCGCCCATGATGTCGGAGTCCGAGAGCAGCCCCCAGTCGGTGCAGACGATGCCGTCGAAGCCGAACCGCTCGCGCAGCAGCCCCGTGATCACCGAGCGGTTGAAGCCGAAGCCGACCTCCTCGAGCTCGGTCCCGACCGGCATCCCGTAGTACGGCATGATCTGGCTCGTGCCCGCCTCGAAGGCCTTCACGAAGGGCTGCAGGTGGTACTCGGCGTTGCCGCCCGGATAGACCTGCTCGCGGCCGTACGGGAAGTGCGGGTCCTCGCCGTCCTTCTGCGGTCCGCCGCCCGGGAAGTGCTTGGTCATCGTCGCGACCGACTGCGCCCCGAGCGCCTCGCCCTGGAAGCCGCGGATGTACGCGGCGCCGAGCCGTCCGGTGAGCTCGGCGTCCTCGCCGAACGTGCCGACCTGCCGCGCCCAGCGCGACTCGGTCGCCAGGTCGATCTGCGGGTGCAGCGCGACCCGCAGGCCCACGGCGAGGTACTCCTGGCGGGCGATGTCGCCGAAGCGCTCGACCAGGTCCTCGTCGCCGATCGCGGCGAGGCCGAGCGGCTCCGGCCACTGCGAGAACGCCTCCGCCTGCGCCCCCGTGCCGGGGTTGTCGGTGAAGGAGTGGCGCGGATCGGTGGAGAGGGTCACGGGGATCCCGAGTCGGCTCGACGACGCCAGCTCCTGGACCCGGTTGTGCCACTCGGCGAGCTCGCGCGCCGTGGCGGTCCCGCCGCCGAGCAGGTTGAAGTGCGACATCCGCTTCTCGAGCACCATCGTCGCGGTCGAGGGCAGGCCGAACGCGCCGTCCTCGGCGAGCGCTCCGCCCTCGCCCATCACGACCATGGTCTGGAAGAACAGCCCGGCCTTCTCCTCGAGCGTCATCTGACCGAGGAGGATCTCGACCCGCTCAGCCACGGGGCGCAGGGGGTCGAGGTAACGGCGGTCGACCTGCTCGTCGAGCGGCTCACCGGCGGGGGATGACGTCGATGTCATGGGGGCGTCCTTCCGAAGGGGAGCCCTCGTCGGCTCCGCGAGAAGGATACGCCGAAAACCGACCAGCACTAGGGAAATGCGGCGGGCCCGTCGCGAGTGCGCCCCTACCATGGGAGCCATGTCCGACGCCCTGCCCGAAGCCGCAGCCGAGAACCCCTCCTCCCTCCCGGCACGGCGGCGGACCCTCGTGGTCAAGATGGGCTCGAGCTCGGTGACCAAGCAGTCCGGACCGGACCCCGTGCTCCTGGCCAGCGCCCTCGAGAGCGCGTTCGGTGCGCGCGCACTCGGCTGGGACGTCGTCCTCGTCTCCTCCGGCGCCGTCTCCTCCGGCCGCGCGCTCTTCGCCCGCTCGCAGGACGCGCCTATCAGCCCGCGCCTCGCCGCCGCCGTCGGCCAGACCGTCCTGATGGGCTTCTACCGCTCGGTGGCCGAGCTCTCCGGCTCGCTCGTCGCGCAGATCCTGATCGGCGAGTCCGACCTCGCGTCGCCGCGGCAGATGGCGCACGTCGCGGAGGCGATCCGGCACGCGCTCGACGCGGGCGTCGTGCCGATCGTCAACGGCAACGACACCATCGACTCCGCCGGCTCCGACAACGACGGCGTCGCCGGCGGCCTCGCGATGCTCCTCGGCGCGGATCTGCTGCTACTGCTCACCGACGTCCCCGGTGTCTTCGCCGGCAGCATCGCCGAGGGCGTGCACCTCGAGGAGCTGGGGATCACGGAGCTGCGCGGCATCGGGGTGCAGAAGGGCGGGACGGGCCGCGGCGGCATCCGCTCGAAGCTCAAGGCGGCCGAGCTCGCCGCGCACAACGGCGTCTCGACGCGCATCGCCGGCGCCCGCACTCCCGAGGTCATCCTCGGCGCCATCGACGGCCCCGGCCCCGGCACCCTCGTCCGCGCCGTCCACGCGCACCCCGCGGTGGAGCAGCGCTGGATCTCCGGCGTCGCGACCTCGCGCGGCCGGGTCGAGATCAACCTCGAGGCCGAGCGCAGCATCGCCTCCGGCTCGAGCCTGTTCGCGTCCGGCATCAAGCGGGTCTCCGGCGACTTCGTCGGCGGGGACGTGATCGAGGTCCGCGCCCTCAGCGGCGAGCTGCTGGCGCGCGGGGTGTCGCGGGTGTCCTCGCGCCTGCTCACGCTGGTCCGGGCTCTGCGGGTGGACGAGATCGCCCGGGTGTTCGTCGCCGTCCTCGCGCACGCCGCCGACGCCGATCCCGCCGCGATCACCTCCGAGGGCGACCGCCCGCAGCTGACCCGCGCTCTGGAGTACGCGCGCGCCCTCTCCTTCGAGCACGGCAGGGCGGTCGCGATGGAGATCGTCTCGCTCTTCCCCGCCGAGAGCATCGCCGCGCTGGTCGGCCAGGGTGCCGCGGTCGAGGAGCTCGTCGAGCGGTACACCCGCCTCGTCCGGACCCTCGCGATCGTCGGCAACGAGCAGCTGGCCGTCTTCCGCGACTGACGACGCCCGAGGGGCCGCGGTGGCCCGAATGGACGAATCGCGCCACGGAAAACGAATCGTGCCAGATAGCGGCACGATTCGTGCCAGCACTGTGCGCATCACGTCATCGATCGTGGCGAGCGTCGCCTCCCGTGCTGATCTATCTCCCACACGAACGGCGCCCACTACGCGCCCCGACGGATCGGATCAGCATGAGTGCAGCAGCAATCGCCACCGCGACCCTCACGACCCCCACCACCCGCCACCCCTTCGACGGCCCCATCTCGCGGGAGCACTACCAGTCGGACCGGCTGGCCCGTCGCCTCGAGCTGATCGAGAAGACGATCGCCGACTGCGAGCGCGCCCTGCGCGGCGGCACCGACCCGCGCACCGGCACCGTCGTCCCGCCCGCGCGCGGCGCCCACCGCGACCAGCTCCTCAGCAACCTCGCGATCGAGCTCTCGCTGGCCGACCGTCTCCGCGGCGCTCTGGGCCTGCACCGCTGACCTCCCGGTCCGCAGCTCCGATCCCCGGGCCCGCACCTCCGCCGCAGCCCGATGGGGCACGATGAGGCCATGGTCACCATCACCGTCGCCGGGATCGCCCAGCACTTCCACCCCGCCGAGCGCGGCACCGTCCGCCTCGAGATCCGCCGCGAGTCGCGCTCGCGCTCCCAGGCGCTGAACGAGGTGACGGCTCTGCACGCTCGCGTGCGCGAGGAGGCCCGCGCCGAGCAGGCCTCCGGCGCGGCGACCTGGTGGTCGGCCGACCAGGTCTCCGTCTCGACGATCCAGCGGTACCTCAAGGACTCCGACGTCACCGAGCCGTTCCACGTCGCCGCCGCGAGCGTCCGGGTGAAGTACCGCGACTTCGACGCCCTCGGGCGCTGGGTCGCCTCCGTCTCGGAAGCCCCCGGCGTCACCGTCGCCGGGGTCGACTGGGACGTCACCGCCGCCCGGCGCGCGAGCGCCGAGCGCGAGGTGCGGGTGGCCGCGGTCCGCGACGCCCGCGAGCGCGCCGCGGCCTACGCCTCCGCCCTCGGCCTGGGCGAGCCCCGGGTGCTCACCCTCTTCGAGCCCGGGCTCCGCCCGCACACCCGGATCGAGGGCGGCTCGGCCGTGATGAGCCGCGCGATGGCCTTCAAGGGCCAGGAGGAGCTCGCGCTCAAGCCCGAGGACATCGAGGTCTCGGCCTCGGTCTCCGCCGACTTCGAGGCGAGCTGAGCCGAGCGGTGGGCGCACGGCGCTCGCCGCCGGGAATAGCCGGGTCGCGTCCGACGCTGGAGCAGGCATGGTCTCGCGCATCGGCTTCCTCTCCTTCGGCCACTACCAGTCCGTCGAGGGGTCGCTGGCGCACACCGCGCGCGACGTCCTCCTGCAGACCATCGAGCTCGCGGAGGCGGCCGAGGAGATCGGCATCGACGGCGCGTACGTCCGCGTCCACCACTTCGCGCCGCAGCTGGCGTCGCCGTTCCCGCTCCTGGCCGCGATCGCCGCCCGCACCAGGCGGATCGAGATCGGCACCGGCGTCATCGACATGCGCTACGAGAACCCGCTCTACATGGCGGAGGAGGCGGCCGCGACCGACCTCATCTCCGGCGGCCGGCTCGAGCTCGGCGTGAGCCGGGGATCGCCCGAGACGGCGCTCCGCGGCTCCGAGGCGTTCGGCTACGTCCCCTCGGAGGGCACTTCCGACGCCGACCTCGCCCGCCGCAAGGTGCAGCTCTTCCGCGAGGCGCTCTCGGGTGCCGCCGTCGCCGAGACCGACCCCGCGCGCACCGGGATGTCGAGCCCGCTCGCGATCGAGCCGCGCTCGCCGGGTCTCGAGGACCGCATCTGGTGGGGTGCGGGCAGCTTCGCGACCGCCCGCTGGGCGGCCGAGCAGGGCATGAACCTGCAGTCCTCCACGCTCCTGCTCGAGGAGGAGGGCGTCCCCTTCGACGAGCTGCAGGCGCGGCAGATCCGCGAGTACCGCTCGGCGTGGGCGGAGGCCGGCTGGGAGCGGACCCCGCGCGTCTCCGTCTCGCGCAGCGTCCTCCCGATCACGACCGACCTCGACCGTCTCTACTTCGGCGGCCGTGGCGAGCGCGACCAGGTCGCCTCCCTCGAGGGCGTCCGCGCCCGCTTCGGCCGCAGCTACACCGGCGAGCCCGACCGCCTCGCCGAGGAGCTCGCCGCCGACGTCGCCGTCCAGGAGGCGGACACCCTCCTGCTCACCGTCCCCAACCAGCTCGGCGTCGGGTACAACGCGCGCCTCCTGCAGACCGTCGCCGACTCGATCGCCCCGGCCCTCGGCTGGTCGCCCGCCGGAGTCGTCGCCGCCTGACGCGCCCCTGCTGGTCGAGTAGCCCCGGAGGGGCGTATCGAGACCCACCGTCCTCAGCACGGTGGGCCTGCAGACTCGGCCTCGATCGCAGGTGGACCTCGATACGCCCGCTGCGCGGGCTACTCGATCAGCAAGAGATGCGCCGCCCGCGGAAGGGGAGAGGCTGCGCTGTCGATCGTCAGCGCGCGGAGAGCTCGATGCGGACGTCGTCGAGTCCGTCCGACGAGACGAGCACCGTGATCGGCCCCGCGCCGGTCGGACGGACGACGGCGAGCGCGCGGCCGTCGAACGTCGTCCGCGATGCGGCGTCGAAGCGCTCGGTGGTGGCCGGCGCCCCGCTCCCGAAGCCAGCGAGCACGCCCGCGCCCTCGACGGCGACGGAGACGACGCGGTCCGCGCCGGTGACCAGCACTCCCGCCGCGTCGCGCAGCTCGATCGCCACATACGCCAGGTCGGTGTCGTCAGCCCGCAGCTCCACCCGGTCCGCCGTCGCGGTCAGCACCGCGGGTCCGGACGCCGACACGAGCGAGCTGCGCCCCGTCTCGCTCCCGGACCGGTAGGCCACCGCCGTCAGCGTGCCCGGCCGGTGCACCGTCTCGATCGACGCCAGCATCGGCCGCACCGCCCCGACCGCCGCGCGCCCGACCTCGACCCCGTCGAGCAGCAGCGCCACCTCGTCCGCGTCCGCCGCCACCTCGACGGTGACGGGGGAGCCCTCGAAGCCGGGCCAGGTCCAGGAGTCGACCGAGTCGCTCCACGCCCACGGCGACTGCATCGTCACCGTCTGCCCGTGCCGCTCCGGCCGGACGACCGCGATCGCCGGCTCCGAGCGCAGCCCGAAGACGATCTCGCGGTAGTAGGAGGCGGGCCGGCGCCACCCGGTGATGTCGAGGTCGCCGCACCACGCCGTCAGATACGGGTACTCGCGCTCCAGCGCGCCGTTCGCGGCCGGGTCCTCCGCGTAGGAGGTGGCGCCGATGCCGACCTCGCCGAGGTAGTCCCAGCCGGTCCAGGTGAAGTCGCCGATCACGTTCGGGTTCGCCAGCACCTTCGGCCACAGCTCGCCGATCTGCGAGGGGAACGTCTCGGACCCGACGATCACGCGCTGCGGGAACAGCTCCGCGTCGCTCGCGTAGCGCCCGTCGGCGTAGTTCAGCCCGAGCACGTCGACCGCCGCGCTCGACTCCGCCGTGCGGCGGGTGACGGCGTCGGAGGAGCCGATCGCCGCCATCATCCCGGCGCCGGCCTCGCCCATCAGCTCGTTCAGCCCCTGCTCCGAGGCGAGGATGCTGTCGAGCTCGTCGAGCACCGCCAGCGTCGGGTTCACGCCGTTCGTGACCGGCCGGGTGGGGTCGAGCGATCGCACGTGCTCCGCGAGATCGCGCGCCAGCACCGCGCCGTGCGGGGTGCCGACCTCGACGATCTCGTTGCCGATCGAGTAGAGGATCACGCTGGGGTGGTTGTAGTCCTTCGCCACCAGCGACTCCAGGTCGGCCCGCCACCACTGCGCGAAGTCGAGCGAGTAGTCGTGGTGCGTCTTGCCGCGGACCCACATGTCGAAGGCCTCGTCCATCACGAGCATGCCGAGGCGGTCGCAGGCGTCGAGCATCGACGGCGAGGCGGGGTTGTGCGCCATGCGGATCGCGTTGAAGCCGGCCTCCTTGAGCAGCTGGATCCGGCGCTCCTCCGCGCGGGCGATCGAGGCGGCGCCCAGGACGCCGTTGTCGCTGTGGATGCAGGCGCCGCGCAGCAGCACGGTCTCGCCGTTGATCCGCAGCCCCTTGCGCGGGTCGACGGTGACGGTGCGGATGCCGTGCACGGTGACGACGTCGTCGCCGATGCCGATGCTCGTGCGGGCGCTGTGCAGGGCAGGGGAGTCGACGCTCCAGAGGGCGGGCTCCTGCACGTAGAGGCGCTGGCGCACGAGGGCGGTGCGGCCGGGGGCGACGGTGACCGGTGTCGTCGCGCTCTCCACGACGTCGCCGGCCGGCCCGGTGAGCTCGGTCGCCACCGTGAGCGACGACGTCGTGAGCCCGCGGTTGACGATGCTGGTCGCGACCTCGACGACGGCCTGGTCGTCCTCCACGCGCACGGTCGTGATCCGCACGCCGTCCGGCTCGATGTGCACGGGCTCGTCGACGTGCAGCAGCACCGGCCGGTGCAGCCCGGCGCCGGCGTACCAGCGCGAGTCCTGCCCCGAGCGCACCTCGATCCGCAGCGTGTTCGTCTCACCGAAGCGGAGGAACGGTGTCAGCTCCACGAAGAAGCGCGCGAAGCCGTCGGCGCGGTTCCCCGCGAACTCGTCGTTGAGGAACACCATCGCGTGCCGGTAGGCGCCCTGCACCTCGAGCCGCACCACCTTGCCCGCCCACTCCGCCGGCACCTCGAACGTCGTGACGTAGCTGTAGGCACCGCCCGGGTAGTAGGCCGCACCGCCCTTCGACACCGCATCCGGCGAGCGCTCGGCGTCGCGCAGCGCGTCGTGCGGCAGCGTCACCGCGACGGAGTCGTCGACCCCGCCCTGCACGGCGGCGAACGGCCCGCGCGGCGCCCGGGCGATCCAGCCGGCGGTGAAGGAGGTGGTCGTCATGTCGCGTCCGTTCGATCGAGGTCGTCCGGCACGTCGCCGGGCGCGCGGTGAGACCCGTGCTCCTTATGAGGAAACTGTTTCATTCGGTTTCTCACCCGGCGAGAGCCTAGGAGCGGCGCGGCCGACCGTCAAGGAGGGGGCACCTTCCTCTCGATCGTCGAGCGTCGATGCTGCGCAGGGGCACCGACCTACCGAGGCGGACCGCCCTAGGCTGCCGGGATGAACGGCCCTGATGCGCTCTCCCTGGCGAGCTCCCTCTGCGATCCCGCCCGGAGTGCCCCGTGACTCCGGACGTCATCGTCCTGAACGGCGGATCGAGCTCCGGCAAGACGACGATCGCCCGGAGTCTCCAAGCGCTCCTGCCCGATCCGTGGTTGAGCGTCTCGATCGACACTCTGGTGGACGCGCTGCCGCCCGACCTCGACGGAGGTGGAGAGGGCGTCTCCTACGGCGACGACGGCGCGGTGGAGCTCGGCGACGCCTTCCGTCGACTCGAGTCGGCCTGGATGGCCGGCGTCGTCGCGACCGCCAGTGCCGGCGCACGCATCGTCTTCGACGACGTGTTCCTCGATGCGTCGGAGTCGCAGGAGCGCCTGCGCAGCCACCTCCGCGGACTCGACGTCGTCTGGGTGGGCATCCGCTGCGCCCCCGAGGTCGCGACCGCGCGTGAGCGAGCCCGAGGCGACCGCACCACCGGGATGGCGGCACACCAGGCGGAGTCCGTCCATCGCGGCGTCGCCTACGACCTCGAGGTCGACTCCGGACGGACTTCAGCAGTGGAGTGCGCGCGTCGGATCGTTGAGCACATCACCGCTCTCTCGCTCCGCTAGACGACGGCGACTTCGGGAGGGCTCGACCGCTGCTCGAGCGGTGCACTTCCCTTGCGTCATCGATAGACTTCGTCTCATGACCGAGCAGGAGCTGAAGTCCGTCGCCGAGGTCGCGCGAGAGCGCGGTGTCAGTGCGGCGCGCATCCGTCAGCTCATCGCTGCGGGGCGCATCCGGGCGGAGAAGGTCGGAGGCGTGCATGTCATCAGGGGTGATCAGAATGTCCCGGCCCCGCGTGTGTCCCGCCCACTCGGCGATCGGATGGCGTGGGGACTCGTCGCCACGCTCTCGGGTGCTGTGGACCCGGCTCTGACGAGGTCCGAGCGGAGTCGCATCACCCGGATGATCCAGCGACTCGAGAGCGCGGAGGATCCCGTGGCGGTGACGCGCTCGTGGACCGCGGAGCTTCTGCCGCCGGAGTCCCTGGAGCTTCCCACGGAACTCGTCGACCAGCTGCGGGGGGAGCGGGAGCAGCTCCCTGTCGGAGCATCGGATCCTCGAGCGGGCTTGCGTGACGCCAGCCGCCTCGAGATCCTCGTCTCCACCCGATTGAAGGCTCGGCTCCGAGGAGAGGACGCAGCAGCCGGCCCGTCAGCGACGTCTGTGATCCTGCATCACGTCCCCGATGCGCGGTGGCCGTTCGTCAGTGAGGGACCGGTGCCGATCGGGCTGAGCATCGCCGCGCTCGCGCGACGGACCGACCGGACGACGGCGCTCGCCGCGCGCCGTCTCCTGAGGCGAGCCCTCCCCTCTCACACGGAAGTCATGGCCGAGGTCGAGGCGGATCGTCTCGACCGTGATCGGTCCCTGCGTCGCGAGACCGCTCGCTCCGTCCAGCTCCACCGCGCCGCGTTGGAGCTCCTCGACCGCTCTCCGGACTCCCGTCCTCGGGCGGAAGAACGGCTCGAGCAGCTGCGAGGCAAGGTCCGCGGGGACGCGCACCGGTGGCTGGACGAGTGGGAAGAGCTGCTCCGCAGCCCGCTCTCCACGCAGATCGAGGCCCTGCTCGTCGAGACGGAGCACGCCCACGACCTGCGCTCGGTGTCACCGCTCGCCGGGCTGATCCCCGACGAGGAGCGATCGGCCGTGCTCGAGGCGAGCGCGTGAACCGGGCCGAGCTGGAGCACGGGATCCGCGCGGCGACGAAGATCATCCAGGCCGACGAGGTGATCATCATCGGCTCCCAGTCGGTGCTGGGCACCTGGAGCGAGTCGGAGCTGCCCGTCGAGGCGACGGCATCGAACGAGCTCGACGTCCTCCCGCTGAACGACACCGACAGTGAGACCCTGGCGACGAGACTCAGCGGAGTCGCCGGCGAGCTGTCCTCGTTCGACGCCACGCACGGGTTCCACCTGGACGGTGTCGGCCGGAGGACGGCGGTCCTGCCTCGCGGCTGGGAGGGCCGTCTCCTTCGAGTGCAGAACGACAACACCCGAGGGCGGATCGGCTGGTGCCTCGACCCGCACGACCTGTGCGTGGCGAAGCTTGTCGCGAACCGGGACAAGGACCGGTCCTTCGTCTCAGCCCTGGTCCGGCACGGTCTCATCGACCCGGAGCTCCTGCTGGAGAGGCTCGTCGACACCGATCTGGACGACGCGACGAGCGACACCGTCTGGAGCACGGCCCAGGGCCTTCTCGACCTCTGACGGCATCGCTCGCGGTCACGGCTGATCGAACCGCCGCCACCAACGAGAAGAACCCCTCGATCTCCGTGAGATCGAGGGGTTCTGCCGGTGTCCGAGGGGGGACTTGAACCCCCACGCCCTATACGGGCACTAGCACCTCAAGCTAGCGCGTCTGCCATTTCCGCCACCCGGACGAGTGTTGTTTCCGGCCTGCGTTTCCGCGGCCGAAGAAGACATTAGCACGGTTCGAGTGCCTCGGATGACACCGGCGGAGAGGGGTGCCGGGAGCCCGCCCGCTAGCGTGGGGGCATGACGTCCTCCGACAGCGCCGCCGCCCCCTCCGAGTCGGATCTCGACGAGACCGCGATCATCGCGCGGGACCTCATCCGCTTCGACACCAGCAACTACGGCGACGGGAAGGCCGAGCCCGAGCGCGAGGCCGCCGAGTACGTGGCGGCCCGTCTGCGCGATCTCGGCCTCGAGCCCGAGCTGATCGACTCCGATCCCGGCCGCACCAGCGTCGTCGCCCGGGTGGCGGGGGAGGACCGCGAGCGCGGCGCCCTCGTCGTGCACGGGCACCTCGACGTCGTCCCGGCCATCGCGGACAACTGGAGCGTCGATCCGTTCGGCGGCGTCATCAAGGACGGCATGCTCTGGGGCCGCGGCGCGGTCGACATGAAGAACATGGACGCGATGATCCTCGCCTCCCTCGGCGACATCCTCGGCAGTGGCCGGAAGCCGTCCCGCGACCTCGTCATCGCCTTCTTCGCCGACGAGGAGGCGGGCGGCGTCCGCGGCTCCGGCCACCTCGTCAAGACCCGCCCCGAGCTCTTCGCCGGCGCGACCGAGGCGATCAGCGAGGTCGGCGGCTACTCGATCGAGCTCGGCGGCAAGCGCGCCTACCTCGTGCAGACCGGCGAGAAGGCGCTGCTCTGGCTGACGCTGCGCGCGCGCGGCACGGCCGGCCACGGCTCGCAGATCAACGGCGAGAACGCGGTCACCCGCCTCGCCCAGGCGATCGCGCGCATCGGCAGCGAGGAGTGGCCCACCCGCCTCACCGACACCACCCGTGAGCTGCTCGGCGAGGTCGCCCGCATCCTCGGCCACGACCCGCAGCGCAGCACCCCGGAGGAGCTCGCGCTCGCCACCGGCACCGCCTCGCGCTTCATCGCGGCGACGCTGCGCACCACGGCGAACCCGTCGATGCTCTCCGCCGGCTACAAGGCCAACGTCATCCCGGACACCGCGGAGGCGACCATCGACGTCCGCGTGCTCCCCGGCGAGGAGGACGCCGTCCTCGAGCGCCTGAAGGTCCTCGCGGGCGAGCACGTCGAGATCCTGGTCCAGCACCGCGACATCGGACTCGAGGTGCCCTTCGCCGGTCCGCTCGTGGAGAGCATGGCGGCCTCGCTCCGCCGCTTCGACCCCGAGGCGGAGGTGCTGCCGTACCTCCTGTCCGGGGGCACCGACAACAAGGCTCTCTCGACGATCGGGATCACCGGCTACGGCTTCGCGCCGCTGCAGCTGCCGGGCTCGCTCGACTTCCCGGCGCTGTTCCACGGGGTCGATGAGCGGGTTCCGCTCGACGCACTAGTGTTTGGCAGGAAGGTCCTGACCGATCTCCTCCTGCGATCCTGATGGTCAGATCGACGACCACCACCGACCGCCTGCTGGCCGACGACGCCCCAGCCCTCCTCGAAAGTGACGCATGGGCCTGCTCGAAGCGCTGATCCTGGGACTCGTCCAGGGTCTGACCGAATTCCTCCCCATCTCCTCCAGCGCCCACCTCCGGATCGTGAGCGAGCTGCTCCCCGGACTGGACGGCAAGGACACCGGAGCGGCGTTCACCGCCATCACTCAGCTGGGCACCGAGACCGCGGTCATCATCTACTTCTGGCGCGACATCGTGAAGATCGTGTCGAGCTGGTGCCGCTCGCTGGTCGGCAAGGTCCCGCGCACCGACGCGAACGCCCGGATGGGCTGGCTGATCATCATCGGCAGCCTCCCGATCATCGTGCTCGGCCTGCTCTTCCAGGACCAGATCGAGACCACGCTCCGCTCGCTCTGGGTCGTCGCCACCACGCTCATCGTCTTCGGCATCCTGCTCGGCGTCGCCGACGCCGTGGGCGCGAAGAAGCGCCGGCTGCGCGACCTGAACGGCCGCGACGGCCTGATCTTCGGTGGCGCGCAGGCGCTCGCCCTCGTCCCCGGCGTCTCGCGCTCCGGCGGCACGATCACTGCCGGCCTCTTCATGGGCTACGAGCGGAAGGCCGCCGCGCGCTACTCCTTCCTGCTCGCGATCCCCGCGGTGTTCGGCAGCGGGCTCTACCAGCTGTACAAGAGCATCAGCGACCCCGAGATCCTGCCCAACCAGATCCAGGTCGGCGGGCTCGAGACGCTCGTCGCGACGATCGTGGCCTTCGTCGTCGGCTTCGTCGTGATCGCCTTCTTCATGAGCTACATCTCGCGCCGCAGCTTCCTGCCGTTCGTGATCTACCGCATCGTCCTCGGCGTCGTCCTCATGGTCGCGCTGAGCACGGGCCTCCTCGCCGCGTAGATGCGCACCTGGAACGCGTCGGTCGTCCCGGCCCTGCCCGGTCGCGGACCCGTGCCGGCCGTGCACGACACCGCCACGGGTGCGCCCGTCGAGCTCGTCGCCGCGGACGGCACCGCGCGCCTCTACGTCTGCGGCATCACGCCGTACGACGCGACGCACCTCGGCCACGCCTCGACCTACCTCGCCTTCGACACGGTGCAGCGGCTCTGGCGCGACGCGGGGTACTCGGTGCTCTACGCGCAGAACGTGACCGACGTCGACGACCCGCTGCTCGAGCGGGCGACGCGCGACGGAGTCGACTGGCGCGACCTCGCCGAGGAGCAGGTCGAGCTGTTCCGCGGCGACATGACCGCGCTGCGGATCCTGCCGCCGGACCACTACGACGGGGTCACCGAGACGATCGCGCCGATCGCGGAGGCGGTCGCCCGCCTCGAGAGCGCCGGCATCGCCTACCGCGTCGCCACGCCCGAGGCCGCCGTCGACGGGGGCGAGGACCTCTACTACGACATCGCCGCCGGCGAGAGCGACGTCTGGCGCCTGGGCAGCGAGAGCAACCTCGACGCCGCGACGATGGCCGACCTCTTCGCGCAGCGCGGGGGAGACCCCGACCGCGCCGGCAAGCGCGACCCGCTCGATCCGCTGCTCTGGCGCGCCGAGCGCGCGGGCGAGCCCGCCTGGGACGCCGCCGTCGGCCGGGGCCGTCCGGGCTGGCACATCGAGTGCTCGGTGATCGCGCTCGACCGCCTCGGGCCGGAGTTCACCCTGCAGGGCGGCGGGAGCGACCTGATCTTCCCGCACCACGAGTTCAGCGCCGCGCACGCCGCGTCGCTGTCCGGCCGGCCGCTCGCCCGCGCCTACGCGCACGCCGGCATGGTCGCGTACCAGGGCGAGAAGATGAGCAAGTCGCTCGGCAACCTCGTCCTCGTGTCGCGGCTGCGGGCGCAGGGGACGGATCCGCGCGCGATCCGCCTGGCGCTGCTGGCGCACCACTACCGCTCCGACTGGGAGTGGCTGCCCGAGGACCTGCCCGCCGCCGAGGAGCGCCTCGCCCGGTGGCAGGCGTCGCTCGCCACGAGCGGGCCGGCGTCGGCCGCGGACGTGCTCGAGCGCCTGCGCGCCGTGCTCGCGGTGGACCTCGACACCCCGGGCGCCCTCGCGGTGCTCGACGCGGCGACGGCGGGCGGCGTCGACGACCCCGCGCTCCTGAGCGACGCGATCGACGCGCTGCTCGGCGTCCGCCTGGGCTGAGCCTTCGGCCCGCCGGATCTCGATACGCCCGCTGCGCGGGCTACTCGATCAGCATGAAGGGGACGCGCTGCGCGGGTCGTCCGATCAGCGCGCGGGCTACGGGCGCCAGGGCTCCTCGCCGGAGCGGCCGTCGCCGCGGCGGCGGAGGTAGCGCTCGAACTCCTGGGCGATGGCCTCGCCGCTCGCCTCGGGGGAGTCGACGGTGTCGCGGGCCTGCTCGAGCTGAGCGATGTAGGCCGCCATCTCCTCGTCGTCGAGGGCGAGGGCGTCGATGCCGCGCTCCCACTCGCCGGCCTCCTCGACCAGATCGCCGCGCGGAATCGCCAGTCCGACGACCTCCTCGAGCTTCTCGAGGAGCGCGAGCATCGCCTTGGGCGACGGCGCGTTGTGCACGTAGTGCGGCACGGAGGCCCAGAGCGAGACGGCCGGGATGCCGACCTTCTGCGCGGCCTCGCCGATGACGCTGAGGATGCCGACCGGCCCCTCGTAGGTGGAGCGCTCGAGCTCGAACTGGGCGCGCATCTCCGCGTTCTCGCTCGAGGCGAAGAGCGAGATCGGCCTGGTGTGCGGCACGTCGGCGAGCATCGCGCCCAGGAAGACGACGGCGGAGATGTCGATCGCGAGCATGGCGTCGACGACCTCCGACGCGAAGCTCTTCCAGCTGCGCGAGGGCTCGGTGCCGATCATCACGTAGAGGGCGCTCTCCGCGTCCACCGAGGTGTCGGCCGGGCCGAAGATCTGGGTGCCGGGCCAGGAGAGGCTGCGGCGCCCGTCCTCGCCGATCGACAGCATCGGGCGGGTGTACTGGAAGTCGTAGTACTGCTCGGCGTCGACCGAGAAGAGGGGCACGAACTCGCCCGCGTCCTTCACCAGGCGCACCGCTCCGCTGGCCGCGTCGCCCGCGTCGTTCCAGCCCTCGAAGGCGACGACGAGGACGTTCCCCTTGATCACGTTCATAGGCGAGGTCTCCGTGTTCGGCTCGATGTCCGGGGAGCGCTGCGTGCGCTGAACCCGTTCGTCAAGGATAGGACCCGGCCCCGGACCCCTCCGTCCGGCCCGCGTCTTTCCGCTGTGCGCGTACGGTCGGCCCGATCAGGGCTGCCGGTACGATGGTCGCTCGTGACTTCCGACACCTCCCTCCCCGTGTCCCGGCCGCAGCCCCCGCTCCCGGAGGGCGCTCCCGCCGCGGTCCTCTGGGACATGGACGGCACGCTCGTCGACACGGAGCCCTACTGGATGGCGTCCGAGCACGCGCTCGTCGCCTCGTTCGGCGGCGTGTGGACGCACGAGGACGCGATGAGCCTGGTCGGCTCCGGCCTCCCCGCCTCCGCCCGCATCCTCCAGGGCAAGGGCGTCGACCTCTCCATCGAGGCGATCATCGACCGGATGACCGACGAGGTCGTCGCCCAGCTCGCCGAGAGCATCCCGTGGCGCCCCGGCGCGCTCGAGCTGCTCGCCGCCGTCCGCGACGCGGGGGTGCCCCAGGCGCTGGTCACGATGTCGATCGGACGGATGGCGCACGCCGTCGTCGACCGCCTCCCGTTCCCCGCCTTCGCCACCGTCGTCAGCGGCGACATGGTTGAGCGGAGCAAGCCGCACCCCGAGGCCTACCTCCTCGCCGCGCGGACCCTGGGTGTCGAGGTGGACGCCTGCGTCGCCATCGAGGACTCGCACGCCGGCCTCGCCTCCGCGGTCGCCTCGGGCGCCGCCGCGATCGGCGTGCCGCACCAGCTCGAGCTGGACGCCGACGCCCCCTATTCCCTCTGGCCCACCCTTGCGGGCCGAACCGTCGCGGACCTCGCGCTGGTGTCCTCCGAGCACCGCTCCCGCGTGCTCACGACCGAGACGGAGGCCCGCCGATGACCGGTGAGGCACTGCAGCATTCCGGACCCTTCCGCGCGGGCGACCGCGTGCAGCTGACCGGGCCGAAGGGGCGGATGAACACCATCACCCTCGTCCCGGGCAAGGTCTTCCACACCCACCGCGGCGGGATCGAGCACGACACGGTCATCGGGCTGCCCGACGGCTCCGTCGTCGTCAACACCGTCGGCGTCGAGCACCTCGCCCTGCGTCCGCTGCTCGCCGACTTCGTGATGTCGATGCCGCGCGGAGCGGCGATCGTCTACCCGAAGGACGCCGCGCAGATCCTCGCGCTCGCGGACGTCTTCCCCGGCGCCCGCGTCGTAGAGGCGGGCGTCGGCTCCGGAGCGCTCTCGCTCTGGCTGCTGCGCTCGATCGGCCCGGGCGGCCGGCTCTCCTCCTTCGAGCGCCGCGAGGAGTTCGCGGACGTCGCCCGCGCCAACATCGAGACGTTCCTCGGCTACACGCCCGACAACTGGAGCGTCACCGTCGGCGACCTCGTCGAGGAGCTGCCCGGCGCCGTCGCCCCCGGCGAGGCCGACCGCGTCGTCCTCGACATGCTCGCGCCGTGGGAGTGCCTCGACGTCGCCGCCGACGCGCTCACACCCGGCGGCGTCCTGCTCTGCTACGTCGCGACCGTCACCCAGCTCTCGCGCGTCGCCGAGGCGATCCGCGCGTCGGGCCTGTTCACCAACCCGGCGTCGAACGAGACCATGGTCCGCGGCTGGCACGTCGAGGGTCTCGCCGTCCGCCCCGACCACCGGATGATCGGCCACACCGGCTTCCTCATCACCGCCCGCCGCCTGGCGCCGGGTGCGGTCCTGCCGGAGCTCAAGCGCCGCCCTTCCAAGACGGACTTCAGCGACGAGGACGTCGAGGCCTGGACCCCCGGCGCGCTCGGGGAGCGGGCCGTCAGCCCGAAGAGCCTGCGCAAGCGGGTGCGGGAGTCGGCCACCAGCGCCGAGCTCTCGCGAGCGCGGGGCTTCGGCGAGGCCGACGCCGACGGCGACGGCGGTGCCGCGCCCGGCTCCGGTGACGACGAGGGCATCGTCTAAGCTGATCCCGGCTTTCCGGTCCCCGGGCCGAGCCGCCGTCCCGATCGTCTCGCACTCGGGCCCCACCACTCCCACTTCGTGAAACGAGGACCCGTGCGCAGGACCACCGCGCTCATCGCCGGCATCGGCATCGTCGCCGCCCTGACCGGATGCTCCGCGTCCTCGTCGAAGGCCGACTGCGACGCCCCCTACTCGTCCGGCGCCTCGTCGTCGGCCGTGAAGGCGACCGGCGACTTCGGCGAGCAGCCCGACGTGACGGTGCCCTCGCCGCTGAAGGCGGACGGCACCCAGGTCAGCACGCTGATCGAGGGCTCCGGCAACCCGCTCGAGAAGGGCCAGCTCGTCACGATCGACTACACGCTGGTCAACGGCGCCGACGGCTCGGTCCTCGAGGCCTCGCCCTACGACGGAGCGAGCACCGCCACCTTCACGGTGGGCGGCGCCGGGCTCGTCGGCCTCAACCAGGGCCTGCTGTGCAGCCAGGTCGGCTCGCGCGTCGCGATCGCGATCGCCCCGGAGGACGGCTTCGGCGACTCCTCCGCCCAGCTCGGCATCTCGGCCGACGACACCCTCGTGCTCGTCGCGGACATCGAGAAGGCGTCGCTGGCCCGCGCGAACGGCGAGGCCCAGCCGGTGCCGAACGGCTTCCCCGCCGTGACGCTGGACCCCGACGGCGTCCCCGGTCTGGCCAAGCCCTCCGGCGACGCGCCCACGACGCTCGAGATCGCCCAGCTGAAGAAGGGCGACGGCGCGGTCGTCGAGGACGGCGACACCGTCGTCGTCCAGTACACCGGCTGGCTCTGGGCCGACGGCAAGATCTTCGACTCCAGCTGGCAGAAGGGCGCCCCGGCGACCTTCGTCGCGACCGAGGGCCAGGGCGGCGTCATCCCCGGCTTCGCCAAGGCCCTGATCGGCCAGCCGGTCGGCTCCCAGGTCATCGCGATCATCCCGCCCGAGGACGGCTACGGGGACAACCCGCCGCAGTCCAGCGGCATCAGCCCCGACTCGACCATCGTCTTCGTGGCTGACGTCCTCGCGATCGACTGAGCACGCTGCTCCGCCCTCGCTGATCGAGCCGGGTCTCGATACGCCCCTGCGGGGCTACTCGACCAGCATGGTCGGAGTGCGCCTCGTCCCTTGCTGATCGAGTAGGCCGCGGAGCGGGCGTATCGAGATCCGGCGTTGTCGGGGCTGAGTGCGTGGGGTCTCGATACGTCGCTGCGGGGCTACTCGACCAGCATGATCGGGCGCGGCCATGTGCTCTGCTCGGGGTCCGAGGAGCGGCGGGGCCCGGCCCTAGACTGGAGGGCGTGCCCGCCGACGCTTCGACCTCGAGCCGCATCCCGGCCGAGGAGCGTCTGTTCAACCTGGTGCTGGCGCTCGTGGCCGCCGAGAACGGGCTGACGAAGGCCGACGTGCTCTCCACGGTGCAGGGCTATCGGCAGCGCTCCGACCCGGGCGACCGCGCCTCGCTCGAGCGGCAGTTCGAGCGCGACAAGGACGATCTGCGCGAGCTCGGGATCCCGATCGAGACGGTCGACGCGCCCGGCGACCCGGGCAACACCCAGACGGTCCGCTACCGGATCGCGAAGCGCAGCTACGACCTCCCCGCCGACCTCTCCTTCGACCAGGAGGAGATGGCGCTGCTGCGCCTCGCCGGCGCGGTCTGGCGCGAGGGCACGCTCTCCGCGGAGTCGCGCCGCGCCCTGATCAAGCTGCGCTCGCTCGGCGTCGACTCGGTCGACCCGGTGATCGGCATCAGCCCCTCGATCCGGGTGCGCGAGGCCTCCTTCGAGCCGCTCAACGCGGCGCTCGACCGCGGCCAGGTCGTCCGCTTCCCCTACCTCAAGCCCGGTGGCGACGAGCCGCGGACGCGCACCGTCCGTCCGCGCGCGCTCGTCAACCACCAGGGCCGCTGGCACCTGCACGGCTGGGACGAGACCGCCGAGGGCACCCGCACCTTCCTCCTCTCCCGCATCGTCGGACCCGTCGCGACCACCGGTCGCACCGCCCCGGCCGAGCCGGGCGACCACGCCGCCACCGCCCTCGCCCAGCTCGACGAGATCCTCGCCCGCAGCACCGCCCTCCTGCAGGTCGCGCCCGACTCCGACGCGGCACTCCGGCTCGGCGTGCGCGCCGAGGCGGCGGGGGAGGGCACAGACCTGCTGCGCCTGCACTTCACCGACGCCGACGTCCTCGCGGACGAGCTCGCCGGCTACGGCCCCGAGGTCGTCGTCCTCGAGCCGGAGGAGCTGCGCCGCAAGGTCGTCGACCGCCTGCGCCGCTCCCTCGCCGACCACGCCGTCACCGAGCACGGGGGAGCCGCCCGTGGCTAGGCCCCGTTCGCTCCAGGCGCGGGACCGCCTGGCCGTCCTGCTCTCGCTCGTCCCGTACCTCCTCGACCGCGGCCGGGTGAGTGTGGCCGAGGTCGCCGCGCACTTCGAGATCGCCGAGGAGGAGGTCCGCCGCGCCGTCCGGCTGATCGCCGTCTCCGGCATCCCCGGCGAGACCTCGCAGTACCAGTCCAACGACCTCTTCGACATCAGCTGGGACGACTTCGAGGAGAACGACCACATCGTCCTCACCCAGCAGGTCGCCATCGACGACTCGCCGCGCTTCTCGGCGCGCGAGGCCGCGGCGCTCATCGCCGGGATGCAGTACCTGGCCGCCCTGCCCGAGAACCAGGGCAACGATCGCATCGCCTCGCTGATGGGCAAGCTCGCCCGCGGCGCCTCCTCGGCTCCGACCGCCGTCGCGGTCGCCCGGGGCGTCGGCGCGGACGCCTCGCTCGCCACCCTCCGCACCTCGCTCGCGGCCGGGACGCAGCTCGCCTTCGACTACCGCAGCGCCCGCGGCGAGACGGAGTCGCGGCTCGTCGACCCGTTCCTGCTGGAGTCGGTCGACCGCGACTGGTACCTGCGCGGCTGGGACCACCTGCGCGAGGGCGTCCGCACCTTCCGCGTGGACCGGATGCGCGCGCTCACCGACACCGGGACCCCGATCGTCCGCCGCCGCAACGAGGTCACGCTGCCCGACCGGCTGTTCGAGGCGTCCGCCTCCGACCTCCTGATCGACCTCCGGGTCGCCCCGGGCTCGGTCGCGCTGCTGGGCGACTACGCCGCGGACGCCGAGTTCCCGTCGGTTCCCGCCGGAGACGAGGGTGCGGGAGTGCTCGTCCGGATCCGCGTCGCGCACCTCGCCGGTCTCACCCGCCTGGTCGCCTCGCTGCCCGGGCTCGTGACCGTCGTCGCCCCCGAGGCGGCGCGCACCGCCGTCGCCGAGTGGACCCGCGCCGCGCTGACGGCCAACGGAGAGGAGACCCCGTGACCTGGTGGTCCTGGATCCTGATCTGGCTCGCCCTCGCGATCGCCGCCCTGGCGGTGCTCGTGCTGTTCGGGCTGTCCTACTGGCGGAAGGGCCGGCTGCTGCTCGGCCAGCTGGAGGAGATCACCGCGAAGCTCGACGCCCTGCAGGTGCCGGAGCCCGCCGAGGCGTCGACCCGGCCGCCGTCCTCGCTCTTCGCCGATCGCGACGAGGTCCGCCGCGGTCACGAGTCCCGCCGGGACGCCCGCCGGGAGAGGACCGAGGATCGCCGGTCACTCCGGGTCGAACGGGGTAGGCTCCTGGTACACCGCAACCGACAAGTGAAGTGAGACTGCAATGTTCGCTGGCCTCCAGGGGTGGCACCTCCTCATCATCCTCGCCGTCATCCTCCTCCTCTTCGGTGCGCCCAAGCTTCCTCAGCTCGCGCGCAGCGTCGGGCAGTCGATGCGCATCTTCAAGAGCGAGGTCAAGACCATGAAGGACGAGGACGGGACCGAGCGCAAGGACGCGACGGACTCGACCACGGCTTCGGGCTCGACCACCGCCACGGGATCCGCCACGGGTACGACCACCGGCACCGGCACGACGCTGCCGCCCGAGTCCCCGCTCAAGTAATGACTTCCGTGGCAGCGAAGAAGCCACGGACGAAGCGAGCGGGGAAGAACCCCGAGGGACGCATGTCCCTCGGGTCCCACCTGATCGAGCTTCGCAACCGGCTCTTCATCGCGGCGATCGCGATCGCGGTCTGCTGCGTCGCCGGCTGGTTCCTCTCGGACTGGGTGCTCGAGGCCCTCAAGGCCCCGATCGCCGAGGTCGCCCGCGATCAGAACAAGACCGCGGTCCTCAACTTCGAGACGATCACCGGCGCGTTCGACCTCAAGCTCCAGATCGCGATGACCATCGGCATCGTGATCGCGAGCCCGGTCTGGCTGTTCCAGATCTGGGCGTTCCTCGTCCCCGGTCTGACCGGCAAGGAGGTCCGCTACGGCCTGGGCTTCATCCTCACCGCGATCCCGCTGTTCTTCGCGGGCTGCGCCTCGGGCTGGTTCGTCTTCCCGCACATCGTCGAGCTGCTGACGAGCTTCACCGGCTCGGACGCGGCGAGCGTGCTCAGCGCGAAGACGTACTACGACTTCGTGCTCAAGCTCGTGCTGGTCGTCGGCATCGCCTTCGTGCTGCCGGTCTTCCTGGTGCTGCTGAACTTCGTCGGCATCCTGCCCGGCTCGCTGATGATCAAGTCGTGGCGTGTCGCCATCATGGTGATCGTGCTCTTCACGGCGATCGCCACCCCGGCGGCGGATCCGATCTCGATGTTCCTGCTGGCGATCCCGATCACGATCCTGTTCTTCGCCGCCTGCGGCATCGCGATCCTGCACGACAGGCGCGTCGCCAAGCGGCAGATCGTCTTCGACGGCAGCCCCTCCGACCTGCCGGCGTGACCGGCGCCACTCCCGCCGAGCGCTTCGCGGCGTTCCGCACACGACAGGGCCACGCGAGGGTCGAGGCGTTCCGCTCGACCCTCGCGTTCGACCTCGACCCCTTCCAGTACGAGGCCTGCAGCGCGCTCGACGACGGGCGGAGCGTCCTCGTCGCCGCACCGACCGGTGCCGGCAAGACGGCAGTGGCCGAGTTCGCCATCCACCTGGCGATGCAGGATCCGAACGCCAAGGTCTTCTACACGACGCCGATGAAGGCGCTCAGCAACCAGAAGTTCCAGGAGTTCGTCGAGGACTACGGAGCGTCCGAGGTCGGCCTGCTCACCGGCGACTCGAACGTCAACGCGCGCGCCCGGATCGTCGTGATGACGACCGAGGTGCTCCGCAACATGCTCTACGCGGACTCCGACCTGCTCCGCGACCTCGCCTACGTCGTGATGGACGAAGTGCACTACCTGGCCGACCGCTTCCGCGGCGCGGTCTGGGAGGAGGTCATCATCCACCTCCCGCAGTCGGTCCGGCTGGTGTCGCTCAGCGCGACCGTGTCGAACGCCGAGGAGTTCGGCGACTGGCTGCAGACCGTCCGCGGCGAGACCGAGGTCATCGTCTCGGAGGAGCGGCCGGTGCCGCTCGACCAGCACGTCCTCGTCGGCGGCAAGCTGCTCGACCTCTTCGACTCGTCCGGGCGCGCGGCGACCAACCGCGTCAATCCCGAGCTGGCGCGCCTCGCGCAGGGCGGCACCCGCGTCGAGCGCGGCGGTCGCGGCTCCGGTCGCGGCCGGGGTGGCGGCGGCGGTCGCTTCCATGAGACCCGCACCGAGGACCTCGTCCCGCGCTCCGAGGTGGTCGAGATCCTGCGCGGCAAGAACCTGCTGCCGGCCATCTTCTTCGTCTTCAGCCGCAACGGCTGCGACCAGGCCGTCCGCCAGGTGCTGCGCTCGGGCGTCCGGCTCACCGAGCGGCACGAGCGCGACGAGATCCGCGCGATCGTCGAGGAGCGCTGCCGGACGATCCGCGACGAGGACCTCGCGGTCCTCGGCTACTGGGAGTGGCTCGACGGGCTGCAGCGCGGCGTCGCGGCGCACCACGCCGGCATGCTGCCTGCGTTCAAGGAGGTCGTCGAGGAGCTGTTCCTCCGCCGCCTGGTCCGCGTGGTCTTCGCCACCGAGACGCTCGCGCTCGGCATCAACATGCCCGCGCGCACCGTCGTGCTCGAGAAGCTCGAGAAGTTCAACGGCGAGTCCCGGGTGCCGATCACGCCGGGCGAGTACACCCAGCTGACCGGTCGCGCCGGCCGCCGCGGGATCGACGTCGAGGGCCACTCGGTGATCCAGTGGCGCGGCGGGATGAACCCTCAGGCCGTGGCCTCGCTCGCCTCGCGCCGCACCTACCCGCTCAACTCGTCCTTCCGGCCCAGCTACAACATGGCGGCCAACCTGATCGACCAGTTCGGCCGGGCGCGCACGCGCGAGATCCTCGAGTCGTCGTTCGCGCAGTTCCAGGCGGACCGCTCCGTCGTCGACCTGGCGCGTCGCGTCCGGCAGCAGGAGACCTCGCTCGAGGGCTACGTCACCGCGATGCAGTGCCACCTCGGCGACTTCGAGCAGTACGCCGCGATCCGCCGCGAAATCGGCGAGCTGGAGCGCCGCGGCGCCGTCCGCGGCGAGTCCGCATCGCACAGCGAGCGCGAGAAGCGGCAGGGGCAGCTCAGCGATCTGCGCCGCCGGATGAAGGCGCACCCCTGTCACGCCTGCTCGGATCGCGAGCAGCACGCCCGCTGGGCGGAGCGCTGGTGGAAGCTGCGCAAGGAGACCGACGAGATCGAGCGTCAGATCCGCTCGCGCACCGGCGCGGTCGCCCGCATCTTCGACCGGATCACGGACGTGCTGAGAGAGCTCGGCTACTTCCGGCTCGACGAGGCCGGCGAGCTGTCCCTCACCCCGAACGGCCGGACGCTCAAGCGCATCTACGGCGACCGCGACCTGCTCGTGGCCGAGTGCCTGCGCAAGCAGGCCTGGACCGAGCTCGACCCGGCCGGTCTCGCCGCGATGGCGTGCTGCCTGGTCTTCGAGCCCCGCCGCGAGGAGGGCACCCTCGGCGAGAAGCACCTCCCGCGCGGCACCTTCCCCGAGGCGCTCGAGAAGACGCAGCTGCTGTGGGCGAAGCTCGACGACGTCGAGCGCGACCACCGGCTTCCGGGCAGCAACCCGATCTCCACCAGCCTGGCGCTGCCGATGAACATGTGGGCGCGCGGGATGCCGCTCGACGCGGTCCTCCGCGAGTCCGACATGGCCGCCGGCGACTTCGTCCGCTGGGCGAAGCAGACGATCGACCTGCTCGACCAGCTCTCGCTCGTGGCCGAGGGCAAGGTCGGGCGCGCCGCCCGTGCCGCGCTCGAGCTCGTCCGGCACGGCATCGTCGCCTACTCGACGGTCGCATGAGGCCGGTGATCTCGGCGCCCACCGGGCGCACGGCACCGCTGTGGCTGGCGATCCCGCTCGCGGCCCTCGGCGGGGCGACCCTCGACCGCGGCTTCCCCGACTCCGACGTCTGGCCGCTCGCGATCGTCGGCACCGCCGCGATCCTGTTCGCGCTGGCCGGCCGCGGCTTCTGGAGCGGTGCGCTGGTCGGCCTCGTCGGCGGCGCGGTGTTCTGGGGTGTGCACATCCAGTGGCTGACGCTCTACCTCGGCCTCGTGCCGTGGGCGGCGCTGGCCGGGCTGCAGGCGATCTTCTTCGCGCTCTCCTCCGGGCTGACGGCGATGCTGCTGACGCGGGGGCAGCGGGTCTGGACCGGGCCGCTCGGCCGGATGATCGGGCTGCCCGCGCTGGTCGCCGCGCTCTGGGTGGGACGCGAGACGATCACGATCCAGTGGCCGTACGGCGGGTTCGCCTGGGGGCGGCTCGCGCTCTCGCAGTCGATGGGGCCGCTCGCGGACCTCGCCGCCTGGATCGGCTTCTCGGGCCTGAGCTTCGTGGTGGCGTTCCTCGCGGCGACGCTGGCGCAGGCGGTGCGGACGACGTCTGTTCCGGCCTCGGGCCGCGCGGCCGTCGTCGCCGGCTTCTCCATCGTCGCCCTCGTCTTCCCGGCCTGGCCCGCGCCGACCGAGGGGACGACGCGGATCGCCGCGGTGCAGGGCGACTCCGACGCGGGTCTGTTCTCGCAGAGCTACCGCGGGCAGATCCTCGAGGACCACACCTCCGCGACGCTGCCGATCATCGACGAGGACGTCGACATGGTGGTCTGGCCGGAGAACGGCGTCGACGTCGACCCGACGCGGAACGCGCAGTCGGCCGCCGTCCTCGACTACCTCAGCAGCCGGATGGACGCGCCCTTCATCGTCGGGACGATCACGAACCCCTCCGACGACGTCTTCTACAACAGCTCGCTGCTCTGGAAGGCGGGGGAGGGCGCGACCCAGATCTACGACAAGGTGCACCCGGTGCCGTTCGCCGAGTACATGCCGGACCGCGCCTTCTGGCGGATGTTCGCGCCCGACCTGGTGGACCTGGTCAGCCGCGACTACTCGATCGGCACCCGCTCGAACGTCTTCGACATCAACGGGATCCTGGCGGGCATCGCGATCTGCTTCGACATCTCGGACGACTCGCTGACGAACGCCATGGTCGACGGCGGGGCGCAGCTGGTGCTCGCGCAGACCAACAACGCCGACTTCGGGCGGACGGACGAGAGCGTTCAGCAGCTGGCCATCGCGCGGCTGCGGGCGATCGAGACGGGCCGCAGCGTGGTCAACATCTCGACGGTCGGCACGAGCGCGATCATCGCGCCCGACGGCTCGACGATCGACTCGCTGGAGTGGTTCGAGCCGGGTGCGATGGTGGACGAGGTACCGCTCGCCTCGGTCACGACCCCGGCTCTGGTCTGGGCGCGGAACCTCGGCTGGTACTTCCTCGCCGCGAGTCTCATCGGGCTCGTGTCGTTCGTGCTCCGGACGCGCGAGCCGCGGCGCCGCCGCTAGCGCTCGATCCGCGTCCGGGCACGAAGAAGGGTCCGCCGGCCGGCGAGGACGCCGGCCGAGCAGGACCCTGGGGCGCTATGCGCCGATCTTGTGCTCTCCGCGACGGGCGCGGAGGTAGGCGAGGCGCTCCTCGAGCAGCTCCTCGAGTTCCGCACGGGTGCGGCGCTCCAGCAGCATGTCCCAGTGGGTGCGCGGTGCCTTCTGCTCGCCCCGGTCGATGACGACGGGCTTCGAATCCACCAGCAGCACGGCCTCGTGGCCGCAGTTGCGGCACTCCCAGGTCTCGGGCGCTTCGGCGTCGGCCGAGAACACCATGTCGGTGTCGTGGCCGCAATCCGAGCAGTGGTACGTGAACGTCGATCGCGGTGAGAAGACGACGCCTTCTTCGCTCTGCAGGCTCTGTGAGCCGAGCCTCATCCCGCGCAAGCTTCGATCTGCCATTGTGTGGTCTCCTCTCGCTGTGCTCCGACAAGTGTCGACCGCGGACCTGGGGGTGGTCCGGGGAGGCCTCCGTTTGCCAGAGGATCGTCAGGTGAACCGGCCTTCTGCGGCGTGATCGGAGGGGCCGTCGTCGCGGCCTGAAGCACCGTCCACGGCGGTGCGGGCGAGGTCGGTCCGGTCGGTCACGAGCCCGTCGACGCCGAGGTCGAGGAGGGCGCGCATCCGCCGCGGATCGTTGATCGTCCAGAGGTGGATCTCGGCTCCGGTGATCCGCAGTCGCGCGAGGATCCGGGGCGCGGTGACCCGCAGTCCGGCCGCGCGCTCGGGGACCTGGAGGGCGTCGATGCCGCGGAGCGCCCGCCGGACGAGGGACGGGGACCCGAGGTGCGCGCCGACGAGGGCGGCGACGAAGCGGGGGGCGGAGGCGGAGGTCGCGACCCCCGGGAGCCGTCGCACGGCCGCGCGGCGTCGCGACTCCGAGAAGGAGGTGATCAGCACGCGGTCCCGCGCACCCGCGGCGCGGACCGCCTCGACCACCGGGGCGACGGCCGTCCTCGCCTTGACGTCGATGTTGAAGCGGGCGTGCGGGAGGAGGCGGAGCGCCTCGGCGAGGGGGAGCAGCCCCTCCCCGGAGGGCAGGACGAGATCGGCCAGCTCCTCCCAGCGGGTGGTCTCGATCCGATGGCGGACACCTCGCTCGTCCGCGACCTCCTCGTCGTGCACGAGCACCGCGACGCCGTCGAGCGAGGCGCGGACGTCGGTCTCGAGCAGGTCCGCGCCCGCGGCGAGGGCGCGCTCGAACGACTCCAGGGTGTTCCCCTCACCGCCCGGCGCGAAGCCGCGGTGGGCGATGACGCGCGGCCGCCGGCCCGAGAGGAACGGCGGCCGCGTGGTCGTCATGGCGGAGGAGCCCTAGAAGGACGGGGCCGGGGGAGTCATCCCCGAGCCGTCCTGCTCGCGCTCCGGCCGGGTCGGCGAGTTCTTGCCGAACGCCTGACCCATGCCCTTGAGCGCCTCCGTGAGCTCGCTCGGCACGATCCAGAGCTTGTTGGCGCTGCCCTCCGCGATCTTGGGCAGCATCTGCAGGTACTCGTAGGCGAGCAGCTCGTTGTCCGGGCGGCCCTCGTGGATGGCGGAGAAGACGGTGGTGATCGCCTTCGCCTCACCCTCGGCGCGGAGGACCGCGGCCTTCGCATCACCCTCGGCCGCGAGGATCGCCGCCTGGCGGTGTCCCTCCGCGTTCAGGATCTGCGACTGCTTCGTGCCCTCGGCGGTGAGGATCACCGCGCGGCGGTCGCGCTCGGCGCGCATCTGCTTCTCCATCGAGTCCTGGATGGAGATCGGCGGGTCGATCGCCTTGAGCTCGACGCGTCCGACGCGGATGCCCCACTTGCCGGTGGCCTCGTCGAGGACGATGCGCAGCTGGCCGTTGATGTTGTCGCGGGAGGTCAGCGCCTCCTCGAGGTTGAGCCCGCCGACCACGTTGCGGAGCGTGGTGGTGGTGAGCTGCTCGACGGCACCGAGGTAGTTGGCGATCTCGTAGGTCGCGGCCCGGGCGTCGGTCACCTGGAAGTAGACGACCGTGTCGATCGAGACGACCAGGTTGTCCTCGGTGATGACGGGCTGCGGCGGGAAGGAGACGACCTGCTCGCGCAGATCGACGGACGGGCGGACCCGGTCGATGAAGGGGATCACCAGGTTGAGGCCCGGGAGGAGGGTGCGGTGGTACTTGCCCAGGCGCTCGACGACCCCGGCCGTGGCCTGCGGGACGATGCGGATGGCCTTGAACAGCACCACCAGGGCGAAGAGCACGATGACCGCGATGATCACCGTGGTCACGACTGCTGCGGTGTTCACGAGGAGCTCCTTTCGGCGGGGACGACGACCGCGGTCGCGCCCTCGATGGCGGTGACGACGACACGTTCGCCGAGACCGAGCGGACGGGATTCGACGAGCGGGGACAGCTTGAGCGTCCACGTCTCGCCGTTGACGAGTTTCACCTGGCCGGGGCCGGGCCCCGCGATGACGACGCTGCCGGCGAGGCCGAGCAGCGCGTCGGCTCCGGTCGGCGTCGGGTCGCCGCCGCGCTTGAGCAGCCGCAGCAGCGGGGGTCTGACCAGGAAGAGCAGCAGCACGGCGAGGACCGCGGCGACCGGGACCTGCACCCAGAACGGGGCGCCGGCGAGGCCGGTCGCGAGGCCGCCGATGCTGCCGACCGCGAGCATCAGGAACGTGAACTCGAGAGTGATCATCTCGACGATCACGAAGATCAGGATGAGGGCGATCCAGAGGATCCAGGCGTACTGAGTCACTGCGTCCATGCGGTGCTCCTTCCCCTTACGAGCACGGGAGTCAACGGTAGCAAGGGGGGCTGGGAGGGGAGTGGGCGGCGCGGGACCGGCGCCGGCGGCGGCGGCTTGGTAGGCTCCTGCGTCGGGCCGTGGGCCCGTCACCCGTGCCCGATCCGGCTCTTGCGCCGGCGTCCTGGAGGATCTCCTCGTGTCCAACCCCCTCGCTCCCGGCTCGCTCGACGGCAAGCGCGTCCTCGTCACCGGCTCCTCGCGCGGCATCGGCGCCGACACCGTCCGCTACTTCGCCGAGGCCGGCGCGAGCGTCGTCGTCAACTACCGCTCGAAGGCGCCGCGCGCGACGAAGCTCGTCGACCAGATCACCGCCGCGGGCGGCTCGGCCTTCGCGGTGGGCGCCGACCTCACCGACGCGGAGTCGCGGACCGCGCTGTTCGCGGAGGTCGAGGAGAAGCTCGGCGGGCTCGACGTGCTCGTGCTGAACGCCTCCGGCGGCATGGAGAGCAACATGGGCGAGGACTACGCGATGGTCCTCAACCGCGACTCGCAGGTCGCCACGCTCGAGGCGGCGCTGCCGCTGCTGGGCGAGGGCTCGCGCATCGTCTTCGTCACCAGCCACCAGGCGCACTTCATCCGGACCACGCCGACCATGCCGGAGTACGAGCCGGTCGCGCTGTCCAAGCGCGCGGGCGAGGACGCCCTCCGCGAGCGGATCCCGGCGCTGACCGAGCGCGGTATCGAGTTCGTCGTCGTCTCCGGCGACATGATCGAGGGCACCATCACCGCGACGCTGCTCGAGCGCTCGAACCCCGGGGCGATCAGCTCGCGTCGCGAATCGGCGGGGAAGCTCTACAACGTCGGCGAGTTCGCGGCCGAGGTCGCCCTCGCGGCGGTCGAGCCGATCCCCGCCGAGAACACCCGCCTCGTCGGCGACACGGCCGACTTCGCCTGACTCCGGCGCCTGAGGGGCGCGTCCGGCGTTGCAGGGCGGAGCCTCATCGGGTTCAGCACCGCCCTGCGGGACCAGGACGTCCTGATGCTGTTCGCAGCGGCGGCCGCGGCGGATTGGTCGGGATCTCCGGGCGGTCAGCGGGTCGCGGTCGTCCTCGGGTCGGTCACGAACCTGATCGCGGGGAGGCCGGCCAGCTCCGGCGACACGCAGGCGATGACCTCGGCGCAGTGGTCGACGGATCGCCGGCGGAGGAACGACCAGCACTTCAGCGAGGCGGGGCGGCGCTCCAGCGGCAGGTGCGCGGCCTCGACGAGGATCGCGGTGGGCGAGCGGTACAGGATCCGGACCGGGACGTGGATGCTGCGGCCGTCGAGCATCCACTCCGACACGGCCCGCAACCGGCCGCGCTGCTGATCCACGCCGATGGTGAGGACGCTCCGGAAGTCCTCCGAGGCGGCTCCCATGCCGATCTGGAAGTCGCCGTCGGTGCCGTCGAGGAGGAAGGCGACGTCGAGTCCGTTCCTGTGACGGACGGCGAAGGTCGTGAGCGGGCGCGCGCTCTCGGGCGTCGACGCCGGGGCGCCGGTCTCGCGGGAGCGCTGCTGCGCGACGTCCACGTCCATGGGGGCACTCGTTCCGTCGGTGCGCGTCATCCTCGACACGCCCTGCTGCGAGTTTAGAGGCGGGCGCCCAGCCGTGTCCTCCTCCGCACACTCCGGCCGAGGGGACCGCCGCTGCGGACGCCGGTCACTGCTTCCCGGTCAGGGTGGTCAGCATCTCCTGGATGCTCGTCTTCTCGGCGGCCGGGTCCGGGGTGCCGGCGCGGACGGAGGAGAGGACGGGGTCGATCTGCTGGTCGACGTAAGTCCACGTCTGGCAGTTCGCAGCGCTCAAGGCGGGCTCGGCGTCGTCCCAGGCGGTCTCGAGGTCGGTGGCGCGGGCTTTCGCGGCGGCCTGGTCGCCGCTGGTGACGAGGGCGAGGGTGTCGGCGGTGATCGTCTGGAAGTTCTGCACGTCGGCGGCCGGGAAGTCCGCCTGAACCGACGCCTGTGCGTCGGCCGCGGAGTAGGTCCCTGATGCGTCGCAGGCCGGGGCTGCGCCTTCCGGTGCCGGAGTGGTGTGCGGCTGGCTGTTCGTGAAGGCGAGCAGACCGACGACAGCGACGGCGAGGACCGCTAACGCGACGAGCGAGCGTCGCTCCCGAGCGACGGGCGGGTTGTGGTGCTCCTGAGCGCCCTTGTCGACGTCGGCCTTGCTGAGGGAGAGGTACACGACCGTGGCGAGGATGGCGAGCAGGAAGATGATGCTGGTGACGAAGGTGCCCAGGCCCAGGCCCTGTTCGTCGGGGGAGAGGCCCAGCCAGTCGCCGATGTTGGCGCCGAGGGGACGGGTGAGGATGTAGGCGATCCAGAACGCGAGGACGGGGTTCGCTCCGTAGCGCCAGAGTCCGGTGACGATGGCGATCAGGGCGAGGGGCAGGAGGATCGAGACGCCGGGGCCCCAGCCGGTGAGTTCGAGGGTCCAGTCGCCGAGGGCGGTGCCGAGCGCGAAGGTGACGAGGACGGTGAGCCAGTAGAAGGCCTCGCGCGGGGTGGTGTCGATGCTGTGGATGGAGAGGGTGCGCTCCTTGGAGTACCAGACGCCGAACACGATCGCGAGGAGCGCGGAGAAGACGAGGGAGCTGGCCCAGAGGGGGACGCCGAGCTGGTCGGTGAGGATGTCGGTGAGCAGGGTGCCGGTGACGCTCATGACGACGACGGTCAGCCAGTACGCGGCGGGCAGGTAGCGGCGCAGCCGCATCTGGATCGCGAGCACGACTGCGGTGACGATGATGAAGATCACGGCGGTCGCAATGAGGCCGACGCCGAGGACCATGTTGATCCAGTCGGCGAAGCTCTCACCGACGGTGGTGCAGAGGATCTTGATGATCCAGAACCAGATCGTGACCTCGGGGACCTTGCTGAGCAGCCGGTGCACCGGGAAGCGGGTCGTCGTCGTTGAAGTGTCCATGCCGGCAGAGTCCCAGCCGGGACGGGGGCGGCGGCTCGGGATGCGCCCTGCTGCGTTGTGTTTGCTCACAACGACCAGAAGCTCCGCGGTTCGACCAGGTCAGTACCGAGCCGATGGGCTGAGGTTCTGTGCTTTCACAACGGTTGCAGGGGAATCCTCTGCCGCAGGTGGACGTGCGTTCGTAGCGTGGACTCCTTCGGCGTGCTCCGCGTCGAGAGACGAGGACGACACTGATGCCGAATCACGAACCTCTGGCCGATGGTGCGATCGCGTATCGGGCGGCGCGGCGCTGGCCGCTGATCTCGGCGGGCCTCGCGGTGCTGCTCACCGGACTCCTGGCCGCGCTGATCTTCTACCGCGAGCACGACAGGCCGTTCGGGTTCGACACCGCGTGGATGAACGAGGTCGTCGAGCACCGGTCCATGTTCTGGCTGGTGCCGTCGCTGGTGATGAACAGCCTGGGCGGCGGGATCGTCGGCACGATCGTGGTCCCGCTCATCGTGTTCGTGGCGCTGCTGGTCCGGAGGGGTCGGTGGGCGGCGACGTACTTCGCGATCGCCGCGCCGCTTAGTGGGCTGCTGGTGCAGATCCTCAAGAACGCGGTGGGGCGTCCGCGGCCGCTGGAGATCCTCGTGAACGCGGACTTCGGCTCGTTCCCCTCGGGGCACAGCGCGAACGCCGCGACGACCGCGGTGGTCCTCGCGATCGTCTTCCCGCTGTGGTGGGTCCGGGTCGCCGGTGCCTTCTACACGGTGGCGATGATGCTCAGCCGCACGTACCTCGGTGCGCACTGGATCTCCGACACCGTCGGCGGGCTGCTCCTGGGTGCCGGTGTCGCGCTGATCGTCTGGGCGCCGCTCGCGGTCCGGCTGCACACCGAGCGGGTGTCGTCACCGCCGCCCCTCTGGCGGCGGGTCGCCCGACGGCGCGCCCTCGGCTGATGGACCGTCAGGGCTGAGGCTTCACCACGTCGCCGCGGAGGATCGTCAGGAGGACGACGGCGACGATCGACCCCGACGCGACCAGGCCCGCGAGTACCACGATCTGGAAGACGCCCGCCGCCACCGGCGAGAGCCCGCCGAAGACGGCGCCGACGAACGCACCGGGCAGGACGACGAGACCCGTGGTCCTCGTCTGGTCGGTCAGCGGCACGAGCCCGGTCCAGGCCGCCTCCCGTGCCAGGCCGAGCGTGGCCTGCCGCGGCCGCGCGCCGAGAGCCAGCCAGCCCTCGACCTGATCCCAGCGGTCGGCGAGCGTCGCGGCCAGCGCTCGACCGGTGACGGTCGCGACGGTCATCGCGCCGCCGAGGAGGATGCCGCCGACCGCGAGGACGTAGCGGCCGGTGGACGGGACGGCCCCGAGCCCGAAGACGATCCCGGCGCTGACCGCGACCCCGGCCGCCATCGCCGCGGTGACGGCGAGGACCGTGCGCCGGGTGCGGCCGAGGCGGCCGGCCGCGGTGAGCACTGCGGCACCGAACATGACGGCCAGGAAGAGCAGGACCCAGCGGAGGTCCGCGATGACTCCCGAGAGGATCACCGCGAGGACCGCGAGCTGAGCGCCTCCGCGGAGGATCGCCAGCGCCGGCCGGGCGAACGAGACGACTCCGAAGGCGCGGAGGGCGGCCACGGAGACTGCCGCGCACATCGCGACCGCCGTGACCACGGCCGCCGGAGTCACCTGGTGGAGGGGCGTTCCTGGAGGACCCAGGTGTTGCCGTCGAGGTCGGTGAAGAAGACGAACGAGTTCCACTCGCCGCCGCGGCCTTCTAGGCGGACTCCGTCCTCGAAGTGCGTCACCGGGCTGACGTCCACCCCGCGCTCGGCGAGCTCGGCACGGGCGACGTCGATGTCGTCGACGACGAGCTGCAGCCCTTCGAGCCGGTTGGGACCGGTCTTGAGCTGGATGCTGCTGTGCGAGCCGGGCGGGGTGAGCTGCACGATGCGCATCTCGTCGCTGATCCGCACGTCGAGGTCGAGGTGGAACCCGACCTGGTCGACGTAGAACGCTTTCGCCCGATCGACGTCCTCGACGGTGACGGGCACTACTTCAAGATTCCACTGCACAGGGTGCCCCTTCGAGGAAGTGATGGACGAGGCGATTCGTCGGTCGCCGTCCAGTGTGTCCGGCGCGAGGGCGCCGGGCAATCGGGTGTCAGCTCGCCGTGATCGTCCCGGTCAGCAGCAGCCCGGACACGACGAGGGCCAGGGCGACGCGGTAGCCGACGAAGACGCCGAAGCCGTGGCCCGCGACGTAGCGCAGCAGCCACGCGATCGACGCGTACGCGACCACGAAGGAGACGACGGTCGCGACGAGGGTCGGGATCCAGCCGACGCTCGCGCTGACCTCGGACGCGGCCGTGGCCGCTTCATAGGCGCCGGCGGCGGTGAGTGCGGGGATGGAGAGGTAGAACGCGAACTTCGTCGCGGTCACTCGATCGAGCCCGCGGAACAGGCCTCCGCTGATGGTCGCTCCGGAGCGAGAGACGCCAGGGATCAGCGCGATGCACTGCACGAGGCCGATGACGACCGCGTCCCTCCGGGTGATCGCGCGACGGTCCTTGGTCTGGGCGCCGACGCGTTCGGCGACGAGCATCACGACGCTCCAGCCGAGCAGCGCGGCGACGACCACCCACAGATTGCGCAGGCCTCCGCTGATGAGGTCCTTGCCGAGGAACCCGATGATCCCGATCGGGATCGATCCGAGGATCACGTACCAGGCGATCCGGTAGTTCGTCCGCTTGCGCTGCGAAGGGTGCCGCAGCCCGACGAACCACGCGGTGGCGAGCTCGGCGATGTCCTTCCGGAAGTACAGGAGCACGGCGGCGATCGCGCCGATCTGGATGATCGCGGTGAACGCGGTCACCCCGACGTCGTCGACGCGGAGACCCATCAGCTTCTCGGCGATGGTGAGGTGCCCGGTGCTGGAGACCGGGAGGAACTCGGTCAGCCCCTCGATGATGCCGAGGATGATCGCCTGGAGGATGTCCATCGGGTCCGTTCCGGTCGGAGAGGAGTCGCGGGGGATCCCGCGAGCGCTTCCGAGAGTAGGGATCGCGACGGCCGTGCTCGGCCGGAATCCGGGTCGCTGTGTGCATCTTCAACGACCCCGGCGAACACCCCAGCATCCGATGCCGCACGCTCCTCGAGCATGACGGGATGACGCATCTCGCCGCCCCGCGCCGAACACCGCCCCTTCGACCTCGCGGCAGTGTTCTCGCCGGCCGCTACGTCGCCTCCACGGTGCCCGAGGCGACGGTGCTGTTCTGGATCCTGAAGGTGCTGACCACCGGGATGGGCGAGACGGCGTCCGACTTCCTCGCGACCGCGTTCGATCCGGTGCTCGTGGTCGGCGTGACCGGGCTCGCGTTCCTCGCGGCCCTCGCGCTCCAGTTCGCGGTCCGCCGGTACCTCCCCTGGGTGTACTGGCTGGCGGTGCTGATGGTGAGCGTCTTCGGCACGATGGCCGCCGACGTGCTGCACGTGGTCGCCGGGGTCCCGTACCTCGTCTCCACTCTCGGGTTCGCGGTGGCTCTCGCGGCGGTCTTCGCCGTGTGGTGGCGGGTGGAGCGGACGCTCTCGATCCACTCGCTCACGACGCCGCGCCGCGCCCTGTTCTACTGGCTCGCCGTCTCCGGGACGTTCGCGCTCGGCACGGCCGCGGGGGACCTGACCGCGTCGACGCTCGGCTTCGGCTATCTGCCCTCCGCTGTCCTGTTCGCGGTGATCATCACAGTGCCGGCGCTCGCGCACCGCTTTGCGGGGATGAACGCGGTCCTCGCGTTCTGGTTCGCCTACGTCGTCACCCGTCCGCTCGGGGCGTCGGTGTGCGACTGGCTCGCCGACCCCGCGAGCCGCAGCGGACTCGGGCTGGGCACCGGCCCGGTCACGCTCGCAGCCCTGGCGGTGTTCCTCCTCCTGGTCGCTGTGATCGCTCTCGGCCGGAGACCGCGCGCCGGCACGTCGGCGCTCTGACGCGCGGACCGGCCGCCTCAGCCGGCGACCGGGCCGAGGTGGCGGGCGAAGAACCGGGCCGCGTCCTCGGCCGCGAAGTGCGGGACGCCGGTGTGGCTGCCGGTGTTCGCGGAGAGGGTCTTCTCGGGGGAGGCGAAGGCGTCGAAGAGAGCCAGGGCTGCTGCGCGGTCGTTTCCCTCGTCGTCCCACTGCAGGAGGACGTGGAGCGGGACGGTGACCCGCCGCGCCTCCTCCATCGTGATGCGGGGCAAGTAGCTCCCGGCGAAGAGCCCGGCCGCAGCGATGCGCGGATCGAGGGCAGCGAGGCGGGTGCCGACGGCGATCACGCCGCCCGAGAATCCGACCTTCCCCGCGATCTCGGGACGACCGAGAACCTCGTCGAGTGTCAACTGCCACTCCGGTACCGCCCGATCGACGAGGGGGAGGATCAGCCGGTCGACGACGTCCGTCCCCGGCAGGCGGCCGCTGGAGAGTGCCCGGCGGAGGTCTGCTCGAGCCTGTTCGGCGCCGGGCAGCGGGGTGCGGTCGCCGGCCCCGGGCATCTCGATCGCGACGGTGGCGAAGCCGTGGCCCGCGGCGTCGAGTGCTCGCGCGAGGAGTCGGGGACGCATGCGCCGCATCCCGAGCCCGCCGGGCTGGCCGAGGAGGATCAGCGGGACGGGCGCGGTGGCGGAGGCGGCGGGCGGCGTCCAGAGGATGCCGGAGAAGTCGGTGAGGGTGAACTCGCGCTCGAGGACACCCTCGTCGAGGGTGCGTGCGGTGAGGATGTGCATGGTCGTGCCTTTCGGGAGTGCTGCTCGGAGGCGGCGCTCCCGGACGATCTATCGCCCGACCGTGACTCCTCGGAGGAGCACCCACGTCGATCCGTTCACGGGTACCACCTCCTGCGTTCCTGCACGGAAGGCAGACGATATCAGCGCCGGGTCGAACGCGGCGAGCAGAGACCCGACGCGCGGGATCGAGGGTCTCCTTCTCGCGTCGCGGTCCAGCAGTGCTCAGGCGTCGCGGCGGGCGCGGTTCTTCTGCCGCCAGTAGGTGAGCGCGATGCCGGCGAGGCTGATCACGACGATGCCGACGAGGACGATGTCGATGTACTTCCCGACGAAGTCCGCGACGCCGGGGATCTGCCCGAGGAAGAAGCCGAGCAGGATGACGCCGGTGGACCAGACGGCCGCGCCGAGGGCGTTGAAGCCGACGAAGTGGGCGTAGTGCATCTTCCCGACGCCGGCCGCGACGGGGGCGAAGGTGCGCACGACCGGGACGAAGCGGGCGATGGTGACCGCCCAGCCGCCGAAGCGGTCGAAGAACTTCTGGGTGCGGGCGACGCTCGAGCGGCTGAACAGGCCGCTGTCCTTGCGCTCGAAGATCCGCGGGCCGGTCTCGCGGCCGATGACGAACCCGAGCTGATCGCCCAGGAATGCGGACACGGCGACCATCAGGATCACCAGCGGCACCGGGAGGGAGATCACGCCGGTCGCGACGAACACTCCGGTGAAGAAGAGGAGGGTGTCGCCGGGGAGGAAGAACCCGATCAGCAGGCCCGTCTCGACGAAGGCGATCAGGCAGACCAGGGCGATCGCCCAGGGGCCGGCGCCGTCGAGGAGGGATTGGGGGTCGATCATCGGTTCTCCTTGGGAGGGGTGTGGTCGGGATGCGTCGTGGGGAGTCGGATCTCGACACCGAGGCCGTGGGGGGCGAGGTTGCGGATCGTGAGCTGTCCGCCGGCGGCCCGGCTGAGGCCGGCGACGATCGCGAGCCCGAGGCCGGCACCGCCCTCGCGGGAGCGGGCGGCGTCGGGGCGGGTGAAGCGGTCGGTCGCGACGGCGAGGAACGCATCGGGGACGCCCGGGCCGTCGTCGTCGACGGAGAGGACGATCTCCTCGGCGCGCTCGACGAGGGTCGCGGTGACGCTGCCGCCGTCGGGCGTCGCGGTGACGGCGTTCGCGAGCAGGTTGTCCAGGATCCGGCCGAAGTCGGTCGGGGAGACCGGGTAGCGGGCTGCAGCGACCGAGGCGGGGGCGACGAAGTCGATCGCGAGCTCCCGGTCGCGGGCGAGCATCCGGGCGCGGTCGACGCTGTCGGCGACCTCCTCGCGCAGGGCCGCCGAGGAGGCGTCCCCGGCGACGGTGCCGGCGTCGATCCTCGACAGGATCAGCAGCCCGTCGGTCAGCGACTGGAGGCGGTCGATCGAGCGGCGCGCGTCGACGACGTCGGCGTAGAGCGCCGCCGGATCGTCGCGGACGCGCTCGGCGAGCTCGAGGCGGGTGCGCAGGGCGGCGAGCGGGGTGCGCAGCTCGTGGCTCGCATCGGCGACGAGCCGCCGCTCCCGGTCCGCGGACTCCCGCAGATCCGCGATCAGCGCGTTCAGCGTCGAGGCGAGGTCGGAGAGCTCGTCGCGGGCCGGCCCGACGGGGAGCAGCTCGGTGGAGCGGCCGCGGCGCAGCCGGTCGGCGATCGCGCGCATCCGGCCGACGGGGCGCAGCGCGAGGCCGACGAGGAGCCAGGAGGTGGCGGCGAACGCGACGAACAGGATCGCCAGGGCGATCAGCAGGGTGGTGCTGACACCGCCCACCACCGCCTCGGCGGTGTCGCGACTCTCCTCGATCAGCGCCTGCGACGCTCCCGAGCGGACCAGCTCGATCGTGGAGGCGTCGAGGATGTGATCGAGCTGCTCGCGCACGACGATCGCGACGATCCCGAAGAACAGCATCGCGACCAGCAGGCTCGACACCGTGATCCGCACGCGGATCGACAGCGACCGCCAGCTCACGACTTCACCCCGAGGCGATAGCCCGCGCCCCGACGGGTGACGATCTCGACCGACGCGCCACCAGCGGCGAGCTTGCGGCGGAGGTAGCTGATGTACTGCTCCGCGATGTTGTGATCGACGAACTCCGCGGAACCCCAGACCTCGAGCAGGATCTCCTCCCGCGGCACGAACTCGCCGGCCCGCGCCGCGAGCGCGCGGAGCACCCCGAACTCCTTCGGGCTCAACGGCAGCACGGACCCGTCGACGGAGGCGGTGTGCGTGTAGGGGTCCACCCGGAGATCGCCGAGCAGGACCGGGGCGCGGTTCGTCAGGCGCTCGCGGCGGATCATCGCCCGCAGGCGGGCGGAGAGCTCCTCGAAGTGGAACGGCTTCGCGAGGTAGTCGTCGGCGCCGGCATCGAGGCCGAAGACCCGGTCCTGCAGCGCGTCGCGGGCGGTGAGCATGATCACCGGGAGCGTGGCGCCGGTCGCGCGCAGGTGCCGGCAGATCTCGAAGCCGCTCATGCCGGGAAGCATCACGTCCAGGACGGCCGCCGCGTACTCGGTGCCGCGCGCCGCGTTCAGCGCACCGACGCCGTCGGGGAACAGGTCGACGTCGTAGCCGTCGCCGGTGAGACCTCGCACGAGGAGCTCCCCCATCTCGACGTCGTCTTCCACGACCAGCACCGCGTCACGCATCAGGGCCTCCCACGGTCATGGTCGCACCGGCGACGGGCGGGAGTCGGCCGGATCCGCGGAGATATGGACGTTCTCAGCGCCGACCGCCGGATGTGGAGGAAGCCACGGGGCGGACCTGCGCGGGTGGTGCGGCGGGTGTGCTGCGGCCCCGGTCCTTGCCGGGGTGGATCTCGATACGCCCGCTGCGCGGGCTACTCGATCAGCATGAATGCGGGCGCGGGCGAGTGCGTCGGGTGTTGTGCGGCAGATGTCCTCGCCGGGGTGGCTCTCCGTGGAAGAAACGCCCGCCCACATGCTGGTCGAGTAGCCCCGAAGGGGCGTATCGAGACCCTCCCACCCCGAGGACGTCGGTCTTTTCCCCGCCCTGCGCTGGCGCCGGAAGCGCCCCCTTCGCTCGATGCGCCCGCTGGGCGGGCTGCTCGATCAGCAGGACGACGCGCGGGGGTGGTCAGCAGCAGGTGCAGGAGGGGCTGTTCTCGGCGGTGAGGGCGGCGACCGGCTGCTTGCAGGCGTCGCCCCGCCACGCCTCGAGGCCCTCACGGACGGCGAAGGCGGCGATGACGAGACCGGCGACCGGGTCGGCCCAGGTCCAGCCGAGGGTGCTGTTGAGCAGCAGGCCGACGAGGACGGCGGCGGAGAGGGAGGAGCAGAGCAGGGTCTGCTTCGAGTCGGCCACGGCGGAGGCGGAGCCGAGCTCCAGGCCGGTGCGGCGCTCGACCAGGGAGAAGGCCGGCATCACGAGCAGGCTCACCGCCGCGAGCACGATGCCGACGGGGGAGTGCTGCGCCTCGGAGAAGCCGAGCAGGGCGCGGGCGGAGTCGACCGCGACGAAGGCGGCCAGGCCGAAGAAGGACAGGGCGATCACCCGCAGCGCCGTGCGCTCGCGGGCGTGCGGATCGCGGCCGGAGAACTGCCAGGCCACGGCGGCCGCCGAGAGCACCTCGACGACGGAGTCGAGTCCGAAGCCGACGAGCGCTGCGGAGGACGCGACCGTCCCGGCCGCGAGGGCGACGATCGCCTCGACGACGTTGTAGCCGATGGTCGCCGCGACGATCCAGCGGATGCGCCGCTGCAGGACGCGGCGGCGGGCCGGGGCGAGCGGCGCGCGGAGCGGGAGGGCATTCATGCGCAGTGGCAGCTCTCGCCGGAGCAGCAGTCCGGATCGACCACCAGCACCAGGCGCAGCAGGTCGTCGAGCGCGCCGGCCAGCCGGGTCTCCGCCAGGCGGTACCAGGTGTAGCGGCCGTCCTTGACGGCCTCGACGAGTCCGCAGCCGCGCAGGCAGGCGAGCTGGTTCGACATCACCTGCCGGGACACGCCGAGCGCGTCAGACAGATCGGAGGGGACGGCCGGCGCCTCGCGCAGCGCGAGCAGGATCCGCGCCCGGGTCTCGTCCGCCAGAGCGGAGCCCAGGCGCGCGAGGGCGGCGGAGTGGGTCACGGTCACGGTCGCGGTGTCGGTCACGCGGCCACAGTACACGGAGTGCTGTATCGATTGCGAGGGCCGACGCACGACTGCCGCGCCGGCGCTCGGCCGACCGCGGTGGGCGCAGGCGCGTGACGCCTGCGCCCACCGGGTCTCACTCGAAGAGGGAGAGGGTCAGCGAGCCGGAGTAGTCGCCGGCGGCGACGTCGGGCTCGGTGCTCAGGACGAGGTCCGCGGAGGCGGTCCACGCGCCCTCCTCCGCGACCGCGCCGGAGTCGAGGGCCAGGGCGAGCAGCTCCTGATCGACGAGGCCGACCGCGTCGTCCCCCTCGTCCAGCACCGTGTCGACCGGATCGCCCTCGGTGACGAGACCGGAGTCGCCGCCGTCCAGGAGGCGGGGAGTCCAGCCGAGGTGGTCGGCGCCGATCGGCTCCTGCCCGTCGGGCGCGGTGAAGGCGGACGCGGAGCCGAGCACGTACCAGCCGGCTCCGGCGGGGATCTCCTCCGGGCTCCGCGTGTCGGTGACGGTCACCGTCGGCAGGGCGCCGGTGAACCGGCGGACGAGCTCGGTCGAGCCGTCCTCGGTCAGGGCGGTCGAGCCGGCGGCGACGGTCATCGCGAGCACCCCGGGCGCGGTGGGCTCGGCGATCGAGACGCCGATGTCGACGCTCCGGTCGTCGAGGACGTCGTCGGCGGCGGCCGCGGAGGCGACGGCGGTCAGCAGCAGGGCGCCTGCGGCTACGGCCGCGCAGCGGGCGGCGAGGGCGGGTCTTCTCATGGCGGGGTCTCCTCGGGTCGGGCGGGTCAGTTGCAGGTGGTGGCGGAGTACGGGGCGCGCACGGTCGTGGTCGCGGGGGCGCCGTCGACCGTGGCGGTCCCGACGACCTCGACCGCTCCGGCGGGGATCGAGACCGCACGGGTGCTGAACGCGTGCGAGGTGGTCCGGCCCGGGGCGAGCGGAGCGAAGGTCTTCGTCCCGAAGGCCGAGGCGGCCGTCAGCGCGACGGGCACCGCGTCGTCGTTGCGCGCCTGGACGGTGACGACGGCCCTGCCGGCGAGGCAGCGGGTCGACGCGCTGGCCGTGACGGCGACCGCGGGGGCGGCGGCCTGGGTGAGGGCGACCTGGTCGAGCGTCCAGAAGGCGCTGTTCTGGCCGGTGTAGCGGAACCGGAACTCGGCGGTGCGAGCGCCGGCCGGGACGTCGATCCGGAGCGACTCGTTCGCGTTCGTGTTCGCGGTGTAGTTCTTCACCGCGACGGGGGCGGCTCCGTCGAAGGAGACCGAGACGACGGCGCTCTGCGGTCCGTCGATGACGTAGTCGGTGGCGTAGGAGAGGGTCGCGGTGGCGCTGCCGTTCAAGGGGTACGCCGGGCTGATCAGGGTGGAGTCGAACTGCCCCGCGGCGTGCGTCCTGTCGTCCCACTCGTCGGAGTCCGCGACCGCGAAGACGTCGCGGGCGCGGACGTTGGTCTCGCGCTTCTGGCCGGGCTCGACGCTCGTGAAGAACGAGTCGGTCGCGAAGGACCAGCCCGACCACTCCCGCACGCCTCCGGCGGGCATCGCCGAGTCGTCGATCCGCCAGCCCTGGGGCGCGGTGCGGGTCCAGCCGAGCAGTCCGGCCGCCGGTCGCGTCTCGTCGAGGCGTGGCTGCAGGGCGGGCCGCAGCGTGTCGAAGGCGTCGCTCGACGGCGTGCCGAGGGCGATGCCGTCGAGGGTCCAGGCGGGGTCGTTCGCGAGGCCGTTGACGGCGAGGACGGTGGGGGCGATGTCGACGATCTTCACGTCGTTCCGCGTGGAGCCCGCGGCGATGCCGGGGCCGGACGCGATGACGAAGACCTTCCGCTCGGCGAGGCTGTTCCCGCCGTGCCCGCCGGTGGGGGTGTGGCCGTGGTCCGCGGTGACCAGGATCGTCCACTGCTCGCTCGCGTAGCTCGGGCGGGCGCGGACGGCGGCGATCATCTCGCCCAGCTGGGCGTCGGCGCGGGCGAGGGCCGTGGCGTAGGCGGCCCCGTTCGTGCCGACCGAGTGGCCGGCGCCGTCGACCTCGTCGAGGTGGACGAAGGTGTTGTCGGGGTTGCCGTTCGCCAGGTAGTCGACGGCGGTGGCGGTGGTCTGCGCGTCGCCGCCGCCGGTGCGGCGGACGTCGACGGCCGAGCCGAAGATCGTCTCGGCGACGGGGGACCAAGTGGCGACGACCAGGCTCGAGCGGGAGGGGTCGGCGGCCTCGATGCGGCTGAGGTAGTCCGGGTACTGCCCGAAGCGCGGGGCGGTGAAGGCGTTGTCGACGACTCCGTGCTGGTCGGGCCAGGCGCCGGTGGCGATGGTCGACCAGCCGGGCCCGGACACGGTGCCGGACATCGGCGCGGCGTAGAGGTTCGAGGTCGAGGTGAGTCCCTCGGCGCGGAGGGAGTCGAGCGCGGGCATGTCGGCCGCGTCGAGCTGGTCGAAGGAGGCGCCGTCGATGCCGACGACGAGGGTCTTCGCGGTGCGGGTGCCGGAGGGCAGGCCGTTGTAGGTGGTGCCGGCGGCGGAGGCGGACGGCGCGGCGAGCAGGAGGCCGCCGATCTCCGCCGAGACGCAGGCGGCGCCGAGGGCGCGGAGGGGCAGGGACATCGACGACTCCAGAGGGGACGAGGTGGAGCGCGGAGACGACCGCGCGCCGCCAGACTGCCCACGTCTGTACCTATCTGGAAGCCGATGGCGAGGATATGCAGACACGTTCAGCGGCTGTTCACCCCGGGCGCGGCGGGCGGGACGGGCGCGGACGAGGCCGGGTGAACGATTCCGCGACAGCGACGAGGGGCCGCCGCGCGTGCGGTACCGTCGTCCCGATAGCGCCTAGGGTTCCGGGACGACACGTCGTCCGGCTGGTTCGAGCGGCGCCACGGATCTCCGCCATCGGAGCCCGTCATCTCAAGGGACAGAAGCCTGGAGGACCGCTGCGGCGCGCGTCGGCGCGCGCGGAAAGGTCCCGAACATGTCTGCCTTCGTCCTCGCCCTCGTGCTGACCGCGGCGCTCTGCCATGCGGCGTGGAACGTCGTCGCGCACCGGGTCAGCGGCATCGGGTTGCCCTTCCTCTGGTGGGGGGCGGTCGCGAGCACGCTGGTCTGGGGACCGCTCGTCCCCTTCACGGGAGGGCTCGGCTCGGGCGACGATCTGCCGCGCGGACTGCTGCTCGGCGCGGGCGTCTCGGGGCTGCTGCACGTCGGGTACATGGTCGTCCTGCAGGCGGGCTACGCCCGGGGCCGGCTGTCGACGGTCTACGCGACCGCCCGGGGGACGGGTCCCGCGCTCAGCGCCGGGCTGGCGGTGCTGCTGCTCGGGGAGCGGATCTCGCCGGTGGCGGTGCTCGGCGTCGCCGTCGTGGTGACCGGGGTGATCGCCACCGGGCTGATCGACCGGCCGACCGCGCAGGCCCCCTCGGGGCGCCGCCTCGTCGATCCGGGCATCCTCTTCGGTGTCCTCACCGGCGTCGCGATCGCGGTGTACACGATCTGGGACGCGCACGCCCTCCGGACCTGGGGGCTGTCGCCGGTGGCGTTCATGGTCGGCTGCACGCTGGTCGAGATCGTGGTCTACCTCGTGCCGCTGCGCCGGCGGCGGGCGGAGCTGCTGCCCGTCCTCCGGCAGCACTGGCCGCGGGTTCTGGCGTTCGGGGTGCTCTCGCCGCTCTCCTACATCCTGGTGCTGCAGGCGGTGACGCTCGCGCCGGTCGCCCTGGTCGCGCCGATGCGCGAGATGAGCGTGGTCCTGGTGTCGCTCTTCGGCGCGCTGGTGCTCCGCGAGGGCTCGGCGGTGCGGCGGATCGCGGCCTCGCTGGTGGTGGCCGGCGGGATCGTGCTGCTCTCGGTCTGAGGGCGCGGAGCGGAGGCCGGGGCGCGGATCAGGGCCCGACGGCGCGGATCAGAGACCGACGGGGCGGATGAAGTGGGCGCCGTCGCGGCGCCGGCCGGTCGCCGAGACCGTGAAGCGGACGATGTCGCTGCGGTAGCGGTCGTCGGAGGCCTCGAAGGTCCGGCCGTCGGCGTCGCGGGTGATGCGGTGCAGGCGGAGCACGGGGGAGCCGGGTGCGAGCTCGAGCAGCTGCGCGTCGGTCTCGTCCGCGGCCACGGCGTCGATCTCGTGGTCGACCTCGGCCGACTTCCAGCCGCGCGAGTCGAGGAACTCGGTGATCGAGACCGTGTCGAGGTCGACGTCGAAGAGGTTGCGGCCGGCCGGCTCGATGAAGGTCAGCCGCTCGAGCATCGTCGGCCGGTCGTCCAGCGAGCGCAGCCGGAGGACGTCGACGACGAGCTCGCCCGGCTCGATGCCGAGCAGGGCGGCCTGGTCGGCGTCCGAGCGCCGGAGCGAGACCTGCTGGGTGAGCGCCCCGGGCCGCGCGCCCATCGTCCGCGCCCAGCGGGTGAAGGGGATCGAGACGTCGACGGCCTGCTGGGCCTTGCGCTCGATGACCCGGCTCGGGCGACCGCGGGTGGTCTCGATCAGGCCCTCGCTGCGCAGCGCCGCCAGGGCGTTGCGGATCGGGCCGCGCGACGTCTTCCACTTCGCGGCGAGCTCGCCCTCGGTCGGGACCTCGTCGCCGGGGGCCAGCAGGCCGCTCGCGATCGACTGACGCAGGTCGTCGGCGATCGCCTTGTACATCACATCAGCCACGTAGGCACCTTACTGGGCGGAGGGGGCGTTTCTGAGCGGAGCGCCACCGGCCCCGCCGCCGAACCGGGTATCGCGGGCGGCGGCCGCGCGAGATGGGTGAACACGTCGTGAACAGTGGCGAGATAGGTACATACGTAGGCACCCGGTGCGGCAGAGTTCCAGTCGTCCCCCTCGACGCCCTCCGCCCGAAAGGCCATCATGCAGACCCGCGCCCGCCTGACCCCCTTCTCCCGATCGGCCCTCACCGCGCTGGCCGCCGCCGGCGCCCTCGCGCTCCTGGCCGGCTGCTCCGGCACCGCGTCGGCCGGCTCGACCGCCGCCGGCGACGCCGAGGGCGGCTTCGCCGTCGACTCGAGCACCCTCGTCTTCGGCGTCGTCCCCGACTCCGTCGACACCGAGACCAACTACCAGCCGCTGATGGACTACATCGCGCAGGAGACCGGCAAGACCGTCGAGTACCACGAGTCGACCGACTACGCGGCGCTGATCGAGGCGGCCATCGCCGGGCAGATCGACGTCGCCAGCTTCTCCGGCTTCACCTACGTCACCGCCACGAACAACGGCGCCGAGCTCACCCCGATCTCCTCGATCGTGACCTCCGAGGGGCAGGAGCCCGGCTACTACTCCGAGGCCATCGTCCCCAACGGCAGCGACATCGCCTCGATCGCCGACATGAAGGGCAAGAAGGTCTGCTTCGTCGACCCGTCCTCCACCTCCGGCTACCTCTTCCCGAGCTACAACCTGATCGAGGCGGGCCTGGACCCCGAGACCGACATCACGCCGGTGTTCGCCGGCAAGCACGACGTGTCGGTGCAGAAGGTCGGTGAGAACGTCGAGTGCGAGGCCGGCTTCGCGGAGGACAGCGAGGTCGAGAAGTCCGACGCCGTCACCGTGATCGAGCGGACCATGGTCCCCGGCGCGCCGATCGTCGAGTCGGACGCCCTCCCGGACGACTTGAAGCAGCAGCTGAAGGACATCCTCTCCGACGTCACCATCGACGACATCATCGCCGCGGGCGTCGAGTCGGCCGACAGCGACGGCTTCCGCAGCGTCTTCTACGAGACCAAGCCGGTCGACGACGCGTACTACGACCAGATCCGCGAGATCTGCGAGGCGACCGACGCCACGCAGTGCCAGGCCTGACCCGGCGCCCCGCCGTCGAGCGCTGAACCGACCGACCCGACCTGGAGACTCCGATGACGACTTCCTCCCCTCCCGCGGCCGACGCCGTGGTCGAGATCACCGACCTCACCAAGCGCTTCGGCGCGACGACCGCGCTCGACGCGGTGTCGCTCACCGTGCGCCGCGGGGAGATCGTCGTCCTGCTCGGGCTCTCCGGGTCGGGCAAGTCCACCCTGCTGCGCCACGTCGACGCCCTCGAGGCGCCGACGAGCGGCGCGGTCCGCGTGCTCGGCGAGGACGTGCCCGCGCTGCGGGGCGGTCGGCTGCGCACGCTCCGCGGGAAGGTGGGCTTCATCTTCCAGCAGTTCGAGCTCGTGCCGTCGCTGACGGTGCTCGAGAACGTGCTGACCGGGGCGCTCGCGGAGCTGCGTGGCCCCAGGCTGGGCCTCTGGAGCTACCCGAAGGCGAAGAAGCTGCGCGCGCTGCAGCACCTCGAGCGGGTCGGCCTGCTCGAGCGCGCCTACCAGCGCGCCGACACCCTCTCGGGCGGGCAGCAGCAGCGCGTCGCGATCGCGCGCGCCCTGATGCAGAACCCCTCGATCCTCCTGGCGGACGAGCCCGTCGCCTCCCTGGACCCCGAGTCGAGCGATCAGGTCATGGGACTGATCCGCGAGATCGCCGCGGAGGAGGGGCTCACCGTGCTCTGCAGCCTGCACCAGGTGGACCTCGCCATCTCCTGGGCCGACCGGATCGTCGGCCTCCGGCACGGCGCGGTCGTCCTCGACACTCCCGCGGCGGGGCTGTCCAAGGCCGAGGTCATGGAGATCTACGGCCGCGTGGCCACGACGACCTCGGAGCTCGAGGCCGTGCAGAACGAGCTGCTCACACCGGAGGCCACCCGATGACGGCCGTGCTGCCGCCGCGCACCGCGCGCCGCCCGGACCCGGCCGTCGCCGCGCGCGCTCCGCGGCCGCGGCGCTCCCCGGAGCGGATCGCCGCGGTCCTGACCCTGCTCGCCCTCGCGGGGCTCGCCGTCGCCGCGCTGATCGAGGTCGACATCTCGGTGCCGCGGATGCTGCAGTCGCTCTCGAACGCCGAGCGCTTCCTCGGCCGGGTCGGCGCGATCAGCTTCCCCGAGCCGGCCGAGCTGCTCGCGCTCACCGCGCAGACCCTCGGGCTGGTGCTCACGGGCACGCTGCTCGCCGCGGTGCTGTCGGTGCCGCTGGCGTACCTCGCGGCGGCCAACACCACGCCCGGCCACGCGGCCCGGGGTGTCGCGCGCTTCCTCGGCGTGCTGGCCCGCGCGATCCCGGACGTCGTCCTCGCGATGGTCTTCGTGCTGATGTTCTCGCTCGGCTCGCTGCCCGGCATCCTCGCGATCGGCCTGCACTCCGTCGGCATGATCTCGAAGCTGTTCGCCGACGCGATCGAGCAGATCGACGAGGGACCGCGCCTGGCGATCCGCGCCGCCGGCGGCACGAGGCTGCAGGAGTTCACCTCGGGCGTGCTACCCCAGGTGCTGCCGTCCTGGGTCGCGACGGTGCTGCACCGCAACGACATCAACCTGCGCGGCTCGGTGATCCTCGGCTACGTCGGCGTCGCGGGCCTCGGGCTCGAGATGTCCTACGCCTTCAAGTCGCTGCAGTACGGGCGGGGCATCGGCATCGCGCTGGTGATCTTCGCGCTCTGCGTGGCGATGGAGATCGTCTCGAGCTCGGTGCGCGCGGCGATGCTCGGCCGCGGAGCGTCCGGGGCCGGCGCGTCGGACTCCGGCCCGGTCGGCGCGCTGGCGCGCCGGTTCCGCGGCGACCGCGCGAGCGGCACCGCGGGGCGACCGGCTACCACGATGCCGCGGTCGACCCCGGAGTCGGCCCTGCGCCGGCCGTGGACGCCGACGCGCCTGCGCAACGCCCTCGCCGGCGTCGTCACGGCCCTCGTGATCGTCGCGGGCGTCGTCGTCAGCGACATCACCTGGAGTGACGCGCTCACCTTCTGGGGCCGCGTCCCCGCCGTTGCGGCGCAGTTCTGGCCGCCGTCGTTCGGCAGCTACGACGCCGGCACGATGGTCGAGGCCATGCGCGAGACGATCGCCATCGCTCTCGCGGCGGCGCTGCTCACCGTCGTCGCGTCGGTGCTGATCGGCTCGCTCGCCGCCCGCAACGTCGCCCCGACCCGCGGCGCCCGCAGCGGCTTCCGGCTGCTGCTGGTCGCGGTCCGCGGCGTGCCCGAGCTGATCCTCGCCATCCTGCTGATCGTCGTCTCGGGGCTCGGCACCCAGGCCGGCACGATCGCCCTCGCGGTCGGCGGGGTCGGGCTGCTCGGCAAGCTGATCGCCGACTCGCTGGAGGAGGTCGACTCCGGACCGGAGCGCGCCCTCGTCGCGACCGGCGCCACCCGGCTGCAGGTCTACGCCGGAGCGACGCTGCCCCAGGGGGCGCGCGCGATGCTCGGCCACATCTTCTACCTGCTCGACACCAACATCCGCGCGGCGACCCTGCTGGGCATCGTCGGCGGCGGCGGGATCGGCTACTACCTGCTGAACGCCGCGCAGGGCTCGAACTACGCGACCGTGACCGCGATCGTCCTGATGATCCTGGTGACCGTGCTCGTCGTCGAGGGCCTGGCGATGTGGCTGCGGAAGGTGCTCCGATGAGCGCCCGGTACGACGTCGCCGTCGTCGGCTCCGGGATCGTCGGTCTCGGCGCGGCCTACGCCGCCGTCCGCCGGGGGCTGAGTGTCGTGGTGCTCGATCGCACCGCCGCGCCGATGGGCTCGACCGTCCGCAACTTCGGTCACCTCTGCTTCACCCCGCAGGCGGGCGAGGCGCTGCGCTACGGGCTCGCGGCCCGGGAGGCGTGGCTGCGGCTCTCGCGGGATGCGGGCTTCGCGCTCCGCCGCCGCGGCACGCACATCGTCGCGCGCCACGCCGACGAGCTCGCGCTGCTGGAGTCGGCGGCCGCGCAGGCGCCGTTCGGCTTCGGCGACGGCCCCGAGATCGAGCTGCTCGACGCGCGGCAGACCGCGGCGGTGACCCCGGTCGACCCCGCGGTCGTCGTCGGGGGAGCGGTGCTGCCCTACGACCTGCAGGCGGATCCGCGCACGGCCGCGGCCGCGATCGTCCGGCACCTCGCCGAGCTCGGCGTCGAGTTCCGGATGCGCACGGCCGTCGGGCGGGTCGCCGAGGGCGTCGTGGAGACCAGCCGGGGCGCGATCCTCGCCGACACGATCGTCGTCGCGGTCAACCACGACCTCGATCAGCTCCTCCCCGAGCTCGCCGAGGCGCACGACGTCGTCCGCTGCTCCCTCGACATGCTCCGCGTGGAGCTGCCGCTGCGCGCTCCGCTGGCCGCGCCGCTGCTGACGGGCTGGTCGCTCGTGCGCTACAGCGGCTTCGCGCGCCTGCCCGAGGCCGCCGCGGTGCGGGCCCGGCTGCACGCCGAGCGGCCGGACCTCGCGGCGATCGACCTCAACCAGATGTACACGCAGCTGCCCGACGGGAGCGTCGTCGTCGGCGACTCCCACCACCGCTCGATCACGCCGGAGCCGTTCCAGTCCGAGGCGACCGCGGAGCTCCTCCTCGAGGAGACCGCCCGCCTGTTCGGGGCGGCGCCGCGGGTGCTGGAGCGCTGGCAGGGCGTCTACGCCAGCGGGCGCGACGAGTTCCTCGTCGCCGAGCCGATCCCGGGCGTCCTCGTGCGCACCGTCACCACGGGCATCGGCATGACCACCGGGCTCGGTCTCGCCGAGACCACCCTCGCGGACCGCTTCGACAGCACCGCATCCCTCCTCGTCTCCTCGGAAGGCCGCTGATGACCAGCACGATCCCCGCTCCCGCTCCCCTCGGCACCGCCGGTCCCGGCCCGGCCCTCGCCGGCATCGAGCTCGTCGTCCTGGACATGGCGGGCACCACCGTCACCGACGACGGGGTCGTCGAGCAGGCGTTCCAGCGCGCGGCCGAGCGCACCGGCGTCGCCGACCGCCTGCCGTGGGCCGAGGCGCTCGACTACGTGCGCGAGACGATGGGGCAGTCGAAGATCGACGTGTTCACGCACCTCGCCGGGGGCGACGTCGCCGCCGCGGAGCGGGCGACCGCCGCGTTCGAGGACGCCTACGCCGAGCTGATCCTCGAGGGCGCCGCCGCGCCGATCCCCGGTGCCGAGGAGCTGCTGCGCGAGCTGCGCGCCGCGGGGGTCGCCGTGGCGCTGACCACCGGCTTCGCTCCCGTCACCCGCGACGCGATCCTCGACGCGCTCGGCTGGCGCGACCTCGTCGGGATCGCCCTCTCGCCGGCCGACGCCGGCCGGGGCCGCCCCGCGCCCGACCTCGTCCTGACCGCCGCTCTGCGCGCGCGGGTCAGCGCGATGAGCGCCGTCGCGGTGGTCGGCGACACGGCCAGCGACGTCCTCTCGGGACTGCGCGCGGGCGCCGGGCTCGTGGTGGGCGTGCTGAGCGGAGCGCACGACCGCAACCGCCTGAGCGCGGCCGGCGCGCACGCCGTGATCGAGGACGTCACCGCGCTGCGCACGCTGTCACTGCGATGAGGACGGCGACCGCGCCGCCGCGCATCGATCCGGAGTCGCGGCGCGTCGAGCTGCGGCCCTCCGCCACCGCCATGGTCTGGCTGGCACCGGACCGCCCGCACGAGGCGGTCGCGTTCGTCACGGTCCGGCTCGCGCCGGGCGACGTGCTGGTCGAGATCGAGCTGGCGACGATCTGCGGCTCGGACGTGCACACCGTGCACGGCGACCGGAGCGCTCCCGCGCCGCTCGTCCTCGGGCACGAGCAGCTCGGTCGCGTCGTCGAGCTCGGCACCGGCGGGCCCCGCGCGCTCGACGGCTCGCTCCTCGCCGTCGGCGACCGCGTGCTGTGGTCGATCGCCGCGAGCTGCGGATCCTGCGACCGCTGCGCGGGCGGGCTGCCGCAGAAGTGCCGGTCGCTGCGCAAGTACGGCCACGAGCGGATGAGCGACGCCTGGGCGCTGTCCGGCGGCTTCGCGACCCATGCGCACGTCGTCGCGGGCACGCCGATCATCCGGCTGCCCGAGGATGTGCCGGCCGCCGTCCTGGCACCCGCGTCCTGCGGGACCGCCACCGCCTGGGCCGCGCTCGCCGCCGCCGAGGCCGTCCGTCCGCTCGCCGGGGCCGACGTGCTGATCAGCGGCGCGGGCCTGATCGGGCTCACCGCGGCGGCGATGACGACGGACCGCGGGGCGGTCGTCACCCTCGTCGAGCCGGATCCCGCTCGCCGCGCGCTCGCCGAGCGCTTCGGCGCCCGAGCGCGGCGACCGGAGGAGGAGGGCGGCGAGTTCGACGTGGTCCTCGAGGCGTCCGGTGCGCGGGCGGCCGTCGGCTCGGCGCTCGCCCGTGCCGCGGTCGGCGGCGTGGTCGTCCTGGTCGGCAGCGTCTTCCCGACCGAGCCGGTGCCGCTGGACCCGGAGCGCGTGGTGCGCGGGCTGCTGACCGTGCGGGGCGTGCACAACTACACGCCCGAGCACCTCGCCGCGGCCTCGGCGTACCTCGTCGACCGCTGGCAGGCGTGGCCGTTCGCCGGCCTGGTCGGCGAGACGGTGGCGCTGGCGGATCTCGACGAGGGGATCCGGCGCGCCTCGGGCGGTGCGGTCCGCGTGGGCGTCTCGCCGATCGCGCCGCACTGACACCGCCGCACTGACACCGCCGCACGTGCTCAGCCGGAGTCCGGGCCGTCGCCGGGGACGAAGCGGTAGCCCATCCCCGATTCGGTGAGCAGGTAGCGGGGGCGAGCCGGCTCGGGCTCGAGCTTCTTCCGCAGCTGGGCGAGGTAGAGGCGGAGGTAGCCGGTGTCCGTGCTGTGGCTCGGTCCCCAGATCTCGTGCAGGAGGGTCTGCCGGTTGACGAGCCGGCCGGGGTTCCGGACGAGCAGCTCCAGCACCCGCCACTCGGTGGGGGTGAGCCGGACCGCGATCGGGCCGTCGCCGGTGCGCCGGGTGACGGCCCGCGCGGTGAGGTCGACGACGTGGTCGCCGAGGGCGACCAGCGAGCCGGTCTCCTGCGTGCCGAGCCGCCGGGTGAGGGCGCGGAGGCGGGCGAGCAGCTCGTCCATCGCGAAGGGCTTGGTGACGTAGTCGTCGGCGCCCGCGTCGAGGGCGTCGATCGTGTCGGCGGCGCCGGTGCGCCCGGAGACGACGAGGATCGGCGCGGTGCTCCAGCCGCGCAGTCCGCGGATCACATCGAGGCCGTCGAGCCCGGGCAGGCCGAGGTCGAGCACGACGAGGTCGGGACGCCGCTCGGCGGCGAGCGCGAGGGCGCTGGTGCCGTTCTCGGCCGTGACGACCTCGTAGCCGCGGGCGCCGAGGGTGATCCGGAGGGCGCGCAGCAGCTGCGCGTCGTCGTCGGCGAGGAGGACCCTCATCGGTGTCCCTCCCGGGGCGTCGGTGTGGGCATCGGTGCGGATGCGGGTGCGGTCGGCGGCGGCGCGAGCGGGAGGGTGACGACCATGGTCAGCCCGCCGCCGGGGGTGTCCTCCGTGTCGAGGGTGCCGCCCATCCCCTCGGTGAAGCCCTTGGACAGGGCGAGGCCGAGGCCGAGGCCGGTGGTGTTGTCGGTGTCGCCGAGGCGCTGGAACGGGACGAAGACGTCGGCCCGGCGCTCGGGGGCGATGCCCGGTCCGTGGTCGGCGACCCGGATCTGGAGCGTGCCGCCGAAGCCGCTGGTCGAGATCCGCACGCGCCGGTCGGCCGGGGAGTGCCGGACGGCGTTGGCGAGCAGGTTCACCACCACGCGCTGGAGCAGGCCGGCGTCGGCGAGCGCCGGCGGCAGGTCGAGGTCGAGATCGAGGTCGAGCTCCGCCGGTCCGAGGCCGAGCTCGTCGATCGCGGGGAGGACGACGTCCGAAGGGTCGACGGGCGCCAGGGAGACCGCGAGCACCCCGGCCTGCAGCCGGGTGACGTCGAGGAGGTTCGTGACGAGGTCCGCGAGGGTGCCGAGGCTCTCGTCGGCGGTGGCGAGCAGCTCCGCGCGGTCCGCGGCGCTCCAGGCGATGTCGGTGGAGCGCAGTCCGCTGATCGCGGCGGTCGCGGCGGCGAGCGGCCGGCGCAGGTCGTGGCTGACGGCGGAGAGCAGGGCGCTGCGCACCCGGTCGGTCTCGGCGAGGGGAGCGAGGCCGCTCGCCGTCTCGCTGAGGTCCTCGTGCTCGAGGGCGGCGTCGAGCTGGGCGACGACGACGGAGAGCAGGCGCCGCTCGCCCGCGCCGACGGGGCGGCCGTGCAGCTCGAGGACGGCGGTGCGGCCGACGGGGACGATCTCGTGCTCGCCGCCGGGCTCGCCGTCGGCACCGACGAGCTCGGAGCCGCGGAGCAGGCGGACGCCGGTCAGCCCGAAGGCCTCGCGGGCGCGCTCGAGGATCGCCTGCAGGGCGTCCTGGCCGCGGATGACGCCGCCGGCGATGGTGGCGAGCAGCTCGGCCTCGGCGCCGGCCCGGCGGGCGGTGCGGGCGCGGCGGGCGGCGCGGTCCACGACGGCGCTGACCAGGATCGCGTTGGCGATGTAGAGCAGGAGGGCGAGGGCGTGCAGCGGTTCGTCGACGGTGACGGTGTAGAGCGGGTCGACGAAGAAGAAGTCGAGGGTGAGCCCGGACAGCACGGCGGCGAACAGTGCCGGACCGAGGCCGCCGGCGAGCGCGACCAGGACGACGAGGACCTGGTAGGCGAGGACGTCGCTGGTGATCGACTCGTCGCTCCGGAAGGCGGCGAGCAGCCAGGTGAGCAGCGGCCCGCCGACGAGCGCGAGCAGCAGGCCGAGGACGCGCCGCTTCAGCGTCAGCGCCCCGCCGAGCCGGGGCAGCGCCGGGGAGCGGCCCGCCGAGGCGTGGGTGACGATGTGGACGTCGATCGTCCCGGACTCGCGGATGACCGTCGCGCCGATGCCGGGGCCGGTGAGCGCGGCGGCGAGCCTGCTCCGCCGGCTGACGCCGAGGACGAGCTGGGTGGCGTTGACGGAGCGGGCGAACTCGACGAGGGCGCGGGGGACGTCCTCGCCGACGATCTGGTGGTAGCTGCCGCCCAGGGTGTCGACGAGGGCGCGCTGCTCGGCGAGCACCTCCGGGCGGGCGGCGCGCAGGCCGTCCTGGCTGGTGACGTGCACGGCGAGCAGCTCGCCGCCGGAGGAGCGGGCGGCGATGCGGGCGCCGCGGCGGAGCAGGGTCTCGCCCTCGGGTCCGCCGGTGAGGGTGACGACGACGCGCTCGCGCGCCTCCCAGGTGCTGTCGATGCCGTGCTCGACGCGGTAGCCGTTCAGCGCCGAGTCGACCTCGTCGGCCAGCCACAGCAGCGCGAGCTCGCGCAGCGCCGTGAGGTTGCCGAGCCGGAAGTAGTTGGACAGGGCGGCGTCGATCCGCTCGGACGGGTAGACGCGGCCGGCCGCGAGGCGGTCGCGGAGGGCCTGCGGGGCGAGGTCGACGACCTCGATCTGGTCGGCGCCGCGCAGGATCGCGTCGGGGATCGTCTCGCGCTGCGGGACTCCGGTGATCTGCTGGACGACGTCGTTGAGCGATTCGATGTGCTGGATGTTGACGGTGGAGACGACGTCGATCCCGGCGTCCAGGAGGGTCCGGACGTCCTGCCAGCGCTTCTCGTGGGCCGAGCCGGGCGCGTTGGTGTGCGCGAGCTCGTCGACGAGGGCGATCCCGGGGCGCCGGGCGAGGACGGCGTCGAGGTCCAGTTCGTCGAGCCGCACGCCGCGGTGCTCGAGGGCGGTCCGCGGGACGACCTCGAGCCCGGTGACCATCGCGGCGGTCGCGGCGCGGCCGTGGGTCTCGACGAAGGCGACGACGACGTCGCGGCCCTCGCTCCGCAGGCGCCGGCCCTCCTCGAGCATCTCGTAGGTCTTGCCGACGCCCGGGGCGGCGCCCAGCAGCACCCGGAGCCGCCCCGTCCTCATCGCCGCCTCAGCTCGCCTGCGCCGCGAGGGCGAGGTTGAGCTCGAGGACGTTCACGGTCTCGTCGCCGAGGAACCCGAGGTCGCGCGCCCGGGTGTGCTCGGCGACGAGGGCGCGGACGTCCTCCTCGGTGAGCCCGCGGGCGGCGGCGACGCGGGCCACCTGGATCGCGGCGTAGGCCGGGCTGATCTGCGGGTCCAGACCCGAGGCGGAGGCGGTGAGGGCGTCGGCGGGGACGGCGGCCGGGTCGACGCCGTCGAACGCGGCGATCGCGGCGCGGCGCTCCTGGATCGCGGCGATGAGGTCCTCGTTCTCGGGGCCGAGGTTGGAGCCGCTGGAGGCGCTCGCGTCGTAGCCGTCGCCCGCGGCGGAGGGTCGGGACTGGAACCACTCGGGCAGCGGGTTCCCGTCGGCGTCGGTGAAGGACTGGCCGATGAGGCTGGAGCCGACGGTCTCGCCGCTCTCGGTGAGCAGGGAGCCGTTCGCCTGGCGGGCGAAGGCGACCTGGCCGAGGCCGGTGATCGCGAGGGGGTAGAGGACGCCGAGGGCGACGGTGAGCACGAGGAGGGCGCGGAGGGCGACTCCGTACTGCCGGAGCCCGGTGCGGGGGGTGGTCATGGGATGGTCTGCTTCCTGGTGAGTCGTGGTGAGGAGTGCTGGGAGTGCTGGGAGCGCCGAGGACTGCGGGGTCCGGCTAGAAGCCGGGGAGGAGGGAGACGACGAGGTCGATCAGCTTGATGCCGACGAACGGCGCGATCACCCCGCCGAGCCCGTAGACGAGGAGGTTGCGGCTGAGGACCTTCGAGGCGCTGAGCGCGCGGTAGGCCACGCCGCGGAGGGCGAGCGGGATCAGGGCGATGATGACCAGTGCGTTGAAGACGATCGCCGAGAGGATCGCCGAGGACGGCGAGTGCAGCTGCATCACGTTCAGCACGGCGAGGCCGGGGAAGACCCCGGTGAACATCGCGGGGATGATCGCGAAGTACTTCGCGATGTCGTTGGCGATCGAGAAGGTGGTCAGCGCTCCGCGGGTGATCAGCAGCTGCTTGCCGATCCGGACGATGTCGATCAGCTTGGTCGGGTCGGAGTCGAGGTCGACCATGTTGCCGGCCTCCTTCGCCGCCGACGTGCCGGTGTTCATCGCGACCCCGACGTCGGCCTGCGCGAGCGCCGGGGCGTCGTTGGTGCCGTCGCCGGTCATCGCGACGAGGTTGCCGCCCTCCTGCTCGCGGCGGATGTACTCGAGCTTCTGCTCGGGGGTGGCCTCGGCGAGGTAGTCGTCGACGCCGGCCTCCGCGGCGATCGCCTTCGCGGTGAGCGGGTTGTCGCCGGTGATCATCACCGTGCGGATGCCCATCGCGCGCAGGTCGGCGAAGCGCTCCTTGAGCCCCTCCTTGACGACGTCCTTGAGGTGGACGACGCCGAGGATCCGGCCTGTGCCGCTCGCGTCCTTCACCGCGACGACCAGCGGGGTGCCGCCGCTCTCGGAGACGCGGTGCACCTGCGCCTCGAGCTCCGCGGCGGCGGCGAGGGGGCCGCCGTCCGCGAGCCAGGCGGTGACGGCCGAGCCGGCGCCCTTGCGGATCATCGCGCCGTCGGGCAGGTCGAGGCCGCTCATCCGGGTCTGCGCGGTGAAGGGCACGATCTCGGCGGAGAGGACCTCGCTCGCGAGCGCCTCCTCGCGGATCCCGCGGGCGGCGGCGAGGTCGACGATCGACTTCCCCTCGGGCGTCGGGTCGCTGAGGGAGGAGGAGGCGGCGGCGCGGATCAGCTCGTCCTCGCCGGTCCCGCCGACGGGGACGAACTCGGTGGCGCGGCGGTTGCCGTAGGTGATGGTGCCGGTCTTGTCGAGCAGCAGCGTGGTGACGTCGCCGGCGGCCTCGACCGCGCGGCCGGACATCGCGAGCACGTTGCGCTGCACGAGCCGGTCCATGCCGGCGATGCCGATCGCGGAGAGCAGGGCACCGATGGTGGTCGGGATGAGGCAGACCAGCAGGGCGACCAGCACCGGGACGCTGACGGGGGCGGCGGCGTAGGAGGCGATCGGGTTGAGGGTCAGGGTGACGACGAGGAAGACGATCGAGAGGCTCGCGAGCAGGATGTTCAGCGCGATCTCGTTCGGCGTCTTCTGGCGCGAGGCGCCCTCGACCAGGCCGATCATCCGGTCGACGAAGGTCTCGCCGGGCTTCGAGGTGATCCGCACCACGATCCGGTCGGAGAGCACCCGGGTGCCGCCGGTGACGGCGCTGCGGTCGCCGCCGGACTCGCGGACCACGGGGGCCGACTCGCCGGTGATCGCCGACTCGTCGACCGAGGCGATGCCCCAGACGATGTCGCCGTCGCCGGGGACCAGGTCGCCCGCCTCGACGACGACGTGGTCGCCGAGCTGCAGGTCGGCGGAGGAGACCTCGCGCACTTGGCCGTGGGCCGCGGCGCCGTCGCCGGCGCGGTACTCCAGCAGGCGGCGGGCCATCGTGCTGGTGCGGGTCTGCCGGAGGCTGTCGGCCTGCGCCTTGCCGCGGCCCTCGGCGACCGACTCGGCGAGGTTGGCGAAGACGACGGTCGCCCAGAGCCAGAGCGCGATGCCCCAGGTGAAGGAGCCGGGGACGGGGGAGCCGCCGGACTCCTGCGCGCCGCCGAGGAACGGCTCGGCGATCGCGAGGACCGTGGTCAGCGCGGCGCCGACCTCGACCAGGAACATCACCGGGTTCCGCACCATCAGGCGCGGGTCGAGCTTGCGGAGCGCGCCGGGCACCGCGGCGAGGACCTGCTCGGGACTGAACGCGGAGGCGCCGCGCCGCGGGGTCTTCTCGGGGGAGGGGGAGGCGGCGGGTCGATCGAGAGTGGCGGTCATGACTGCAGTCCTTCTGCGAGGGGTCCGAGTGCGAGCACGGGGAAGTAGGTGAGGGCGGTCACGATGGCGGTGACGCCCACGAGGAGGCCGACGAACTGCGGCCGGTGGGTGGGGAGCGTCCCCGCGGTCGCCGGTGCGGCGCCCTGCCGGGCCAGCGAGCCGGCGAGGGCGAGCACCATCACGATCGGCAGGAACCGGCCGAGCAGCATCGCGACTCCGAGGGCCGCGTTGAACCACGGGGTGTTCGCGGTGAGTCCGGCGAAGGCCGAGCCGTTGTTGTTGGCCGCGGAGGTGAAGGCGTAGAGCACCTCGGAGAGGCCGTGCAGGCCGGGATTCCAGATCGACGTGCCCTCGACGTCGGCCCGCACCGCGGGGATCGCGAAGCTGAGCGCGGTGCCCGCGAGCACCAGGGTCGGCGTGATGAGGATGTAGATGCTGGCGAGCTTGATCTCGAGCGGGCCGAGCTTCTTGCCCAGGTACTCCGGCGTCCGGCCGACGAGCAGCCCGCCGATGAAGACCGCGAGGACCGCGAGCACGAGCATCCCGTAGAGGCCGGAGCCGACGCCGCCGGGGGCGACCTCGCCGAGCATCATGTTCAGCATCGGCAGCATCCCGCCGAGGGCGGTGTAGGAGTCGTGCATCGAGTTGACCGCGCCGGTGGAGGTGAGGGTGCTGGTCGCGCCGAAGAGCGTCGACCCGGCGATCCCGAACCGGGTCTCCTTGCCCTCCATCGCGCCGCCGGCGGCCTGCGGGGCGCCGCCGCTCCCGCCGAGCTCCAGGAGCGTGAGCGCGGTGAGGGAGACGAGGAAGATCGTGGCCATCGCCGCGAGGATCGCGGAGCCCTGCTTCGCGTCGCCGACCATCCGCCCGAAGGTGCGGGGGAGGGAGAACGGGATCGCGAGCATGAGGACCACCTGCAGCAGGCTGGTCCAGGCGGTGGGGTTCTCGAAGGGGTGCGCCGAGTTGGCGTTGAAGAAGCCGCCGCCGTTGGTGCCGAGCATCTTGATCGCCTCCTGCGAGGCGACCGGGCCGCCCGGGATGCTCTGCGTGGCGCCGGTGACCGTGGTGACGTCGGTGAATCCGGTGACGTTCTGGATCACGCCGCCGGCCAGGAGCAGGACCGCGCTGAGCACGGCCAGGGGCAGGAGCAGCCGGAGGAGGCCGCGGGTGAGGTCGACCCAGAAGTTGCCGATCGTGCCGCTGCCGCGCCGGGCGAAGCCGCGGACGAGGGCGATCGCGACGGCGATGCCGACCGCGGCCGAGACGAAGTTCTGCACGGCGAGGCCGATCAGCTGGACGGAGTAGCCCATCGTCACGTCGGGGGAGTACGACTGCCAGTTCGTGTTGGTCACGAACGAGATCGCCGTGTTGAAGGACAGCCCCTCCGGGATCGCCGGGAAGCCGAGCGAGTACGGCAGCACGGCCTGCGCCCGCTGGATCGCGTAGAGCAGCAGCACGCTGACGAGCGAGAACGCGAGGACGCCGCGCAGGTAGGCCTGCCAGCTCTGCTCGGCGCGGGCGTCCACGCCGATGAGGCGGTAGAAGCCGCGCTCGACGGCGAGGTCCTTCGGCGAGGAGTAGAGGTGCGCCATGTAGTCGCCCAGCGGGCGGTGCAGCAGCACGAGGATCAGGGCGGCGGAGGCGACCTGCAGGATCGCGAGGAAGGCGGCCATCAGAAGCGCTCCGGCTTCACGAGGGCGACGACGAGGTAGCCGATCGCGGCGATCGCGAGGACCGCGGCGAGGGTGTCGAGGACGATCACGGCCGGTCCCCTCCCTTCCGCGCGTCGCGGGGGTCGGCGACGCCGGCCCGGGGGCTCAGCTTCTCGACCCCCTTGGCGAGGACGCCGAGGAGGGTGAAGACGGCGAGGACGCCGATCACGGAGACGAGGTCGAGCACGGGAGGACTCCATCCGGAGGCGGATCGTGACCGCGGATCCGCGGGCACGTGCCAGAGCTGGCACGAGCACTCACTAGACACCTCCGCGGCCCGCCGCTCGGCGGCGCTCACGGTTCCCATACGGGTCGACGGCGGAACCTCACGGGTTCCCTACGACCGCGGCCCGGGCGCCTGCCGTCGGGAGCCCCGGACGCCGCGTCACTCCGGGACGGCGGCGGCCCTCCTCGCCTTCCGCTCGCGACGGCCGCTCCTGGCGACGCTGACCACCAGCGCGATCGAGAGGCCGATCAGGATGTACTCGACGAGCGCGGTGAACGCGTCGCCGCTGACCTCGGGGGCGGCCGACTGGTCGTCGCCGCCCTGCTGCAGGAAGCGGGCGAAGTCGCCGAGGCCGTGCAGCAGGATCGGCACCCACAGCGTCCCCGTCGCGCGCAGGGCGCCGTAGAAGATCGCGCCGTCCATGGCGAGGAAGGCCACGGCGACCGCGGTCGCGGGCAGCGGGACGCCGTTGAGGAGGTAGCCGGCGACGTGCCCGAGGCCGAACGCGATCGAGGTGATCAGCAGCGCGGCCAGCTCGCCGTGGTGCCCGCGGACGGCGACCCGGAAGAGACCGCGGAAGTAGAGCTCCTCGCCGAAGCCGATCAGCAGGCAGCCGACCAGGTAGACGAGGACCATCGGCAGCGCCCGCTCCGCCCACGGCACGGCGAGCAGGAGCTGCACGGTCTGGACGGCGAGCACGACGGGGATCGCGAGCAGCCACCAGCGCCGCCGCTCGGTGAACGGCGACGGCGCCGTCCACGCCTCCCGCAGCCAGCCCGCACGCCGCGCGAACAGCAGCCCGATCACGATCAGGACGCCGACGGGCAGCCAGGTCCCGATCACGAAGTCGAGAGTGTCGTCACCGCCGGCGAGCGGATCGAGCAGGGTGCCGACGCCGGCCGCGATCAGCACGTAGAGGACGGCGGCCGCGATCCCGACCGGGATCGTGCGCGGGACCGGGCGCTGATCGGTGCTCGCGGTCATGCGAGTGCTCCCCCCGAGACGGCGCTCCGGGTCCGACGGCGCTCGCCGAGGACGAGGACGAGCAGCAGGACCAGCCCCGTCGCGATGACGAGGAAGGTGCTGAGGGCGGGCAGGAGACCGGCGATCGTGCCGGCAGGGTGCGCGCCGTGCAGGAAGAGCGTGGGATCGGTGGAGGCGTGCAGCAGGATCGGCCCGAGCAGGCTGCCGGTCACCCGGAGCGCCAGGTACATCACGATGCCGAAGCCGAAGGTGTAGGCGACCTGGAGCGCGGTGACGGCGACGCCCTGGTCGCTGGTGAAGACGTTGCCGATGTGCAGAGCCGCGAAGATCCCGGCCGAGACCAGCGCGACGCGGATCTCGCCGTGGCCGCGCTTTCTCATCAGGTTCACGACGAAGCCGCGGGTGAGCGTCTCCTCGGCGAAGCCGACGAACAGGCCGGTCAGCAGCCAGGAGGCGATGAGCGCGCCGCCCGCGCCGGCGTAGTCGAGATCGAGCAGGGCGGACACGTTGATCGCGAGGACGACGGCGACCCCGATCCACATCCAGCCGCGACCGCGGATCCGCTGCGGGGCGAACAGCTCGCGCAGCCAGCCGAGGGAGAGCGCGAAGAGCACCAGGAGCACGCTCGCGAGCAGGATCGGCAGCCCGATCGAGAAGAAGACGTCCGTCGCGGATCCCTCCTCGCCGCGGAGGGGACTGCCGGTGTCGCCGACCACGAAGCCGAGGAGGTAGCCGATCAGCTCGTAGAGGCCGTAGTAGACGGCCGCCAGCAACAGCGCCCGCCAGCCCCCGCCGCGCTCCCAGAACCGCCGCCAGGCCGATGCCGTCCGCTGAACGTCCACGAGTACCCCCCTCGAGCCGGCCCGGTGCGGAGCCGACGGCCCCAGGCTAGCGGCGGGGGAGGCGCCGGCGTCGGTCGTGATCCCCCTCGGGGGTCAGGCGGGGGCCGGTCGCCCGGGAGCGCTCTCAGCTCCTCCGCTCCCCCCGCAGGAGGCGGCTCAGCTCGTCGTCGATCGTGGCCAGCGGGGAGCATCGGGCGATGGCCGCCGCCATCTCGACGGCTCGCGCGCGGTAGGCGGGGTCGCGCAGGACGGCGCGGATCGCCGTGCCGAGCGCCTCGGCGGAGGGACGCCCGGTCCGCAGGTCGACGCCGACGCCGAAGTGCGCGACGCGGGCGGCGACCTCGGGCTTGTCCTCGGCGGCGCCGGCGACGACCAGCGGGACGCCGTGGCGGAGGGCGAGGAGGGTGCCGCCGAAGCCGCCGTTGGTGACCATCACGGAGGTCAGCGGCAGCAGCTGCTCGTAGGGCAGGAACTCCGCGGCGCGGGCGTTCGCCGGCAGCGGGCCGAGCGAGGCGAGCGGCGCGCGGCCGGTGCTGACGACGACGAGCACCTCCTCGTGCGCGAGCGCCTCGAGGGTGGGGCGGACGACCTTCCCGAGGTCGTGGTTGTCGAGGGTGCCCTGGGTGACGTGCACCACCGGGCGGCCGTCGTGCAGGTCGGCCCACCAGTCGGGCAGGGCGGCCGGAGAGGGGGCGCTCGGAATCGGTCCGGCGAAGACCACGTTCGGGCTGAGGTCCGAGCGGGGGTACTCGAACTCCGCCGGGCCCAGCTGCACGAAGCGGTCGAACGCCGCGGTGAAGTCCAGGACGAAGGTGCGGAGCGGCACGCCTGCCGCCTCCTGCACCAGCCGCTCCGCGAGCCGCTGGGTCTTCGCGAAGAGGAAGCGGGCCACGAGCAGGTTCAGCGCGCGGTTCCGCAGCCGCCCGAGCGGCGTGGCGGAGGGCGGCAGCGCTGTGTTGAACGGGGCGACGTCGCGGCTGACCTGGACCAGCGGGCCGATGCCGACGCCGAGGATCGGCGGGCGCGAGGCCGGGTCCGCCTCGAGCAGCGGCAGGATCCCGGCGAAGAAGGAGTCGGTCAGGACGGTGTCGATCCGCTCCCGGTCGAGGATCGCCCGGACGGCGCGGTGCTGCTCCGGCAGGGTCGCCACGAAGGTCTGCTCGACCTGGTACCGCGAGAGCGCGAGGCCGCGGTGCCGGTGCAGATCGGGCAGGAAGCTCGCCTCGTCGCGCTCGTCGAAGTCGGCTCGACCGGTCAGCGCCTCGTGGTGCAGGCCGGCGTCGTGCACGCGCTCCTCGAAGGCGGAGCCGGTCAGCACGATGACGTGGTGCCCGCGCTCGGCGAGATGCCTGCCGAGGGCGAGCAGCGGTGCGAGATGGCCGTAGAGGGGAGTGCTGCAGAGCAGGATGGTGGCCACGACGGCTCCTCGGTCAGGTCGGTTCGGGGTGGTGCTCGGGGTCTTCGGGGAGGTGCGCGGGGCTCTCGGCGCGTGGCGGGAGGAGCAGGCGGGTGAGCGCGTCGCCGAGGAACCGCTCGAGCTGCTCGGCGCTCCAGCCGCGGTCGAGGGCGAGCAGGTTCCAGAGCTGCGGGCTGGCGAGGGCGTACAGGATGTCGCCCGCCTGCTCCGGGGTCATGTCGTCGCGCAGCGGACCGCGCACGAGCCGGGCGAACGCCTGCTGGTCGGCGAGGCGGCCGGCGCTCTGCCGGGCCAGGTCCTCGCTGAGGGCGGGGTCGTCCTGCGCGGCGGCGGCCATCACGTTCCAGAGCGGCGCGGCCCGCTGCGCCAGGGCGACGGAGTGGTGGGCGAGCTGCCGCAGCTGCCGCTCGGGATCGGACTCCGCCGCGACCGCCGCGACCCAGTCCTGGTCGGTGACGCCCGCCTCGGAGTCCTCCCCGGTCGTCATCGCCGCCGTGAGCGCGCGGAGCACGTCGGCCTTGCCGCCGATCGCGAGGTAGATGGTCTGCACGGAGGTTCCGGCCGCGCGGGCCAGCTGCGAGATCGTCGTCCCCGCATAGCCCTGGGTGAGGAACAGTCCCGCGGCGGCGTCGAGGATCCGCGCCCGGGTCTGCGCGCGATCGGTGTCGCCGCGCTCGCGCCGCCGACGGGCGTCGTAGGGGCGGGAGGCCGCCTTCTGGTCGTCGCCGCCGCTCATCCCGACGGACTCACGGCGGCGGGCGCCGGGGAGGTCGCGGCGCGGGTGGCAGTGGCGGTCACGGAGGCGTCCCCAGGAGTCGAGAGGTGGTGGGTGCGGAGGGAGACGGATCGCTCGTGGCGATCCAGTGACACTTCGCGTTTCTCACTATAACGTCACTCCAGCGAGATGTGCGGACGTCCTGGTCAGCGGGAGTCGATCGCGTCCGCGGCGTTCTCGGCAGGTGCCGCCCGGTCGTCGATCACCCGCAGCCTTACCACCGCGCTCGCGAAGCCGCGGCGGTCCCGGGTGGCGAGCACCCCGACGAGCGCTGCCAGGACGAGCAGCGTCGCGCCGGTCCCGGAGCCGGGCAGCGGGGAGGCGAGCGCGGCCGCCCAGCCGCCGGACCCCAGCGCCCAGCGGACCAGCCGCTGCCACAGCGCCGGCGGCGTCGACGGCGTCAGGCGGACGACCGCCTCGCCGATCGTCCGCCTGGTGCGCAGCACGAGCACGAGCTGGAGCGCCGGCGCCACGAAGGCGAGGACGCCCAGCACCAGCGGCGCGAGCCCCGGCGGCACGCCCGGCTCGAGGAGCGCGAGGCCGAGCGCGGTCACCGACGCCAGCGTCCCCGACACCAGGGTCAGCACGAGCGCGTCGCAGAGCATCCCGAACAGCCGGCGCCGCAGGGTCACCGGCCGCGGGTGCCCCGCGTCGCGGTCGGCGCGGCGTCCGGTGAGCAGCACGAGCACCGGAGCGAGCACCGTGCCGAGCAGCGCGCCCGCAGTGTTCGCCAGCAGGTCGTCGACGTCGAAGAGGCGGTAGGCGCAGGGGAAGAGGAACCAGTCGCCCGTGAGCTGGGTGAACTCGATCAGCAGCGACACCGCCAGCCCGGCGAGACCGCCCGCGACCACGCCCGCCGCGAGCCGGCCCCGCAGGACCACCTGGCGCACGAGCATCCCCAGCGGCACGAAGAGGATCACGTTGAAGACCACCTGCGCCGACGCCCGGTTCGTCACGATCGAGAGCGGTCCGCTCAGCCCGCCCTCCTTCGCGATGTCGGCGAGGAAGGTGAAGGGCCGCAGCTGCGGCGACGACGGGGTGCGGCACAGCGCCTCCACCGTGCTCGCGTCCGGCAGCGGCAGCAGCGTGTAGGTGACGAGCGCGAGCGCGTAGACGACGGTGAGGAAGGCCAGGATCGCCGGCCCGAGCCCCAGCTCGCCGCGCCGCCGGTACTGCAGCGCCGCCCACGGCACCAGGCCGACGACCGCGAGCACGGATCCCCCGAGCAGGGCGACGACGGCGGGCCAGACGGAGTCCATGACTCGACCCTAGACAGCGGGCTTCGGGGGATGAGCCTGCTGCGGGCGGGACGACCGCAGGCGAGCCGGCGACGGCGTTGCCGACGGGGCGGCGCCGACGGCGAATCGCAGCAGACGACACCCCGGCAGCGCCTGCGCGACCGGAGTGAAGGGGAGCCGCGCACGCTCGACGTCGACAAATCCCGCACCGCCTTCGGAGAACCGCTGGTCGACACGGCCCTTCTTCAGGAGTGACCGATCGTCACCCGCAGTCTCGCCACCACGGCGGTGGCCGAGGCCCCGCAGCGCGCTGATCGAGCAGTTGCGGCCAGATCTCCGACGCAAGCGCCGGATCGCGGTTACCGCTACCGCTGCGCTGAGGACCGATGCGCCGGCCGTTCGGTACGGGGTTCCTGCTCGGGCGTCATCAGGCGGAACGCTCGACCGTGCCTCCCGAGCACGGCGGCCTCCTCAGGCGGCTGTTTCACAGGACTCGTCCGTCGCCCACGGCCTCGGTGCCTTCAACGATGGTGAAGTCCGCTCCGGCGCTGAGGGAGCTGTAGTCGATGTCGTACAGAAGCTGAAGGATCACTTCGCTCGTCTCGCCGGGTTCGACTTCCGCAGCCTCGCTGCTGCGCACGATCACGCCGAGAGGCGCTCCGTCGCCGCCGACGACGACCGCATGAGGTCGATACCGTCCGTCGAGACCGATGGGCGCCTGCCGGCCGCCGTCGCTGGTCGGACGGAGACGGATCCTCGCGCGGACCGTTCTCGCGTCTGATCGCGGTCGTGTCACCGGCTCATCCCTTCGCCTGCTTTGCGATGTCCTCCGAAGCCGCGCTCCGTCTCGGCGTCGACGAGCGCGCGATGAGCTACCTCTCCAGGGAGACGGACCCGAAGGACGGGTAATCGGGGCCTTCGTAGTTCATGGCGGTGAGGGTTCTGATCGCCGGCATGGTGTGTGCTCCCTGTATCGCGATCTCCTGGTCCGGCTGTTCCGGGTCCAGGGGACCGATGTCGAAGGAGTAGCCGGCAGTGTCGACCCAGGCGCCCGAGCCGTCCTGCTCGAGCGCGCCCTCCTTGAGCTCCAGCCTCAGATCAGAGGCGTCACCGGTCGAGAATCCGGTGACGGTCGCCCAGGTCGATCCGTCCGCGCGGCGCTCGATCAGGACCGATCCTGTCGTCTCGGTCTGCTGATTGACGAAGTCGCCCCTCAGGGGGAGCTGCTGCTCGAATGCACTGAGCTGAGGGTCGTCCGACGCGGCCGGACCCGGCGTGCCTGCCGAATCCACGCCCGACGATTCGACAGCAACTGTCGACGATTCGGCGCCGGCGGTCTCGTCCGCGGTGCAGCCGGAGAGCACGAGTACGCCGGCTAGAGCCGAGATCGAGAGCGTGATTCCGATTCTGCTGATCCCCATGGCCCGATCCTGGCATGAGGGCGCCCGCGCGACGAGCCGACGTGAGGTGGCGTCCCGCAAGGGGATGGTCTGGCGGGCGCTGATGGCCCCAAGTCGCGGACGAGGACGAGGGCACCGCCGCCGCCGAAGGCGAGGACGCTCACGACGAGGCCGACCGTCGCAGGGAAGTCGTAGTGATGGACCGTCTGCGGGCCGATGTCATCGCCGTCGGCGTCGTAGGCGCAGTTCACCCCCAGGGGCAGGAGCGTCGGATCGCCGGTGATGCGGACGGACTCGACGGAGAGATCGCCCGCCTCGGGGAACGGTCCTCGCGAGCATTGCACGTTGAAGGGATCGATCCCGTCGAAGGTCCATCCGAGGGCTATCGAGGCGAGACCGAGCGGGACCGACAGGAGCACGAGCGCCCAGCCCGGTAGTCGTCTCCTCAGTGGACGCATGTCCACAAGCTACAGGCGGCGGGCGTCCCTCCAGAGCGTGCCTTGTGGGGATCGTCGACCGGTACGGAGTGGCGAGGCGGTTCTCGGGTCAGCGATCGAGCTGGACCACCGTGAGCTGGAACACGGCGCAGCGCGGGGCGGCCGCGGCGAAGTCGTCGGGGCCCGCGTTCCCGCCGGCCTCGAAGATGCGCGCGGCGACTTTTCGTCCCTGGCTGTGCTGATGCCAGTACGCGCGGAGGACGGCGCCGCGCTGCTCCTCGGGGAGCTCCGTGAAGGCCACCCTCTCTCGTCGCCGGCCGCGCTGTATCTCGCCCTCGCCCGCCGCGCGGACGTTCTTCACCCACTCCATCCGCCGCCCGGCGACGACGTAGCGGGCGCCCTCGAGAGTGACGATCGAGACGGGCGTGGAACGCGGTTGTCCGCTGACGCGTCCGCGGACGGTGAGGATCCTCGGCGGCCCGGCCGGGACGCCGAGTCGGTTCAGGAGCTTCACCGCAGCGTTGCCGTACTTGAGCAGGGGCGGGAGGTCCGGTCGGTCGTTCATGATGCGTCCTTCGGGCGGGAGTCTGTGTCGTGGGCCTGGACCGCGGTGCCGATCGCGTGGAGCACGCGTCGGGCGGTGTCGACGGCGGCCGGATCGAGCCCTGCGGCGGCGTTCCCCGCCCAGGGCGCGGCGCGGGCGGCGGCGGCGGCGAGCACGGTCTCGCCCTCCGGCGTCAGGGTGACGAGCTGCGCGCGCCGGTGGTGCGGGTTGGGCTGGAAGGCCACGAAGCCGTCGCGTTCGAGGTCGTTCACGATCCGCTGGACGTTCTGCCGGGAGACGTCGAGGTCGCGGGCGAGCCAGGCGACCGGCCGCGGCGCACCCGCGGCGAGGGCGCCGAGGATCTGCCAGCGCGCCGAGGTCAACCCGAGATCAGCGACGAGGCGATCCCCGGATGCGGAGAGGACGTTGCTGAGGTGGAGGACGCTGAGCACCAGATCCTGGAAGGGCGGGTCGTGCTCAGTGAGCTGCGGAGGGTGCATCCGACCACGGTATGTCATCATGCTGTCAAAACGTCACGTTAGTGACGGTATGGGAGGCTGCCCGCCCATCCCGTATGGGGATCGTCCACCGGTACATGGAGATGCGCCACCGAGCGCCGCGAGAATCTGTGCATCGCGGCACTGCGTGGCGGTGTTCTAGCGCCAGTTCGTGTCGCACCCACACTGGCGGAGGATCGGGATCTCAGGCGGGTCGACGTCGATGAGAGAGGCGGCTGCTAGGTGCGACTGTGGACCACTTGAACGAAGAGTCCTGTGAGCTCGTCGCAGTCGGGATTGCTGCGCGTCCACACCCGCGCGTCTTCGTACGCCTGGAGGATCGCGTCGGAGCTGGCCTCCGTCCACCAGGCGGGGCTCAGCGCGGCATTCAAACGCGCTCGGACGTCAGCTAGCTCGGTGGCGAGTTCCCTCAAGAGGGAGCGGGTCGCGTCGGGGTCGATTTTCGAGTCCCAGAGCTTGGCGATGTGGGCGTCGAGCCTGGCTGCCGCCGAGACGTCGGCGGCAGCCAGTGCGGCGGTGAGGTCGATCTTGCTCGGCGCGGGATGAAGATTCTACTCGAGTACGCCGAGGACGGGGATACTGTCGTCGTCTGGCGAGTGGATCGTCTCGGCCGGTCACTGATCGACGTTCTCGACACGGTGAATCTGTTGCGTGAGCGAGGGGTGCAGGTGCGGTCGATCTCGGACGGCATTGACCCGTCGACGTCGACGGGCCGGCTGATGCTGAACATGCTCGCTACGCTCGCGGAGTACGAGCGGGAGCTCATCGTCGAGCGAGTGAACGCCGGCATCGCCGCCGCGCGTGCGAGCGGAACGCGCTTCGGCCGTCCTCTGTCGGATCCTGCGGTGGTCGCGGACAAGCTCGCGAATGCCGCGGACGCGCGAGCACGTGGGCGCACTGCTGAAGACGCTGCTCGTCTCGTCGGGTGGAGTCGTGCGTCGCTGTATCGCCATCAAGCGGACGCCGGTCGCCGCGCAGTTGCGGGAGAGCAGGCAGCGTCCCAGTAGGAGATGGTCTACCGGTCATGAAGGCGGAGGGTGAGGAGTCGGCGTGTGATCGGCGCTGGGTTCAGTCGGCGGAGAGGGTGTTCCTGGGGTATTCGCCGAAGCGGCGGGCGTAGTGGGCGGAGAAGCGGCCGAGGTGCGTGAAGCCCCAGCGGCCGGCGATCTCGCCGACGGTGGTGGTGCCGGGTTCGAGGGTGCGCAGCTCGGCGTGGACGCGGTCGAGGCGGATGCGGCGGAGGTAGTCGAGCGGGGTGACGTCGAGTTCGCGTCGGAAGAGGGCGTGAATCCCGCGGACGCTGACGCCGGCGGCGGTCGCGACGTCGTCGATGGCGAGGGGGAGGTGGGCGTGGGCGTGCAGGTGCTCGATCGCGGCGCGGAGGGTGGCGCCGGAGGGCATGGCGATCGGGGTCGAGACGGCGAGGGGGATGTGGGGGAAGGTGTCGAGGAGGGAGACGGCGGCGGTGCGCTCGGCCTCGCTGCGCAGCAGGGCGGGGCTGTCGTCGTTGTCGACGACGCGGGCGACGCCGGCGACGGTGCTCGCCCACTTCTGCAGTGCGTCGCCGATCGGCTGGGCGCGGGTGTCGAAGAGCAGCGGACGAATGCGCAAGGGCTCTCGAGGTCGTCGTCGAAGCGGTTCACTGGCGGGATGGATGGTCTTCCTCTTCTCGTGCTCGTCGTGATCTTCCTCGCCGCTGCGGCCGTGGTCTGGGTGGCAGGGATCCAGCTCTCGAAGGCGACGGATGTGCTGGACGCGCGCCTCCACCTCGGCAGCGCTCTGGGCGGGCTGATCGTCCTCGCTGTGGCCACGAACCTGCCGGAGATCGCGATCACCGTGTCCGCGGCGCTCTCGGGGAACCTCGACGTGGCCGTCGGCAACATCCTCGGCGGGATCGCTCTCCAGACGGTCGTGCTCGTCGTGCTCGACGTCTTCGGCAAGCGGGGGAAGGGCGTGAAGCCGCTCACCTACCGCGCGGCGTCGCTGACGCTCGTGCTCGAGGGCCTGGTGGTCGTCGCGGTGCTCGCCGTGGTCATCGCCGGCAGTCAGCTGCCCTCCGGTCTGGAGGTGCTGCGCCTGACACCCGATGTGGTGCTGATCGCAGCGCTGTGGGTGGTGGGCCTGCTGCTCGTGCAGCGCGCCGGCCACCACCTCCTGTGGCACGAGGACGGTCGCGCGCCCGACGCGACACCGCCCCGCTCCAGCGATACGAAGAAGCAGTCGATGAGCACCCGGAAGGCGGCGATCGTCTTCTCCGTCTCGGCCCTCGCGACTCTGATCGCCGGCGTCGTCCTCGAGCGCACGGGCGACGCCGCGTCCTCGCAGCTCGGCCTGTCGGGAGTCCTGTTCGGAGCAACGGTCCTCGCACTGGCCACCTCCCTTCCCGAGATCTCGACCGGACTGCAGGCGATCAAGCAGGGTGACGACAACCTCGCCATCAGCGACATCTTCGGCGGGAACGCATTCCTGCCCGTCCTCTTCCTGGTCGCGACCGTGCTCTCCGGGAATGCGGTCCTGCCGCAGGCCGGCTCGTCGGACATCTACCTCACGGCGCTCGCCGCGCTGCTGACCCTCGTCTACGTCGTCGGCCTGATCTTCCGACCCTCGCGCCGCATCGCCGGCATGGGGGTGGACTCGTTGATCGTCCTGGTCCTCTACGCCGTCGGGATCGGCGGGCTCTTCGCGATCACCGCGGCATGAATCAGTTCGGTAGGGGTCGTCAACCGGTCCTTGAAATGGCGCGGATCGGACCTGCGTGATCAGAGCGGGAGCGTGCGGTCCTCGATCACGTTCTTCATCACGAGGGTGGAGGTGAGGAGCTGCACGCCCGGGAGGGCGGCGAGCTGGTCGTCGTAGAACTGCTGGAACGCGGGGAGGTCGCGGGCGGCGACGCGCAGGAGGTAGTCGGGCTTCCCGAAGAGGCGCTGCGCGTCGAGGATGTTCGGCTGCTCGCTGACGGCGCTCTCGAAGGCGTGCAGAGTGTCGCGGTCGCTGGAGCGCATCGTGACGAAGATGAGGGCCTGGAAGCCGAGGCCGAGGGCGGCGTGATCGAGCCGGGCGCGGTATCCGGTGATGACGCCGGCCTGCTCGAGCGCGCGGACGCGGCGGTGGCAGGGGGAGACGCTCAGCGTCACTCGCGCAGCGAGGTCGGTGAGCGAGATCCGCCCGTTCGCCTGCAGCTCGGCAAGGATCTTCCTGTCCACGGCGTCCATGGCGACGATTCTTCCCGATCGGGGCGTCTCCCGCGCAGTATTCGCAAGCACTTCGCGCCGGATCCTCCCTACTCTTGCGTGCTGGCGGCGTGGAGCGCGGCCGGAGTGGAGCGTGGATCGTGCCGGTGGAGGCTGTCGGAGCGTTCTGGCTGGTGTCGATCGCTCTCGCGCTCACGCCGGGTGCGGACTGGGCGTTCGCGATCGCGGCGGGTCTGCGCGGCCGCGTCGTCCCGGCCGCCGTCGCCGGTCTGCTGCTCGGGCACACCGTGCACGCCGCGATCGTCGCCGCGGGAGTCGGCGCGCTGCTCGCTGCTCTCCCGGGCGCGCTGACGGTCCTGACGATCGCCGGCGCGGGCTACCTGCTGTGGCTGGGCGTCGGGACGCTGCGCCGTCCGCCGGTACCGCGCGCGGACGACGAGCTCGCGCCCGTCCGGCGGAGCCGGTGGCTGCTGCGCGGCTTCGGGATCAGCGGCCTGAATCCGAAGGTGTTCCTGCTCTTCCTCGCGCTGCTGCCGCAGTTCACGAGGCCCGGCGCGCCGCTGCCGCTGGTCGTGCAGATCGTGCTCCTCGCGGCGCTGCACATCGCGACCTGCGCCGTCGTCTATCTCGGCGTCGGCTTCGGCGCTCGAGCCGTTCTCTCCACTCGGCCGGCGGCGGCCCGCGTCGTCTCGCGGGTGTCGGGAGCGGCGATGATCGGCATCGGCCTGTTCCTGCTCGTCGAGCAGATCGCGCACTTCACCACCTCCCTCACCTGACCCGCGAAGGACCACCGATGCCTGAACAGCCCGCCCCCTACACCTCCGCGCCCGAGCCCGCGACGGCACCCCGACCGCGCGTGCGGATCCCGCACCTGCGCGGGATGAAGGAGCGCGGCGAGAAGTGGGCGATGCTGACCGCCTACGACATGTACACGGCCGCGATCTTCGACGACGCCGGGATCCCCGTGCTGCTCGTCGGGGACTCCGCGTCGAACAACGTGCTGGGGAACGAGACGTCGCTGCCGATCACGGTGGACGAGCTGCTGCCCCTCGTGCGCGCGGTCGCCCGCGCCGCGACCCGCTCGCTCGTGCTCGCGGACCTGCCGTTCGGGTCGTACCAGGGCTCGCCGGAGCAGGCGTTCCACACCGCGGTGCGGTTCCTGAAGGAGGGCGGCGCGCACGCGGTGAAGCTCGAGGGCGGGAGCGAGATGGTCCCGCAGGTCGAGAAGCTCGTCGGCTCCGGCATCCCTGTCATGGCGCACATCGGCTTCACCCCGCAGTCCGAGCACGTCCTCGGCGGCTACCGCGTCCAGGGTCGCGGCGGAGACGCCGAGCGCCTGATCGCCGTCGCGCGCGCGTTCGAAGCCGCGGGCGCCTTCGCGCTGCTGGTCGAAATGGTCCCCGGCGACGTCGCCGCGGCGATCACCCGGGCCGTCTCCATCCCGGTCGTCGGGATCGGCGCCGGCGTCGAGTGCGACGCGCAGGTCCTGGTCTGGCAGGACATGGCGGGACTTCGCACCGGGCGCCTCCCGCGCTTCGTCAAGCAGTACGCCGACCTGCACGGCGCCCTGCACACCGCCGCCCGCGACTTCGCGGCCGACGTCGCCGCGAGCACCTTCCCCGCCGCCGAGCACACCTTCTGAGGACGACACCGTGACGCACGAATCGAACGACCCCGCCCTCGACGCCCGCATCCGGCGCAGCTTCGACCGGCAGGGACTCATGCACCACCTCGGCGCCGAGCTGACCGGCGTCCGTCCCGTCGGGCAGCAGACCCTGATGCGAGTAGGGACGACACTGTCCCGTGAGGGGGCGGATACCCGGACGTCGCCGTGAATCAGGACGCATGAGGCACGGCCTCGCGCGGGAGGGGTGTCGCGGCGACGCTGCGGAGGATGTCGAGGGCGTCGGCCGACGCGCTGCCGGGGTCGGTGAGGTAGACGGCCAGGTGCAGGCCGGCGGCGGACGGGACGGGGAGCGACTCGTAGGCGACGGTCATCTCTCCGACGTCGGGGTGGTGGAGGCGCTTGGTGCCGGAGGTGTGGGTGCGGACGGTGTGCCCTCCCCACCAGGTGCGGAACTCGTCGCTGCGGGTGGACCTCACCCCGGACGAGGTCACCGCACTCGAGGAGCACTACCGGGTGCGCCCCGCGGGCGGCTTCTGAGCACCTGCTCCACCACCACGATGAAGCGGCCCGACGGCGCGCATGTGCCCGGGCCGCTTCGGCTGCGCGACCCGCGGGACCGGAGCATCGCCAGGGGATCACGGAGCCGCGACGTCTCCGTGTCTCCGTGTCTCCGCCCGTTCGTCGTCAGTCGCCCTGGAGCGGGAAGACGTCCCCGCTGAACGGGGAGAGGTCGAGCCACAGGCACCGGTAGCTGCGCTCGGCGAAGAGCCAGCGGCCGTCGCGGCGGACGAGGCGGTCGGTCCAGATGCCGTTGGTGCGGTAGTAGCGCTCGGGGCCGCGGGCGAACTCCTGGCAGAGGGACTCGGAGTGCGCCTCGTCGCCGTCGATGTCGATCGGCCCCTGAGTCGTGAACTGCAGGAAGTAGTCGTTGCCCTGCCAGAGCCGGTCGAGCATCTCGACGCAGGCGTCCGGCCCGGTCGCCTCCTGCGCGAAGGGCTCGCCGATGCGCCAGGTGCCCTCCTCCGCCCAGAGCGCGCGGAACGCGGGGGTGTCGTGCTTGGTGCACGCCAGGCCGAACCGCGCGACGAGGTTTCGGATCTCGGTGTCGGACGCCGGGTCCATGGCGGGGGCGGGGTCGGTCATAGGGTGCTCCTCGATCGGTCGTGGCAGCGGCCTCGTCGAGCCGCCCGGGTGCGGAGCCGGTCCGCGGTCCGGCCGGCGGGTGAGTTTCCGGACTCAGAGAACAGCGATCGCGGACGCCCGGCAAGAGCGGATCGGATGCTTGACAGCGAGCGCTCCGACTCGACGGGGTCCTCCACGAGGACGGTTCACCACCGTTCCGAGGACCTTCCCCGACCTCTTCTGCGAGGACGGGACGATCGAGGTGCCGTTCGACGGCGACGGCGACAGCGCGCCGATCGTCGGCCGGCCCGCGATCGAGCGCATGGTCGCCGGTCTCGCGGGCTTCCTGCGCTTCGAGCGGGTCGACTTCACCAGCGTCCTGCCGACCGATCGACCCGATGTCCTGGTCTGCGAGTACGTCGGCGTCCTCGTCCGCGCCGACATGCCGGGAGCGCAGCGCCGACGGTACATCTCCGTTCTCACCCTCCGCGACGGGAGGATCGCGCACATCCGCGAGTACGGCGGGCCGTTCCTGCCCGCTGACCGGTGACCGGGTCCGCTGTCCACGGGTGCCGGCACCTCGGATGACGGGACGGCTGTCCGGACGCTGCGTTGGCGCGCTTCTGTTGCCGCAGGAGCGACGATGAAAACGACCTCTCCGGTGAGCAGTGCAGCGACTGCCAGCCGGTGACGGCTGCGCGCTCGAGGTCCGGAACGCGAGCGCCACCACGATCGGTCTGCCGCTCTCTAGTCCGTTCCGCGTCGTTTCGAGCGGGCGCGGAGAAGCGCCGCGATGACCAGGAGAGCAGCCAGGACAGTCAGGGCCCCGGGAAGCCATGCGGGCGTGACGAGCACGCGAGCATCGACCGAGGAGACGCCGTCGTTGCCGTCCGCGACGCTGACGCGGACCTGGCACCAGCAGAGGGGAGGCGGTGCCTCCACGGTGCCTGTGAGCACGCCGCTGGAGGCGGGCCGGACGGGGTTCCCCGCAATGACGAACGGCTGCCCGCCGTCGCTGATCGTCCCGGCGACTCCGCCGTCCGTGGCGCCGGGGACCACGGTGACGTTGCCGTCGTTGATCAGGGTGGCGGTGACGGGGAACGAACCGGTCGCGAAGCTCGGCACCGTCAGGCCCTCGACCCGGGCGCTACGGGAAGGAGTGCCGGTGCCCTGTACGTAGACGGAGGTGGTGATCGCGGTCGCCATTCCCACAGAACCCTCGCTCGAGTCGACGACTTCGGCGAAGGTCACGCCGACCCGGCGCTCTTCCGCACCGCGGTCGGCCGGCGCCTCGATGCGCACCGCTACGGGAGCCGAGGCGCCGGCGGACACCGTGACCCGCTGCTGATCGAACGAGACCCACGCGCCCGCATCGCCGGTCGCAGCGCTGATCGGTCGACCGCTGGAGTCGAGCTCGGCGGCCGACGCCTTGTAGGTCTTCTCCGCGTCGCCGACGTTCCCGATCGTGTACGCGAGCGTCACGTCCGGGGTCTCGGCAGGCACGACGCTCCGCACGGGCGAGACCGAGATCGCTCCCGCTCCGCCGCCGGTCGGCGCAGCACCGTCGCTCACATCAGGGACGACGGCCTCGCCACGGCCGAGCACGACCGCGATCAGAGCGACCGCGACGACTGCGAGAAGGACCGCGACGAGGATCCTGCGCCTCACCGTCAGTAGGTGACGGTCGCCGTCAGAGTGTCGGAGTAGCTGCCGACCGGCGAGTTCTGTCCCGCCGGGATCGTCCCGTAGACGGTCAGCGTCTGCGCGGACCCGGTGCCCACTTGCTGGACGACGCCACCCGCAGAGGAGCCCCAGACGTTCGTTCTGGCCGAGTCCGTGTACACCTGATACATGAGCGTGGACGCGCCAGCCCCCGAGTTGAGACGGCGTCCGGACGGGTCCTGGGAGTTGGTGCCGTTTCCGACAGCGACGGAGTACATCGTCCCGTTCGTCGAGGTCACCGTGATCGTGGAGGTCGCGTTGACGGCGGCACCGGCGTAGTTGCCGAAATCGAGCGGAGACGCGCTCAGGGTCGCGCTGCTGGCGATCCTCGCCGAGACGGGGATGCTCGACGTGCTCGACGCCGCGTAGGACGCGCTGGGCGCGGCGACCGCGAGGACGCCTCCCGCGAGGAGGGAGAGGGCGAGAGCAGAACGGGAACGCACGGCAGAGTCCTTCGATAGAGACGGCGCGGATTCGCCGTCGTGGGCCGCGCGAGAACTCGCCGGACCGGCCGGCGTTCCCTGACGAGCACACCGCACTGGCAAAATTAGGGACCGCGCCGAGCGTGCCGCTACCCCCCGAAAAGCCCGCCTCGCCCACCGGAGGACGGAGGGGGACGGTCGAGCGGGGTGGCGGCGACGTCCTACTCTCGGAGGACTCGTGGTCGCGACAGAAGGGCATCGCCGTGCGGATTCTCATCGTCGGAGCGGGCGCGACCGGTGGTGCGTTCGGGACCCGCCTCCAGGAAGCCGGCCGCGACGTCACCTACCTGGTGCGTGCCGGCAGGGCCGAGTCGCTGCGGAGAGACGGACTCCGCTTCGTCGCGCCTTCGGAGGATCGCACCCTCGACGTGACGACACTGGTCGTGGGGGAGGAGGCGCCCGTCTTCGATCTGGTGCTCGTGACGGTCAAGGCGTCGGCGCTGGAGGACGCCGTCGCCGATGTCCGTGCCTGGGTCACCGCGAAGACGCTCGTGCTGCCGATCCTCAACGGCATGGCTCACATCGACCTGCTGCAGACCGAGTTCCCCGGGCGAGTGCTCGGCGGCTCGGCCAAGATCGTCGCGACTCTCGACGGCGGCGCGGTCCGCCAGATGACCGGGCTCTCGGTGCTCACGATCGGCTCGCTGACGGACGCACCGGTGCCGGCTCACGTGGCCGAGGCGCTCGACGTCCCCGGTATCGACCTGCGGGTGTCCGATGACGTGCTCTCCGCACTGTGGGAGAAGTGGGTCTTCATCGCCGCAGCGGGCGTCGTCACCTGCCTCTTCCGCAGCGCGATCGGCCCGGCCCTCGAGGCGGGCGCTCTCCCGTGGATCCTCGACGCGATCGAGGAGGCGGAGACCGTCGCCGACGCGGCAGGCCTGCCGGTGTCCGCCGCGGCGCACGAGCAGTCCCTCGCGATCCTCACCGAGGAGGGGTCCGCCTTCACGACCTCGCTCTACCGCGACCTCGTCGCCGGCCTGCCCACCGAGGCCGAGCACCTGCTCGGCGACCTCGCTCGCCGAGCGCGGGAGCTGAGCGTCCCGACGCCGCTCCTCGACCTCACCCTCGTGCAGATCCGAGCAGGAGCTCCGGCTCAGGCGCCGGCCGTCGCTGCTGAAGCGTCCCGCGCCCCCCTTCGGGGCGACCTCGAGCATCGTCCGTGAGGGGATGGTCGACCGGCCCGTGGCCCGTCGACGCCGATCAGGTGCGGTAGCGCTTGCGCATTCCGTCGAGGAAGAGCTTCCTGGGCAGGAGGGTGTGCAGCGCGGCGACGCGTCGTGCGTCAGCTCCGACGAGCTTGTGGAGTGGGGGCCGGGACGACAGGAGGACCTGGGCGACGGCGTCGGCGACGGTCGAAGGAGCGGCGCCGGCGGCGACGTCGTCGTCGAACGCTGCTTCGACGCGTCGTCGCGCTCGGTCGTAGGCGTCGAGGCGGGCGGCGACCGCGGATTTGCCCGCGCGCAGGTCGGTGCGGATGAACCCCGGCTCGATGATCGTGCAGTGGATCCCGAACGGCCCGACCTCCAGCTGCAGAGCCTCGATCCAGCCTTCGAGCGCGTGCTTCGATGCGGTGTAGAACGCGTCGAAGGGCACGGGGACGATCCCGGACAGCGACCCGATGACCACGATGCGGCCCGCACCGTTGCTGCGCAGGTGGGGGAGGACTTCGCGGGTCACTCGGTGCACCCCGAAGAAGTTCGTCGCGAAGAGCGCCTCCGCCTCGGCGACGGTGGTCTCCTCGATCGCCCCGGCCGTGTCCACACCAGCGTTGTTCACGAGCGCGTCGAGGCGGCCGGTCCTGCCGATGAGCGTGCGGATGGCGGCGCGGACGCTGTCGTCGTCCGTGACGTCGAGAGGAAGCGAGTCCTCATCACTCGGATCCGTCCGGCGCTGCCCGCCGAACACTCGCCAGCCGTCGCTGCGCAGGCGCTCGGCGACGGCGCGCCCGATGCCGCTCGAGGTCCCGGTGACCAGTGCGACCTGCTGCTCGCCCATGACGCCAGCGTAGAACCGACCGGCCGTCGGTGGCGAACGTCTGCCTTCGCCATCGAGCTCGCCCGGCTCGGCCCGGTGCAGGGCTCTGACTGGTGCTGGTCGATGTGCGGGACGTCCTCGTCGCCCGGCTGTCCCGTACGAGGATCGCGACGTGCCTCACTCGGCTCTTCAGTGCTGCGAGAGGTCGTGCTCGAGGGGAGCGCGGATGGAGGGTGTGACGACGGTGTCGCCCAGGGTCTGTTCGAGGTCGGCTGCGGCCGTGCCGATCGCGTCCGCACCGTCCGCGCCGAGGTCTTCGAGGAGCCGGGTCCGGACGCCGCCGGGGGTCGAGGCCCACACGCCGACGATGCGGCCGTCCCACCAGATCGTCGGGCCGACGTTGCCTCGGCTGTCGTAGAGGCCGGCGGTGTCGGCTGGGCTGTACCAGTGGCGGTGTCTCCATCCCATGGCTGTCGAGTCGAGAGACGGGAGAAGCGCCGCGACGGGCTCCGTCGCCTCGATGTCATCCGGAGCATCGTGTCGATGAGGCAGGTCGATGCCGTCAATGCCGTCGAGGTCGGTGTCGACGACGGCGAGAGCGGTCAGGGTCGCGCGGGTCGCAGTCTTCGTCCACCCGGTCCACCACTGCAGGTCGTCCACCGTCGCCGGCCCGTACGACTGCAGCCACCGTCGGGCGATCCGCGTCCGAGCCTCGAGGGCGTCCCGAGGGGGTACGCCGTCCTCCCACCAGGCCTCGACGGCCTGCCACCGATGCTGTCGCGTCGTCCACGCACCGACGGGGGTGCCCCGGACGATCTCTCCGGCGGCGCTCATCAGGGCGAGGAGACTGCTCGTGACCGTCTGCTTCGTGTCGGACGGAAGCCGAGGCGGAATCGGTGTCTTCAGGCCCGGCACCGCAGCGCTCAGCTGCGCGCCGGTCGCGTCACCGATCTCGCGGAGACCCGCCCGGACGTCCTTCTCGACGCTGCGGACCCACGCGGCGACGTCCGGGACGTCCGGTAGAGCCTGATTCTTCTCCAGTGTCGTCACGAGGCGGCGCCGCAGGACGTCGGCGAGGGGCGCGCTCACGGCGGCGTGCACGTCCGGTACGAGGTCGCGGTCCAGCAGGAACACGGTGCGGCGCATCGCGAGCCACCGCACCAGCAGTCGTCGCTCGTACATCTCCGCCGCGATGTCCTCGAGGGTGACGCCCGTCGTCCGGGCGAGGATCGAGAGGTACGGGGTCGCGGGGTCGGTCGCATGCACGGCGACGAGTGCATTCGTGACGTGCCGAGGAGACGTGCCGGACCGATCGAGAAGATGCCGACGCACGAGGAGGCGCCGGCGCTGCGCGCTGGAGACGTGCACTGGTCTCATCCGACGTCCTCACCCTGTGGCAGTGATCGAGATGTCCGCGTCACGCCGGGCCGGCTCGGTGGACCCAGGGGCTCGGAGCGATCGCGGGAGGGTCAGTCGCAGCCGATGATCCAGGTCGTGCCGAACATGTCGGTAAGCATGCCGTACAGGGGAGCGAACGGGCTCGGTCCCAAGTCGGTCAGCACGGTTCCCCCGTCGGCGAGGCGCCGCCACTGCTCGCTGATCTCGGCCTGATCGTCGCCGTGCAGGGTGAGGTAGAAGGGGTTCCGGCCGGCGTCGTACGGCTTCGCCGTCTGGACGTCGTAGGCCATGATGCTGAAGCCGTTGGGCGCGGTGAGCCGACCGAACGAGACAGCGTCGGCCTGAGCGGGGTCGTCGACCTGATGCGTGTCCGCATACGTGGCGAGTGCGACGTCGCCTCCGAAGACCGATCGGTAGAAGGCGAGCGCCTCCCGGGCCTGACCGCGGAAGTTCAGGTGCGGGGTGACGGAAACGGTCATGGTGGGCTCCTGGGGGATGTCGGGGTGGGAATCACCGACGTCCGCGCAGCGCGGGGACGACGACGTGGTCGATGAGGTCGGCGACGAATTCGCGGGTGACCGGTGTGCGCTGGACGGCGGTGCGGTGCACGCACATCGTGGGGATGACCATCGCCAGCGTGTCGATGTCGCCAGGGGGGAACTCCCCGCGGTCGATGGCACGGCGCAGGAGCGATCGACTCACCTCGACCCAGGGATCAGCGCTGGCCGACGCGGTCAGGCTCGCCAGAGCAGGGTCCGTGCGGCCGGCGTCCGCGAGGGTGCTCATCACATCGATGCGGAGCTGCTGTTCCGCCTCGGACATCGTCACGGTCGTGGCCAGGAGGTCGTCGCGGAGGCTCCCGAGATCCGGCAGGTCGGTGCTCCCGGCATCAGCCGCGGTGAGGTGAGCGACAGCCGCTGCAGCGAGGGCCGTCTTCGTCGGCCAGCGACGGTAGACGGTCGCGCGAGCCGCACCAGCACGAGCCGCAACGGCATCCACTGTCGCCGCCTCGTACCCGACCTCGGCCATGACGGCGAGTGCCGCGTCCAGGATCACGCCGTCCCGAGAGCGGTCGAGCTTTCGACCAGGCTGGCGACGCGGGGAGGAGGTCATGAGTGAAAACGATACTGCGACGTATCGATATACACAAGACTCGAAAATGATTCGACGAAGCTCCGTTGGTTCGTCCCTGAGGGGGACGGGAGAGCGGGACGCTTGCGAGCCGGGGAAGGCGTCAGTGTCACACCGTCGTCGCCTCCCGGGCGAGCAGCTGCTGGATGACTGGTCCGAGAGTGGCGAAGATCCGGTCGAGATCTGCGGCGAGCAGGGCCGGCACGCCGACGACGCGGCGGCCGACGACGACGCCGATCAGCATCGAGGCGGCGAGGCCGGCGCGGAGCGTCGCGTCCTCGCCCCGGCCGGCCGTGCCGTGGGTGAGCCGGGACTGGATGAAGTCCCGCAGGGTCTCGCTCGCCTGCGCGTTCGTGACGGCGCCGCGGAGCATCGCCATCAGCGGCTCCGACTCCGCGTCGTCGCCCTCGAAGGCTTCGAGGTAGGCGCGGACGACCCGCTCGCCGAGGTGCTCGTCGGCGCCGTCGAAGGCGGTGTCGAAGCGGTGCAGCGCGGAGGCGGGGACCGCCATCACCGCGGCGAACAGCTCGTCCTTCGAGCCGAAGAACTGCATGACCTGGGACGGGTCGACTCCGGCATCCGTCGCGATCCGGCGGATGGTCGTTCCGGCGTAGCCGTCGGCGGCGAAGCTCGCCCGAGCCGCCGTCAGCACGGCGCCCCTCGTGGTGGCGGAGCCGGGGCGTCGACCGGGGCGTGCCGACCGCGGAGTCTCGTTCATGCTCCGACGCTACCTCGCCGTGCCCAGAATCTCAACGCCTGTTGAGTTCGTGACCGATCGGACGTACGCTCGGCCCGACGCGAGCCCACGGAGGACTCACCGCACGATCGCCAGAACCTGGAGCACGCCATGACCGAGAAGATCTACACCGCCTCCCACCCGCTGCCCGCCGTGCGCAGCGGAGTGCTCACCGCGTTCGAGCCCGGTGCCCGCGTCCTGGAGGCAGGCTTCCGCCTCGCCCCGCCGTTCCGGGAGCTGCCGGTCGACGTCGTGCTCGAGAAGGACGTCGCTGTGACGCTGCGCGATGGAGTGACGATCCACGTCGACGTGTTCCGCCCGGTCGGCTCGGAGCCGGTCCCGGTGATCGTCGCGTGGAGTCCCTACGGGAAGGGTCAGGGCAGCTCGCCCAGCGTGATGGGAGTCTTCGGGCTGGTCGGCCTCGACAACGGCATCGTCTCCGGGCTGGAGAAGTTCGAGGGCCCGGACCCGGCGTACTGGTGCGCCCGCGGCTATGCGATCTGCAACCCGGACGTGCGCGGCGTGGTCGACTCCGAGGGCGACAGCGTGCTCTGGGATCGCCAGGAGGGCCGCGACTGCCACGACCTGATCGAGTGGCTCGCCGAGCAGGAGTGGTGCACGGGCAAGGTCGGCATGTCCGGCACGTCCTACCTCGCGGTCTCGCAGTGGTTCACCGCGGCCGAGCAGCCGCCGCACCTGGCGGCGATCAACCCGTGGGAGGGCGTCAGCGACGTCTACCGCGACCTCGTCTTCCGCGGCGGAATGCCCGACACCGGCTTCGCGCGGCAGCTGCAGGACGGCAGCTTCTTCGGCAGGAACCGCAAGGAGGACGTCCTGGCCGAGGCGGAGGCGCACCCCCTCGTCGACGAGCTGTGGGAGCAGAAGATCCCCGCGTTCGAGAGGATCACCGTCCCCGCCTACGTCGTCGCCAGCTACTCCAACACCCTGCACACCGCCGGCACCTTCCGCGCCTGGCGCCGGATCGCGTCCGAGGAGAAGTGGCTGCGCATCCACAACACGCAGGAGTGGCCCGACTACTACGACGAGGCCAACGTCGAGGATCTGCGCCGCTTCTTCGACCACTACCTCCGCGGCGAGGACTCGGGCTGGGAGCACACGCCCCGGGTCCGCTACTCCCTCCTCGACCTCGAGGGCGGCGACCGTGTCGGCTTCGAGGCGGAGTCGTTCCCGCCCGCGGACGTCGTGCCGACGCGGTACTACCTCGACGGCGCAGCCCGCGTGCTGACGGCGACCGCGCCCTCTGCTCCGGTCGAGGCCGCGTACACGGTCGACGCGAACCCCAGCGCCGTATCGTTCCTGACCCGGTTCGACGAGGAGACGGTGCTCGTCGGCTACCCGAAGGCGCACCTGTTCGTCGAGGCGCGCGGTTCCGACGACCTCGACCTCTTCGTCCTCGTGCAGAAGCTCGACGCGCACGGCACCCCGCTGCAGGCGTTCACTGTGGCGAACCGCACCGCCCGGGCGCACGACCTCACCGACCACGGCGCCACGATCCTCCGCTACAAGGGCTCCGACGGACGCCTGCGCGTCTCGGCCCGCCGCCTGGACCCGGCGCTCACGACCGACGACGTCCCCGCGCACGCCTTCGACCGCGTCGAGAAGCTCGCCGACGGCGAGATCGCCGAGGTCGAGATCGATCTGCTGCCGCTCGGCCTGCTCTTCCACCCGGGGGAGCAGCTGCGCTTCGTCATCAGCTCGCGCAACCTGATGGGCACCCTCATGCCCGGCATCCGCGAGTACGTCGGTGCGAACGCCGGGCAGCACATCGTCCACACCGGCGGCGAGCACGCCTCTTTCCTCCAGCTGCCCGTCCAGAGCCGCTGACCGTCCTCGAATCGAAGGAGCACCCCTCATGACCGTCACTCTCGTCGATGTCCGCCTCGCCGCTCTCGACCCCTCGCTTCCCGGGGGAGCGGTGGACGTCGAGTTCGACCGCACGATCCGCGGCATCCGCCGCTCGGGCAGCGGGGTCGCGCGCGGCGACGTCATCGACGGGGCGGGCCGGTTCCTCGTGCCCGGGCTGATCGACACGCATGTCCACCTCGGCTCGCGCGGCGCGCTCGAGTCCGCTGCCCGCGCGGGCGTGACGACGATGATCGACCTCGGCACGCATCCCGACAGCCTCGTCGCCGAGCAGCGGATGCTGCGGGGTGCCCCGTCGCTGCGGAGCGCCGGCTCGGCCGCCTCGGCGCCGGGCAGCACTCAGATCGCGCTGATGGGGAACCCCGAGGAGAGCGCGGTCACCGGCGCGGCGGACGCCGAGCGATTCCTCACTTGGCGGAGCGACAACGGCTCCGACCTGATCAAGATCATCATCGAGGACCCGGACGCGACCGACGTCCCCGCCCTCGACGTCCCGACGATCACCGCTCTCGTCGAAGGCGCCCACCGCCGCGGCTGGACGACCGTGGCGCACGTCGTGACCGCGAACGCGTTCTCACGCGGTCTCGACGCCGGCGTGGACGTCCTCACCCACGCGCCCCTCGATCGGCCGCTGCCGGAGGAGACCGCCGCGAGGATGCTCGCGCAGGGGACGATCGCGTCGCCGACCCTGGTGATGATGCAGGTCATGGCCCGCGCCCGCCTCGGCGACCGCGCCGACTCGGCGATCGGCAACGCCGTCGAGAGCGTGCGCCGGATGCACGCCGCGGGCGTCCGGATCGTCGCCGGTACCGACGCCAATGAGAGCCCGTTCGCCCCCGTCCCGCACGGCGCGTCCCTGCATACCGAGCTCGGCCTCCTCCGTCAGGCCGGTCTCTCCGCTGTCGACGCGGTCCGCGCCGCGACGAGCGGAGCCGCTTCCGCGCTCGGCCTCGCCGACCGGGGAGTCGTCGCCGTCGGCCGACGCGCGGACCTGCTCCTCGTCGACGGCGACCCCGTGAGCGACGTCTCCGTCCTGAGCCGGCCGGTCGCCGTCTGGATCGCCGGACAGCCGGTCGCGTGACGACTCCGCTCCGCTGCCGCTCCGCTGCTGCTCCGCTGCTGCGGCACCGACCTCTCCGCCGCCGCCCTCATCCGCTGATCCTGAGCAGCGTCGAGTTCCGCTGATGGTGCGTCCCGAAAGGGGATGGCTGGGCGGTCATCGGCGGTCTGCCGTCACGGCTGGCGTCGTGCGTGCTTCGAGCGTGCGGCCCAGTCGTACGGCAGGTCCTCGGGAGGTCGATCGCCGACGACGGCCGCGAGTCCTCTGAGGTAGTGGTCGCCGGTCCGGACGAGGGCGATGGTTCGGGGTCGGTAGCCAAGCGGCCGTTTGTCCCAGACGGCCTGCGCATCGACTTCCCAGAGGGAGAGCCAGTTGCGAGTGAGCAGGAAGGGGACGCCCACCCACATCGCGCTGTACTTCTTGCGGCGTTCGATGCTGACCAGGGTGCCCGGGTCGAGGAAGGTGGCCAGCAGCCCCGAGGTGGTGTCCAGGTCGATCGCGGGGCGATCGGTGGGCGGGTGAGGGGGCCACTCCGGTCGGGTTCGTGAGAATCGTGCTTCCCAGAACCGGTTGGGTCGAGCTCGTGCGATCTCCGCGAGGCGGACGGCGGCGTACCCGTCGAAGAAGCCGCCGGTCATCGTCACTGCGAGAAGTGCCCACTTCCTGCCCAGACCGACGACGAACCCGTCGATCGTCTCGCGGTTCCCGAACGTGAAACGGACGGTGATGTGCGTCTGGTCACGCTGAGCGGTGGTCAGCAGTGCTCGGATCTTCTTCGGAGAGGACACCAGCACAGTCTGCCGACTGAGAGGAGCCGCCGCTCAGCCGGCCGCGCTCGACCGCGGCGTCCCACATGGGGATCGTCCGGCGGGCGCTGATGGTCGCTAGTCGCGGACGAGGACGAGGGCCCCGCCTCCGCCGAAGGCGAGGACGCTCACGAGCAGGCCGACCGTCGCGGGGAAGTCGTAGTGGTGAATCATCTGCGGGCCGATGTCGTCGTGGTCGGCGTCGTACGTGCAGTCCACACCCAAGGGTAGAAGAGTCGGATCGCCGGTGATGCGGACGGACTCGTCGGACAGATCGGCCGCCTCAGGGAACGTTCCTCGCGAGCACTGAACGCTGAAGGGATCGATCCCGTCGAAGGTCCATCCGAGTGCGATCGAGGCGAGACCGAGCGGGATCGACAGGAGCACGAGCGCCCAGCCGGGCAGTCGTCTCCTCAGCGGCCGCATGCCCACAGGCTACGGGCGCGTCCCGGAGAAGGATGGTCGTCTGGACGCCGCGATCATCCGACGTCGAACTCGCCCACGAGGGTGGTGCCGTCCGATTCGTAGACGGGGATGGTGTGGGTGATCCCCTTGTTCTGCTCCTGCCATTCGAGGGCGTCCTCGGGTGTGGTGAAGGAGCGTTGAGCGGTGGTGCCGTCGGCGTCTTCGAGGTCGCCGCGATGCACGTAGCCCTGCGTGCCGTTGTTCGCGACGACGGCGATGAGGTCCGGATCACCGTTCTCGTTGGTGACGCCGTAGCTCTGGCCGGCGGCGTTCTCCGCCCACGCGGTCGTCTCGGACGTGGCGTAGGCGACGATCGCCCGCCATCCACTGCCTGCGGACGCGGTGACGGTGAACTCTCCATCGGGGGCGGCGGTGAGGGGCGTGAAGAAGGAGTCGAAGCCCGGCACCTGCTCTGGTCGGAGGAAGTCGTTGGCGGAGCAGGTGAGACTCGATCCTCCGGTGAGCGTGAAGGTGCCCGGGGTGAGGCAGTTGAGCGAGACGGTCAGCCCTGTCGCGCCGTCCGGGGCGGGTCCGAGCTGGAGGGTCGCGGTGCCGGTGTAGGTCCCGGCTGCGGACACGCTGACGGGGGTGACGACCGCGGCGCCAGGCAGGGGGAGCAGGCCGGTGGCGGCGGCTGTGGCGGTACCGGCGAATAGCGCGACCGCGCCGATTCCGCCTCCCAGCAGCCATCGGTGTCGGCGGGAGCGGGAGGGGGTCTCGACGTGCTCGATCAGCGCGCGCCGGAAGGCGGTGGTGAATTTGTCGCTCATCTGCGAGGCGGTCATGACGGATCTCCTAGCGTCGACTGGACGTAGAGGCTGAGGGTCGGATGCCCGAGCTGATCGCGCAGCGCCGCGCGGGCCCGATGCAGCCTGGTCCGGGTGGCGCCGGCGCTGAGCCCGAGGAGGGGCGCGGCGTCGGTGGGGCTGTAGCCCTCGATCATCACGAGCGTCACGAGGTGCAGGTCCGCCGGCGAGAGGCGTCCGAGTGCTTCGGAGAGGCGCCGGTCATCGATCACGTCTTGCAGCGCAGCGTCCTCCGCGGAGGACTGATGTTCGCCGTGGGGGAGCGAGGTGAGGAGGGCGCGGTACCGGCCGCGGCCGCGGCTGAGGTTGCGGGCGGTGTTGGTGACGGTCACGAGTAACCAAGGGAGGACGGATCCGTTGACGAGCTCGACGTTGCGGCGCCGACCCCACAGCTCGAGGAACGCGACCGCTGCCGCGTCCTCCGCATCGGTCGTATCGACAAGGAGTCGGTACGCGTGCCGGAATACCCGAGCGCGGTGCTCGTCGAAGATCGACGCGAACGCCGCACCGTCACCGGAGGACGCACGCGCCCAGGCGGCGGCTTCGTCCGTCCTGATGATCCCCACATCTACTAGTGTCCGCAGGTCCTCGCAGCGTTACACCGATCCCGACCGGAGGCGCGTCCCGTATGGGGATCGATCAGTGAGATGAGCGTGGGTTGTGTTGTCCCTGCCGCTCTCAGAGGCTGACGGTGAGGTCATAGGGGTCGGCGCGCCAGCCGCATCCCGGGCCATTTGGTTCGTCGACGAGGTTCCAGTCGATGTCGTGGTCCTGTTCGTCGAGGGCGCGGCCTGCGTTGTCGAGGAGTGTGAGGTGCACTGTGTCGGGGTGGTGGTCACCGAAGGCGTATATCCACAGACCGGAGGTGTTGTGGACGACCCAGTAGGAGCGTCCGGTTGCGGGGGCTGCATCGACGGAGGGATAGGCGCAGATCTCATCCGCACACAGCCGGATGTCGGCGACATCAACGGATCGCGCACCTGCCGCCGTCACGCGAAGCTCGTTGGTGTAGCCGATTTCATGGCAGCCGTACCCGCAAGACGTCAGCGAGAGGGCGGCGACGACGCCGACCGCGCCGGATGCTACTGCGAGGAGATGGCGGTCGAGCCTCGTTCGACTGGTCACGGTCAGCTCGCACAAGATGTGCGCCGAAGGCGCTGCTTCGCGGCCCTCTCGGTGAGAACGGATAGGTAGTCGCGCACGGGCCTGTCAAGGAGTTCGCGCAGCTCCTCGCGAACGACATGGTCGACATCGGGGACAGTAGTCATGCCGCTAGCGTGCAGGACAAAGGCTAACGACTCCGCGAAATACGTTCTCTATTCGCTTCCCTGGACGGCGGGACCTGCGGCTCGCCAACACGCTGGCGGAATGTTTTGTGTGGGATCGCCAACCGGTTCAGCCGGTGGCTCTCGTTCGACCGTCGGCCTGTGGTGAGCCATGAGCGGTCCGGAGCCGAGTGCGTCGCGAGGGTGCTAGCTGCTGGTCGCTCGAAGCGTCTTCACGAGCTCCTGGAGTTCGGTCGCGTGGTCTTGCTTCCACTCGCGGATCGCAGAGGTCGCGAGCGGGTCCGTGTCCTCGGACACGGAGTCGTACTGCACCACGGCCACGTCGAGAACAGTGGCGAACACGTCATCGTTCGGCTCCATGGAAGTGCCGGCGACACCGACAGTCGCAGTGTGATCGATGCCTACTCCGGAGAGGGCGATCGTCCACATCTGGATCGGACCGTCGGATGTCGGAGTCGCGTCACCGGTTTTCGCGTGGGTGACCTCGATGAGGACTCCGCCTACTGTGCGCTGCATGGCCCGATCGTACTCAGCTGCTCTCTGCGCAGCCGGGTGTTCCGTATGGGGATCCGCTAGCGGCCGTGGTCGGCCGTAGTAGTGCCCGCGGTCGGGAGCCGGCGCTGTGAACCCGAGGTGAATGGGGACGGGCTGGCAGTGAGTTCTCGACTAATCGTCGTGACAGTGGGTGGTGTCGTCGCTACCTCCTTCACGAGACCACCTCTATTTCTCAGTCCTAGCGGTAGCTCTGCTCTGATCGGGTGATCGGCCAGGAGTCGCCCTCGGGGCTCAGGTGCTGGTTCGCTACGACCTCGAGGGCCCGGACGAGGGCGTTCTGATCACCCTTCGGACCGACACGGATCTCGCTGATCAGATCGAAGGGCAGTGGGTTGAGCGGCTGTCCGTTCGGGCCCCGTGGTGAGAGAAGCAACTCGATGTAGGGGGAGAGGCCCACCTCCCCTTCCCGGAACTGCACTCGGGCCGCCTCGCGGCCTCCATCGTGCGAGTGCACGAGGCCAACGAACCTGTACTCCTTCTCGTCGGACCAGTGGGCGCTCTTATGGCTTGCCGCCAGGATCGCCACCTGGTAGGGGCCTGCGGGGTCGGTGCTGTCGGGTGCCAGGAGCGTGCTGAGCCGTTCTTCGAGGTCGATCTCCTCGTAGCTTGTCTGTGCGAAGCGGGCACCGACGTCGCGGTTCAGCTCCTCGACCGTCGCGACCAGCCGCTCGGTATTGAAGACGATCTCGATTCGAGAGTTGTAAGGGCGTCACATCCCGAGGTGGTCCTGTGCGGCGCTGAGTGAACTGACGAACAGGTCATCCCTGTCTCGCACCTTGTATGTCTGCACGTACAGCTGCTCGTCGATCGCATGTACCTTTTCCAGCACGCCGACGGCCGTCTGATTCTCGTTCGGGTCGTTCAGCTGCGTGATATGAGTGGCCCAGAGCGCTGACGACTTCATGATCCCGATCAGCCCGGCGATGCTCGTGTAGTGCGAGACGTGCTCAGGCAGAAGCAGATCGTGGGTCACATCCCGATAGTAGGTCGACCGGCGCGACCTCCTGTTCCGACCGTCCGATAGCGGATGGTTGAGAGAGGGTCAGCGCCGACTCTTCGCGTTCCGTCCTCGGCTGAACTCGCGTCCGACGACGACGAGGACGAGGACAGCAAGAGTGGCTCCGCTGAGTGCGGCCAGGTTCATCGATCCGAAGCCGACGACGGCCGGCCAGACGGGTTGCGGGCCGTCGAGGCTGCTCCATTCCTGGCCGAAGCTTCGTCCTACCGACACGTAGGCGATCACCAGGAGTAGTGCGGCGATGCTCAGCCCGAGAACGCTCGCAGTAATGACGATGGCGCGCTTCATCAGGTCCCCCTTGGTTGACTGCACCATGAGGCTACGCGACGGCAAGAAGCCGCGGTCTGACCTCAAGGCAGGACGACGGGTTCAACCCGAAGTCCGTCCCATAAGCGGATGGTCATCCGGACGCGTGGTCAGTCGTTCGCGGACGTGGCGAGTGCTGCGGCGACGTCGGCCTACGGACTGTCGAGTTCGGCAAGTCGACGGGCATAGCGGGCCAGCTCGTTCCGCATCTGCTCGATCGACCTCGGCATGAAGCGCCTCACCTGCATGTCGAGAATCGCACCGGCCACCACGTCGCTGACCTCGAATGCCGCGGCGACGGCCGCCCTCTCGTCGTCGCGACCTCCCGAGACGTTCGCGCACACCCGAAACAGCTTCTCGGGGTTCTCGACAGCTCTGATGCAGGCGTTGAGGATCTCGATACTCGTCACAAGGCTCTGACGTTCGGTGTCGTCGTCCATGCGGTCACCGTACCGGCCCGATGCGATGTGGACCCAAGTACTCACCGCATCATCTACTCATGTGAGTTCGGACAGCATGCGTCCCGTCAGCGGATCGATCAGTGAGACGAGTGTGGGTCGGGTTGCCCTCGCCGCTTCGCCGGCGCGACGGCGAGTGCGAGCCCGCCGAGTGTCAGGCCCAGAGCCGCAAGCGTGCGTGGCCAGCGCCCGGAGTAAGTCGTGACGGTCCCTTCACCATCGGCGCGCGCCCACGCGCACGCGCGACCGAGCGGCCACAGCGCCGCGGAACCCACCACGATGCCGGAACGTTCCGAGACCTCCGCGTCCGGCGAGAAAGGCCCATCCACCATGCACTTGTAGGTCGCTCCCTGGTACTGGCTCACCCAGATCTGTCCTGCGCCGAAGAGCAGCCCCACCACGAGAAGAAACGACCCCCACACGATCCGCTGCGCACGCAGATGAACAGGGGAACTCATCGCGTGATCCCAATCGGTAGTTCGACGTAGATCGGGTCACTGCTCTGTGTGCGCAGGGCAAGCACGGCAGGGCCGGTAGGGAGATCGGCGGGGAGGTCGAAGGACGCGTCGACCGTCGACCGTTCGCCCTGAGGGATCGGTCGACCGAGCAGTATCTCCTCGCCGCTCGCGGAGGGGGTGATGGTGACAGTGACATCTGAAGCGGCGCGGCTCGTGCCTCCGGTGTCCTCGCAGGTCTCCCAGATGAAGTCGGCGCTGAGGTGGACGACTCCGCCGGGGTGGAGGGACGACTCCTGGAGTTCGATCACCTTGACGGCACAGGATCCGGCCGAGCTCGACGTGATTCCGGTGCAGCCGCCGGCGCTGAGCGCGATGGCGGCAACGACGAGAATGGATGTCACTCGTCTTCGCCGTCCCTGCATCATGCGGGTCAGTGAACCACTGCTCGCCGCCGCCTGCATCGTGAGTACCGTGAACGTCATCAGATCGTTGATGCTCGCGGCCGCTGACATGCAATTCGCGCTCGGGCGCGCTGGTCGGAGGGTCGATCGATCGTCGTACCGTCTGGGGATGGTGCTCCGGGTGCTTCGCGGCTTGATTGCCGGAACCGATAGAGGCGGGGTCGTCCCCGTGCAGGTCTGCGCGCTGTGCAGCCCTATAGTCCTTTCCGCTCCGACCTAGGCTGATCGGTGTTGGGTATGCCGCGCAGAGGAGGAACGATGAAGGCCGCCGTGCTGCGTTGTGCTGGCCTGCTCCTGGTCACGAGTGCGATGGCAGGGTGCACTTCTGACTTCGTGTCGGAGTTCAGTGAGCCGGCCTGCCTGGACTGGAGGGCGTACGACTCTCTGGAGGAGGCCGCTGGCTCACACGACTTCATAGTGCGAGCCGAGCTCGAGCCGACTGAGACGACAGTGACGATGTACGGCGAAGAGGCGTCGCTTCACCGCGCGACCGTCACCCAGGTCTTCGGCGGGGAGGCAGCGGTAGGTGACGTCCTCGACGTCGTGTCGACGCCAGCGAGCTGCACCAGCGGAGCGCCCTACCCGAACGGAGATCCAATGCTGCGCGACGAGGCGACCCTTGTTCTGATCCCCGGCGATCCGGCGTGGGGAAGCGCAGAGTTCATGAAGACGATCACGCCCTACGACGGTGTCTGGGACGAACGACCCGCAAACTGATCGGCGTCAATCGGACCCGTCTCCTTCGTCCCGTAGGGGGATCGGTGACCGGACGCGTCGAGTCGGTCACGCTCGGTCTGTGATTTCGGTCCCTTACAGGCCGTGCGCGACTGGCGCGGCTCGAGGGTGAGTGGAGGCCTCTCGCTCCGCAATGCTGACTTCAAGAGGGAAAGCTGGCCGCGGCTCACCTCGCGACGAGGCGAATGTACATGTCTCCGGTGACGAAAACGGTGTCGCTGGCTACCTTGCCGCCTTCGCACGTGGCTCCCACGTCGTACTCCCGGAATCCGAAGACTCGAAACGGCCATGGGAACGTGCCGTCCCGGCGGGTGAACATACCCGACTCCTCTCCCGTCAAGGAATCGAGGAGGCATCGACCCATCGGCTCACCAGCCTCATTGACGACGACGCCCGAAACGGAGAACTGAGGCGGCGGCGATGACCGGGGGAACCATGTCGCGGCAGCGCAGACGAGTGCGGTCACCGCGACCCCCGTCACCAACAGCCAACGATCCTTCATCCCTTAACGTTACGAGCAGACCGTCATCTCCGGGCGTGCAGGGAAGATGACGGTCGAGCAACCGCGTCCCAAGAGGGGATCGGTCGGCGGCGCGGTATCAGTGACGTCGGCCAGACATCGCCGATCCGTCGGCATCAGGCGCCTGCTCCGCGGCGTCGTCTTCTGCGGACGGGTAGCCGAAGAAGTACCCACGCAGCTGCTCGAAACCGCTCGCGGGTCGCCCCTGTCGCTTCCGGCGAGACGCGAACCCGAATATCTCGTTGAGTCGGTGACCGAGGCTTGCTGCGAAGCAGAGGAGCAGCAGCACCCACCACGTCGCCTTGAAGATCGGCTCGTCGTAGCCGAGCGCGATGGGGATGAGGCCGATCATGGCGGCGACGCTGCCCAGCACGTACAGCACGATGAGCGCGAGCCAGAGGTTCTGACGCTTCGTCCGTTGCATGGGTAACCCTCAGTCAGTCCTCTCGCGCGAGCGAGGCCGGCGGTGGTTGTGTCGGTCATGTGCGTTCCCCCTGCCTCAGGCGCCGGCGCCGCCGTCGACGGGCACAATGGCGCCCGTCACGGCCGAGGCTCGGTCGCTCAGGAGGAAACCGGCGACTTCGGCGACTTCGAGGGCGGTCGCCATGCGGCCGAGGGGGCTGGCTGCGTTGTTCGCGTCGATGATGCCCGGCGTCTTCTTCTCCCACTCGTCCATCATTTCGGTTGCGGTTCCCCCTGGCGTGATGCCGTTGACGCGGATGCCTTCCCCGGCCCAGGTCACGGCCGCGGTCTCGGTGATGCTGTTCAGTGCTCGCTTCATCGCCCCGTAGGCGGGCAGGGGCGGAACGGCGCGGCGGCTGCCGATGCTGGAGGTGTTGACGATCGCACCTCCTCCGGACTTCCTCATGAGGGCTACTTCGGCAAGCATCGCGACCCAGTGAGCACGGAAGTTGACCGCGAACTGCTCGTCGATGTCGTCGTCGGAAGTGGTGTCGAGGGGACCGACGTTCTGCTGGTTCACACCGCCGTTGTTGAAGGCGCCGTCGAGGCGTCCGTGGAGCTCCTCGACGTGGTCCACGGCGGCGCGGATGCTCGCCCGGTCAGCGAGGTCCATGGCGACGGCATCAGCCGTGCCGCCCTGACCGCGGATCTCGTCGACGATCGAGCCGAGCGCTTTCGTGTTGCGGGCCGCCAGCACGACAGCGGCACCCTCGCCGGCGAAGAGGCGAGCCGCTGCGGCGCCGATGCCACGGCTGGCTCCGGTGATGAAGACGACTTTGCCGGTCAGCAGGCCGATCGGTGTGGATTCGTTGGTGTGTGTCATACGAACACCGTCGCCGCCCGAAGAATCCGCATCCAGGCACAAACGGTACGAGGATCCATCGCCGGCTCAGGCGCACACTGGGGAGCATGGACAAGGGTGAGCTTGCAGCGTTCCTCCGAAGTCGCCGCGAGCGTCTTCGGCCGGAGGACGTCGGATTACCGTCGGGACCACGCCGCAGAACACCGGGACTGCGCCGGGAGGAGATCGCCGTTCTCGCGCACATCTCCACCGAGTACTACGCCCGTCTCGAACAGGGCCGCGCTCCTCGACCCTCGGACGTCGTCCTCGGTGGTATCGCAGGTGCTCTCCGTCTCACGTCCGAGGAGTCCGACCACCTGCACCGGCTCGCCGGCACCGCTCCGACCCCGTCGGGCTTGCACCGTCGCGACGTTCGACCGAGCGTTCTCGCGCTCCTCGAACGACTCCCGCACACCGCCGGCATCGTCCTGTCCGCCACCTTCGAGGTGCTCGCGTGGAACGAGCTCGCAGCAGCCCTCATGGAGGACTTCTCGCTGCTGCCGCCGCGCGACCGCAACCTCGCGAGGAAGACCTTCCTCGCCGCAGAGCAGCCACCGGAAGCGATCTACGGAATCTCGGACGAGATCGCATTCCAAGAGGGCGTCGTCACGCAGCTCCGCAACGCTCACGCCACGTACCCCTCGGACCCCGTCGTCGCGGAACTGATCGACGACCTCCGGACCGGCAGCGCCGAGTTCGCACGGCTCTGGAAACGGCACGACGTCCAGACGCCGCCACCCCTGCGGAAGACGTTCCGCCGCACACCGGTGGGGGCGATCACCGTCGACTGCGACTCCCTCGCCATCACCGAACGCGACCAGCACCTCGTGCTCTACACCGCGCCGGCGGGCTCACGCGACGCCGAGAACCTCGCCTTGCTGGAGGTCATCGGCTCCGAGCCACTCACCGCCCGGCGAGACCTCTGACCAGCGAGCTCAGGGCCGCGCGTCTGTCGAGTCGAGCGGTGGGCGAAGCGAGTCCGATGAGAACGTGTCACCCCGGTCCAAGCCGGCGCGCTTGTCCCGTGAGGGGATTCCTCATCGGGACGGCGAGGAGCCCTGCGCGAGCCGCTCGAGCACCTGCATCAGGGTCGCGCGATCGATGCCGTCAGTGCGATCGACGAGGTGCCTGCGGACAGCGGCGGCGTGGATCGGCCGGGCAGCGCGGACGACATCCCGCCCCTCATCGGTGATCTGCACGTGAACGCCGGCGTCCGCGCTCCGACGACCGAGCAGACCGCGCTGCTCCATGCGGGTCAGTTGGTGCGAGAGCCGGCTGCGGTGCCACTGCATCGAGGTGGCGAGGTCGCTCTGGCGGAGCTCCCCGCCGCCGAGCTCGACCAGGCGCGTCAGGATACCGAAGTCCGGGTCGGAGAGACCCGTGCCGGTCTTGATCTCCTCGGCGACGCGCTGCCGGACCTGGTCCGCTGCGATCTTCCACGCATGCCAGAGAAGTTGGTCCTGCTCGCTCAGCGGTGCGGTCATCCGCCCAGCCTACGGTGCCGGTGTTGACACGACAACGGGCGGAGCGCAGAGTGTTGACATGACAACACTTAGAATTTCTGCGACGAAGCTCGCCCTCGTCACCGGCGGCAACAAGGGCATCGGCCTGGCCATCGCGCGCGGCCTCGCACGGCAGGGGTTCACCGTCCTGCTCGGAGCGAGGAGCGTCGACGCCGGCCGGGACGCGGCGGGGACCCTCGACGGCGACGTCCGGCCCGTCCTTCTCGACGTCACCCGGCAGGACCACGTCGATGCCCTCGCGGCGCGCGTCGCGGAGGAGTTCGGGCATCTCGACGTGCTGGTGAACAATGCCGGCGTCAACACGCTCACCTTCCACCCGATGGATCACCTGCCGACGCCGACCGAGGAGACGGTCGACGACATCAGGAGCGTGTACGAGGTCAACGTCTTCGCCGTCGTGCGGATGATGACGGCGTTCCTGCCGCTCCTCACCCGAGTGGAGGATGCGCGGGTGGTGAACGTCACGAGCAAGCGCGGCTCGCTCGGCGAGGAGGGCGCCTGGGTGGGGCAGCCCTCCATGGCCTACTCCAGCTCGAAGACCGCCCTCAACGCGCTGACCGTGCACTACGCCCGCGAGTTCGCCGCCACGACGCTGAAGATCAACGGCGCGGCCCCGGGTCACGTCGCCACTGACTTCAACGACTTCCGCGGCAGCAGGACGCCGGACGAAGGCGCGGCGGTCGCCGTCCGCCTGGCCACCCTGCCCGCCGACGGCCCGACCGGCGCGGTCTTCGAGGACGACCACCGGCTCGCCTGGTGAGCGACCGGCAGGCCATGGCTCAGTGCGTCGCCGTTCGGTTCTCTCGGCGCGATGCTTTCGAGCGGGCCGTCCAGTGGTGCGGGAGATCTTCGGACGGGGGACTGTCGGCGACCACGGCCAGTCCCTGGAGGTAGAGGTGGCCGGTCCGGACCAGGGTGACGGTTCGGGGTCTGTAGCCCCGCGGTGCGGGGTCCCACACGGCGTTCGCATCGACCTCCCAGAGGTAGAACCAGTTGCGTGTGAGCTCATTCGGTACGCCGACCCACATCGCGTGCTTCTTCCTGCGTTCGATGGAGAGAAGGACGCCCGGCTCGAGGAAGGTCGCCAGCATGCCCGACGTGGTGTCCAGATCGATTGCAGACCTGCCGGCGGGTGGTCGCGGCGGCCATTCGGGCAGTGTTTGGAAGAAGCGGTGCTCCCAGGAGTCGTAGGGTCGCGCGCGGGTGATGTCGGTCAGGCGGATCGTGGCGTAGCCGTCGAAGAAGCCCCCTGTCGTCGTTGTTGCGATGAGCGTCCATTTGCGACCGACTCCTACGACGAACCCTTCGATCGTTTCGGCCCGCTTCCAGCCTCGCTGGATCCTGACGGCCGAGTCTTCCGCGCGCGCGGTGAGCAGTACTTTCCGGATCTTCTTCTGCTTCGACACCGGCCTGTTCTCGCGGAGACGAAGACACTCGGTGCGTCCCGTAGGGGGATCGTTGGCCGGTCGCTAATTTCGCGGCCGCGCCTCGTTCGCCAGCCACCCACCGAGCATGATCGCGGCGAACAGCAGAAGCAAGCCTACAAACCTGACCCAGTCACGCGCCGGCTCTCCGAGCGCAAACCCGATCAGCGGGCACGCGACCGCGGCGCAGCTCAATGCCAAGACGGTCCACCAAGACCGCCACGTCCGCCGCTTATCCGACGGCTGGTACTTGTTCGCGTCGTCTTGACCGGTCCCGAGCTCAGGTGCCATGACCGCAGCTTGGAATACCCAGCGCCTGGGCCTCCGTTGCTCAGCGGCAAGGTGCGGTCGTCTCGTGTAGGGCTGGTCCAGCGGGCGTCCGGTAGGGGATCGTTCATCGGGTCGCAAAGTCGTCGGGCTGCTGCTCTCGGCCAGGGGCTGTGGTCAAGTGCGAGAGCGTTCCCGTCGTCAGCTCGCGCGGACCGACAGGTTCTTGCCTAGCTGGGTCCAGCCCTCGCCGGTTGCTTCATCCGGCACGGCGTCATCGGGGTGGATCTGCACCGTCCAGTCGTTCTGCTTCGACAGCTTCTCGCCGCAGCCGCTCGCCGGCTCGTCACCCTCATTGACGATGACGCAATGCCCCGCTCCCTCGCGAGGTAAGGCGAGGTAGAAGTCGTAGCCCTCGACCGAACCAGCGAACCGGATCGAGTCGGGATCGAGCTTGTCTCCGACGCTGCCAAGCGAGGGGAGCACGTCCTGCTCCTGCTGCGCCCTGTCGTAGTCCGAGTACACGGTCGGGTCGTCGTAGACGCTGGTGTCCTGCTGCGCGCACCCGGCGAGAAGAGGAAAGGCCATGAGCGCGACCGCGACCGCACTGATCCTGAATCTGTAGGTCGGTCGTTCGTGGCCCATCGCGTCCCCCGTTGCGTTTCGCTCACCCTACTTCGCCTGCTCATCGCCGGAGCGAAAAGCGCGAGCTCCCTCATTCCGAATGGGGATCGTGCACCGAACGGATTCGTTAGTGGTCCTCGCTCGCCGGTCCTTCTGTGTCTGCGAGGAAGGCGACGGCGAGTCGAGCGACCTTCTGGCGGTATCGGGTACCGGCTCCGATGCCTCGCGCGCCGAGCTGGTCATCGACCTCGACAAGCAACTGTGCAGCTGCCGGTCCGTCGTGCCCGATCCGGTCGTGCACCCAGGAGGAGAAGGCGCGGAGATCCCAGTCGCCGGTGAGGAAACGACGGCACGCGACGCGCAGCGCGAGAAGCGGGATCTCCTCACCGTCCCGATCCAATGGCCGCGCGCCCGCTTCGATGAGTGCCGCCGAGCTGAGGTCGAAGACATCGGCGGGAGTGGCGCTGGAGTAGAGGGACGCGAGAGCGACAAGGGACTCGCTGTCGCTCCCTGCTGCCACGAGATCCGCTGCCAGAGCGATCACGTCTCGGGGCTGGACCAGCCCGAAGAGGAGAGCGGCTGTCGTTTCGCGCAGGGTCGGGATCGAAGGGTCATCGCGGTCTTCTGCACCGTCTCGCATCCGACCTCCTCCGACCAGTCGCTCGTTGCCGCCCCGCGCTGTTGTCGCGGCGGCGGCGTCAGCGCGACTCAACACGTCGATCGGAACCGGTCGGTGACAGGTCGGCCCGTGGCTGAACCCGTGCTCGAGCTCGTAGACGCACTCCGAGCAGACGTGACCGCCGGCCGGTCCGGCATCCGCGAGGTGCTCCACCCAGGGGTGAGAGCACGCGCTACAGGCCTCAGCGAGTAGGGAGCGGAACCGAGCGCGGCGCGAACGGCGAGCGTCAGCTCGCGGGCGCCAACGCGAGAGGCCGAACATTCCGTGAGCGTAGCGAGCGCATGGCCAAGCCGTCGCGCGCTCCGCCTCACTCTCATCGCTTCTGGCGTCCCGTAGGGGGATCGTTCACCGGCACGGTTCCGCCAAGGATCCGTAGTGCTGAACGCGACAGCGGGGAGAGTGGGACCGCAAGGCACAGATCCGATCGACGTGGGCACAGAGGCGAGGTTGTTCAGCGCTGAGCTTCACTATCTCGCGATCGGGTCAGAAGTTCGTCCATCTGCGATCGCCTGCCCCTACTGTGTAGCGATGAGGCACCGTCCCGTCAGCGCAGTAGTTGGTCTTGTTCTCGTGGCGTCTCTCGCAGGCTGCGCCCCGATATCTGGGGAGGACCCTCGCATCACTCAGTGGCGTGCAGAGCGCCAAGCGGATGTGGAAACGGACCGTGACGTTGTTGCGATTCTCTCGCTGAACGCTAACGCCGACGATGATGGTGGCCACGTCGAAGCAACTCTCGCGCGACCCGCCCTGCCGACAGCGATCACCTTTGAATGTCTCGGCGACGGAGTGATCGATCTCGAGATCGGATCGCTGTCCACGGCAGGAGGCCCGACGACGAGGACGACGACGACCCTCGAGGCGATCGACTGTGCCGATGGCCCGCACGAGATCGACCCGGCGTCGCTCGGCGAGAAGCCGATTTCGACTGTCGAGGCCACCGCGTCAAACGCGGACGGCGACACGGCCTGGTTCCTGACGATCCACGGAGACATCAACGCTTCCTGAGGTCGGCGTGACTTCTACACCGGCCACGCCGGCGGCTCGTCCCGTATGGGGATCGCCTACGGTCGGTTGAGTTCGGCTAGTCGACGGTTGTAGTCGGCCAGTTCGTTCCGCATCTGCTCGATCGACCTCGGCGTGAAGCGCCTCACTTGCAAGTCAAGAATCGCATTGGCCACCACGTCGCTGACCTCGAATGCCGCGGCGACGGCTGCCCTCTCGTCGTCGCGACCTCCCGAGACGTTCGCGCACACCTGAAACAGCTTCTCGGGGTTCTCGATCGCTCTGATGTAGCCGTTGAGGATCTCGGTGAGTGCCACCAGGTTGTGACGTTCTTCGTCGTCGTTCATGCGGTCACCGTACCGGCCATGGCCGCCGCTGCGGGCGTCCGATGAGGGGTCGTCGTCCGGCCGCCGAAGACGGCGTCTCGGCATATGTCGTTTTTCGTAGTCACCTGCACAACTTTCGCGATGCGACGGCAGTCGTGCAGACGACCGTGAACATCGAGATGCCCACGGTCGTCTGCACTATCGATTCACGAGGGGCGAGCCTGTCCCGCGCGGAGTCGTTGTTCGGCCGGCTACCGCGCCCACCTCACATTTCACGCCGTCCTCGTCCCGGGCCGCGGCGCGGTCGCAACCGTCTGAGCCGTGTCGGGGCAGAGGAGTTCTCGGAGCCTGTTGCGTGCGCGTTGGTGTCGGCCGTGTGCAGTCGAGGTGCTGACCCCGAGAATCGCGGCGGCTTGGGGGAGGGCGAAGCCGTCCCAGAGGATCAGACGCACGAGCTCGCTCTGGTCGGGTGGCAGCTGGTCGAGTGCGTCCTGCACGTCGAGGGTTGCGGTATCGGTCGATTCGATGGGCTGGGTTTCGAGGTGCTGACGCAGCTTGAGGGTCAGGTCAGCGTGTCGGAGCGTTCCGCGGGCTGCGTTCGCGAGGAGTCGGCGGGCGACTCCGAACAGCCACATTCGCGCCTGCTCCGGGTCGGAGGGCAGATGGTCGATGCGTCGCCAGGCGACGACGAATGTTTCGCTGAGCAGATCGGCGGCGTCGGCCGGGACGCTGACGCGCCGGCCGAAGTAGCTGAGGAGGTCGGCTGCGTTGGCGTCGTGCAGACCTTCGAGAGTCGCCTCCCGGTGATCGCGGCGCCTCCTGCCCATCACTCGGCACCTCCAGCGCCGCACTGGCCAGCCATCTCGAGAGACACCCCGCCGGCCAGGTGGCCCGCCTCCTCGAAGACGCGGGACATCTCGTCGCTCATGAGCGTGCTCGCGACGATCCCCCGATCTGCGTCGGGAACGTCTCCCGGGTTCCCGCCCTCGGCCGTGATGCGATCCTTCAACGCTTGCCGTTCGGCCTGTTCCTCGACCAGTCCGGCTTCGATGTCCTGGGCGGTGATCGCCGCCACGAGGGGAGACCAGTCGAAGCCGGCCAGGAACTCGCGCGCCTGCTCGGTGCGTTCGTTCACCTCAGCGTCCGAGAGTTGTCCGCCGTACTCGGGGACCACGCGCGCGACGACGGCGCAGAGACCGACGTCGCTTCCTGCGTTGAGCTCGAAGGTGCGTTGCACGGCAGCATCCGGAGCCCAGCCGACCCAGCTCAGCAGAGCCGGCCCGGCGACCGCAGCTGTCGTTCCGACGCCCACGAGCCCGATGCTCAGGACCGCGACTCCGAGACCGGACCGCAGCCGGAAGCGTCGCGGACGGCGCTCGTCCGCGACGGCTCGCGCGATCGCACGCGCCTGCGCTGCGTTCCCCGGATCCGATCCCAACGCCGGCGGTGCAGCTCGACGCACCAGCTCATCGATGTCATCCATGTCGTTCCCCCTCAGCGATTGCCCTTCACTGTGGACATGTCCGGACAACGCTCCGTCGTAATGCGAAGCCTCAGACAGTTTCGCGAACCGAGCGCAGACGCTCAGCGAGCCGTGATTCTCGCGCGCAACGCTCGGCACTACATTCCGGGCATGACCACTCGCACGCTCGGCAACGCGTACACAGCCGTCCTCCTGATAGTGGGCGCGGCACTGACCCTCATCGGCTCGCTCACCTCAGGGTCGGTGGGCGCCACTGCCGCCGTCGCCTTCGGCGCAGCCGCGGTGACGGCGGGGCTCGTACTCCTCGGGATCCGCTTGACCACACCCGGCCGCCAGCTACGCGAAGAGGCGAATCGTGCAGTCGCGTCCGGAGCTTGCTCAGGTCATCGAGACCGTCTCGACTCGTTCAGCTGGTGATCAGGCCTTCGAGTCGCTCCGCAGCGGTGTTGATAGTCGACACCGCGGCGAGGGTGAAGAGGCACGCAATGCCCCAGAACCAGGTGCGGCCCGGTGCTCCGGCGCTGCGCCGGTCGAACGCGAGCCACCAAGATCCGACCACCGACACGCATGCGGCGACGACTGAGGCCAGCGCCATCCGCACGTGATCCTCCGGGCCGGGGGAGGACCACGAGGTCGTCGCGAGCACGATGAGCACCGGCACCACGATCATGCCGAGAGCACCCAGCAGCACCGAGCGGAGGTAGCTGCGCGGAGCGGTACCGCCCGTCGACGTGTTGGTGGTCTGCGTACTTACAGCGGTCATGTCACTTCTCCCATCGTCGCGGGCTTGATCCGCGTTACTTACGGTCGCGATCGACACGCGCGACGATCGCTCGTAGCGCCTCGATCTCGATACGGAGGGCGGCGGCACCCTGAGGGGTGAGAGCCACCCAGTTCTTCGCCCGGCGCCCGTCGTACCCCCGCCGCGTGGTGATGTAGCCGGCGCCGAGCAGGACTTCGAGGTGCCGCCCGAGGTTCCCGTCAGTCAGGTCGAGGGTGGTGCGTAGGAAGCGGAAATCGGCTTCGCCGGCCTCGTGAAGGATGGTCAGAATCGCGAGACGTGTCCGCTGGTGGACCGCATCGTCCAGGGACGCGAACTCGTCGTCAGCCGACTCCTCAGCGCCTGGTATTGCGGACACGTGCCGTCTCCTGCCGGAAGGCGCGGATACCCATCAGGGTGAGGGCGAGGCCGATGGCCGCGAGTACGACGTCATCGACGGACAGAGGAGTGAAGCGGTAGGAGTCGACCGGGATCAAGCCGAATCCGTAGGCAGCGTTCTGCATGAAGCTGTAGCTGAGGAGAGGGGACGCTATCGCTATCGCGAGGCCGGCGATCCACTGAAGACGGTTCTCGAGTCGCCAACCGACCACGAACAGGAGCACTCCGACGAGGAAGGCTGGACCGGCGAACATCGTGATCAAGAGAGTCAGAACCGAGACCGCGGCGATGATCGCGGTGACAAGCCCGATCCGCTCCCGCCCCATCCCCACACCCGCACGACCGGCAGCCGCTTTCAACGCGGCCCAGAGAACGATGCTCGTGACGGCAGGAACCAGGAAGCTCACGAAGAACAGCCTCGGCCCGACGAGGGGCACCAGTCCGGCCGCGATGACCCCGACGCCGGAGATGATGAGCGGCAGCGAAGATACCCGTCGGGCAGCCCGGACTCGTTCTTCCAGGGGGTGCGCGTCAATGACATGCTGCTCCGATCACTCTGCGATGTAGAGCAATCTACTCTGCGATGCAGAGTTCTCGCTACGCCGTCCCGTATGGCGATCGTTCATCGCGTCAGGTCCGTTGAGCGGCTGCCGGGTACGTGGACGCGAGGTGGTCAGCGGAGGCGGAGGGCCCTGGGGGCTCGGAAGAGAGCGATGAGTGAGAGGGCGAGCGCGAGCGCGTGACTGATGGCGAGCGGTCCGCTGATCAGGAAGACGATCCCGGCGCTCGGCACGTTCCATCCTCCGAGGAAGACGATTAGAGCGATTGTGAGGTAGCAGGCGTACAGCGTCGTGCAGGCGACCGAGGTCCTCCACCACGTCGTCCACCGAGCGAAGAGGGGCGGCAGTGCGAGAAGAGCCCAGAGCAGGATCCGCACCAGATCCGGGCCGGAGTCGCTGAAGGAGTCGACGGAGGAGTCTCGGGCGAGGAGGTCGATCACGGCGATCACTGCGAGCGGGCTTGCAAGGACGGCGGCGACGAGCTGCAGGAGCTTCGAGGGCATGAGTGGACTGGGTCGGCTTGGGTGTCGAGCGTTCGTGTCCTGCTGTTCCAGCGCGGTCCGAGCGATCATGACGGGATCGCCGAAGGAGCTGTCGATTCCGGGATGGTCGGCTGTGTCGGCTGTGTCGGCAGCGTGCTCGGAGGCCTCTTGGAGGAGGCTGCGGCGTGATCGCCGCGGCAGCACGGCCAGCTCGCGCCGCAACTGGGCCTGGTACGGGCGGCGGGTCTGAGGGGCCTGTGTGGTGGTCATCAGTGCGTCTCCAAGAGGGTGTCGACGGTGGTCCGGAACGGCGCCCAGGCCGAGCGGAACTCCTCGAGCCGGGCGCGACCCGCGGGAGCGAGGGAGTAGTAGCGCCTCTGTCGTCCCTGACTCGACTCGGTCAGCTCGGTCGACACGAAGCCCGTATCGCGGAGTCGTGAGAGAAGGGGATAGAGGGTGCCTTCGCCGGCGAGCATCCCTTGCTCGCTGAGCGTGTGCGCGAGATCCCGCCCGTACTTCGGCTCGCCGGAGATCGCCGCGAGGACGCAGAACTCCAGAACCCCCTTTCGGAGGTTCGTGAGGATCTTCTCGGTGTCGGTCGCCATGGACACACTATGCCTTGTGTCGCAAGGCCTGGCAATACCCAGTTCCTCTCAATCCGCACATCCGGCTCATCGCACCCGTCCCGCAAGGAGATCCCCTACCGGACTCCGGCGCGGTCAGGTTGCGGGCCGAATCCAACCAGCCCCACCCAGCATTCGTCTCATCGGTGAGAATTGGCAGCTGGTCGGAATCAGGCGATCGTCATGAGCCCGGTGATGAGCAGCGTTGCTCCTCCGAGTCCTGCGATCGACAGGGTGACGGAACGGACCGCACGAGGGGGAACCCGAGTTGAGAAGAAAGAGGCGATGACGGTTCCGAGAACGAGCCCGGTCAGTGCCCATCCCAGTCCTGCGGCGTCGCTCGAGATCGGCCGTAGAAGCGCAAGAGTGACGACGTTGAGAGGGAGTGCGAAAGCCTGCAACGTCGCAGTGGCAACGATCGGAGGCCATCGACGTTGAGCAGCGAAGAGCGCAACGGGCGGCCCGCTGGCGGCTGCGAGGACGTTGAACACGCCGCTCGTTGCCCCGGCGATGACAGCTCCCCGCGTCCCCTCGAGCCAGGGGAGTGCGCGCCCCGCAACTATCAGGGCCGTCGCGAGGAGGATGACAGCCCCGGCCAAGGCGGAGAGAAAAGGTGTTCGGACAGTGTTCGCGAGAGTGATCGCCGGTACGACCAGCACCGCCGCGGGCAGCAGGAGGCGGAACGCGTCTCCGAGGCGCACCTGCCGAAACGACCGGAGCAGGATGACGATGTTGAGCAGGATCGACATCGCGAGAACGGTTCGCACGCCTTGATCGTGACCGACCGTGAGGACGAGGAAAGGGGTGCAGACCAGAGCAAAGCCGACACCGGAGAGCACCTGACAGGCGGCACCCGCCGCGACGACGAGCAGTACCAGCACATTCAGCAGCTCCACCGCGCACACCTCCCCAGCGGGACGTTCCTGCTGCTCGATCGCCACACACTACCGAGAGCGGCCAGTTCGGCCACGACAGGCCTCGACCAGTTCCGGACGGGGATCGTTGGCGAGACATCCAGTGGATCCGTCATCGGACGAGGGCGGCGATGACTCCGAATTCGATCAGGGCGTCGGGGACGCTCAGTTAGAGTGCGCGTCGAGTGACGTGAGGTACTCGGCGTTGCCTCGCATCGCCGGCTTGTACCGGTCGAGCTCGGTCGCGTCGACGTGGTCGGCCAGGAGGGTGAGCAGGCTGGCGAGCGCGGTGTTCACCTGGCCGGCGGCGTGGAGTGTCAGGGACTCGAACACTCCGAGGGAGACGGACTCCGGGAACTCGTCTCGCGCGCGTGCGAACAATGCTCGAGATTCCTCGATTTTGCCGAGATTGCGGAGGGTGCTGCCGTACTGGAGGTAGCAGCGGCGGCGGATGTCTCCGCTCAGCCCCAGTTCCATCGCCCGCTCATAGAAACCGAGAGCGGTCGCTTCCTCTCCCGCCGTGTCGTACGCGCCGCCGACCTCGTAGACGACTCGGGGATTCTCGGGGTGCTCGTCGTAGAGGGGGCGAAGAGCGTCGATCGTGGGACGCATGTCCTCCCGGTTCCGGGCGGCGAAGATCCTGTCCAGTCGCGCATCGAGAGTGTCTGTCATGGCCGGTCTCCCTAGGAAATCTCGCGTGAGCTGATTCGGACCGAGACAGTCTGACATTGGCCGCGTCAGGCTCACGCTGGTGTCCGATAGCCGGGCGCTCACTGCATCACTCCGGAAAGCGAGATGCACCCCGCATCGGCGCGGGCGGAAGCGTCCCGTAGGACCCGCCCGATGAATCGCCCGGTGACGGGGCGGTTTTCGGGACACTTCGACGGCGGATCAGAAGTCAAGGGCGCGCACCCGAGCTGAGGTGCTCGTCACCCCCGAGTCACAGATGCGTTCCGATCCCGACCTAGCGGGGGAGCGGATCGTCTGAACGCAGGACGCCGCCGTCAGCCGACCAGCTGTACCGTCCGCTCGAACGCGTGGTTCAGCTCGTCGTATCGAAATAGCGGATCGCCGGCCGCTGGTAGCAGTCCTCCGAATGTGCCCTGGCGGGCAGCGACCTGCTCGGTGGCCGATGGGTGCCCCGCGAGTACGCCAGCAGCGTCTCCGCGGGATCGGACGATCGGTCCCTGCCCCCGACGTCGATCGCCGTAGACCGGCTGCTGACGTCGTGCCCGCTGCGGCGTCCGCTCACGCCCGCGCCTCAGCGCCGCAGCGCCTGCACGGAGGCGAGCACGTCCCGGCCGAGCGCCGAGGTGTGCGGCCAGGAGTCCGAGATCCGACGGGCGAGAGGGCGAGCGGCGCGGCCTCGGACTCGCGGTCACCCCGGAGTCGTCGTCATCGCCGTCGTCGCATCCCTCGGAGGCTCAGCAGCCGGAGCCGTCCGCACCGAGCGCCGCCGCCGTGCCGAGCGCGATCAGCGACTGGTCGGTCGCGACGGCGACCCGCGGGAAGCCGAGCGCGCGCAGCTGCCGGGCGCGCTCCGGGTCGCCCGCGTAGGCACCGGCGACGATGCCCGCGCTCCTGGCGGCCGCGGCGATCCTCGGCAGCGGGTCCCCGGGTCCGTCCGCGGCGAGCAGCTCGGGCAGCTCCCGGCCGAGTCCGATCGCGAGGTCGAACGGGCCGACGAAGACGCCGGCGACCCCCGGCACCGCGAGGATCTCCTCGACCGCGTCCAGGCCGGCCTGCGTCTCGATCATCAGCCAGAGGGCCGGCCGCGCCTCGGCGGCCGACGGGGGCGCGGCGCCCCAGAGGTCGGTCATCGGACCCCAGCTGCGCCGGCCGAGCGGCGGGTAGTGCGCGGCGAGGACCGCCGAGGCCGCGTCCTCGACCGACTCGATCATCGGGACGACGACGATGTCCGCTCCGGCGTCGAGCGCCCGCCCGATCAGCGGGTCCGAGAGCCCGGCGACGCGGACGGCGACGGGCGGACGCTCGCTCACGGTCGCCAGCGCGCGCATGCTCGCGAGCACCGCGGCGTCGTCGAAGGCGCCGTGCTGCGCGTCCAGGCAGAGCCAGGCGGGTCCGCCGCGCGCGATCTGCGCCACCGTCAGCGGCTCGCCGAGCCGGCACCACACCCCGTCGGCACGACCGTCTCCGAGAACCCGCTCCGCATCCACGGGTCCGATCCTCGCGCATCGGAGGCGGCCGCGAGCGAGGAGCCTCCGGTGCCGATGTCGGTGGGGTCGACCTACACTCGGACATGTTCGAACACATGTTCGATCCCGTGAGGAGGGCCGAGAATGAGCGTGACCGTGGTGGACCGCATCGCGACCCCTGCCCGGGACGCCGTGGCCGTCTCCCTCCTCGTCCCCGCCGATGCGGTGGCGGCGGGCTTCCCGTCGCCCGCGCAGGACTACTTCGACGGCTCCCTCGACCTCAACGACCACCTGATCCGGGACAAGACCTCGACGTTCATCGTCCGCGTCTCGGGCGAGAGCATGACCGGCGCCGGCATCAGCGACGGCGACGAGCTGGTGGTCGATCGCTCGCTGACCCCGACGCACGGCAGCGTCGTGATCGCGATCCTCGACGGTGAGCTGACCGTCAAGCGGCTCGAGCTGAGCCCCGGGGGAGTGGTGCTGCGCGCGGAGAACCCGGACTACCCGCCGATCCTCGTCGCGGAGCTGAGCGACCTCCAGATCTGGGGCGTCGTCACCGTCTGTCTGCACCGGCTGCACCGTGCGCTCTGAGCGGCGCATCGGCCTGGTCGACGTGAACAGCTTCTACGTCAGCTGCGAGCGGCTGTTCGACCCGAAGCTGCAGGGGCGGCCGGTCGTCGTCCTCTCGAACAACGACGGCTGCGTGGTCGCCCGTTCGGACGAGGTGAAGAAGCTCGGCATCGAGAACGGGACGCCGTGGTTCACGGTCGAGCCGCTCATCCGCTCGGGGCGCCTCCCGGAGGTGATCGCCCGCTCCAGCAACTACGAGCTGTACGGGGAGCTCTCCGCGCGGGTGATGGAGCTGCTGGGCCGCTACTCGGCCTGGCAGGAGGTGTACTCGATCGACGAGAGCTTCCTCGGCGTCGACGGCGACGTGGCGGAGCGGGCGCGGATCGGGCGGGCGATGCGGGCGGCCGTCGCGAAGAACGTCGGGCTGCCTGTCTGCGTCGGCTTCGGGCCGAGCAAGACGCTCGCGAAGTTCGTCAACAAGGGCGGCGCGAAGAAGCACCCGCGCCTGGGCGGGGTCTGCGACACCGACTGGTACACGCCGGCGCAGCTCGACGCGCTGATGGCGTCGCAGCACGTCACCGAGCTGTGGGGAGTGGCCGGCCGCACCGGGAAGCGCCTCGCGGAGCTGTCCATCCACACGATCCGGGACCTGCGCGATGCCGACCCGGCGTTGATCCGGAAGAAGTTCTCGGTGGTGCTGCGGCGCTCCGTCTACGAGCTGCGCGGGGTCGACTGCATCCCGCTCGAGGCGGCGCGGACCGTCCGGGACCAGCTGATCTTCTCGCGCTCGTTCGCCACTCCGGTGACGACGATCGCCGACATGGAGCAGGTGCTCTCCGTCTACGCGCAGCGCGCCGCGCACCGGCTGCGCGCGCAGGGGTCGGTGACGAAGACGATGAGCGTCTTCGCGTCGACGTCGCCGTTCGCGGACGCGCCGTACGAGTCCGCGGGCGGACTGGCCGGCTTCCCCGTCCCCACCGACGACCCGGTGGCGATCGTCAAGGCCGCGATCGGGACGCTGCGGCCGCGGCTGCGGGAGGGCGCGCGCTACGTGCGGGCCGGCGTGATCCTGACGAACCTGTCGCCGCGGGACTCGCACGCCCTCCTCGAGGTGTTCGACACCGCGTTCGACAGCAAGGGCCTCGGCGCGACGATCGACGCCGTGACCAAGCGCCACGGCCGCTCCGCCGTCGGCCTCGGGCTCGCCGGGATCCGCAAGGGGCCGGTGTGGACGATGAAGCGCGGCGCGCTGTCGCTGCGCGCCACGACCCACTGGGGGGAGCTGGCGACGGCGCACGCGCGCTGATCCGCTTCGTCCGGCTCGACCGGATGTCCGTGAAGGCGCGCGGGCAGGTGAGCGACGGTGGGGGACGGGATCGCGCTGAGCGTCGTCGCGTGCAGCGCCGGATTGCCGTCACCGCTGCATGCCAGAAGAGTTCCTCGACGGGAGGTTATCTGCAATGGCCGAATTGACGACATCCGAGCTCGCCGCGCGCCTCGAGATCTCGCGGCGCCACGCCACGGACCTCGTGGCTTCCGGGTCCATCGGTGGCCGTCGACTCTCGTCGGGCGTGTGGCTGGCCCACAGTGACGCGGTCGTCCGCTATGAGGCCAGTGCTCGCCGCGGCAAGGGCCGCACGATGGATCCGGCGACCGCCTGGGGGCTGCTGTGGGAGTTGAGCGGTCTCGGGGCGACCTGGCTCCAGCCCAGCACCCGCTCCCGCGTGAGAGGGCGCATCCGAGAGATGACTCCCGACGAGATCGCGCGCGCGGTCGCCGGTCGGACGCGCGCCTACTCCTTCACGGCGGCCAACCCGGCCAAGGCGGCCGCCGGCCTGATCGCGACCGGCCGCGCCGCCGGCAGCGCTCTGAACGTCGGCCTCATGGATGATGCTCGGCGGGTGTGCGGGTACACGCGACAGGGGAGCGTCGAGGACTACGCCCGGAAGAGCTTCATGGTCGTGTCGCCTTCCGGGGGCGACACGATCTACGCCAACACTCTCCCCTTCGACTACGACGGTGATGTGATGCCCGTGGCGGTCATCGCCGCGGATCTCGCAGCCGGCTCGGACACCCGCGAGCGCAGCGGCGGGTTGCGGGCACTGGCGGACTTGAGGCAGGAATGGCAGGCGCGGCACTGACGGTCGACACGGCGAACGACGACCTCCTCCCCGCCTGGCAGACCGTCGTCGAGGTCGCCGGCACCGGCATCGCGGAGAACCTCAGCGTCGGCGCGCTGCGGCGCCGGCCCGGGCGCGGGCCGACTCCGATGCAGGCCATGGCGGGCTCATCGGGAGTGCATAGCGTCGTCGCCGATCCTGATCTCCCGGCGGGGACCCCGCGAAGGGTGACGCTCAGGGAAGGTCGATGCGATGAGCACGGTGCTGCGAACAGTTCGACCGGCGCCCGCAGCGGCGGGCGGCCCGGGGGTGGACGTCTCTTCGGGTGAGCGCCGCCGCCGGGCCCTCCGGCGGCGGAGGCGCTCGGCCGATGCGCTGGTGACCGCGTGCGTCGTCTCGGTCGCCGTCGCGATCGCGCTGTTCCTCGCCTCCGGTGGTCCCGAGGCCGTGACCGACCTTCCGACCGCGCTCTCGGCGGCGGGGATCGTCGCCGGGCTGGTGGGGACGGACCTGCTCCTGCTGATGCTGGTCCTCGCCGCGCGCATCCCGTGGATCGATCGCACCTTCGGTCAAGACGTCGCGACGGCGCTGCACCGGCGGCTCGGCAAGCCCGCCCTCCTGCTGATCCTCGGTCACGGCCTGCTCCTCACGGTCGGCTACGCGATGACGGACGGTCTCGACCTCGTGCAGGAGAGCCTCGCCCTCTACTCCGGCAGCGACCTGCTGCTCGCCCTGCTCGCGACCGCGCTGCTGCTGCTCGTCGTGGTCACCTCGCTGGTCGCGGTCCGCCGCCGGTTCGCCTACGAGGCGTGGCACGCGATCCACCTCCTCAGCTACGCGGCCGTGCTCGTCGCGGTGCCCCATCAGCTCTCCGCCGGTCAGGTCCTCGCCGAGGGGTCCGTGCAGCGCGCCTACTGGATCGCCCTCTACGTCGCGGCGTTCGGCTCCGTCGCGTGGTTCCGATTCGCCGTGCCCGTCGTGCGCACCGTCCGCCACCGCATCCGGGTCGAGGCGGTCGAGACGATCGCACCCGGGGTGTTCTCGCTGCACCTGACCGGGCGACGGATGCGCTCCCTCGGCGCCGTCGGCGGTCAGTACGCGATCTGGCGGTTCTGGAGCGCCGGCACCTGGTGGCACGCCCACCCCGTCTCCTTCTCCGCCGTCCCCACCGACCGCACCGCCCGGATCACCGTCCGCGTGCTGGGCGCCGGCACCGCACGCCTCGCTCGACTGCGGCCGGGCACGGCCGTGTCGATCGAGGGCCCCTACGGGATCTTCACCGACACGGCGCGCACCGCTCCACTCCTCGCCGTCGTCGCCGCGGGCATCGGCATCACCCCCGCGCGCGCACTCCTCGAGCACAGTGCCCTGCAGCCGGGCGAGGCCACCGTCCTCCTGCGCGGGGCGGACCACGCGCAGGACCGCCTCTGGGACGAGACGGGCGAGCTCGTGCGCCGCGGGGGCGGCACGCTCTACTGGATGCAGGGGCATCGCCCGTCCGGCAGCGACACCTGGCTGTCCGCCGAGGCTCTCTCGCGAGGCGTCACGCTGACCTCGGTGTTCCCGAGGCTGCTCGACTCCGACCTCTACGTCTGCGGACCGGATGCCTGGACCGAGCTCGTCCTCCGTGACGCCCGCAGCGCGGGCCTCCCCGAGCACCGGATCCACGTCGAGAGATTCAGCTGGTGAGGACACGCGCCGCCCTCGCGAGCGTCCTCGCGTCCACGGCCGTCCTCGTCATCGGCTGGGACCTCGGCGCCGCGGGGAGCACTCCCGCCGGACCGGCGCCGGAGGCCGCAGCGCCGGCCGTCTCGACTCCGACTCCGGTTCCGACCTCCTCGAGCGGCTCGAGCGGCTCGAGCACGTTCGAGGTGCCGACGCCGAGCTCCACCCCGTCGACGCCCTCGGCGCCCGCCGGCACCGGAGGAACCGACAGCAGCGGCGGCACCGACAGCACCGACAGCACCGGCGGCACCGACAGCACCGGCGGAACGGACGGCACCTACACGGGGACCGCCGTCTCGACCCGCTACGGCGACGTGCAGGTCGCGATCACCGTCGCCGGTGGCGCGATCACGGACGTGACCGCGCTGCAGCTGACGGACAAGGAGAACCGGTCGGTCTCGATCTCGAACCGTGCCGCACCGATCCTGCGCAGCGAGGTCCTCGCCGCCCAGAGCGCCGACGTCGCCTCGGTCAGCGGCGCGACCTACACCAGCGACGCCTACCTCGACTCGCTGCAGTCCGCGATCGATCAGGCCGGCCTGTGATCTCGACCTTCCCCACGATGGGAACGGTCGCGAGCCTCCGGGCCGAGGCCGAGGCGCCGCTGGCGGCGATCCGGGCGGTCTTCCGGTCCGCGGACGAGCGGTTCAGCCTGTACCGGCCGGAGTCGGAGGCGAGCAGGATCGCCGACGGCCGCCTCCGCCTCGCCGACGCGAGCGCGGAGATGCGCGACGCCTACGCCGAGGCCCTCGAGTGGCGGACCGCCACCGACGGCGCCTTCACCCCGCACCGCCCGGACGGCGTGCTCGACCTCGCCGGCACGGTCAAGGCCCGCGCGATCGCGGCGGCGGGCAGGCTGCTGGAGCGCGGCGGCGACGCGCCGTGGCTCCTGACCGTCGGGGGCGACGTCCTCGGATCCCGCGCCGTCGACGCCAACACCCACGCCGATCCGGTCCGGATCGGGATCGTCGACCCCGACGACCGCCGATCGCTCCTGTGCGCCGTCCCGATCGCCGGCGACCGGCGCGCCGTCGCGACGTCGGGTACCGCGGAGCGCGGGGAGCACGTCTGGCGGCGCCCGCACGACGCGGACGGGGTGCGCTTCCGCCAGGTCACCGTCCTCGCGGGTGACATCCTCACCGCCGACGTCCTCGCCACCGCGGTCCTCGCCGGCGGCGAGCCGACCCTCGACCGCGTCCTCTCCCGCTGGGACGTGGACGTCCTCGCCTGCGGCACCGGGGGAGACCTGCTGGTCTCCGACCGGCTCCGCGCGGCGATCAGCGCCCGCCCGACGATGCAGGCGAGCGTCATAGACGGGTCATAGGAAGCGCAAAGGACGCGGCGGCTGAATGGGGACACCTCGCTCGCCGACCTCGGGTCGGCCCGTCTTCAGGAGTTCTCGTGCTCGCATTCGCCACCGTCGCCATCGACCTCGTCGCCATCGCTTTGCTGACGTTCGGGATCTACTTCCCCCGCCATCGCCGGCGGGACCTCGTCGCCGCGTTCCTCGGCGTGAACGTCGGCGTCCTCGCCGTCTCGCTGGTCCTGGCCTCCAGCACGGTCGGAGCGGGACTCGGGCTGGGCCTCTTCGGGGTCCTCTCGATCATCCGTCTGCGCTCGGACGAGATCGAGCAGCACGAGGTCGCCTACTACTTCTCCGCTCTGGCCATCGGCCTCATCAGCGGCCTGGGCACCGCGCCGTCCGCGCTGACGGTCGGTCTGATCGCGCTGATCATCGCGGTCCTGTTCATCGCCGACCACCCGCGGCTGTTCCCGCGCACCCGTCAGCAGACGATCACTCTGGACAGCGCCTTCACCGACGAGGGCGCCCTGACCGCTCACCTGGCCGCGCTGCTCGGCGGCCGCATCCGCTCGGTGCAGGTCCGTCAGCTCGATCTCGTCAACGACACCACGCAGGTCGACGTCCGCTTCGACGTCGCGGAGCGCCGCATCCGCGGCGGGCAGCACGACGAGCTCGCCCCGGCCACCTCCGCCGTCGGCGTCCCGGTCTCGCGATGACCGCCGTGACGACGTCGCGTCTGCAGTCGCTCGAAGCGATCAGCCTTCCCGAGCTCGTCGGTCAGGCGTCGCTGCAGACCCGCATCGACCGCAAGTACCTGATTCCCGCCGGCAGCCTGGACGCCGTGCTCGCCCGGCTGGACGACAGCACGCGCGTGCTCGAGATCGGCGGGCGCCGCGACTGCGACTACGAATCGGTCTACTTCGACACCCCGCAGCTGGACAGCTACCACCTCGCCGTGCGCGGCCGCCGGCGGCGCTTCAAGATCCGCACCCGCTCCTATCTGGACTCCGCGACGAGCTACCTCGAGGTGAAGACGCGCGGATCCCGCAGCAGCACCGTCAAGGAGCGGATCGACCACCCGGCCGGACGTCGCGACGAGCTCACCACGGAGGGACTCGCCTACATCGACGAGACCCTCGCCGCGACGGGAATCGCCCTGGACTCCCGAGAACTCGCCCCGGTGCTGTCCACCGAGTACGCCCGGACGACGCTCTTCCTCCCTGGATCCGCCACCCGCGCCACGATCGACACCCGCCTCGTCTGGCGGCTGCGCAGTGCACCGGCCCGAGTGCTGGATCGACCGGCCGTGGTCGTCGTCGAGACCAAGTCGGCCTCCCGCCCGTCCGAGGTCGACCGGGCGCTCTGGGCCGAAGGCCACCGCCCCGGCTCGCTCTCGAAGTACGGGACCGGGATGGCCGCGTTCCACTCCGGGCTCCCCGCCAACAAGTGGACCCGCACCCTCGACCGTCATTTCGACCGGGCCCCCGCCCGAGTCGTCTCTCCCCGATAGGACCACCATGAACAACCACTCCCGCCCGCTGTCCGTCCTCGCCGTCCTGGGTCTCACCGGCGCTCTCCTCACCGGCTGCAGCGCCGCCGCGGTCGCCGGCTCCGCCTTCGGCACCGCGACCGACTCGAGCTCCACCGCCCCCACCGGCACGAGCACCGACGACGCGGAGGCGGGCACCACCGTCGAGGCCGTCGGCACCTCCCTCGACTCCACCGCCACGCAGATCCTCGCGGCGAACACCGCCGTGCACGCCACCGACCAGGCCGCCGACGCCGCCTCGACGAGCATCACCCTCTCCGGCGACAGCGTCGCGGCAGACGGGGACGCCGTGCGCGTCGACGGCTCGACCGTCACCATCACCGACGCCGGCACCTACGTCCTCAGCGGCACCCTCACTGACGGCCAGGTCGTGGTGGACACCACCGCCGAAGGAACCGTGCGACTCGTGCTCGACGGCGTCGACATCACGAGCTCCACCGGTTCCGCGATCACGGTCACCGCCGCCTCCGACGTCGTCGTCGAACTCGCCACCGGATCGACGAACACCCTCAGCGACACCGCCTCCTACGCCGAGGACGCCGAGTCGAACGCCGCGCTCTACAGCGCCGCCGACCTCACCGTCACGGGCGAGGGCTCGCTCGAGGTGCACGGCAACGGCAACGACGGCATCACCGGCAAGGACGGCCTCGTCATCCTCTCCGGCACCATCACCGTCGATGCGGTCGACGACGGCATCCGCGGCAAGGACTACCTCGTCGTCCGGGGCGGCACCCTCGCCGTCACCGCCGGCGGCGACGGACTCACCTCCGACAACGAGGAGGACGCCACCGCGGGCTTCGTCTCGATCACCGGCGGCGACATCACCGTCGACGCGCAGGGCGACGCCGTCGTCGCCGTCACGGACATCGTCGTCACCGGGGGCACCCTGAACCTCACCGCGGGAGGCGGGAGCGGCGCGCAGCTCGCGACCGACGCCTCCGCCAAGGGTCTCAAGGCCGGGATCATCGTCGACCTCGAGGGCGGCGACGTGACCATCGACTCCGCCGACGACGCCGTGCACTCCGACACCTGGGTGCACACCACCGCCGGAACCCTGACGCTCGCCACCGGCGACGACGGCGTCCACGCCGATTCGGCCCTGCTCCTCGATGGAGCCGACATCGCCGTGACCGACTCGGTCGAGGGGATCGAGAGCGCCGACATCCGGATCACCGACGGCGACGTCTCCGTGGTCTCCAGCGACGACGGCCTGAACGCCTCCGGCGGAACCGGCACGGACTCCGACGGGGACGCGACCGGCACGACGGGCGGCCCCGGCGGAGGCATGGGCGGCGAGGGCGACGACGGCTCCGTGATCACCCTCAGCGGCGGCACGGTCACCATCGATGCCGAGGGCGACGGCTTCGACTCGAACGGCAGTGCGACGATCAGCGGCGGCAGTCTCGTCGTGAACGGCCCCGAGCAGAGCGGCAACGGCGCACTCGACGTCAACGGCACCCTCGTCGTCACCGGCGGAGAGGTGCTCGCCACCGGCAGCGCCGGGATGATGGTCTCGCCCGACGCGTCCTCGACCGAGGGCTGGATCTCCTCCGCCCTCAGCAGCACCCTCCCCGCGGGCACCGATGTGACGATCACCGACGCGGACGGCACCACCGTCACGACGTTCACGACGTCGAAGACGATAGCGGGCGTCGTCTACGCCGGCCCGGAGATCACCTCCGGCGAGAGCTACACCCTCACCGCCGACGGCACGACCCTCGCCACCGTCACCGCGGGCACGGCCGCCGCCGGAGGTGGCGGCATGCGCGGCGGCCGCTGACCCTCGAGAATCGACACCACGGAAGGACCGGCCGGACTTTCTTCGGGCCGGGTGTCGATCCGGGATCGCGCCGTTCGACCTCGAGGTGAGAAGGTCGCGAGACGCTCCTTCCATCACCGAGAGACGGGAATCCCCTGATGCCGAAGTACATGCTGATCTGGCGCGCGACCGACGAGTCGCTGGCCGCGATGATGAACACCGATTTCAGCCAGATGCTGGAGTCGATGGGCCGCTTCAACGACGAGCTGATCCGGGCCGGAGTGCTTCTGGCCGCGGAGGGGCTGGACGACCCGAGCCAGGGGGTCGTCGTCGACTTCAGCGGCGAGACCCCGGTCGTCACGGACGGGCCCTACGGGGAGACGAAGGAGCTGTTCAACGGCTACTACGTCCTCGACGTCGCCTCGATCCAGGAGGCGGTCGAGTGGGCCAAGCGCGCGCCGATGACCGGCGGCGGCAAGGCCGAGATCCGCCGGATCCCCTCGATCGACGAGTTCCCGCAGGACAACGAGTACGTGCAGCGGGAGCGCGCCTGGCGTGAGCAGACCGGCCAGCTCTGACGCGAGGGCCGCCGTCGAGACGGTCTGGCGGATGGAGTCCGCCCGCATCGTCGGCGCCCTCGCCCGCTACACCGGCGACGTCGACCTCGCCGAGGATCTCGCCCAGGAGGCGGTCGCGGAAGCGCTCGTCTCCTGGGCGGTCGGCGGCGTGCCGGCGGAGCCCGTCGGCTGGCTGCTGACCACGGGCCGGCGCCGCGCGATCGACGCCTTCCGCCGGCGCGGGGCGCGCGACGCGCGGTACGCGCTGCTCGCCCGCGATCTCGACGAGGCGGGCCCGGGTCCGGATGCGCTCTTCGATCCCGACGCCATCGAGGACGACGTGCTCGCGCTGATGTTCACGGCCTGCCATCCGCTGCTGGCGAAGGAGGCCCGGATCGCGCTGACGCTGCGGCTGGTCGGCGGGCTCACCACGACGGAGATCGCGCAGGCGTTCCTCGTTCCGGTGGCGACGATCCAGGCCCGGATCACGAGGGCGAAGAAGACCCTCTCCGCCGCCCGGATCCCGTTCGCCGTCCCCGACGCGGAGGAGCGCCCCGCCCGACTGGGCTCGGTGCTGCAGGTGGTCTACCTGATCTTCACGGAGGGCTCGTCCGCCACCGCCGGGGACGACTGGATGCGCACCGACCTCGCCGACGAGGCCCGGCGCCTCGCGCGGGGACTGGTCGCCCTCGCACCCGAGCCCGAGGTGCTCGCGCTCCTCGCCCTGCTCGAGCTCACCGCCGCCCGGTTCCCCGCCCGGCTCGGGGCGGACGGGCGCGCGATCCTGCTCGAGGACCAGGATCGGCGGCTCTGGGATCGGAGCGCGATCCGGCGCGGGCGCGCCGCTCTCGCTCAGGCCGTCTCGCCGCGCGGTCTCGGTGCCTTCGGTCTCCAGGCGTCGATCGCGGAGTGCCATGCGGTCGCCCCGTCGGTCGCGGAGACCGACTGGCGGCGGATCGTGGTCCTCTACGAGGCGCTCGGCCGGCTGACGCCCTCGCCGATCATCGAGCTCAACCGGGCGGTCGCCGTCGCGATGGCGACCGGACCCCGGGACGCGCTCGCCCTCGTCGACGCCCTCGAGGCCGGCGGCGGCCTGGCCGGCAGCCACCTCCTCCCCGCTGTGCGCGGAGAGCTGCTCGCCCGGCTCGGTCGCACCGCCGACGCGCGCGCCGAGTGGACGCGGGCGCTCGCGCTCTGCACCAACGCGGCGGAGCGCACCGTCCTCGAGGAGAAGATCGCCCGCTGAGTCACCGCCCGGGTCGCTCCTCCCCTTCGAGGCGCCGGCGGTCAGGCCGCCGAGCCGGCGAGCTCCGCGCGGACGATCGCGGCACCGGCGGTCAGCGCGCTCAGCTTCCCGAGGGCGACCCCGCGCGGCAGGGGAGCCAGGCCGCAGTTCGAGCTCGGCAGGAGGTCCGCCGCGTCGACGAAACGGAGTGCCTTGCGGAGGGTGTCGGCGACCTCCTCCGGGGTCTCGACGGTCTCGCTCGCCACGTCGATCGCGCCGAGCATGACCTTCTTGCCGCGGAGGAGCTCGATAAGCTCCATCGGGACGCGGGAGTGGTGGCACTCCAGCGACACGATGTCGATCGTGGAGCGCTGCAGCAGCGGGAACGACGTCTCGTACTGGCGCCACTCCGGCCCGAGGGTCTGCTTCCAGTCGGTGTTGGCCTTGATCCCGTAGCCGAAGCAGATGTGCACGGCCGTCTGGGCGCGCAGCCCCTCCGCCGCCCGCTCCAGGACCGCGACCCCCCAGTCCCGCACGTCGTCGTGGAAGACGTTGAAGGCCGGCTCGTCGAACTGGACGATGTCGACGCCGGCGGCCTCGAGCTCCCGCGCCTCCTGGTTGAGGATCGCCGCGAACTCCCACGCCAGCTCCTCCCGGCTCCCGTAGTAGCGGTCGGCGAGGGTGTCGATCATGGTCATCGGACCGGGGAGCGCCCACTTGATCGGCTGCGACGTGTGCCGGCGGAGGAACGCCGCGTCGTCGACGAACACGGGCCGCTCGCGGCTCACGGCGCCGACGACGGTCGGCACGCTCGCGTCGTACCGGTCCCGGATCCGCACGGTCTCGCGGTTCACGTGGTCCACTCCGGCGAGGTGCTCGATGAAGGTCGTGACGAAGTGCTGCCGGGTCTGCTCGCCGTCGCTGATGATGTCGATGCCGCGCCGGTGCTGCTCGTGGGCGGCGATGCGCAGGGCGTCCTGCTTGCCCTCGACCAGCTCGTCGCCCTCGAGCTTCCAGGGGGACCAGAGGGTCTCCGGCTCGGCGAGCCAGGAGGGCTTGGGCAGGCTGCCGGCGATGGAGGTGGGCAGGAGAGTGTTCACGGGTGGCGATCCTTCTCTGATCAGCGGGCGGGGGTCCGGTGCTTCGACACCCAGGCGTCCAGCAGCTCCCGGTGCGGCTCGATGAAGTGCTCCGCCGTGTACGCGCCCTGCTCGACGGCGAGCCGATCGCGCTCGGCACGGTCGTAGTCGATCTGCGTCCGCGAGTAGTCCTGCTGCTGGAGGCTCGGCCGGAAGACGTCCGCCGCGGCGGAGTTCGTGTTGTAGATCTCCGGGCGGTAGATCTTCTGGAACGTCTCCATCGTGCTGATCGTGCCGGCCAGCTGGAGGTTCGAGTGGTCGTTGAGCAGGTCGCCGCGGAAGTAGTACGCGAGCGGCGCGACGGAGCCGGGGGCCAGGAAGTACCGGACCTGCAGTCCCATCCGGCCGAAGTACTCGTCGGTCAGGGACCGCTCGTCCTGCCGGTACTCGACGCCGAGGACCGGGTGGTGGTTCGAGGTCCGGTGGTAGGTCCTGCTCGTCGACACGCTGATGCAGATGACGGGCGGCGCGGAGAAGCGCTCCCGATAGGCGTCGGAGTCGAGGAAGCTCTGGAACAGGGCGCCGTGCAGATCGCCGAAGTCGTCCGGAACGGTGAACTCCGCCGCCCCCTTGTTCGCGGCCGGCAGCCGCACGCTGAAGTCGAAGTCGCGGACGTAGGAGGAGAAGTTGTTGCCGACGATCCCGCGGTGGCGCACGCCGGTCAGCGTGTCGCAGATCGTGACGTCGAGGACCTCGAGGAGAGGGAAGTCGCGGACCGCCTCCTCGGCGGGGAACCGCACCTCGACCGAGACGATCTCGAGCTCGACGGCGTAGCGGTCCCCGCCGGGGTTGTCCCAGTGGGCGAGGTCGTTGAACCGGCGGTCGATCATCGTCAGGGCGTTGCGGAGGTTCTGCCGGCGGTGCTCGCCCCGGGCGAGGTTGGCGAAGTTCGTGGTGGCCCGGGAGCTCGACGACGGCGAGTAGTGCTCGTCGAAGCAGGTCGTGGTGATCCTGAAGGTGACGTCGTTCGCCATGAGCGCCCAATCCGATGATCAGCAGGCCGCACCGGCCCTGGTGGAAGCGTGCGGGACCAGAGTGCCCGTCACCGGGAGGCATCGAAGAATCCGGCGCGACTATGCCGAGGTATAGTCCCGACCTATGGCACGTCGAACGGGCGGGATCTCGCTCCAGCAGCTGCACTACTTCGTCGAGGTCGCCTCCGAGGGGTCGATCTCCGCCGCCGCCGACCTGCTCTACGTCGCCCAGCCGACCATGTCCGCGGCGATGAAGGACCTCGAGACCCGGGTGGGACGCGCCCTCCTCGTCCGCGTCGCGCGCGGGGTCACGCTCACCACCGAGGGGACCGAGTTCCTCGGCTACGCCCGGCAGGTCATCGAGCAGGTGGCGCTCCTCGAGCAGCGCTACCTGGGGCGTCCGCCGTCGCGTCGCCTGCTCGGGGTCTCCACCCAGCACTACTCGTTCGCCGTCGACGCCTTCGTGCGGATGGTTCGGGGCACGGAGGGGGAGAAGTACGAGTTCTCGCTGCGCGAGACCCGCACCCGCGACATCATCGAGGACGTCCGCACTCTCCGCAGCGAGCTGGGGATCCTCTACCGGAACGACTTCAACCGGGACGTCATCGACAAGATCCTCAAGGACGCGGGGCTCGCCTTCCATCCCCTCTTCCTCGCCCTGCCGCACATCTTCGTCTCGCGGAGGAACCCGCTGGCCTCGCGCGAGCGCGTGACCCTCGCCGATCTCGCCGATCTGCCGCGGCTCACCTTCGACCAGGGGGCGGACAACTCCTTCTACTTCGCCGAGGAGATCCTGTCCACGCTGTCGAGCGACCGGGAGATCCGGGTGTCCGACCGGGCGACGATCTTCAATCTGATGATCGGCCTCGACGGCTACACCATCTCGACCGGGATCATCAGCGACGACCTCGACCCGGCCATCGTCGCGGTCCCGCTCGACGTCGACGAGCGCATCGAGATCGGCTGGATCGGGCACTCCGCCATCCCCCTCACCGAGCAGGCCCGGCGCTACCTGACCGAGGTGCGGGCCGTCGTGACCGAGGGCGGCCTCGACCTGCTCGGCTGAGCGGGGTGGGGCGGCGACCCCGCCCCGCCCATGCTGGTCGAGTAGCCCCGCAGGGGCGTATCGAGACCCGACGTCATCAGCAGGGCGGGTCTGCAGACTCGCGTTCTGACGGTGGTGGATCTCGATACGCCCGCTGCGCGGGCTACTCGATCAACATGGAAGGGATGCGTCCGCTGCGCGGGCTGCTCGATCAGCACGCTCTTCCCCCTACGGACCAGGTGATCTCTCCCAGGAGCGGCGAACCCGCTTCGCGTCTCGGTGGTGAGGGAGAGGACGCGGCGGCGCGGCGTCATGATGGTCACGAACGCGGGGCACCCGGCATCTCGCACTCCTCCGACCCGGTGACCGCCGGCCGGCCGAGGGACCGGAGGTCGAGGCCTCGGTCTCGGTCCGCGGCCGACCGTCGCTCCTTCTCGACCTCGAACACCGCGCTCCTCACCCTCCCTGGGTGAGGCCGGTGATCAGGTTGATGGCGACGGCGACGACGAAGGTGCCGAAGAAGTAGGACAGCAGGGCGTGGGCGAGGGCGATGCGGCGTGAGGGGGTGGAGGACTGGGTGATGTTGCTCGCGCTGTAGGCCATGCCGATCGAGAAGGCGGTGTAGGCGAAGTCGCTGTAGGACGGGTCCTCGTCCTGGTCGAAGTCGAAGCGGTGGCGGTCGTCGAGGTAGTACATGCGCGCGTACTTGAAGGCGTAGACGGTGTTGATGAGCGCCCAGGCCGCGACGACCCCGACGACCGCGAGGATCGCGGCCGCGGATCCGACGGGGTCCTTCTGCTGGCTGCGGAGGAGTGCGATGACCACGAGGACGAGGCTGAGGAAGGTGGCGGCGATGATGAGCGAGTCGACCAGCTTCCGGGACCGGTCCTCGTGGCGGGCGAGGTCGCGGGTGCGCTCGGGGTCGGCCGGCCACGCCGTCGACCAGGCCCAGACGAGGAACACCGCCGCGGCGATCGCCCAGCCGAGCAGAGGCGACAGATCGGGGACACCGAGGAGCGCGGTGATCGCCGCGACGGCTGCCCCGACGAGTGCGGCGACACCGGCCTTGACGGACAGGTGGGACATGACGGTTCCTTTCTGAACGGTGGTTCGTCGTCCGGTCGCGCATCGCAGTGATGCCTTGCGCGAAGCTCACCCCCGCCGGGCTCGCGAGAGGGGGACGTAGAGGCCGGCGCGCTCGGCGCGGACGGCGGCGAGCGTGCGCGACGTGGCGTCCAGCTTGACCAGGATGTGCTCGAGGTGAGCGGCGACCGTGCGGGGAGCGACTCTCAGCGCCCGGGCGATCTCGAGATTGGAGCACCCCTCGATCACGTGGCCCAGCACCTCGAGCTCCCGCGGTGTCAGGCCCCGCAGGCGTGTCGCGGGGGAGAGCACGACGACTCCGCGGGTCACTGCGGCCAGTTCTCTCTCGCAGGCCAGCACCGTCACCCGCACGTAGCCGTCCGGCGACTTCCGGCGTCCGCGGGGCCAGAGGAACGAGGCGTAGTTCTGCCCTTCGGCGAGGGCCTCCCTCGCGGCGTCGATCAGAGCCGAATCGGCGGTGAGCAGCTCGTCCGCGGAGAGGCCCGGAAGGGAGGTGACGCCGTGGTCGGGGAGGAGGACCACGCCTGCTCCGGCTCCGCCGACGACCGAGGCCGACGCGGCGAGCGAGCGGACGGGGTCGATTCCCGAGGTGAGCGTCGGCAGGAGTCGAGCGAGGCGTCGGCGGATCGCCGACGACGGCGGTTCCGCACTCCGGAACAGCACCGTCATGAAGCCCACGTGCCGGCCCCCGTCCTCGAACAGGGCGACGGACAGGGTCTCGTGGAATCCCGCGGGGAGCAGGCACTCCGCCCAGGTCTGCAGGTCCCGCGGCGAGTAGGGGACGTCCGACAGGCTGGTGGGGGGCCGTTCGCGATCGGCACCGGTCCTCTCGATGTCGTGCGCCATCTGCGGACCGCTGAGGTAGCGGACGCAGGACTCGTCGAGGTCGGTGCTCGCGACCGAGCGGTACCCCGTGCCGTTCGGCTCGGCCAGCGCCAGCCACGCGCCGTCGAAGGGGAGGTGGTGGTGCAGCTCGTCCAGCATCGCCTGAGCACGCTCGCGGACCGGGCCGGGGCGCGCGGCCGTCTCGGCGAGCTGGAGCGCAGCAGTGCGTGACACGGGACTCGACCACCTCAGGACCGGGGGCAGGGCAAACGAAGGGATTGTCCGAAGACCGTTGCTACTGGGGTACCACCAGGAGCCCCTTCAAGGGCACCCCCTCTGCGGAAGACCGCATCGGCAGGTCTGCCGATGGTGCTCCCCTCTCCGCAGGGCGTGACATGGGCGTGTCGCGGTCGACCGGGCCGCGGAGCGTTCGAGAGCACGTCGCGCACGGGAGGGAAACGAGCATGAGAGCAGTCGTCTACGAGGGGCCGCGCACGGTCGCGGTGAGAGACGTCCCGGATGCGCGGATCGAGCGCTCCACCGACGTGCTGGTGCGCATCACGACCACGAACATCTGCGGGTCCGACCTGCACATGTACGAGGGGCGCACCAGCTTCGAGACGGGGCGGTGGTTCGGTCACGAGAACATGGGCGAGGTGATCGAGGTCGGCGACGGCGTCGACAAGGTCGCGGTGGGGGACCACGTCGTCCTGCCGTTCAACGTGGCGTGCGGGCACTGCAAGAACTGCGAGCGCGGGCTGACCAACTACTGCCTCACCGCTCAGCCCGTCCCCGAGTGGGCCGGTGCGGCCTACGGATTCGCCGACATGGGACCGTGGGCCGGCGGCCAGGCCGAGCTGCTGCGGGTGCCCTGGGGCGATTTCAACTGCCTCCGCCTGGGAGAGGACGCGGAGGAGAAGTCCGCCGACTACGTGATGCTGGCCGACATCTTCCCGACCGGCTACCACGCGACGGAGATGGCGGGGGTGAAGCCGGGGGACCAGACCGTGATCTACGGTGCCGGCCCCGTCGGCCTGATGGCCGCGCTGTCCGCCACCATCAAGGGTGCGAGCCGAGTCATGGTCGTGGATCGGCATCCGGATCGTCTTCGACTGGCGGAGTCCCTCGGCGCGATCGCGATCGACGACTCGAAGGTCGATCCCGTGGAGGCTGTGCTGGAGCACACGATGGGGCTCGGCGCCGACAACGGCTGCGAGTGCGTCGGCTATCAGGCGCACGACCCCGACGGCGACGAGCAGCCGAACCTCACGCTGAACCGCCTGGTCCAGTCGGTGCGCTTCACCGGGCGGATCGGCACCGTCGGCGTCTTCGTGCCGCAGGATCCCGGCGGCCCCGACGAGCTAGCGAAGGAGGGGCGGATCGCCTTCGACATCGGCCTGCACTGGTTCAAGGGCCAGACCATGGGAACCGGGCAGGCGCCCGTCAAGAAGTACAACCGCCGGCTCCGCGACCTGATCGCCGCGGGCAAGGCGACGCCGTCGTTCCTCGTCAGTCACGAGCTGCCGCTCGAGCAGGCACCGGACGCGTACGAGCACTTCGACAACCGCGACGACGGCTGGACCAAGGTCGTCCTCAAGCCCGGAAAGGCGGCGTGATCATGGCCGGAAGAGCGGCTGCGGCAGTCGGAGTCGGTGTCGTGAGCGTCGCAGCGGGATTGGTCGCCCGCACCCTGGTGAAGAAGGAGCGCGAGTCGGACGGGGACGGAGCGCATCCCCAGGGGTGGAAGGCCGTCACCGTGCTGGGCGACGCCGAAGACTTCGCCGTCGGCGGGTATCCCGAGCCGCTGGCGCGTCTGGCGGAGTTGCTCGAGATCCGGATCGATCCGGCCCCCGGGGACAAGGGCTTCGAGGTGCACGCCCGGGTCCGCGAGGGTGCCGATGCCGGGGTGGGCGACGACCCGGGCAAGGCGCTGCGCGCGGCTCTGCGCGACGCCAAGCAGATCTTCGAGACGGGTGAGGTCCTGCGGGCGACCCCGAGACCGCACGGAGAACGACCGCGCACCCTGCTCGGTGGCGCGGTCGACAAGGCAGAGGACGAGGCGAAGGGCGAGGGTGTGCTGTGAAGGCTCTGTGCTGGACCGGAGTGAACGAGCTCTCGGTCGAGACCGTCGAGGATCCCGGGATCCTCAACGCTCAGGACGCGATCGTCAAGGTGACCCTGAGCACGAGCTGCGGCTCGGATCTCCACCTGCTCGGCGGGTACGTCCCGACCATGCGAGCGGGCGACGTGCTCGGGCACGAGTTCATCGGCGAGATCGTCGAGGTCGGATCCGCCGTCACGAAGCACCGGGTCGGCGACCGTGTCGTGGTCTGCTCGTTCATCAGCTGCGGGAAGTGCTGGTACTGCCGCAACGAGCTCTACTCCCTGTGCGACAACGGCAACCCGAACGCGGGGATCCCCGAGATGCTCTGGGGGCAGGCGCCCGGCGGCTACTACGGCTACTCCCACGCGCTGGGCGGGTGGGCCGGCAGCCACGCCGAGTACATCCGCGTGCCGTACGCGGACCAGGGCGCCTTCCCCGTTCCCGACGGGATCAGTGACCAGCGGGCGCTCTTCGCCTCCGACGCCGCTCCGACCGGATGGATGGGAGCGGACCTCGGCGGCGTCCGGCCCGGAGACACCGTCGCGGTCTGGGGCGCCGGCGGTGTCGGGCAGATGGCGGCGCGCGCGTCGCTGCTGCTCGGCGCCGAGCGCGTCATCGTGATCGACCGCTTCCAGGAGCGGCTGACCCAGGTCGAGCAGGTCATCGGCGCGGAGACCATGAACTACGAGACCAGCGAGGTGACGGCCGAGCTCCGCGAGCTGACGGGCGGACGCGGTCCCGACGTGTGCATCGAGGCGGTCGGCATGGAGGCGCACCGCGACGGACCCGACTTCGCCTACGACCAGCTGAAGCAGCAGCTGCGGCTGCAGACGGACAGGCCCACCGCCGTGCGTGAGGCGATCTTCGCCGCGCGCAAGGGCGGCAGCGTCTTCGTGCTGGGCGTCTTCGGCGGCTTCGTCGACAAGTTCCCCCTGGGGGCGGTGATGAACAAGGGCCTCACGCTCCGGTCCGCTCAGCAGCACGGGCACCGGTACATCCCGATGCTCCTCGAGAGGATGGCGCGGGACGAGATCGTCACCGAGCACCTCGCCACGCACGTCCTGCCGCTCGAGGACGGCCCCGCCGGCTATGCCATGTTCAAGGAGAAGACCGACGGGTGCGTGCGGGCGGTCTTCCGACCCTGACCCTCGGAGAACCGCCCCCAGCTCCATCCGAGGAGCAGGGGCGGTTCCGTCACCGGGTGGACGTGATCCAGTGCCGGTTGCGCCGACCAGCAAGGGAGACCGATGATGGCGACCCGAATGAGCAAGGGAGACCGATGATGGCAACCCAGGTGAGCAAGGCACTCCTCGTCCGTCTGGAGGCGATGCCCGGCAAGGCGGACGACCTGCGGGCGTTCCTGAACCAGGGGCTGACGATCGTGGAAGGGGAGCCGAAGACGGTCCGGTGGTTCGCGCTGGAGTTCGGACCCACGTCGTTCGGCATCTTCGACGCGTTCCCCGACGACTCCGGGCGCCAGGCGCACCTGTCGGGCGAGGTCGGCCGAGCGCTCGGCGAGAACACCGGGGTCCTGTTCGGGGAGCCCACCGTCGAAGAGGTCGATGTCGTCGCCGAGAAGCAGCCCGCGTAGGCGCGGCAGGACGACGCTCATGGAGCACCGCCCCTTCGGCCGCCCTCCGTCGGAGGTCTCCGTGATCGGGCAGGGCACCTGGTACATCGACGATGCCCACCGCCCGACCGCCGTGGCCGCGCTGCGTCACGGGATCGACAGCGGCATGACGCACATCGACACCGCCGAGATGTACGGCGACGCCGAGCCGGTGGTCGGTGCGGCGATCAACGGCCGGCGGGACGAGGTCTTCCTCGTCTCGAAGGTGCTCCCGAGCAACGCCTCGCGTGCCGGAGTGGTGGCGGCGTGCGAGCGCACGCTGACGCGGTTGGGCACCGACACGCTGGACTGCTACCTCCTGCACTGGCGCGGCTCGCACCCCCTGGAGGAGACGTTCGCCGGCTTCGAGCAGCTGCGCGAGCAGGGCAAGATCCGGTCCTGGGGCGTGAGCAACTTCGATGTCGACGATCTGGAGGAGGCCTGGCGGTCGGGCGGGGAAGGACACCTCGCCTGCAATCAGGTGCTGTACCACCTCGAGGAGCGCGCGATCGAGCACGCCGTGCTCCCGTGGTGCGAGCGGCAGGGCGTCGCCGTCGTCGCGTACAGTCCCTTCGGTCACGACCGCTTCCCCGATCCGCGGACGCCGGGGGGCCGCGTGCTGGAGCAGATCGCGGCGGAGCACGGTGCGAGCGTCCGGCAGGTCGCACTGCGTTTCCTCGTGCGCCGGCCGGCCGTCTTCGCCATCCCCAAGGCCTCCACCGCCGCGCACGCCGCCGACAATGCAGGGGCGGGCGCGCTGAAGCTCAGCACCGCCGAACTCGACCGGATCGACGCCGCGTTCCCCCGCGGCCCGCGACCGCGCCGGCTGCCCATGCTGTGACGTCGGCCTCTGCTCGACGCGCGCTGCGAGCGGAGGGTGTCGGAGGGGTTCTCGGAGAACGCTGCGCGATAGCCGGCGGCGAATCGGCTGAGGTGGATGAACCCCCATCGAGTGGCCACCTCGGTCACGCTGACAGCTCCCGGCGCGGCGACGAGCAGTTCCTCGCGGACCCGCTCGAGCCGCTGCCGCCGGAGGTAGGCCATCGGTGTCGTGTCGAGAGTGCGGCGGAACGCCTCCTGAAGGGTGAGGCCGGCCGCCGCCCCGCCACCCGGTGAACTGCTGATACGGACACGGATCCTTCCGTCACGTCGCCGCTTCCACTGTCCTGTTCGTCTGCGGTCTCGGGCGGCGGGCGCGTCCATGCTTCCGGCGTCCGATGAGTGGTCGGTCGTCGAGGCGCGGAGAATGCGCGCCTCGAGGTTCGATTCCGGCGCTAGCGGTCATGTCCGGAAGAGGGCGTCGGAGGAGGTCCGGGGCGGGCGGGCCTGCTGAACAGATTGACGACGTTGCCGTCCGGGTCGCGGACGAGGGCGGAGCGGTTGCCCCACGGCATGGTGGTCGGCGCGAGCACCACGTCCTCGCTCCCGGGTCCGAGCTCGGTGAAGGCGCGGTCCACGTCGGCCACCTCGAACTCGAGCAGGACGGAGTGGTTCGACGCAGGGGCGACGGCGCCGTGGAGCATCCCGACCGTCGCGGTGTGAGCGATGGCGAGGGTCGCGCCCGCTCCGGTGAACTGCGCGAAGACCGGCGCCGGGCGCTCGGCTGGCCGGCCGATGACCTTCTCGTAGAAGGCGACGAGGCCTTCGAGGTCGTCGGTGACGATGCGGAGGGAGGTGAACGACATGGAGCTCCTTCAGTGGTGAGGGTGAGGCCGGTGAGGGTGAGGCCGTCGCACCAGGCTCGTCGGTCGTCGCGACACCGTCCTGTCGGTGTTTCCGGCGATCGTCGGCGTCTCCGGGAGATCCGCGCGCCGGATCAGCCGTCGAGGACGGACCGCAGCCGTCCGTACTGGAGCGCGAGGTCCTCGGCTCGGAGGGTGCGCTGCGGGGTCCGCTCCTCGGTCACCTCGACCGACAGCATGCGGTCGCCGCGGAACGCGCGGACCCCCTCGCGCAGCCGGCACCAGGCGATCAGGTACCAGTGCTCCTCCTTCCCGATCGAGCCCAGCGGTTCGACCTCGCGCACGGACTCCGCACCGCTGCTGTCCCGGTAGCGGAGCCGGACGACCCGATCCGCTCGGAGGGCCGTCGCGAACTCCGCCGGAACGACCGCTTCCTCCTCGCTCTCGAGGAAGTGCACCCGCGAGGCGACCGCGCCGACACGGGCGGCCTCCCCGTCCGGCAGGACCGCGAGCGTCTTCCGGGCAGCGGTCCGGGCTGCGTGCCGGAAGGGACTGCGCTCCAGCGCGCTGAGGCCGATCAGCACGGCGAGGGCCTCGTCGAGTGTGAATCCCGCCGGGCCGAGGGTCGCGGACGCGTCGATGACGTAGCCGCCCGTCCGGCCCGGCTCCGCCCAGATCGGCAGTCCGGACTGCTGCAGCGCGGACAGGTCCCGCTCGATGGTCCGCACGGACACCTCGAACCGCTCGGCGAGGCGGCGTGCGCTCCGCGGCCGCGGCGAGACCGCTCGCAGCTCCTCGACGAGCCCGTAGAGACGATCGGTGCGGTTCACCCGACCATCATCCGCCCCGCCCCGGTCGTCTCGGACAGGGGGGTCGAGAGGGTCCGGGACGAGGGAGTCGACGCTCTCGACCCCGAGAAGCTCCGCGCGGCGGCGCTCAACTGCTGCGGAAGCCGGCGCTACGCCTCGGGCGGCTGGTCGACGCCGCGGTCGGCGCCGCGCTTCTCGCGGCGCAGCTGCGCGCCGCCGCCCGCGATCAGCGCGAGGGCGAGCGCGATGCTGCACAGGCGCAGCGGCCAGGGCAGATCTGGGAACAGGATCATCGGCAGGGCGGCGACGAACGTCGCCCCCACGAAGTACCAGACCGCGACCGGCGAGGCGGGATTCTCGTTCGAAGCCATCCCTTCACGGTAGCCGCGGGGCTCGGCGCGAGCCTCCCCCTGAGGTCGCAGTCCCCGCGGAGGACGGGCGCGCGCTGCGGGACGCGGCCCGACCCGGCGGACGGGCGGCGCGCGAACCGCTCAGCGCCCCGCCCGCTCGCCGCTCACGGTCGTCCCTCCAGGAGGCGGGTCGTCCACCGGGCCAGCGCGGTGACGGCGGCGCGGGACAGCTCGGCGCCGCGCATCATGCTGGTGAAGCCGTGGAACGCTCCGGGCCAGACGTGGAGCTCCGCCTGGACTCCGGCTTCCCAGAGGCGGCTCGCGTAGGCGACCGTCTCGTCCCGGAAAACCTCGGCGCTGCCGCAGTCGAGGTAGGCCTGGGGGAGTCCGGACAGATCGCCGGCTCGTGCAGGCGCGGCGTAGACGGAGACGTCCTCGCCGCCGCGCCGGGCGCCGAGGTAGGCGTCCCAGCCGAACCGGGTCATGGCTCGGTCGGCGACGCCGATCCCGTCGATCTGCCTCGTCGAGACGGTCGAATCGCTGTCGTCGAGCATCGGGGAGATCAGGATCTGGGCCAGGATCGACGGTCCCCGGCGGTCGCGCGCGAGCAGGGCGGTGCCCGCGGCGAGTCCGCCACCGGCGCTCTGGCCGACCAGGACGATGCGGTCGGGGTCGACGCCCAGTGCGTCGGCGTGCTCGGCGGTCCAGACGAGACCGGCGTAGCAGTCCTCCACGGGGTAGGGATCGGGGTGCTCGGGGGCGAGGCGGTAGTCGACGGTGACGAGGACGACGTCGTGGGTGAGCAGCCAGTCGTCGTAGGAGTCGAGGTTCCCGAGGTAGTGGCCGAACATCATGCCGCCGCCGTGGATGGTGAAGAAGCAGGGGGCGGTGCCGGTGCGACCGGCGCGCCGGAGGATGCCGAGGTCGATCGGATCACCGTCGTGCCCGGGGACGGTGACGGTGCGCCGTTCGAGGCCGCGGGCGCGCAGTGCGTCGTCGAGCTCCTGCTCCGTCGTCTCCAGCTCGCGCATGCGCGGGAGCATCGCCGTGGTCAGGGTGAAGGGTCCGCGCTCCTGCAGCCGGTCGAGGAAGGTCGCGAGCTCGGGGTCGAAGGGCGGCGGCGTGAGGGTGTCGGACATCGGTGGTCTCCTGGGTCGAGGTGGTGCGGGAACGGAGGGCGCCGGCGGCGACGAGCACCGCGGCGGCGAGAGCGAGGGTCGGGGCGGCGACGGTGATCGCGTCCTGGAAGCGGAGGAGGTCGGGCGGTGCGCTGACGGATCACGAAGCCGGTCCCCGCGAGGACGGCGGCCGCCGGTCTCGACCGAGGAGGCGCCGGTCACCGGCTGGAGGCCCGCGGTCGACGCGTGCAGGTCGCGGCCGAGGGTGGGCAGGGCGACGGTGAGGATCGAGCTGTCGAGCATCCCGAGCAGGGGCGCGGCCGACCGGCCGGTGAGGGCGATCCGGTCCTCGCGCAGGCGGCGTGGGGCCGTGCCTCGCGGGGCGGATCGGGGGCGTCGATCACCATGGGCGCACTCCTTCACGGGGAAGAAGTGGCGGATCACTCGATGCCGCGTGTGCGCACAGACCGCGGACGAGCGCGGACTGCTTTTTACCTCAGATGAGGAGAGAGTACACCCGGGCGGAGTCCCGGCGATCGGAATACGGCGTCGAGCAGGGGGGGGCGCCCGCTTCGAGCGAGCAGCCCGGGCCGGCCCTGCCGGGGTGGAGCCCGACGGACGCCTGCCCGGCCGCGTCCCCGGGGGTCGGCCTTCGCCGCGCGGATCCGGCGCACACGGAGCGTGAGCGGTCCGACGGCGACCGTCCTGGGAAGGGACCGCCGCCGAGCCGCTCCGCCCGCGTCGAGTGAGCGGTCAGGTCCCGGGCTGGGAGGAGCCGCTCAGCTGCGCGGCGATCGGCACGGTGCCGGCGACGACGACGTCGCCGGTGTGTGCGGTAGTGACGGTCTCGATCAGCACGATCTCGACCTCCTCCTCGGCCACGGGATTGTGCCGCACGCCGCGCGGGACGACGAAGAACTCCCCGGGAGCGAGATGCACGTCGGGCCGGTCCTCGAGTTGGATGCGCAGTCGGCCCGAGACGACGAGGAACATCTCGTCCTCCTCGTCGTGCGAGTGCCAGACGAGCTCGCCGAGGAGCCGGGCCACCTTCACGTACTGGTCGTTCACCTGCCCGACGACCCGGGGCGTCCAGTGCGACGACACCTGGGCGAGCTCGGAGGAGATGCTGACGCTGTCCTGATCCACGCGTCCATTCTTCCGGGCGGACCCGCGCCGTCGTCTTCACTCAGGTCACCGAGAATCGCCCTCGGTCTTGTCGCTGTCCACGAGCCGATCCTCCGCGCGGTCCTCGACCGGGCCGCCTTGAGTCAGAGCGCCTCGAGCACCTCGACCGCCCGCTGGACCCCGTGCTCGCTCCGCAGGAGACGGCCCACCTCGGCAGCGCGCTCCCGGCGCGACAGGGCGTCGGTCATCGCGGGCACGAGGGTTCCGGCCGAGAGGCGGCGCAGCGGGACCGGTGCGGCGGCGAGACCCTGCCGGTGCAGCTGGGCGGCCCAGAACGGCTGGTCGGCGGTGACGGGCACGACGACGGCGGGCACGCCGGCCCGGGCGACGGCGTGCGAGGTGCCGGCCCCGCCGTGGTGCACGGCGAGCGCGGCGCCCGGCAGGACCGCGTCGAACGGCGCCGACCGCACCGCCAGCACGTCCGGGCCACGGCACTCGGCCGGCAGCGCGAGTCCGCCCCACCCGGTGACGAGCAGCACCCGCAGGCCGTGGGCGCGGGCGGCCGTGACGATCGCGTCCCCGCGAAGCGAGGCGTCTCCGGTCGGCATCGAGCCGAACGACGCGACGAGGAAGGGTCCGCCGGCCAGGAACTCGGAGACCACCGGGTCGGGAGACGCGGCCGACTCCGCGAACCACGCCCCCGTCTGATGCACCCGCTCCGGCCAGTCGTCGGGACGCGGCAGCAGCGCGGGGCTCACCGCCATGAGCGTCGCGCGCGACGGCGACCGGTGCTCCGGACGACGACCGCCCGGCAGCTCGCTGGCGGCACGGGCCACGTCGGCCTCGAAGAGCCGGGCGGCGCTGCGCGGCACGGCGTAGGTGTGCCGGTTGTAGGCGCCCAGGTCGCGGGTGGCCGTGGGACCGCCGGCGGCGGGGAACCGCTCGCTCGGAGTGGCCACCGGCGCGAACTCCACGAGCACGCGAGGCACGCCGAGCGCGTCCGCCGCCATCGGCGCGCTGAGGATCAGCGGATGGTGGACCACCACGTCGGGCTCGAAGGCGATCGTCTCCCGCACCGCGCTGGCGAGCATCCGCCGCATCGCGGGGCGCACCTCCCGGCGCAGGTGGTTCGCGAGCGCCCACGGGGTGCGGCCGGCGGGGGAGAGCACCCGCCGAGCGTCCAGCCCGAGGGCCACGGTGTCCACGCCCTCGGGGGCGTCAGCGTCGTCGGGCAGGGCCAGCAGGACCTCGTGACCGCGGGCGACGGCCTTCCGGGCGAGGGCCGCGAACGGCTCCACATCGCCCCGGGTGCCGGCGGTGGCGAGCATCATACGCATCCCCCCAGTGTGGCCCGCAAGTCATCACCCCGCGTCGAGGGGGCCGGTAGCCTCGGGCGGGTGACTGATCGCAGTGAGCGGACGGCGAGCACCGCACCGCTCGCGATCGGCGCGGTCGTGCGCCGCCTCGTGCACATCTCGCGCCCGGTGCTCTGGATCAACACCATCGGCTCCGGCCTCGTCGCCGTGTGGCTCACCGGCGCGCTGTTCGACCTGCGGGCCCTGCCGATCATCCTGTGGCTCACCCTGCCGTTCAATCTGCTGATCTACGGCGTCAACGACGTCTACGACCAGGACACGGACGCGTCCAACCCCCGCAAGGGCTCGATCGAGGGCGCCAGGATCCGGCAGTCCGAGGTGCGGCTGATCACCTGGGCCGTCGCGGCGACCAACGTCCCGTTCCTGGTCTACTTCCTCCTCGCGCTGCCGCCGCTCGCGAACGCCGCGATCCTGCTCTACGCCGGCGTCTTCGTCTTCTACTCCGCACCGCCGCTGCGCTTCAAGGCGCGGCCCTTCCTCGACTCGCTGAGCAACGCGGCCTACGCGCTGCCGCTGGTCATCGTGCCCGCCGCCTTCGAGGTGTCGCCGGTCTGGCCGGCCGCCCTCGGGCTGATGGCCTGGAGTGTGGCCAAGCACGCCTTCGACGCGGTGCAGGACATCGTGGAGGACCGCGACGCGGGCATCACCACCACCGCGGTGCGGCTCGGGGCGCGCGGGACGGCCCTGTGGAGCGGAGCCTGGTGGATGGTCTCCACGGTGCTGTTCGCCCTGGTGAGCGTGCCCGTCGCCGCGGTCAACCTCCTGATCGCCGGCGTCCTCGTCGTGCGCCTGCTGCGCCACCCGACGCCGGAGACCGGTCACCGGCTCTACCGCCTGTCGGTCGCCTTCCCGTACATCGCGGGCTCCTTCACCGGGGTCCTGCTGCTGGTCTCGATCGTGCTGGGAGGCTCCGCATGAGCCGCGTCGTCGTCGTCGGCGGCGGGATCGGCGGGCTCACCGCGGCCGCGCTGCTCGCGCACGCCGGCCACCGGGTCACCCTGCTGGAGGCCTCCGCCGAGCTCGGCGGCAAGAGCCGCCGCCTCCAGCTGGGCGAGGACCGCATCGACACCGGACCGTCCCTCGTGACGTTCCCGGCGGTGTGGGACGAGCTGCTGCGGCGCCTCGGCGACGGCGAGCGCGCCCCCGAGCGCGTCCGGGACGCCGGCCGGCTCGACCTGGTGCGGATGCCCGAGGTGGGCCGCTACTACTACGACGGCGAGGAGACCGCCCTGCCGGTCGCGCCGGATCACCCCTGGTACCCGGCCTGGCGGCGCTTCTCCGAGCTGCACGCGCCCCTCGCCGACGACGTGACCGAGCTGCTGCTCGCCGACCCGCTCGACCGGGCCGCGCTCCCGGCGCTGCGCCGGCTGCTGGCCGTCTACGGCTCGCGGCTCACCACGCGCGCCTACCTCGACGGCCTGCCCTGGCTGCCGGAGGGGCTGCGCGAGATCATCGCGATCCACACCCTCAACGCGGGCGTCTCTCCCGCGCGCACCCCCGCCCTCTACGCGAGCATGCCGGCGATCATGGCCGAGACCGGGGCCTGGGTGCCCCGCGGCGGCGTGTACGAGATCGTGCTGGCGCTGAGCCGGCTGGCCGAGGCGGCCGGCGTCGAGGTGCGCACCGGCGAGGCGGTCGTCCGCATCGAGCGCGGGTCGGTCACCACGGATACCGGGCGCTATCCGGCCGACCTCGTCGTCAGCGCCCTGGACGCCGACCGGCTCGAGGCGCTGACGGGTCCGTCGCGGATCCCGGCGCTGCCCCGCCTGCGCCCCCGCACCCTCTCCTGCTCGGCGATCGCGCTGTACGGCGTGCTGCGGGAGGAGCTGCCGGCGAGCATCGCGACGCACAGCGTGGTGCTGCCGACCCGGCCCGCCGCGCTGCACCGCAGCCTCGAGGCGGGCGACGAGCCGGCGGACACCATGGTCTTCGTCAACCAGTACCGCGCGGGCGAGGTGTACCCGAATCCGCACAGCACCCTCGGCGTCCTGCTCACCGCGCCCGCCGACGGCGGCCGGTACACCGCCGAGCACCCCTTCGTGCGGCGCGAGGTCGAGCGCGTCTCGCGGGCGATGGGGCTCGACGGGCTCCTCACCGACCTCCTCGACGAGCAGACGGTGCTCGATCCGCAGTACTACGGCGAGGGCGGCGAACCGCACGGCGCGCTCTACGGCGCGGCGCGGCCCTCCTGGCAGAGCGGGCCCTTCCACCGGCCCGCCTACCAGGACCGCCTGCGGCCGTGGCTGTGGCGGGTCGGAGCATCGGTGCACCCCGGCGGCGGGATCCCCGCAGTGGTGGGTGGCGCGATGATCTCGGTGACCCGGCTGCTGAAGTCGAACCCGGCCTAGCCGGCGGAGCGGTGCACCGCAGCAGGCGGAGGCGGAGCCCTCTGCATGCTGGTCGAGTAGCGCCGCAGGCGCGTATCGAGACCGGCCGGCAGCCGCACGCCGGCGGCGCCGCGTCAGGCGGGCGTGAGCCGGAGGGGCGGGCGGGGCTGGATCGGCGTCGTCCCCGGTGCCATCGGGGAGATCCACTGCACGACCGGGCTGGTCGTGGTCGAGCCCGGGCCGAACGTGAAGGCGAAGTCGGCCGCACCGGCGACGGTCGGACCGGTGAGGTACGCGAACGCGGCGCTGTCCTCGTCGACGACGGTCCAGCCCGCGGGCAGGGCGATCGTCGACGCGTCGAAGAACTCGGCGGGGATCAGCAGGAGCCCGGGGTAGCCGATGGCGTAGCAGTCGGCGGGCACCAGCAGCCGGAGCGTCGACGTCCCGCCGAAGACGGCGGGGTTCGTCAGCCACTCGAGCACGGGGAAGCCCCGCGGCCCGACCTCGATGGTCGACGAGACGGAGCCGGTGACCTCGCTCTCGGTCCAGGTGGCCGTGGTGGTCCAGTTGCCGGACAGCTCACCCCACTCGACGTTGAAGCCCTTGGTCCCCGCGCTCACGCCGTCGGGGGCGAGGATCGTGATCGTCCGGCCGTTGTCGTTGATCACCGTCCACCCCGCCGGCGCGACGACCGACTTCGCCGGGGAGAAGGCGTACTGCTCGAGGACGGTCAGGGTGAGAGTGCCGGTCCCGCGGACGACCGGAGTGCCGCGCGGGGGCGACTCCAGGGTGAGGAACAGGAGGGACGACTCCGTCTGGACGCCCCTCGGGCCGTCCCAGGACAGGCGGGCCGTGAGCCCGGCTGTGCTCGCCGCGGCCATCGGCGCGGCCGTCGCGACCGCGACGACCGGGGTCGACCAGGCCGCCCCGAGCACGGTGCGCCTCGCGACGTCGGAGGGGCGGGGGTCGCGGACGCCGTGTGTGCTCATCGGGGCGAGTGTCGCAGTGGGGGAGTGCCCGCGGCAAGATCCTCTAGCGGACATGTCCGCTTGCGGACAGAAGTGCCGGGGGCCGACCCCTCATTCGGGTGCAGGGATGGTCCGGCGGAAGGTGATCACCTCGGAAGCGACCTCCCGCAGGTCGAGGGTCAGCGCTCGGGCCTCGTCGCGCAGAGCGGCGAACGCCGCGTCCGCGCTCAGGCGCAGGCTCACGCTGAGGAAGCCGACCGCCTGCAGGACCGGCACGTCGTCGTCGCCCACCTCCTCGAGCGCGCCGACCCAGGACAGGAAGGGGCCCGGCTCAGTCACGGCGGTCTCCGCCGCCGGCCGGGAAGGAGCTCCGGAGGGAGTTGCTCAGCTGCTGCACCGTTCCATGGTCGGCGATCCGACGCCCGAGCGGCGACGGGGTTGCCGGACCGGCGAGCAGGAGGTAGCCGACCGCCGCTCGTCCTGCGGAGCGAGGCGCTCCGGGCGGCCGCGCAGGTCGGGCCGGCTCCGCACTGCGGCGCCCGTCGGTCACGCCGGAGTGCGCGCAGCCGACGGGAACCCGCGCAGAGGCGGCGCCGCCAGGACAGTGAGCCCTCTCCTCACGGCCTCCGATTCGGATCCGGAACCCCGTGTGTCTGCAACCTAGACCTCCCGAGTCGCTCTGGGAAGCGCTCGGGGGAGCCAGGAGCGGGATGTCGCACCGATATCGACGAAGCGTGAGGATTCCGGCCCGTTCGGGCGTAGCCTCCGTTCCGACCCCATCCGGACCCCTTTCGCGTGGCCACGGCATCCATTCCGGATGCACCCGACGTCAGGATCCCCATGGGACGACTCGTCTACGACTCGCGGCTCGACGTGGACTTCGAGGACCGCCTCCTCGGTCACCTCCAGGTCGTCATCGGCACCAAGCTCGGCCGGGGCGAGAGCTTCTACCTCTCCTGGAAGGACCTGCCGGCCGTGGGCAGCGGTCGCACCTCGATCTGGCTGCATCCCGCCAGCGCGCTCCGTTTCCGGTACGCCAGTGCCGATCGCGTCGTCCTCAACCAGGCCTGGGTGCGGCGCTGGATCGCGGACTCCTACGCCCCGGGCGGGCTGCGCCTCACCGACGACCCGGAACCCGAGGGGGACCGTCCGCCGAGGACCGTGACTCCGGCATCGTCCCCGCGGGCGCCGCGGCTCTGACATCGTCCCGGGGACCGTCAGTCGCGCGCCCCGAGGGCGGACTCGGATGTGCTGCCGTCCCAGGCCGCGAGCAGGCGGAGGCGGTCCGCGCTGTCGCCCTGCTCGTCGGGGTAGTAGATGACCAGGACGAGCCCGTCGACCGGCAGCTTCTCGCGGTGCAGGTCGAGGGGACCGACGCGGGGGTGGTCGATCGTCGCGGTGCCGCCGCGGAGCGGGCGGACGTCGTGCCGGGCCCAGAGGGTGCGGAAGCGGGCGCTGGCGAGGGACAGCTCGCCGACGAGCTCGACCGCGCGGGGGTCGCTCGCGTCCTGGCCGAGGGTCTGCCGGGCGACGCCGACGAACGACTCGACCGCTGTCTCCCAGTCGCGGTGGAAGAGGCGCTCCTCCGGATCGAGCAGCAGCGACCGCAGGCGGTTGTGGCCGGGAGCGAGTCGCGGTGAGAGCGACACGGCCGCCCGGTTCGAGGCGAGGACGTCGAAGTAGCGGCCCTCGACGAACGCGGGGACCTCGAGTGCGGCGAGGAGGTGGTGCAGCCGCGCGGGGACCTGCTCCGCCGGCCGCGCGCGCCGCCGCACGCGGGGCTTCGGCGCGGCGAGGTCGTGCAGCCAGGCGGTCTCGACGTCGTCCAGCTGCAGGACGCGGGCGATGGCCTCGAGCACCTGCGCGGAGGGGTTGTCGTCGCGGCCGCGCTCGAGGCGGACGTAGTAGTCGGCGCTGATGCCGGCGAGGAGGGCGACCTCCTCCCGGCGAAGGCCCGGCACCCGCCGCCGCGTCCCCGACGGCAGGCCCACCCGCTCGGGAGCGACGAGCGCGCGCCGGGCCTGCAGGTACTCGCCGAGCGCGTTCGCCGGTGCGTCGACATCCATGGGGCCGACGATACCCACCCCGTCGCGCGCGGAGAGAGGCCCTGCCACTCCCCGGATCCGCCGGGACCTGGCTGCCCCCGGCGCCGGCGGCGACCATCGAGCCGAGCCGTTCACCGCGGACCCGTTCCCCCAGGAGGAGACACCATGGACATCACCGACCGCACCGTCCTCGTCATCGGCGGCACCTCGGGCATCGGCCTCGGCCTCGCCCGCCGGTTCGCCGCCGCCGGCAGCACCGTCGTCGTCGGCGGACGCGACACCGACCGGGTCGAGGACCTCGGGACCGTCCGGATCGACGTCACCGACACCGACTCCGTGACCCGCGCCAGGGACGAGGTGCTGGCGGCGCATCCCGGCCTCGACACGGTCGTCACCATGTCCGGGGTCCTGCTCCAGGAGGACCTCCGCGACCCCGCCCACTTCGCCACCGCGGAGCGGACCGTCGCCGTCAACCTGCTCGGCACGATCCGCGCCGTCGACGCCTTCACCCCGCACCTCCTCGGCCGGGGCGGCGGCGACATCGTCACGGTGTCCTCGGGGATCGCCTTCCTGCCGTTCCCGCTGATGCCCAGCTACGGCGCGTCGAAGGCGGGCGTCCACGCGTACACCGAGTCGCTGCGGGCGCAGCTCGCCGGCACGGGCGTCCGGGTGACCGAGCTCGTCCCGCCGGCCGTCGCGACCGCGGGTCAGGAGGCGGTCAACCCGGCGGCCCTGCCCCTCGACGCCTACCTCGACGAGGTCCTCGAGCTGCTGACGCAGGAGCCGACCCCGGACGAGATCGTCGTCCGGGCCGCGCAGCGACTGCGCTGGGCCGAGCGGGACGGCACCTACGCCGAGCTCCTCGCCGCCCGGTCCCGGGCGCTCGACACCCTGCCGGGGCGCTGAGCCGGCGCCGGGAGACCGTGAGGCACAACCCGGGGAGGCGCCAGCGGCCCGGCAGTCCTATCGTGATGGAGGAGGTCATCATGGTTCGTTCGGCAAGCAGGAAGACCCGTCCGTTCATGCCCCGTCTGCTCGTGCTCTCCGTCGCGGTGATCGGCGGACTCGCCGGCGTGACGGGCTGCTCGACGGGCACGGCTCAGGAGACGCAGGCGTCGATGGCGCCCTCGGCGTCCACGTCGACGGCTGCGTCCAGCGCGACGGCCGCACCGGCGAGCCCTTCCGCGTCCGCACCGTCGTCCGCACCGCCCGCGTCCTCGGCCGGCTGCAACCCGAACGACACCCCCGTCCCGGCCGGCGTCACGACGGCGGAGATCGGCGACGTCGACGGCGACGGCCGGGCGGACCAGGCGTTCTACGACGAGGACGGCGGCTTCGACTACGGCATCCGCACCGCCTCGGGCGCGACCTTCCTGCAGCAGGACACGCTGGCGGGCCCGGCGACCCACAGCGGCTGGACGGTCGCGGTGAGCCCGACCCTCGCGGCCACCGTCCTCAGCGACGGCAGGACCGCCGCGCTCTTCGCCTTCACCGACTGCGCGTTCGTGACGCCGGTCGGCGTCGACGGGGAGCCGTACCGATTCGTGCTCGCCGGGTTCGGCGACGCCGGCACGGGCGTCACCTGCGGCACGGCCGACGCCGACGGCTACCACTCGATCTCCGGCGTCCTCGCCGCGCGGGACGCCGATGGGCGCTACAGCATCACCTCGACGCAGGTGGAGCTCTCGGCCGACGGGCGCACCGCGACCAACGGCGCCGTCACGAGCGGCGGCGACGACCTCGCGCAGGACGACCCCGCGGTCGTCGCGGCGATGACGGCGACCTGCGACGGCGTGGCGAGCGTTCAGACCAGCGGGGAGTGACCGCCGGGAGTTCCGCTCGGTCCGAGCGGGGCGCCCGGACCGCGGAGATCGACAGCACTCGACCACCGCGCCCCCGGCGGTGGTGTCGAGGCGTCACCGACGCGCGCCGCGCGAGTCGAGGGCGGCGCGTGTCGGTGGCATCGGGGGTCAGGCGGGGTCGTACCCGCCCTCCTCGTCCCACTGGTCGAGACCCTCGCGGGCGGGCGACCGGGGGGCCGGGGTGGGGCGCCGCCACGTCGACAGAGCGGCGTCGGCCCAGGCGGTGACCGACCCGGGTGCGGCGTCGTACGAGGCCCAGAACCGCGTGTGGCGAGCCGCCTCCTCCCGCAGATCGTCCGCGGGGACGACCGGCACGGCGGTGCGCGGTCGAGGTGCCACCGGGAGGCGTGTCATCGGGGATCCGGTCGTCGGCGCCGTGCTGATGAGTGCGGTCATGGCCGGACCATACGCCCTTCTCGAGGCCTCGAACGGAGGAGCCGCGAACACGTCCGCGCAAGCGACTCGAAGTCGGTCCGCCGCACCCCTCCGCGGCGGCTCCGGTCCTGACTCCGGGTGCTCTGGTCCGCCTGGTGCTCCTTCACACGCCTGTTGCGGAGAGCTCGTTCGGGTGGGGCCACCTCAGAGGGCCTCGATCTCTCCTCTGACCTGCCCACGTGAGCAGGGGGCCCACAGCATGTTGGGGGCGCTGAACGCGAGTGGAGGGGCGACGGGTGCTCGACGTCGACGTTGGGTAGCTTCGGGACATGGATGAACCCACTGAGCCGTCCGCTCGAGGGTGGCGAATCGATTTCAACGAGCCGCCGAGCCTTCTGTGCAGCGAAGCGGAGGCAGCTCTCGTGCGCGCGTCGGAGGAGAGTGCACTTCTTCGGAGTCGGCCCTCGGGATCCGGGGGGAGGGAGAGAGTCGTCTCCGCTGCATGCTCCGCTGCTCTTCTCGGTGCCAACGAGCACGAGCTCGCCGTCACGATGGGGTTCACGATCGAGGCCGTTCGATCGATGCTTCGCGGCGCTTGAACTAGGCCCGGGTCGTCCCGTATGGGGATGGTCTACCGAGATGCCGGGGTCGATACTGAGGAGCGCTGTCGGGTGGATGCCAGAGCGTCGAGTCCGCAGTGTCCTGTGAGCCCGGGCCGGCGATGCCCTGATGACGATCGGATCAACCATGCAACGCAAGCAGGCAGTCCTCGTTCTGGCCTCGTTGGTGCTTCTTGGAGCGACCGTCACCGGCGCGGGTATCGCACTGGCCGCACCCCCGGCAGTGCCCAGTGCGACGCCCAGCACGGTCACCCTTCCGAGCGAAGTCGTGGCGACGATCGCTCCTGGCACGCTGCACAGCGGGGAAGCATCCGCACCAACCGAAACGCCGTCGCTCGAGCCCGGTGCTCCCGGTGCCGAAAGGGCGCCGGTGGAGTCGGCTGATGCCGCGATCGCCCTCGCCCTCCAGGACGAAGCGTCCATCGAAGTCGCCACGAGCACCGATGCCGTCAGGACCACCTCGGAGGAGGCGTATGGCAGCGAAGGACTGCTCGCTGGCTTCTCTCCGCCGTCGGACAGCCCCTCCGCCGACGATCTCTGGCTCGTCGGTGTCACCGGCGAGATCCGCAACAGCTTCGGCGCCATCGCGGTTCCCCTCGACTGGATGATTTTCGTCATCGATGCGAAGACAGGTGCTCTCATCGGCCGGTGGGGCGACACCGGTAACTTGCCGGACATCTTCGACTGACGCCGTGATTGAGGCTCGGCGAGCAAGCCGTAACAGCGCAGGCCGACCGTCCCGAAAGGGGATGGTCTGACGGACGCGAAGGCTGGGGTCAGGGCAGAGGGGCGACGTAGACACTCGAGCTCCCGGCTCGGCCCGCCTGAGTTCGCTCTACTTTCACGATGTGGGTCGGGTCGAGTCCGGCGGGTGTATCGAGGACATAGCTGGCGAGTACGTAGCTCTCCGAGCACCCCTCCTCCTGCGGGTCCTCCTGCAGCTTCGACTCGATCCGTAGGTGGTCGGGCGCGACGACCTCGAGAGCGACGGGTTCGTTCAGGCACTGACCGCTCCCGCCCGTGGTCATCGTGAAGGTGCTCCCGTCCTCCAGCCACTGAATCGGCCGGCTCGAGGTCGGATTCTTCAGTCCACCCCAGTAGCCGTATCGGTACACCGCGCCCGCGGGGGAGAAAGTCGGTGCGGCGGTCGGTGCGCCGGCGGAGGGCACCCGGTCCGGCCACCTGCCCGCGTAGTCCCCGAGGAGCCACAGGCTCGCTCCGGCTGCCACCGTCAGTGCGGTGATGCGCAGGACCTTCGAGAGACCATGGCTTCGGTGAGTGGACACAACTCGATTCTGCCTTCGCGAAACGCCGGGTGCGCAATGATCCCGTCTGTCTCTGGAAGAGCAGTGAGATGGTGCGAGGCATGTGGACTCCCGGCGGGTGGAGCGGCGCGCTCCGTTCGGCTGAGCAAAGCACGCTCGCGCCGGTGCTGCTACGCGCTGAGCAGTTCCAACGCGACCAGACCCCTGCATGTCCGGGGAACGTCGACGATGCGTCGTCTGTCCCGAAAGGCAATCGCCTCACGCGTCACACCCGGCGTATCTCTCCAGATCCGAGTGCCTGTTCCGAGGGCAGCGGGGACAGCAGGTCACCGAGTTCGCGCTTCGCCTTCTGGTATCGACTGCGTGCCGTGGACGGTGGGACGGAGAGGATCTGGGCCGCCTCGCTGAGAGAGAAGCCCTCCCAGTGCACGAGTCGCACGACCTCTGCCAGCTCCGGAGTGAGTTTGCTCAGCGCTGCTCGAACGTCGAGGACGACGTCGGAAGGTTCTCCGATCACGCCGATGGGGTCGACGATGCCGCGAAGCTTCTCGGCGAGGAGGTCTTGGCGCCTGCGCGTCCTACTGGTGTTCAGCGCGACGTTCCGCGCTACCCCGAACAGCCACAGGCGGGCGTCCTCGTCCGGCAAGGGCATGGACGACGACCGGCGCCACGCGATCGTCATCGTCTCGGAGAGCGCATCGGCAGCGTCATCGGTGCCGACTCGGCGTTCGAGGTAGTTCAGAAGGTCACGGGCTGTGGCGTCGAGGATGGCCACGATGCGATCGGCTTGCGTGTCGCGGCGGCTCACTGGGTGAGGTTCGCCTGGGTGAATTTTGCGCAGTCGTCTTGGCTTCCGAAGGAGAGATCTGATCCGGTGACGGGATCGACCACTCCTCGGTCTTCGAGCTCGTCCCAGACGACGTTGATGATCGCGCCCACCACCGCTTGGCGGTACAGCTCGTCTCCCGAGTACAACTCGGTCGCGGGCACCACGGTGTCGCCGTCGTCGCCGCGGACGGTCACGTCCCGAGCGACGATCCGGGCCAGCTCGCCGTCGATGTCCGCGAGGGCGAGCACATCGGTGGTGCGAAGCACGTCCTGCGCCTCCTTGACGTCCTCCGGGTCGCCTTCCCTGGCGACGCTGCGGAACTCGCATTCTCTTCCGCTGGGCAGCGTGAAGTGGACGACGGAGTCCGGATTCGTCACCCACGGCTCCCACCCGGAGAGCGTCGTCGCCGCGGCCGCACCCGCGCCGCCCAGCGTGAGAGCGACGACGGTGCCGATCACGGCGGCACGAGGCGTGACTGGCCGCCGGCCGCGTCGTGTCTCCCGCTCCGCCCCGCGGACCATCTCTCGAAGGGCGTCGTCGGGGACTGCATCCGCCAGTGGAGTCGGTGGCACCGATTCGTCGAGGAGCGCCTTCATCGCCCGATCGCTGGCGGCGTCGTGAGGTTCGGTCGTCATGATCTGCTCCTGGGTGCTCGACTGGCCTTCACTCTGTACATGTCCAGCAGGACCCCGAACTGACGACACGAAGAGGGAATCAGTCGAGAACGTGTCCCGCTCGAGCGGGCATCGTCTCCTGCAGGGGTCGCTCGGCCGGGACGGTCTGTGAGTGGTGAGCGTCAGCGCGAGCGGACGTTCGTGTCTTCACCCTGCCGTGACTGCGGTGCGACCGTTGTCGCTTATCGGTTCGAGCCGGAACGAGCGCATCGGCCGTCTCGCCTGATCATCGATCATCGGCTCACCGGTGCCCGCGGTGAGCGCCGATCCAGAGGAGCAGCACTCCGACGATCGCCGCGACGGCTCCGAGTGCCATCACCGTCGCGTCCGCGGGGTGCATCGCGCAGGCCGCGGCCACGTCGTCGTCGGCGCAGGTGCGCCACGGCTGGAAGAGGAACACGACGGCCACGATCACTCCGAGGGGAGCGAGAACCGCTCCGGTCGTGGTCAGCAGGTCGATTCGTTCTCGCGCAGCCATGTCCTGAAGGCAGCTCCCACCGTTGCGCCTCTACTGGTGCTCGATGCGCGACGCCGGGTCCAGGCCGAAGGTGCGGAGGGGGTCGGGGCCGTCGAGAGTGATGGACGTGCTCGGGTCGCCAGCGAACTCGTCTGCTGAGCGCTCCTGGGTTCCACGGCCCGCATACACGTCGCGGAGGACACTGGCTGCGGCGCCGGCGGGAGCCACGGCTTCTCGGAAGCGTCGGAGGAGTCCCAGAGTGAAGCCGACCGCGATGACGAGGCCGAAGGCCATGATGAGCAGTGCTTCGGACATCGTGATCTCCGATCGTTGATGTCGGTTCAGTCGAACACGCCCGCTCAGCGAATGCAACGCCGCCCGTGGGCGACCGGGCCTCCCCTCAGGGGAGGAGCCCGGACGTATCGCCGAGTCGTCTGCAATCGCTCCCTGAAGTCTGAGACGAAACCGTGCTCTGGGGGCATTCACTACTGAGGGGGGTGATGTCGGTGGTCGGTGCTGCTGAGCTGACGCTGGTGGATCGTCTTCGCAGCGGCGACCCCTCGGCGCTGGATGCTCTCTTCCGGATGCACGGCCGCGCGGTCCACCGGGCCGCGGGGAGCTTCCTCGTCCAAGCCGACCAGGCGGAGGACGTCGTGCAGGAGACCTTCTTCCTGCTCTGGAAGCGCCGCTC